>NZ_JAOQNX010000019.1 GCF_025961575.1 Rhodoblastus acidophilus | reverse complement strand
GGCCAGCGACGAAACAAAAGTCGCATCCACAGGCCGGAGACATGACCGCACCCGAAATGTTCATACCACGCCAAGAAAACCCTTGATCTAGGGGCGCCGTCCAGACAGGACAGGAACGCGTTGCGCTCGTTCAGAGAGACCAATTTTGCAAGGCTCTTGGGCGCAACGCGATCCAGTCCCCGGATTCCGCGCCGTTTTCGCTATGGGGGTTCAATAGAACAGGCGTGGCGGAGCGTTGTTGCGCGGCGACAATGAAAGCTTTCGTCAGCCGAAGCGGCCCAACAGCTCCAGCAGCAGCGGCTTCAGCCGGCGGATTTCTTCCCGATGGATGGTCGAGAGCTTTTGCAGCAGCAGACCGGCGCGGTCGGTCAGCGCCAGCAGGGTCTTGCGGCGGTCCGTGTCCGAGGCGCGCCGCACGATCAGGTCGAGCGCCTCGAGCCGGCTGACCAGTTCGGAGGCGCTGTGCGGCTTGAGAATCAGCCGCTCCGCCACATAGCCGATGGTCGCCTGCGCCCCCGGCGCGCCCCGGATCGCCAGCAGCGCCTGGTGCTGCTGCGGCGACAATCCCACCTCATTCGCCCGCGCCTCGCTGAACGCCAAAAACGCCCGCAGCGCCGCGCGGAAATCCGCCAGTGCGGCATAGTCGCGGTCTTCGAGGCCTTTGTGCTCCGTCATTGTCGATCCGCAAATGAATAATGTCGTGACACGATATGAATCGCCGCGTTCCCTGGGAACGAGCACGATGAATCTTACACAAGATTTGACCGCGCGCCAGAAATCGCTTGTCGCATCGGCGCCCGCCGGATGGGCGCCTGTCCCGGCGGCGGTTTTGCCACGCCGCCGGTGGAAAGGAGGGCGCGATGACCGATGAATATCCCGAAACCCTGGCGCTTTGGCGCTGCATCGGCTGTGGCGCCATGGGCAATGCCGCGGAATGCGCCGGGTCCTGCGCCTTCGCAAAATCCTTCGTGGTCGAGGCTGCGCGCTACGCCGATCTGCTCGAGCATTTTGACGCCTTGCGCGCGCGGGTGGAGGCGCTGCGGTCTTGGGCGCTGGACCTTTGCGCGACCGAGGGATTCAGCGCCCTGGCGGGTTTGCGCTCGGGCGCGAAAACGCTGCTGGCGCCTGTTGCGGCGCCCCCGCTTTTTGCGGGCGACGAGGAGGGCGCCGAAATCTGGCGCTGCGCAACCTGCGGCCAGGTCGAAGCGTTTCGGGATTGCCTGGGCGTCTGTATCCGGCGCTCCGGCGCATTCGTCGAGACCTCGGATTGCGCGCTTCTGGCCGACGAGATCGCGCGTCTGGAGGCGGAGCGCCGCGGATTGGCGGCGCTGGCGCGGCAGGTCGCCTGGTCGTCGCCCAAACCGGGGCAGGGCGAGGCGATGCGGCTGGCGTTCAGGCGTGAGGCCGCCCGATTGGTGGTGGTCTGATCCCTGGGGCCGGGCCTGGGTCATCCGTTTGTACCATTTGCATTTTTAGCTAAATGTCGTATCCCGACACAACAATCCCGGTTCTGGAGGCGTTGCAATGCGTCTGGTCGCTCTGCGAGTCCATGATTGGAAGGATGTGAAGACCGCGGCCGATCGCCTCTATTTGAAAGGCCGGTCCTATGTGCTGCAGCTCTCGGAACGCGTTCATGGGCCGACGCCGCCGCGCATCATGAGCATGGCCGACATCGCCTGCTGGTTCGATGACCACCCGGAACAGATCATGGCGGCTGTCGACGGCGCCTGACGGATTTTCCCAAACGACGGCGCCTCTCGTGCTAGACTCGCGCGGAATGGGGGGAGCCGAACATGTCGGACAGACGCGAATTGTACCGCAGCTCGAATGGCGACGCGTGGTTTTTGGCGCGCGACGCCGAAGAGCGGGTTTTCGTCATTCATGAGCCGAATGCGCCCTCGGGCGGCCGGGCGTCGCAGATCGAACTGGGGGCTTTTCTGCGCGAGGGCGCCAATGGTCCCGAACATCAGGCTTTGCGTCGGCTGATCGGAACGCTGGTCGATGCTCATCCCTTCGCCGACAGGAGCTGGCGCGCGGCCAGCGTCTCCTTCGCCAGCGGGCGTTTCCGCGCCACAATGTAGGGGCCGTGCGGGTTCTGGCCGAACACGCGCTCCTCCGCAATGTCGAAACCGGCGGCGCTGATCGCCTGACGCAATTCGCTCCTGGTCAGCGCCCGCGCCTTTGGAAACAGTTTTGCCGCACGCAGGATGCGGAACAGGGCGCGTAGCGGGAGACTCATCTCCGCGAAACACCAGGTTTTTGAGATCAGCAGGCCATCGGGTTTGAGATTGGCGTGGATCGCAGCGAGCAGTTGCGAAACGTCGTCGACCAGATGCAGCAGCTGAAAGGCGCAGATCGCGTCATAGGGGCCGCCGTCGAAAGCGCTTTGTGCGTCGGCGAGGATGAAGCGCAGAGTGTCCGGCGCTTGTTTCGCCCGGGCGATGCGCAGCATTTCAGGCGAAAAGTCGGTCGCGGTCCAGGAGGCGGCATAGGGCGCGAGGCGGATGGCCGTCGAGCCCGTGCCGCAGCCGAGCTCCAGCACGCGATCCGTCGGTTTCAGGCGGCTGGCGGCGTCGGCGAGCATGGCGTCATAGGCCGCCACGTCCTTGATGGGCCGCGCGGCATAGCGTTCGGCGATTCCGTCCCAAAAATTTGCGGGGCTGGCCATGTGCCTCACTTTCTCAGCTATTTGTCCGCCGCGCCTGCGCAAAATCGAGACGCGCGGCGACGCCCATTTCGGGCACATGGGTCCAGGCGAAGCGGCCGTCGTGGATTTCGGCGATGCGCCGGACGATCTTCAGGCCCAGGCCCGGCCGTGACGTTTCCGGCGCGGGAGGGGTTCGGCCGTCGTCGAGCACGGAAAAGGTCGCGCCCGGCCCCGCCTCGACGCGGATGGTTGCGCCGTCCGGCGCATGGCGGGCGGCGTTTTCGATGAGATTGCGCAAAGCGTTCTCGACCAGCGCCTTGTGGCCCTCAAAAATCTCGGCGCCCGCGTCGACGAATTCGATGCTTTTTCCATTGGCGTAGACCAGGCCGGCGAGGTCGCCGACCACCTGTTCGGCGAGCCGCGCCGGATGGATCGTCTCCTTGGCGGAGAGCGCTGCGCCTTCGAGCCGCGCCAGATCGGTGAACTGCTCGACGAGATGGTTGAGGTCGCCGAGGTCCTGCTCGACTTTTCGCGCGCGCGGATCGGGGATTTTTTCCAATTCGAGCTGCGCTACGGCGAGCGGCGTGCGGACCTCATGGGAAATGGCGGAGGTCAGCAGTTTTTGCGAGCGCATCAGTTCGACCACGCGGTCGAAGGAGGCGTTGACCGCCTGGGTGAACCGGGCGATCTCGCGGGGCATGGCGGCGCTCGGCAGCCGCTCCGGCGACTTCAGCGGATCGAGCCGCGCCACCTGGTCGGAGGCGCGCGCCACCGGACGCAACGCCTGGGCGATAGAAAAAATGGTCGCGCCCAGGACGAAAATCAGCATCAGGCTCATGGGCAGCGCCATATGTTCGAACACCTCATGGGCCAGCACCTCCTCGGTGACGCCGTCGGGGTCGCCGAGAATGGCGATCTCCACCATCACTGGTTCGGAGCCGGTCTCGACGATGCGCCCGCCGGCGACGTGAAGCGGGCGTCCCGGCTTGATCTCCTGCATCCAGAAGCTCACCGGCTTGACGTCCATCGGCAGGAAATGCGTTTTGCACTCGCAATTGGCGTAGAGCAGCGCCCCCGACTTCACGGTTCGTACGCGCACGAGATAGCCATTGGCGGCGTCCTGGTAGCGCGCGCGCCGGTCCGGCGGCAGGCTGTAGGCGAGCGGCCCGTCCGTGCTGGCCACCCCCTTGGCCAGCGCCCTCGTCTCCATCTCGATGGCGAGACGGCCGAGATTCTGGGTGTCGGACGATGTCTTGGAGAAAACCCCGGCCAGTTGCGCCAGCATCGCCAGCCCGGCGAAAAAGGCGATGCGCCTCACCACCAGGGCCATGAGCGACGGCGCCTGGGTCACGCGCCGATCTCGCGCAGCAGGTAGCCGATGCCGCGAATCGTCTCGATCGACGCGGCCGCGGAAAAGCCGTCGAGTTTCTTGCGCAGCCGCGACATGGCGAGGTCGAGCGCATTGGTGGAGAGTTCGTCGCCGAATTCCGACAGCGCGTGTTCGAGCCGGCTTTTCGGCGTGACCCGGCCGACGTCGCGCATCAGGACCTCGACAATGGCGCGCTCGCGGCGGGTGAGGGCGATCTCGTCGTCGCCGCAGCTGAGCACGCCGCGCGCGGGATCGAAGCGCAGATGTCCGGCGGAGAGGACGACCGGGGCGGTTTCGGGCGCGCGGCGCAGCAGGGCGCGGCAGCGGGCGAGGAATTCGCCGTGGTTGAAAGGTTTGACCAGATAATCGTCGGCGCCGGCGTCGAGCCCGGCGATGCGCTCGTCAATGGCGGCGCGGGCGGTCAAGGCGAGGATCGGGGTTTGCACGCCGTTGCGGCGGGCCTCGCGGATCAGGTCGAGCCCGTCGCCGTCGGGCAGGCCGAGGTCGATCAGCAGCAGTTCGAACGGCGTGGTGGCGATGGCCTCGCGGCCGTCCCGCGCGGTTTCGAACGCGTCGATCCGCCAGCCGGCGCGGTGGACGCTTTCGGTCAGCAATTCGCGCAGGCGGGGGTTGTCCTCGATCAGCAGCAGTCTCATCTGGCCGGGCGGCTCCTCATCTCGCCATTATCTCACCCTGGCGCGCGGGCGGCCAGCCCGGTTGCGCGTCAGCGTTCGACGCAGCGGTTATAGTCGCTGTAGCAGCTGTTCAACTGCCACATCCGGCGCGGCGAGGGGCCGAACTCCTGGACGCAACTCCACTTCTTCCTTTCGCAGACGTCCGACTGCTCGGCGCGGAACTGGCGATCCAGGCCGCCCGCGGCGGTCGCCGCGCCGAGGCCCGCTGTCTGCAAGGTCGCGCACAAGGCGATGAGCAACAAGGTCTTTTTCATGGTCCCGACTTCTTCGCGCGGCGCATTTCGCCGCGTGAACAGGGTGCGCCTGGGAAGCTGTCATCTTTCTGTCAAGACTTCAGAATGCGGCGCGCGCCGCTGCGCCCCCGCCTGACAGCGAAATGACAGACGCGGCGTGGGAAAAGCCCGGGAACGAATTGGGATTTTGGTGATGTTGACAAGCGATCGGCGCCGCAATGCGTGGCGCATCTGTCTTTGGCTTGCGGCCGGCTTGGCCGTGTGGTTCGGCTCCGACCTGTCGCTCGCCGCGCAGGAGATCGCGCGGGAATTGGCGATCGCGCCGGAGCAGATGCCGCAGTTCGACGCCGGCGCCGCCGAGGTGCGCGCCGCGAAAAAGAGCATTGTCGCGGCTTTGCCGGCGACCATCATTCCGCCGATGAACGCGCGCATCGCCGTGGCCGCGCCCTTCGCCGGCACGGTGGTGAAAGTCAATGTTCTGCCCGGGCAGGCGGTGAAGAAGGGCGATGCGCTGGTGACGCTCGCCAGCCGCGATCTCTCCGAAACCATCGTGCGGCTGAAGCAGGCGGAGGCCGATCTGCTGGCGGCGGAGGTGTTGTTGAAGCGCCAGCGCGAATTGTTTCAAAAGGACCTCGTCACCGCCAACCGGGTCGCCGAGGCCGAGGCGCAGGTGGAAAAAGTGCGCGCCCTGGCGCAGGAGACGCGCCGCCTGCTGGCCATGGGCGCGATCCAGCAGAATTCCGGGGGCTACAGCCTGACTGCGCCCGAGGACGGACGCATCGTCGAGGTGCGCCCGACGCCGGGCGCCGCGCTCCAGGCCATGGAGGCCGCCGTGCTGCTCGACGCCAGCGACCAGCTCTGGGCGCAGGCGCAACTGCCCGGCGCCATGGTCGGCAAGGTCGCCGTGGGCGACAGGGTCGAATTGCCCCAAGGCGATTCGGGAAAAGTGATTTCGGTCGGGATTTCGCTCGATCCGGTGACGCGCTCGACCACACTGCTCGCGGAAATTTCCGCCAAGGGCGACCTGATGACCGGGCAGACCACGACCATCAGCGTGGTGCGGCCGGGCGCCGCGCGGGAATTCGAGATCGCCGCCGACGCCATCGCCTGGATCGGCGGAAAACCGTTCGTGTTCATCCGCGGCGAGAGCGGGTTCGCGCCGGCGCAGATCGCCATCAAGGGCCGCAACGCCGATGTCGCGACGGTGGAATCCGACGCGCTGAAGCCGGGGCAAAAACTTGCCACCAATGGCTTGGCGCAGCTCGAACATATGATGTCCGGAAACTAGAATGCTGCGCCGCCTCGTCGAATTCTCGCTGTCGCAGCGCCTGTTCGCGCTGCTGGTCGCCGTGCTGGTCGCGGGGGCCGGCGCTTACGCCTTCCTGCGCATTCCCATCGACGCCTTTCCAAATATTGCGCAGGTGCAGGTCAAGATCATCTTGAAGGCGCCCGGCATGACCCCGGCGGAGGTCGAGACGCGGGTGGTCGCGCCGCTGGAAATGGAGCTGCTCGGCATTCCGCGCAAAACCATTTTGCGGTCCTCGGCCAAATATGCGATCGCCGACCTGACCGTGGATTTCGAGGACGGGACCGACATTTATTGGGCGCGCCAGCAGGTGGCCGAGCGTCTTGCGGCGGCGCGTCCCGACCTGCCCGAGACGATTTCCGGCGGGCTCGCGCCGATTTCGACGCCGCTCTCCGACGTGTTCATGTTCACGGTCGAGGGCGAGGGCGTGTCGCTTGCGGAGCGGCGCACCTTGCTCGACTGGACCATCCGGCCGGCGCTGCGCACCATTCCCGGCGTCGCCGACGTCAATGCGCTCGGCGGCCATGTCCGCGCCTTCGAGGTGACGCCGGATGCGCGGCTGCTCGCCGCCGCCGGCCTCAGCGTCGCCGATCTCGTCGCGGCGATTTCCGCCAACAACCGCAATGATGGCGCGGGCCGGCTGAGCGACGGCGAGAAGGCGCTGGTGGTGCGCTCGGAAGGCGCGATCCAGACGCCGGGCGATCTCGAACAGATTGTGTTGAAGACCGAGAAGGATCGGGTTTTGCGCGTCGGCGACGTGGCCCATGTCGCGATTGGCGCGCTGACCCGCTATGGCGCCGTCACCCAGGATGGCAAGGAGGCCGTGCAGGGCCTGGTCATCGCCTTGCGGGGCGCCGACGCCAGCGCCGTGGTGAAGGCGGTGCGCGAGCGGCTGGAGGAACTCAAGGGGAGTTTGCCGCCCGGCGTGACCGTCAATGTGTTTTATGATCGCGCCGACCTGATCCAGGGCGCGGTGGGCACGGTGAAGAAGGCGCTGGTCGAGGCGACCGTGCTCGTCGTGATTCTGCTGCTGCTGTTTCTTGGCGACTTGCGCGCGGCGGTCGTCGTCGCTGTCACCTTGCCGATGGCGGCGCTGGTGACGTTTCTGGTCATGTCGGGGTTCGGCATGTCGGCCAATCTGATGAGCCTTGGCGGGCTCGCCATCGCCATCGGCCTGATCGTCGACGCCGCCGTGGTGGTGGTCGAGAACAATGTCGAGCGGCTGGGGGCCGATCGAAAAGGCATTTTGCCGCGCCTGCATCTGATCTTCGAATCCACGGCGGAAGTGGCGACGCCTGTCGCCGCCGGCATTATCATCATCTGCCTGGTGTTCCTGCCGCTGCTGTCGCTCCAGGGCCTGGAAGGCAAGATGTTCGCGCCGGTCGCGCTCACCATCGTCTTCGCGCTGAGCGGCTCGCTGCTGCTGTCGCTGACTTTGATCCCGGTGCTGTCGTCGCTGGTGCTGAAAATTTCAGGCCATCGCGAGCCGCTGCTGATGCGGCTGCTGACGCCCGCCTATCGCAAAATCCTCGCCTTTTCGCTGAAGCGGCCGCAGCCGGTGATGGCGCTGGCGGTCGCGGGGCTGGTGGCGGCGGTGGTCGGCTATTTCGCCGTGGGCAAGACCTTCATGCCGACCATGGACGAGGGCGCGATCATTCTGCAGACAACAAAACTGCCGTCGATCAATCTCACGCATAGCGCCGAGCTGGATCAAAGGATTCAGAAGGCGCTTTTGGAAAAGGTTCCGGAGGTCGAGCGCGTCATCACCCGCGTCGGCGCCGACGAACTGGGCCTCGATCCGATGGGGCTCAACGAGGCCGACAATTTTCTCGTGCTCAAGCCGAAGGACCAGTGGCGCGTGCGCGACAAGGACTGGCTGCTCGGGCAATTGCGCGACGTGCTGGCCGGCTTTCCCGGCGTCGAATTCGCCTTCACCCAGCCCATTGAAATGCGCACCTCCGAAATGCTGACGGGCTCGCGCGGCGATCTGGCGATCAAGATCTTTGGGCCCGATCTCGCCACGCTTTCCGATCTCGCCACCCGCATCAAGGCGACATTGCTGAAAGTGCCGGGCGCGGCGGAAGTGGTGACGCCGGCGGCTGGTTCGGTCGACTATCTGCAGATCAAGCTCGACCCGCTGGCGCTCGGCCGCGCCAAATTGTCGGTGAGCCGGGTGCAGGATGAATTGCGCGCGCTGTTGGAGGGTGCGCAGGCCGGCATTGTTCTCGAAGGCCATCGCCGCACCCCGGTGCTGGTGCGCGGGCCCAAGGAGGTGCGCGAGTCCCCCGAAGATTTCGCGCTGATGCAGATCGCCGCCGGCGACGGCGGCGTGGTGCGCGGCGGCGATGTCGCGCAACTCGCGCGCACCTCCGGGTTTGTGAAGATCGACCGCGAGGACGGCTCGCGCTTCGGCCTGGTGCAGGCCTATGTCAGTGGCCGCGACCTCGTCGGTTTTGTCGCCGATGCGCAAAAGGCGGTGGCGGCGCAGGTTCCATTGCCGCCCGGCTACCGTCTGGTCTGGGGGGGGCAGTTCGAAAACCAGCAGCGCGCCGCCGCGCGGCTCGCCATCGTCATTCCCATCGCGCTCGGGCTGATTTTTGTCGTGCTGTTCGCCACGCTCGGTTCGGTCAAACATGCGCTGCTGGTGCTCGGCAATGTGCCCTTCGCTCTGGTGGGCGGTATGATCGGGCTGTGGATTTCGGGCGAATATTTGTCCGTGCCCGCTTCCGTCGGCTTCATCGCCCTGCTCGGCATCGCCGTGCTCAATGGGCTGGTGCTGGTGAGCTATTTCAATCAGCTCCTGGCGGTCGGCGCGACGCTTGACGTCGCCGTGTTCGAGGGCGCCGTGCGCCGGCTGCGTCCGGTGCTGATGACGGCGAGCATCGCCGCGCTCGGCCTTGTGCCCTTGCTGTTCGCGGATGGGCCGGGGTCGGAGATTCAAAAACCGCTGGCGGTCGTGGTGATCGGCGGCCTGATCACCTCGACGCTGCTCACGCTGGTGCTGCTGCCGATCTCGTTCCGGCGCTTCGGCGGGTCCGCCTCACCGGCGCAAATTCGGAAAGCCCAATGGACCGAGACCTCTGCAAACTGACCCTCGTCTATCCCGTCGCGGCCGAGGATCGGATCATCGATGTTCTGCTGGACGCCGAGCCGTCGCTGCCGGGCTTCGTCAGCTGGCGCGCCGAGGGTCATGGCGGCGGCTTCGACAAATGTTCGGCGCGCGAAAAGGTGCGCGGGCGCATCGAGCGCGGCATGCTGGTGATGGTTTTGGCGCGCGCGCGGCTGGACAGCCTGCTCGCCGATCTGCGTGAAAACTGCGCCATCCCGCATCTGGCCTATTGGGTTGAGCCGGTCGAGCGTTTCGGCGCCTATGCTTGACGCGCGGAGAGCGCCGCCGACATCGCGTCGGGCGGCGCTCCCCTCAGGTTCTTAGGCGTCTGTCACGCGGCGCGGACTTCGCGCAGAAACGTTTCGCATTCGACGCGCAGGCGCTCGGTCTGCTCGGCAAGTTGCGACACCGCCCGCAGCGTTTCTTCCGCGGAGACGCCGGTGTGCTGCGACGCCGTCTGCACCTCGTCGATGATGCGCGCGAGATCGCCCGCGAGTTTCGAGGTGTCGTGAACGTTGCGGGCGATTTCCGTGGTCGCCTGGCCCTGCATTTCGATCGAGCCGCCCACCGATTCCGCGATGCCGTTGACCTCGTGCGTGGCGCCGCTCATTTCCAGCAGGCGCGCGCTCGCTTCCTGCGAGGCCTGTTGAATGGCGGTGATTTTCACGGAAATGTCGGCGGTCGCCTTCTGCGTCTGATCGGCCAGCGTCTTCACCTCCGAGGCGACCACGGCGAAGCCGCGACCGGCCTCGCCGGCGCGCGCCGCCTCGATCGTCGCGTTCAGCGCCAGCATGTTGGTTTGCTCGGCAATGCCCGAGATCAGCTCCGTCACCCCGCCGATGGAGCTGATGATCGAATCGAGCTCCTCCATGCGGGTCTGCGTCAGCGCCGCGACCTCGGCCGCGGCGGAGGACACGTCCCGCGCCCGCGCCATTTGCGAACCGATTTCTTCGGCCGAATGCGACAGTTCCTCCGCCGCCGCGGCGACCGACTGGACGTTCTGCGAGGTCGTCATCGCCGCCGCCGAGCCCTGTTTCGCCTGGTTGCCGGCGTGACGGGCGTTCTCGACCAAGGATTGCGCCACCGCCTCCATTTCCTGGGCGGAGCTGGCGACGCTGCTGACCACCGCGCCGACGGCGTTTTCGAAATGCTGCGCCAAAGCGAGCATGTCCTCGCGGCGGGCCGCCGCGGCCGCCTGGCGTTGCTTTTCGCGCGCCGCCTCTTCCTCGCGCGCGAGTTCCGCCGCCTTGACCTTGAATTTTTCCACGGCGCGGGCGATGCCGCCGATTTCGGTCTTGGCGTCGAGACCGGGGAGGACGACGCTGAGATCGCCTTCGGCCAGTTTCTCCATGGCCGCGGAGGCGCCGCGCAATTGCTGCGAGATCGACCGGGCGATCAGGAAGGCGACGCCGCACAGCAGGAGCAGCAGCGGGCCGATGATCAGAGCGAAATGACGGAACACGCCGAGCACTTCGCCGCGCAGGTCGTCGGTATAGGCGCCGGAGCCGATGTAGAAGCCCAGTTCGGGGAGCGGCGCCGCATAGCTGAATTTTTCCGAGCTGGCGGTTTCGCCGGGCTTGGGCCAGGAATATTCGACCTTGCCGCTCTCGCCCTTGCGCGTCATGGCGAGCAGGTCGTTGAAGAAATAGCGTCCCTGCGAATCCTTGATCTGGTCGAGGGGCTTGCCTTCGAGCTGCGGCGTGGTCGGCAGCAGGCGCGCGGCGCCGTCGAGATTCTGGATGAAATAATAGCCGTGCTCGCCAAAGCGCGCGGGACGCAACAGCTCCACCACGTCATTGGCGGCGGCCGCGCCATTGCGCTTGTACATGCCGCGCGCGATCGAGGCGGCGGCCTCGACCTCATGTCGCAGCTCATTTTCCCGCGCTCCGTAAAGCGCCGAATTGAACTGGACGAGCGCGACGCCCGCGCCGATCAGCGTGATGATGATGGACATGACCCCAAGCGCCATCACCATTTGCACGACGGAAATTCGTTCACGAAGTCGATTGAACGACACCTGCTTTGCTCCGTTTTCAAAGGGATTTGACACAACCCACCGCGCTTCCCAAACACGAAGCGGCGTCGCATGCTTTCGTCGTCCCGCAGTCTTGCGCGTGAAACCGGCTGCGTGACGGCCCTGCGGTTTGCCGCAGGAATGCGATGAATGAATATGCGTTTGATAAACTTGCGTAAAACTGACGTCTTTCCGTTAGCGGAGATCTCGCTTTATTTTCATGGGACTACACTTGAACTTGGCAATAGGGGCGCGAGCGTCCTCAGCGGCAGGCCGCAGGAACCCGAATTCGGGGGACGCGTTGTGATATTCGCCGATTGGAATATAATGGTTCCGCCATGACCGAGCCGATGCGGATCAGCGCCTTTTTCGACGAGACCAGCCATACTGTGTCCTATCTCGTCGTCGACCCGGCGACGCGCGCCGCCGCGATCATCGACGCGGTGCTGGACTACGATCATCGCGCCGGGCGCGCCGACGTGACTTCCGCGGGGCGCATTCTGGCCGTTGCCGAACAGCTTTCGGCCAGGGTCGAATGGGTGCTGGAAACCCATGTTCACGCCGACCATCTGACCGCCGCGCCCTGGCTCAAGGCGAAGACCGGCGCCAAGACCGGCATCGGCGCCGAGGTCGCACAGGTGCAGAAAATCTTTCGGCCGGTTTTCGACCTTGCCGACGTTTCGCTCGACGGCGCCGAGTTCGACCGGCTGTTCGCCGATGGCGACCATTTCGCCATCGGCGGCCTCGACGTCGAAGTGTTGCACACGCCGGGCCATACGCCGGCCTGCGTGTCCTACCGGATCGGCGACGCGGTTTTTGTCGGCGACACTGTGTTCATGCCGGATTATGGCGCCGCGCGCGCCGACTTTCCCGGCGGCAGCGCCCGCGCGCTCTACCGCTCGATCCGCCGGCTGCTGGCGCTGCCGCCTGAAACCCGCATGTTCCTCTGCCACGATTACAAGCCGCCGGGCCGGGACCATTTTGTTTGGGAGACGACCGTCGCCGCGCAGCGCGCGGAAAATGTGCAGGTCCATGACGGCGTGAGCGAGGAGGAGTTCGTCGCGATGCGGCACAAGCGCGACGCCGAACTCGCCGCGCCCGAATTGTTGCTGCCCTCGATCCAGGTGAACATCAGGGCCGGGCGGTTTCCGCGCGCGGAGTCGCAGGGCGCGCGGTTCCTGCGCATTCCGGTCAAGCTCGCGCCGGAGCTCGACGCGGTCGTTTAGGGGCGAGTTCATTCGAGGAGGACATGTCATGAAGATCGTTTTGATGGCCCTTTCCGCCGCCGCGCTGATTGCATCGCCTCCGCTGGCGCAGGCCCAGCGCGGACCGGTCGCCAGCGCTTGCGCCAGCGACATTGAGACCTATTGCAAGGGCCTGCCCCATGTGAACCGGAGGGTTCGTGAGTGTCTGGTTCAAAACAAGGACAAGGTCTCCGCCCCCTGCAAGCAGGCGCTGGACAGCACGGGCGGCGGGCGCGGCTGCGGCCCTGGCGGCGCATGCGGAGGCGCGGGCCAAACGCAATAGACCGCGACGGGACAAGTCCCGGTCGTCAACCGGGGTCGCGCGGCGCCGATTTGCGCAAGCCCCAGAGCGCCAGGAGCGAGGCGCTCACCATGGCGAGCCCGACCGTGGCGAAGCCGGCCGTGACCAGGCCCTCTTGCCAGGGCTGTGCGCCATGGCCCGCCGCGGTGATCGGCGAGAGCGCGGCCGTTCCTATGACCGCCGCGAGGGTGGTGAACGCCCAATTGCCATAGGCGCCATAAAGGAAGGTCCAAAACGTGAGCGCCTTCTGGCGCGCGGTCAGCCGAATGTCCGGCCAGATCGCCCCCAGCGCGACCAGGAAGGCGCCGTTCATGACGCCTTCAAGGTGGGCGGCCAGTCCCATGCGAGGATTGCGAAACTGGCTTTCGACCAGGCCGGTCAGCAGGCCGAGCAGAAACAGAAGCATGGCGTGCCAAAGCAGGCGCCGCTTGACCTCGTCCATTGTTGTCCCCGCGCGCAGGTTTCTTGAGATGAATCTAACTCGAAACGCCAGCGCTGGCGGGAAAAAGTGAACCGCCGGCCCGGGGGCCGGCGGTCGTTCTTGCAGGCGGTGTGCTTAGAACGCGTAACGCGCGCCGATCTGGCCGCCGTAATAGGAGACTGAGGGGGCGAACTCGCCGGTGAATTTGGCGAACACCGAAAGCGGGCCGCCATTGGTCAGGTCCACATTCGCCTTGACCTGGGCGAGATTGGCCGCGGCGCGCGGGCCGGCCACGGTGAAGTCGGCGCCCGGCAGCGCGATCAACTGGCCGTTGACGTTGCGGTCGGTCGAAAACTCATGCACCCAGGCGAGACTCAACGAGGGCAGGGCGGTCACGCCATTGCCCAGCGCAGCGGCGCCGGAGAGCTTGAAGCCGAGGAACAGGGGCGCGGAAAGCGTGGTCTGCGCATTGGTCGAGAGCTGGAACGGGCTGGTCCCGCCGGTCGCGACCGTCTCCGTATAGGCGCCGCTTTGCAGCGAGGCGATTTCGGCGGCGACGAACGGCGTGACCTGATAGTCGCTGAAGTTGAAGACCCGGCCGAGCTCCAGGCGGGTGCGCGCTTCCCACGAGGAATAGGAGGCGTTCAACTGCTGGCTGGCGAGGCCGCCGAAGCCGCTGACCCAGCGCTTGCCGCGGTTGCTGTTGACCGAAAAGGTCTCGGAGCCCTCGACATAATAGCCGTTGCCGAGCAGGGCCGCCGTGTAGAGGCCGGCGTTGAAGGCCGAGACGTCGCCGGAGGACGCCAGCGAAGTGTTGTAGTGGGAGGCGCCGCCGCCGAGCGCCACGCCGAGCAGCCAGTTCGGCTGGATGAGATAGTCGAGACCGGCGAGGCCGCCATAGGTCGCGCCGTCATAGGAGGGGCGGCCGCCTTCGGCGCCGATATTGGCGCCGCCGCCGAGGAACGCGCCCCACATGCGCCAGTCGCGGGTCGGCGCCGGATCCTTGAGCGAGATCGGCCCCTTCTTCGGCTCGCCCGCATAGGAGAGCACATGCGAGACGCCGGTGGTGTCGGGGCCGGCGCCCATCAGGCCGAAGGTCGCCTGGTTGGCGATGGCGTCGGCGACGCCCGCGCCCTGCTGGAGCGCCGCGACCGTCGCCCCGGCGCGGCCCGCGCCGCCCAGCGCGTCAAACGTCGAGCCGGTGGCGCCGCCGGTGATCAGGCTTTTGTAGAGGCCGCTGGCGTCCTTGAAGCCCGGCGCATTGGCCGAGGCGTCGATCGC
Organism: Rhodoblastus acidophilus; assembly: GCF_025961575.1. Classification (GTDB taxonomy): domain Bacteria; phylum Pseudomonadota; class Alphaproteobacteria; order Rhizobiales; family Beijerinckiaceae; genus Rhodoblastus; species Rhodoblastus acidophilus_C. The sequence continues at coordinate 89,716 of NZ_JAOQNX010000019.1, read as the reverse complement.
AGCAGCCACCGCGCTCTGGTTGTGCGTCTGCGCGACGCCCACCATATTGGAGGTCAGCTTCAGGTCGAGCTCGCTGTTGTTGACGGCGAGATTGGCCTTTTCATAGGCGAGCGCGGCGCCGGTGACGGCGACCGAGCCCAGCGAGACCGCCTGTCCGGCGTCGGCCTGGACCAGCTTGTAGGTTCCGGGCAGAGCCGCCGTATTGCCCAGGGCGACGGCGGCGCCGTTTTGCAGCGTCACCGCGCCGCCCTTGACCGTGAGCGCCGATTTGGTGTCGGTGGTCAGCGACGACCCGCTCTGGAAGGTGAGGTTGCCGGCGATCACGCCTGCGCCGCCGAGCGCGCCGCCATTCGCCACGGTGACGTCGGTGTTGACCTTGTCGGTCGAGGCGAGCGTCAGCGCGCCGGTGACGCCGGAGAAATAGCCGGCGGCGTCATAGAGGTTGATGCGGGTCCAATAGCTGAGCTGCGTGCCGTAAAAAGCTTGCAGCGCCTGTCCCTCCGTATTGGCGATGATCTGGTTGATCGTGCCGGTGGTCAGGTCGGCGAGGGTTCCGGAGGTTCCGCCGGTCACCGCATTGGCGAGCGCCTGGGCCTGCGCATTGCCCTGGCCGCCATAGAGCGTGGCGAGCAGGATCGCGGCCGTGTTGCCCTTACCGTCGTTCAGTTCGCGCGGCGCCTGCGCATAGGAATAGGTCGGCATGCCATAGGTCATGCGGTACTGGTAGATCGCCGCATTGGTGGCGCCCTGCGACGCATAGGTCGAGGTGGAATAGCTGTTATAGGGATTGGCTGCGGCGCAGGCGGCGAGCGATCCGCCGCAGCCGCCGGTCTGGGTGTTGAGATAGCCGTTGAGCGATTGCGCCGCGCTGACGAATTGACCGTTGAGGTTCAGCACGGTCGTGCTGCCGTTGGCGTTGGTGTAATAATAGGGATTGGTCGCCTGCGTCGAGCCCGTCGCGGCGGTGGCGCTCAGCAATTGCACGAGATTATATTGCACGAAGGCGCGGCTGGCGACGATGTCCAGCGGATAATGCACGCCCAGCGCGATGCGGCTGTTGCCATATTCGGAACCGCTCAGGATCATCGACTGGAAGTACTGGGGCGTCAGCATGCCGACCAGAATCGAATCGGTGAAGGCATAAGTCGTGTGGCCGCTGGGGAAGGCGGGATTGGTCGTCAGACCGGTGATGGCGTTCGGGTCGAATTGCTTGATGCTGTTGGCCGCGACCTGCACGGGGCGCGAATCGCCGTAAATGTTCTGGTTGGTCTGCGTGTTGTTCACGCCATAAGCGACGTCGTAAACGCTGTTGGTGGTGTTGGGCAGGCCGTTCGCGCTCGGAATGGAATAGCCCGCCGGGGCGACCGCCGTGCTGGTTCCGTTGGTGGTGCCGTTGGCGAAATAGAATTTGGCGACGCCGAGATCGGTGGAATTGAAATTATAGGCGTTCGCCAGAAGATTGACGACGTTCTGCGTCTTGTAGGCGCCGGTCAGCGCCGGGTTTGCGGTCGCCGTGCTGGTCGCCGTCACGTAGGAGCCGTTGGCTGCGGTCGAGGTGACCGCATAGGGGCTCACCGCCGTCTGGTAGGCGGCGCCGAGGCTGCCGAGACCGCCATAGGTCTGGTATCCCGCGATCGTCCCATTGACATTGGTCTGGGTCAGGTTGCCGCTGCCGCTGAAGGCGACGCCGTTCTGGATCGCCTGCGTGGGCAAGCCGCCCGCCAGATTCGCGGCCGGGCCGTAATAGGACAATACGTTGTTCGACAGCGTGATCGAACCCGACGCGGCGCTGAAGATCGTCTTCTCGCTGATGGCTTCGGCGGCGTAGACGCCGGACGCCGCCGCCGTATTGTTGGTGGCGATCGTCCCCTGCAGGTTGGCGCTCAGGGTCGACGCGCCGACCTGCGACGCGTTCAGGCTCAGGAACGGCGACAGCAGATTGAGCACTGTGGCGTCGGAGGCGGTGATCACCGTCGACGCCGCGGCGGCGGGCGAGGCCGCCAGACCGGCGGCAAGAATGAGAGTCAGAGAGGAAATGTCAGCGCGACGCATCAATAAAGCCCCGATTCAAGCTGTTGCACTGGGGCTGACGTTTAGGGATGGCGCATACCGCCTTTACGACAAGTTTGATAAGTGGGGTAATTTTCCGGTCCTGTTGCGCTGCGGCAACAGCTAAGCTCAAGCCAGGACTTCGAAGGCGTCAAACGGCCGGCGGGGAGGGGCGCCGGCCGTTCTTCCTCGGCGCCGGCGCCGAAGCGCCGGCTCGATCTGGCTTCGGCTAAAAACGTTTCGGCACGTGCATCTCGTCGGGGATGGGCGTGCGGCAATAATCGGGGTGATGGGTGCGCGCCGGCAGTTCGACCTCGGGGCGCACCACCTCTTGATAGGGGAATTGCGTCAGCAGATGCGAGATGCAATTGAGGCGCGCGCATTTCTTGTCATTGGCTTCGACGATCCACCAGGGCGCCTCGGGAATATGGGTGTGCTCCAGCATGGATTCCTTGGCCTTGGTGTAGGCCTCCCAGCGCACCCGCGATTGCAGGTCCATCGGCGAGAGCTTCCATTGCTTCAGCGGATCGTGGATGCGCATCTCGAAGCGGAAATGCTGCTCGTGGTCGGAGATCGAAAACCAATATTTGATGAGTTTTATGCCTGATCGCACCAGCATGCGCTCGAATTCGGGGGCGCTGCGGAAGAATTCCTCCACGTCGTCCTCGGTGCAAAAGCCCATCACCCGCTCGACGCCGGCGCGGTTGTACCAGGAGCGGTCGAACAGAACGAGTTCGCCGCGCGCGGGCAGGTGGGGCGTGTAGCGCTGAAAATACCATTGGCCCTTTTCGCGCTCGCTCGGCGCGGGCAGGGCGACCACGCGGCAGACGCGCGGATTGAGGCGCTGGGTGATGCGCTTGATCACTCCGCCCTTGCCGGCGGCGTCGCGGCCTTCGAAGATGATGACGGCCTTTTCGCCTTTGGTTTGAATCCAGTCCTGCAGTTTGACCAGCTCGCGCTGCAGCCGGAACAGCTCCTTGAAATAGACGGAGCGCTTGAGGGTCGAGACCTCGGGATGGTCGCTGGCGTCGTCGAGCAGATGGGCGAGACGCTCGTCGTCGATTTCCTCCTCGAGCTCTTCATCGAAACTGTCGAGCATTTCCGCGCGGATGCGCGCGGCATTGTCCTGCCTCGTTGGATTGCGATCTCTGGTCATTGCTTCTCTCTGGTCGATGCGGCCAAGCTCATCATCGGCAGATTACAAATGAATGACGGGCGCTAATACTGAATCGTCGTGCGCAGGCCGACCACCAGGGCGTTGGGAATGGGCCGCAGCGGTTCGTTCGGCTCGGGCGCGCCGCCCCCGGGGTGGATCACATATTGCAGGCTTGGCTGCACCAGCAGGCCCGTCGCCGCCTTGATGGAATAAGTGGCTTCGAGGACCGACTCGAAGCTGCGCGCCGGCCGCGCCTTGCCATAAAAGCAGGCGTCGAGATCGGCGGCGCGCGCGGCGGGACTGATCCGCGCCAGCGTTGCGAGAAAGGCGAACTGGTCGTCGGGACGATCCGGGACCACGCCCTGGAAGCTCACGCCGCCGTCCGCGTAGAAATCGATGATGTTGCGGTCCGGCGGCGTCCAGGCGATGCGGCCGAAGGCGAACACGCCATCGTCCGTCTTCCCCGGCTTTCGCCAGACCTGCTGGTCGACGACGCCATAGACCGCGAAATCGGTGCTGTGCTGAAGCGGCGGGCCGGCGTTCGGGTCCCAGATCGACAGGCCGTTGCGGGCGAAACGTTCGTCGGCGAACCGGCCAAAATGTTTCCAGGCCCCGAGGCGCAGCGTTCCCGGCGGCAGAGGGCCGGTTTCCGCGCCATATTTGAATTGCGCCTCGCCGATGGCGAAGGGCGCGTCGGCGATGCGGAAGTCGAGGCCGTAGGGGTTGCGCTTCTGCGGATCGCCGGGACCGGGACCGGCGGGATCGCCGTTGAACACGGCGGCGAGCAGAGTGACGTTGTCAGTCGCCGTGAATTTGACCCGCGCCGCCGGGGTGGCGAAGGGATAGACGATTCCGCCGCCGGGAAGGTTGGCGGTCGCGATCGGCGGCCAGCCGAACGTTCCGCCAATGCCGATGCCGAGATAGGGCGTGAGGAAGAATTCGCCGTCGACCGCGAGTTGGCCGACGCGCAGCGACAGCCGGTCGGTGAGTTTTTGTTCGACCCAGACTTCGTTGAGCCGGGTCGTGGCCAGCGCCTCGATGTCGGACACCGCCGCATAGGAGCCGATGAAGGCGCCGGTCAGGCCGACGCCGTGGATCTGATAGGTCGAGAGCTGGAACAGCGCGCCCTTCCAGCCCGTGAGCGCCTCGGGATCGAAATTGGCCACCGCCTGGAGGCGGCCGATATAGGCCGGACCCGTCTTCAAGCCGCCGGACACATTCGCCATGGGATCGGACTGGTAGGTAAAGGCGAAGGCCAGACCCTTTTTCGCCAGAGCGGGCCGCAGCCCGTTCCAGCTCGCCAGCGGCTCCGGCAGCAGCGCGCCGATCGACTGCTGGCCGATATTGGCGGCGGCCGACAGCGGCGTGTTGACGTCGTCGGCGGGATCGCGCGGCGCGGCTTCTTGCGCCGAGGCGGCGGTCGCCCCGAGCGCAAGGACGAGCGCCGCCTCACGCCAGCCGCGGCAAAATTGAAAACGGCTGCGCCGGGTGAAAACGATCATCATGCGTCTCGATTATTCTTCTGCGTTCGACGACCAGCTCGCATGCGAGACGCGCGGCGAAGCCGCGATTTTTTCCGCCGCCGCGTCCAGTTCCGCCGGCTCGACCGCCGTGCTCACCAGCGTGGCGACGACCTCGGTGATCTCATCGGAGCGTTCGACCACTTCGACGTCCCGGATCGGATAGCTGGCGGCCTCCAGCACGTCGATGACGCAGTCGCGCACCTCGCCGACATGTTCGGCTTCGGTCATCACATGCACTTCATAGGTGGCTTCCGACGTCCGCTCGTCGAAGGGCGCGCGGTTGATGGCGTCCACCAGCGGACGCAGCAGCGTATTGCCGGCCAGCACCGCCGCCGTGACCACCACCGCCTCGACGACGAGGCCATAGCCCGCCAGCGCGCCGATCGCGGCGGAGCACCACAGCGTCGCGGCGGTGTTGAGGCCCCAGACCTTGCTGCCGTCCTTCATGATCGCGCCGGCGCCGAGAAAGCCGATGCCCGACACGACATAGGCGGCGATCTGCGCCGCGCCGGTCGGCCCGTTGATGCGGCAGCCCAGCGAGACGAAGGTCGCCGCGCCCACGGCGACCAGCACATTGGTGCGCAGGCCGGCGCTGCGCTGGCGGTATTGCCGTTCCGCGCCGATCAGGGTCGCCAGCACGAAGGCGACCGCGACGCCGATCGTCAAATCCATGGCCGGGCCGATGTCGAATTTGATCATGGTTCTGTTCCGAAGGTCGGGCGAGATGCGCGCAAGGCGGCGTTCCCTCGGCCTCGCGGCCGCAGGTCGCCATGCGCTGTCCATGTTGCAGTTGGATGACAGCCGGAGCGTCTCCGGCTGTCGGGTTCAGAGTTTTGAGGGCTCCGCCCGCGTCACTGCGCGGTGAGCGCGAGCATCACGATCCGCCACAGCACCAGTCCGCCCGCGATGACCAGGTAGAGGCGCAGCACGATCATCCACAGGCGCGAGGTCTTGGAGAGCTTCGCCGGCGGCAGTTTGGAGAGCGGCGGCATCCGCCAGGCGGCGCGCAGTTCGGGATCGATTTTCTTCACAATTTCCCCCTTGGTCCTCAGGGCGACAGTCGCCAGGGCGCCGAGCAGGACCAGGACGCCGCCGCCGCCAAGGATCGCCAGGATGACATTTTCGTCGGTGGCGTCCGGCAGCATCACGGACGCGGTCAGGATGATCGACAGGATCACCAGCACGCCGATCACCGCGCTGGTGAAGACATTGAGTCCGCGTCCGTTGACCCAGGGCCCGAGCACGTCCTTGTCGTTGCACAGCAGCAGCAGGAACACGGTGGCCGACGGCAGCAGCACGCCCGCGAGCGTCTGCACCGCATTGGTCAGCAGGCCGAGCGGCGCGCCGGGGGTGAGGACGAGACCGGCAGCGAGGACGATCAGGCCGAAGTAGACGACATAAAAGCCTTTGGCGTCCGAGGGTTTCCTGTGCAGCGAATGTTTCATCGACAGCACGTCGCCGAGCGCATAGGCCGTGGACAGGGACACGGCGGAGGCGCCGATGATGCAGGCGTCGATCAGGGCGAGCGCGAACATCACGCCGACCGCGCGTCCCGCGGACTGCTGGAGGCCCGCCGCGACCGCGCCGGCGTCGGTGAAATTGCCGAACTCCGGCTTGCCGGCGAAAGCGGCCGCGGTGAAGGCCATCATCGCGACCGCGCCGACGATCACCAGCACGATGCCGAGCCACAGATCGGCCCTTTCATAGGCCATGAAGCGCGGCGTGATGCGCTTGTCGATCACATAGCTCTGCTGGAAGAACAGCTGCCAGGGCGCGACGGTGGTGCCGACAATGGCGATGATCAGCAGCATCACGTCGCTGAGCTTGGCGCCCTCCGGCAATTGCGGCGTGACGAAATCACGCGCGATCTGCGCCATTGGCGGATGGATCGCCAGGAACACCGGAATGAGCAGCAGGCTGCCGGCGACCAGCGCCATCGAGAAACGCTCGAAGCGGCGGAAATCGCCGGTGCTCGCCGCCGCCATGATCAGGATCGCGGACAGCGACACGCCAAGCGCCTTGGAGACGCCGAGATAGTCCAGCGCCAGGGCGATGCCGATGAATTCGGTGACGATGGTCAGCGCGTTGAGCAGGAACAGGTCGATGACCGAAAACGCGCCCCAGAATTTGCCGAAGCGCTCCAGGATCAGCCGGGCGTGGCCGACGCCGGTGACCGCGCCCAGGCGCAGAACCATCTCCTGGTTCACATAGAGCACGGGGATGAGCAGCAGCAGCGTCCACAACAGGGTCGTGCCGTAGTTCTGGCCGGCCTGCGTGTAAGTGCCGAAGGCGCCGGCGTCATTGTCGCCGACCATGACGATCAGGCCGGGACCGATGATGGCGAGCAGGGTTTGCAGGCGATGGTGCCAGCTTTGGCGCGGGCCGTTGTCGTGATGCAGGATGGTGCCGAAGGCGCCGCGGATGTGGCCGACATGCTTGTCGTCGAGCACGGCGCCGGCGTTGGGCCGATCGATGGTGGCGTTCATATTCGTCTCCTGGCGGCTCGCCACGGCGCCGGCCAGGAGCGACGGAGGTCGCTACGCGCCGAAGCCGCGCCGAGGGCGCGCCTTTTGTCTTGCGATTGAGATTTTCAGGGGATCCGCCTTCCCGCGCGGGGAGGCGGAGCGACTAGGGCCGTCGTTCAACAGGGTCTCCAGGGTTCAGGCGGCGAACCGCGATCGGGACGAGGGAGGCTCCGCGCCTTGCAGGCCGGTATCGGCGGTTTCGGGGCGCCAGCGCGCGACCAGTCGGCCGGACGCGTCGCGCGTCCAGCGGCAGGTCAGGCGCGGTTTTACGCCCGCGCATGCGGAGCGTAAGGGGCGACGCAGGTCGCCCTTGCGGGGGAAATTTACAATCATGTCTCGCCTCCGGCTGTCGGGCCGGACGGCGAGCGACACGGGCGTTAACGCCTGGCGTCCCTCACGCGGCCGGCGCCGCGAGCCCTTCACGATGTTGCAGCGAGGCTTTCCCGCATTGCGCCGGGATCGCTCCGCCTGAGGGGGTACTGCCCATGTGTCCTTGACTGGGTTGGGAAAACGACGCGCCGATGGCCCGCCGATGGGCGTGCCTTTGCTCCCGAATATTTCCGCTGTCAAGGGGGAGGTCCAGGCCGCAACCTCCGGTCCTGCTGGGGGAATTGGGCTGTTTTCGGACTGGTTTCGGCGCGAAGCGACGCCTGCCGGCCTGCGCCTGGCGGGCGCTTTTTGGTTTTTGTGTTGGAATGGCTCCCTGAGCAGGACTCGAACCTGCGACCCAGCGATTAACAGTCGCTTGCTCTACCGGCTGAGCTATCAGGGAATGGACGTTGCCTAACCGACGGAACGATCGGGGTCAACCGGGGAAGGCGCCATCGTCACAAGTTTGACACAAGCATCGGGCATATAGACTGCAATTCCAAGGCGAGCTCGGATGTACAGACGCCCTTGGAGCAGAGGCCCCGCACGGTGAAAACCGATCGCGGGGTTTTTTCATGCGCGCGCGATTCGGCCGGGAGGCGCGCAGAGGGCTGGCGGCGGGCGTGTGGCGCGACCGTCGTTTGAATCAACCGCCGCGAAACGCCATCGCAGATCAGCAAGCGCTTTCCGAGCAGATGTCATTCCCCCGCCGGTTCTGGACGATATTCGAGGAGATCGCCAGGCTGGCAGTCCAGCTCGGCGCAAATCCGTTCAAGCGTTTCAAAGCGAACGCCTTTCACCTTGCCGGATTTCAGCAGCGACAGGTTTTGTTCGGCGATCCCGATGCGGGCGGCGAGATCGCGCGAGCGCATCTTGCGCTTGGCGAGCATGACGTCGAGGTTGACGATGATCGGCATCAGACGATCTGCGCGTGATCTTCGGCCATTTCGGCGGCCGCAATAAACACTTCGCCCAGCGCGATGGCGATGGTCCCGGCGAGCAGGCCGAAGAAGAACAGCGAGGGAAAGCCGATCGACAGCAGCCGATGCCCCGCGCCCAGGTTGAGCGACAGGATCAGCGCTTCCAGCGTGTGGTCCAGCACCGCCGCCGCAGCGGCGCCGATCAGGCAGAAGCCGGTCCGGCGCAGCCACAGGGCCGGCTCGGCGGCGAAAATGCGGCCCGACAAAAACACGCCGAACAGCCGCCACAGGCAGTAGAGCGCGGCGAGGCCAGCGCCGGCGGGCAGCAGGTTCGAGGCGAAGCCCGCCACAAGCTGCGAGTCCGAAAAGCCCCCAAAAACCTCGCCCCAGATCAGGCGCGCATTCAGGGCGACCTTATCGGGATGGGTCCAATGCCAGAGGGTGACGCCGACGATCCACAGCGCGCAGGCGGCGGCGAGCGCGCGCGCCATTTTCGAAATGCGGGCGATCCGCCGGCTCGGTTCATTCACGGTCATGTCGGTCTCCAGCTCGACGCGGCGGCTCGGTTCCGCAGCGTAGGCCAATATTGACGCGATAATTTTTTAATGTCAAACATGAAAAATATCATCTGAAAGCGTAGGTGTTTCATGAAGAGAATGGCTCGCATTTCCGCGCTCGCGCTCACCGGCCTCTTGCTTTCCGGCTGCTGGCATACGCCGATTTCGGCCTTGGCGCGTCTGAGCAAGGTCGACGCGCTCGCCCTCGATCCCGGCGCGCTGCGGCTCGCGGCGCGCGCGCCGGACTGGCTGGAGGCGGCTCCGGGTCACGTCCATCTGAAGGCGACGCTTCACGCCGGCGAAGCCGACGAAAAGGAGATCGTGTTCGATCTCGTGGATAAGACGACGCCGGCGGATTTGCGCGCGCTCTCCGGCGAGGCGCGCGCGGGATCGCATCTCGTCGTCTTCGCCGCGAGCCCCGCCGACGCCGCGCGCATCGGCGAAATCCAAACCCGCGCCCGCGCCGATAAGGCCGCAGGCGTCGCGCACAAGGGAAAGCTGCAGTTTTACGCGGAGCCGTGCCGGCGCGGCGATCCGCCGCCCGGCCCGGCCATGGTCGATCTCTATCTGAAGCTCGGCGCCAACGAGGATTTCTTCAAAGTCTATCAGGACGTCGACCTGCGCGATCCCGATACGCTCGGCGGCGAGCTCGAGAGCGCGATTCCCCTTTGCGGCAAGCTGACCCAGCGCGCCAGATGAGGATGTGAGCTCACGCGGCGGGTCGCGGTTGACGCCGTCTCCGCCAAACACGGCGCGCCTTTGTGGTCCCATCGATATCTGGCCGACATCCAGGATGTATGTCCTGGCATCATGGACGTCGCCGCCTGCTGCCACACCAAGGGGGTGAGGACGAGCGAGGCCGTGCGACTGTCGGGCGCGCTGGCAAGAAAAGCCTTCAGATTTAGGGAGGGGTTGGCTGGGGAACCTGGATTCGAACCAAGATTAACGGAGTCAGAGTCCGCTGTTCTACCATTGAACTATTCCCCATCGTCGCTGGCCGTTGGCCGCGTCGAGGTGGGTTCAGATAGCCAAGACCGCGACGATGCGCAAGCGTAAAAATATCGCTCGACGCCACCTCTCGTTGAAAATCGTCCCTCGCCCTTTGACAGCAGGCGTCGCGCCCGCCACTTTGCCAGCCCAATCGGCGCAAGCCGCTTGAGGCGGCGGACCATGACCCGAATCGACCTCTTCCTCGGCTTCCTCAAACTCGGCGCCATCGGATTCGGCGGCGTCGGGCCTTTGACCCGGCGAATCGTCGTCGAGGAGCGGCGCTGGCTCGATGAGGCCGAATTCGCCGCGCTGCTCGGCCTGTGCCAGGCGCTTCCCGGCGCCAATGTCTGCAATTTCGCCCTCATGCTCGGCGATCGCTTTTGCGGGCCGAGCGGCGGGCTTTGCGCGCTCGCCGGGCTGCTCGTCGCGCCGCTCGCCTTTCTGCTCGTCATCGCCAGCTTTTTCGCCGCCTTCGCCCATCATCCCGATCTGCGCGCCGCCCTGGCCGGCGCCGCCGCCGCCGCGGCCGGGCTCGCCTTGGGAACGGCCTTGAAAATGCTTAAAAATTTGCCGCGGACGCCGCTGCTTCTCGGCGTCGCGGCGGTCGCCTTTGCCGCCGTCGCCCTGGCGCGGCTGCCCTTGCCGCTGGTGCTCGGCGTGCTCGCGCCCGCAAGCTTCTTTTTCGGGCGGGGGCGGTCGTGAATGATTTGGCCTTCCGCATCTTTTTGCGATTCGCCGGCCTGTCGCTGCTCGCCGTCGGCGGCGCCGCCGCCGTGCTGCCCGAGGCGAATCGGCAGTTGGTCGAGGGCGAACATTGGTTCTCCGCCCAACAATTCGCCGAGATTTTCGCCATCGCCCAGGTCGCGCCGGGGCCGAACGTGATCGTCTTTCCGCTGTTTGGCTGGACCCTCGCGGGCTGGTCGGGTTTTTTGGCGGCGACGCTCGGCATTCTCGGGCCGTCCTCGATTCTGGCGCTGGGTCTCGCCCGCACGTTGCGCCGCAATGCCGAGGCGCCCTGGCTGAAGCGGTTGAAGGGCGCGCTGATTCCGCTGGCTGTGGGCTTGATGGCGGCGAACGGCTATGTGCTCGCCCGCGCCGCCGACGCCAATCTGTTGTTGGCCTGCGTCACCTTTGCCGCCGCCGGCTTTGTCGTCTATTCCTCACGCAGCCCGCTCTGGGCCATGGCGGCTGGCGCCTTTTTGGCCGTGGCCGCGGGGCGGTTGGGATGGATGTGAAGGGAAGACCATGAGCCGCGTCGCCTATGTCAATGGACGCTATCTCCGCCACGCCGAGGCCGGCGTCTCCATCGACGACCGCGCCTTCCTGTTTTCCGACGGGATTTATGAGGTCATCGAGGTTTTTGACGGCGCGCTGTTCGATGAGGCCGGCCATCTCGACCGGCTCGCGCGCTCGGCCGCGGAATTGCGCCTGAACTTGCCGATGGGCGAAGCCGCGCTGAAATTCGTGCTGCGCGAAGTCGTGGCGCGCAATCGCGTGCGTTTTGGCCATGTCTATCTTCAGGTGACGCGCGGGGCGGCGCGGCGCGAGCATTATTTTCCCAGCCCCGGGACGCCGCCCAATCTTGTCATCACCGCGCGGCCGCATGATCCCGTTGCCGGTGACGCCAAGGCGCGCAAAGGCATCGAGGTGATCACCCTGCCGGACATTCGCTGGAAGCGGCCTGACATCAAGACCGTGAGCCTGCTGCCCAATGTTTTGGCGAAGCAGCAGGCCAAGGAGGCCGGCGCCGGCGAAGCCTGGCTGGTGGGCGCCGATGGTTTCATCACCGAGGGCGCGTCGAGCAACGCATGGATCGTTGATGCAGAGGGATCTCTGATCACCCATCCCGCCGATTCGTCGATTCTGTGCGGAATCACGCGGACGCGGCTGTTGGCGATCGCCCGGGCGAAGGCGATTCGCGTGATCGAGCGCGCCTTCACCGTCGCTGAAACCTATGCCGCCCGCGAGGCGTTCATTTCGGGCGCGACCACGCTGGTTCTGCCGGTGGTTCGCGTGGACGGCCGGATGATCGGCGACGGCGCGCCCGGGCCGACAGCTTTAGGTTTGCGGGCCGTGTTCCACGATCCCGTCGCCAGTCTAGGTTAAATATGCTTCATAATTATGGCCTGCTCGAAAGAACACCTTGCTTAAACGTCGGGCTTGAGCATCTAATGAGCGGCCGCGCCATGGGCAGCGCGGCCTGAAGCAATACGTCGCCAAAACCGTTCCCCACGGGCGTCAAAAAGTGAATGGAAAAAAACATGGCGGTCGAACGAACCCCAAATCTACAGGACACATTCCTTAATTTCGTACGCAAGAACAAGATCCCGCTGACCATCTTCCTGGTGAATGGCGTGAAATTGCAAGGCGTTGTCAGCTGGTTCGATAATTTCTGCGTGCTGTTGCGGCGGGATGGGCACTCGCAATTGGTCTACAAGCACGCCATATCCACGATCATGCCGGGACATCCGATCCAGATGTTCGATCCGGCGGAGGAAGCACAGGACAAGTAAGGTCGAGATTTGAGCGAAACCGAGGTTTTTGGCGGCGGGGTCTGGACGCAGAAAAGCGACCGGACCCGGGCGCTTGTGCTCGGCCCCTATCTGACGGAACGCGCAGCGGTTTATGCTGAAGGTGCCAAGCCGTTGCGCGGGCCGGAAGCGCGGCTGGACGAGGCCGAAGGGCTGGCTTTGGCCATCGATGTCGAGATCGTTGGGCGCGAATTGGCGTTGCTGTCGCAGATTCGCCCCGCCACCTATCTCGGCAAGGGCAAGGTGGAGGAGATCGCCGCTCTGGTGAAGGAGCGCGAGGCCGAACTGGTGGTGGTGGATTGCGCTTTGTCGCCGGTGCAGCAGCGCAATCTGGAAAAAGCCTTTTCCGCCAAGGTCATCGACCGCACCGGGCTGATTCTCGAGATTTTCGGCGAGCGGGCGCGCACCAAGGAGGGCGCGTTGCAGGTGGAGCTCGCCCATCTGGCCTACCAAAAATCGCGATTGGTGCGGTCCTGGACCCATCTGGAGCGCCAGCGCGGCGGCTTCGGTTTTTTGGGCGGCCCTGGCGAGACCCAAATCGAGACCGATCGGCGCCTGATTCAGGAGCGCATGACGCGAATCGAGCGCGACCTCGATCAGGTCAAGCGCACGCGCGGGCTGCATCGCAAAAGCCGGCGCGAGGTTCCGTTCCCCATTGTCGCGCTGGTCGGCTACACCAATGCCGGAAAATCCAGCCTGTTCAACCGGCTGACCAAGGCGGAGGTGTTCGCCAAGGATTTGCTGTTCGCCACGCTGGACCCCACTTTGCGCGGGTTGAAACTGCCGCATGGCGGCAAGGTGATTCTCTCGGATACTGTGGGGTTTATTTCCGACCTGCCGCATATGCTGGTTTCCGCCTTCCGCGCCACGCTGGAAGAGGTTTTGGAGGCCGACGTCATCCTGCACGTGCGCGACATCTCGCATGAGGATGCGGAGGCGCAGGGCGAGGATGTGCAAAAAATTCTGGCGGAGCTGGGAATCGATCCGCATGATTCGCGGCTGATCGAGGTCTGGAACAAGATCGATCTGCTGCCGCTGGAGGAGCGCGACCGTTTGCGCGAGATGGCGGGGCGCAAGCCTTTGGACGAGCGGCCCTGCGCGGTTTCCGCTGTCACCGGCGACGGGATCGAGGCTTTGCTCGAGGGGATCGAGGCGCGGGTCGGCAGCGGCCGGGCGCTGTTCGAAATTTTGCTCGACGCCGCCGATGGCGAGGGGCAGGCGTGGCTCTACGCCCATACCGAGGTGTTGAAGCGGCAGGCTTTTGATGATGGCGCGGCGTTCCAGGTGCGGGTTGCGCCGGAAGCGCGCGCCAGGTTGGAGCGGCGGTTTCCGCGCGCGCGGGATTTGAACTGAGTCAGACCTTCGTGGACCGCCCTCGTGCTTCGAGACGGCCCTTTCAGGGCCTCCTCAGCATGAGGGCTATTTTTTAGGGGCCGCCCTCACCCTGAGGAAGCCGCGCAGCGGCTGTCTCGAAGGGCGAGGGCGGCCCACGCATCAAGCCGCTTTTGGCAACTCCACTTTGGCCAGAAAACCCCCGATCAGCCAGCCCAAAAGGCCGCCGGTGAGGATGTCGCTGAGCCAGTGTTCGTCAGCGCCGATCAGGCCGATGGCGACCGCAGGCATCAGCGCCACGCAGAGAAACCGCAGGCGCGGGGCCAGCACCCAGAGCGCGCCGCAAAAGGCCGCCGTCACCGTCTGATGGCCGGACGGGAAGGACGACCAGCCGAGGCCGCCGTGGAACGGCGCGAAATAATAGGCGTGGTCGGTGATGAAGCTCGGATTGCCGTTGGTCCAGGTTTCCGGCCAGGTGCGGCCGAACGCGAGTTTCAAAAGATCCTTGGCGCCGATGGCGGTAAGCACCGCCAGGCTGAGGCGCAGCAGCGCCGCCTCGGGGCGGGCGAGGCGGCCGAAGGCGAAGCGCGCGCCGCACCAGAGCAGGCCGAGCATCGCCAGGAGCTCCATGGGTTCGACCACGCGAGTCACGTTGTGGAAGGTTTTTCGGACACCGTGGAACTGCGCATGCGCCCACAGCGCCAGCGGCTGATCGAGATAGGCGATGGACAGCGGGATCGCGGCGAGCAGGATTATGAGGGCGGCGGCTTTTTTCATGCCCGCCATTCTGCCCGCAATGCGTGACGATTCAAACGGCGTCTTGGCGATATTCGGCCCAGGCGTGACGCAGGATTTGCGCCGATGACGTCAAGAACACGCCGGCCATGATCCCGGCCACCGCCAGGTCGGGCCAGGCCGTCGCCGTGCCCCAGACGCCGAGCGCCGCCGCCATGACGATGACATTGCCGATGGCGTCGTTGCGCGAGCACAGCCAGACCGAGCGGACATTGGCGTCGCCGTCCTTGTAGGGCATGAGCAGCAGGACGGAGGCCAAATTCGTCGCCAGCGCCAGCGCGCCCACCGCGCCCATCACCTCGGCTTTCGGCAGGCCCAGGATCAGCGTCTGATAGACCGTCGAGCCGAACACCCACAGCGCCATCACGGAGAGGGACAGGCCTTTGAACAGCGCTGCGGTGGCGCGGGTGCGCAGGCTGGCCCCGATCACCGCCAGCGACAGGCCGTAGGTGACGGTGTCGCCGAGGAAATCCAGCGCGTCCGCCTTGAGCGCCTGCGAGCCGGCCCATTGCCCGGCCGCCATCTCGCCCAAAAACATCGCGCCATTGAGGGCGATCACCGTCCACAGGATGCGCTTGTAGCGCGGGTCCATGCCGTCGAAGACCGGCACGCCGTCGCCGCAGCAACACGCGTCCTTGACGGGGGCCGGCTTGGCCTGCGCGCCGCAGCACGTCTGGCTTTCGCAGCAATGATCGGCCATCACATGCTCCTACCCGTTCACCAGCGACTCGTATTCCGCTGACAATTCAAGCCATTCCTCTTCCGCCGCGGCAAGCGCCTTTTCCAACTCGCCGCGCTGCTGCGACAGTTTTGTCGCCTCCGCCGGATTGCGCTCGAAGGCGCGGGGGTCGGCGAGCATCAGGTCGACCTTGGCGATCAGGCCGGAGAATTTTTCCATCTTCTCTTCCGCCGCCTTCACCTTTTTCAGCAGCGGCGCCGCCTCTTTTCGCGCCTGCGCGGCGTTGCGGCGGGCTTCCAGTTGCGCATTGCCGCCGTTGCCGGCCTTTTCCTTGGGGCCGCGCGCCTGGTCGAGGACGTATTTGCGGTAATCCGCCATGTCGCCGTCGAACGGTTTTACGCATCCGTCCGCGACCAGCCAGAGCCGGTCGGCGCAGGCTTCGAGAAGATATTGGTCGTGCGAGATCAGGATGACCGCGCCTGAAAATTCGTTGATGGCTTCGGCCAGGGCGGCGCGGCTGTCGATGTCGAGGTGGTTGGTGGGCTCGTCGAGGATCAGCAGATGCGGGCCGGCGAAAGTGGTGAGGCCCATCAGCAGGCGCGCCTTTTCGCCGCCAGACAGTTCGGCGACGCGTGTGTCCGATTTGCCGCCGGGAAAGCCGAACTGGGCGGCGCGGGCGCGCACGCGGGATTCCGGCTGGTCGGGCATCAACCGCTGCACCGCGAGATAGGGCGTGTCCTTCTCGTTGAGGTCGTCGACCTGATGCTGGGCGAAAAAGCCGGCCTCCAATTTGGAGGAGCGCTTCATCACGCCGGACATGGCGGGCAGGCGGCCGCCCAACAATTTGGCGAAGGTGGACTTGCCGTTGCCGTTCGCGCCGAGCAGACCGATGCGGTCGTCGTCGGCGAGCGTCAGATTGAGTTTTTGCAGGATGACGCGGTCGTCATAGCCGACGCTCACCCCTTCGAGCGCGATCAGGGGCGGGGAGAGCGGTTTTTCCGGCGACGGGAAATTGAAGGGCAGCACCTCGTCGTCGACGACCGCCGACACTTGCTCCATTTTCTCCAGCATTTTGAGGCGGCTTTGCGCCTGGCGGGCCTTGGTCGCCTTGGCGCGGAAACGGTCGACAAAAGCTTGCAGATGCGCGCGCTTTTCTTCCTGCTTTTTCAGGAATTTGGCTTGCAGCATGCGGGCTTCCGCGCGCTGCTTGGCGAAGGAATCGTAATTGCCGCGGTAGAGAACCAGTTTCGCCTGTTCGAGATGGACGATGTGGTCGCAGACCTCGTTGAGCATGTCGCGGTCATGGCTGATGACCATTGTCGTCGCCGGATAGGTTTTGAGATAATCGTTGAGCCAGAGCGCGCCTTCCAAATCGAGATAGTTGGTGGGCTCGTCGAGCAGCAGCAGGTCGGGGCGGGCGAACAGCACGGCGGCCAGGGCGACGCGCATTCGCCATCCGCCGGAGAATTCTTTGAGCGCCCGGTGCTGGGCGGCTTCGTCGAAGCCGAGGCCCGCCAGAATTTCCGCCGCGCGCGCCGGAGCCGCGTGGGCCTCGATGTCGGCGAGGCGCACGTGGATTTCGGCGATGCGGTGCGGGTCGGTCGCCGTTTCCGCCTCGTCCAGCAGGGCGGCGCGCTCCTTGTCCGCGGCCAGGACGAAATCGATCAGGTTGCCGTCGCCGCCGGGGGCTTCCTGCTCGACGCTGCCGATGCGCGCGCCGCGCGGCAGGCTGGTCGTGCCGCTCTCGGCGGCGATCTCGCCGCGGATCAGGCGAAACAGGGTTGTCTTGCCGGCGCCGTTGCGGCCGACGAAGCCGACCTTGCCGCGCTCCGGCAGCAGGACGCTGGCCGAGTCGAACAGGATGCGGGGGCCGAGGCGGTAGGTGAGATCGGTGATTTGCAGCATGGAAATGATTGGACGGTCGGGGGGGACGTCAGCTTCAAGACGTCATGCCCGGGCTTGTCCCGGGCATCCACGCCGAGCCGCGAGGCTCAATAACTGACAGTTCGCGCTGTATCGCCGCGTGGATGGCCGGGACAAGCCCGGCCATGACGGCATCAGCATTGCGGCGAAGCGATCAGCACTCGGTCTTGCCGCATTTGCCCATCGCGTCGACCTTCTTTTTCAGCTCGTCATAGCCGACCGCGCCGACCACCACTTCGTCGCCGATGACGTAAGACGGGGTGCCGTTGATCGACAGGCCTTCGGCGAGCTTCAACACGCCCGCGAGCTTGTCCTTGATCTCGGGGTCGGCGGCGTCCTTTTGCAGCCTGGCCATGTCGAGGCCGACCTCCTTGGCCGCGGCCAGCGCCTGCTCGCGGCCGATCTTGCCCTTGGTCATGATCAGTTTCTGGTGGAAGTCCCAGAATTTCTGGCCGGACGCCTGTTTGCGCACGCCGGAGGCGATCTGCGCCGCGTCGACCGAATCGGGGCCGAGCACCGGGAAATCCTTGAGCACCACGCGCAGGTCCGGATTGGCCTTGATCAGCTTGGCCAGGTCGTCGAGCGCGCGTTTGCAATAGCCGCAATTGTAGTCGAAGAACTCGACCAGCGTCACCTTGCCGTTGGGATTGCCGACCACCGCCTGGAAGTCGGAGTTGAAAATCTCTTTGCTGGCGTGGGCGATGGCGGCGCGGCGCAGGTCATTCTCCTCCGCCTTGGCCTTGCGCTCCAGCTCCGCCGCGACATCGCGCAGGATTTCGGGATGGGTGAGAAGATAATCCTTCACGATCCCCTCGATTTCGCCCTTTTGCGCCGGCGAAAATTCCGCCGCGCCGGCCGGCAGGGCGAACAGGAGGCCCGCGACAATCGCGGACGTGAGCTTGCGCGGATGCGACATGGACAACTCCGAAGGAAGTAACTAACGCTCCATAGCCTATTCCCGGTCTCGGGTCGAATTGGGTTCTTTTCTCGCCATGTCCAAAAGACTTACCCCCGCGCGGCGGGCCGCCATCGCTCCTTTCCTCGCCATGGACGTGATGCGCGAGGCCGCGCAATTGCGCCGCGACGGCCGCGACATCATCCAGATGGAGGTCGGCGTCCCCTTCGCCGGGCCGCCGCGCCTCGCCCGCGAGGCCGCCATCGCCGCGCTCGACGGCCGGGCGATCGGCTATACCGACGCGCTGGGCTTGCCGTCGTTGCGGGCGCGAATCGCCCGGCATTATCATGACGCCCATGGGGTGAGCGTCGATCCCGAACGCGTCTGCGTGACCACGGGGTCGTCAGGCGGCTTCATCATGGCGTTTCTCGCTCTGTTCGACGCGGGCGCTCGCGTGGCGATCAATTGTCCGTCCTATCCCTGCTACCGCAATATTTTGGGGGCTTTTGGCGTCGAGACCGTGGACTTGCGCGGCGTGAGCGGCGTCACCCCCGAACAGGTCGAGGCCGCCGACGACGCGCAGAAACTCGACGGGCTGCTGCTGATGAACCCGTCCAACCCGACCGGCGCGCTGCAAAGCGACGAATCCATGCGGGCGATCGCCGAGCTTTGCGACAGGCGGGGTATCAAATTCATTTCAGATGAGATTTATCACGGCCTGACCTACGAGCGTCCGGCGCAGACGGCGCTGGCCTGGTCGCCGCAGGCGGTGATCGTGAACTCCTTCTCCAAATATTATTGCATGACCGGCTGGCGCGTCGGCTGGCTGGTCGTGCCCGAAGGGTTTTCTCGGGTGATCGAGCGGTTGCAGCAGTCGCTGGCGATTTCGGCGCCGACGCTCGCCCAGATCGCGGCGGAAGCGGCGTTTGACGCGACCGAGGAGTTGGAGGCGGTCAAGGCCGGCTATGCCCGCAATCGGGCGATCCTGCTCGACGCCTTGGGCGGCATGGGCTTCGATCTCGCCCCGGCCGACGGCGCCTTTTATGTCTATGCCGACATTTCCAGGTTTTCGCAGGATTCGCTTGAGTTTTCCAAGGCCTTGCTGGAGCAGGCGGGCGTCGCGGCGACGCCCGGGGTGGATTTCGATCCGACCCAGGGCCATCGCGCGCTGCGCTTCTCCTATGCCGGCGCACAGGTTGATATGGTCGAGGCCATGCGCCGGGTGAAGGTTTTTGTCGGGCGATAGCCGGCTGCTGCAAAACCCGTGGACCGCCCCCGCCCTTCGAGACGCCCGCCAGGGCGGGCTCCTCAGGGTGAGGGCTAATTTATTGTTTTAGATAATAAAATCCCGCGCTTGGCGAAGCGCGGGATTTGTCACTGGACTGAGTTCGACGACAGCAGGGCGTCCCAGGCGGCGAAGAGTTTTTCGAGATTGGCGCGCAGCGGGGCGAAGGCGAAATTTTCGCTGCCGACCTGCGTATAGCGCCAGGCGAAATCGGTGATCTGCGGCGCGGAAAGACAGAGCCGCAGCGCCTCGCGGTCGCCGATCTGCACGGTCTGGCCGAGGTGCAGGCCCTGAAGCCGCAGCGCGCGCAAAACCTTTTCGGTCGCGCCCTTTTCGGCGCCGCGCATGAAAATCGGAATGAGCGTGGGTTCGCCGGCGCTGGCGTCCATTTCGAAGCGGGGCAGGGCGAGAATCTGGCGGCGCGTTTCCCCCTGGAAGCTGGTTTTCGCCGCCTGGATCAGGACGGGGTCGAGCGCGCAAAACGCCTCGAGTTCGGCGAGCGCCGCCTCCCAGCGCAGGCCGAGGCCGGCGTTGCAGCGGGCGCCGAACGGGCCCTCGATCCGCTCGCGCAGCAGCGGCGCCCAGTCGTGCAGGGCGAAATGATCGGCGAGGCCGTCCGGCCAGGGGATTTGCGCATCGTCGGCCAAAAAATCTTCCGGGACCAGCAGCGCGCCGGAAAAAGCCGGCCCGCCCAGGAATTTCGAGCCGGAGATCATCACCAGGAAGCCGGCTTCGAGGTCGGCGAAGATTTGTTCGGGCGGACAGCGGAGCTGGCAGGCGTCGACGACCACCGTGACCTCGCCGGGATTGTCCTGCATGAGTTTGGCGGCGCAGGCGCGCGAAATGGCGGAGAGGCCGGTTTTCGAGCCGTCGAGCAGGTGAACGAGCGTATGGGCGCCGCGCGCCCGCGCCACGCGGACCAGCGCGGCGGCTTTCGCATCGATGTCGTCGACGGGGAGGGGCGTTCCCGCGGCGTCGCGCAGATGCAGCGTCGCCAGGGCCACGGCGGCGAAGCCGTCGAGCGGAAAACCGGCGCGCGCCGCGCCGAACGGGGCGCTGTTGAGAAAATGGCGGCCCGCGGCGGCGAGCGGCGCGCCGCGGCCGGTTTCATCGGGGCCGACCAGGATGTTGACGATTTTCTGGCCGGGTTTGGCGCGCGCCTGGGCGAGGACCAGCGCCGCATATTCGGCCTGCGTGCCGGAGGCGCAGAACACGACTTGCGCGCCGCGCGGCGCCAGCAGGTTGAGCAGGCGGCGGCGCAGGTTGGCGAACCAATCCTCGGTTTCGCCGGCAAGCAGGACGAAGGGCATGGCTTCCGCCGCCGCGGCCCAGCCGCGCGGGGAAATGCCCGAGGCCGTGGAGGATGAAAACCAGACTTGCCCCTCCTCGGGGCGCGGTTGCGCGGCGTAGCGGTTGCGGCCGTCGCGCGCGAGCGCGATGCGCTCGTCGCCGCCGCTGGCGAGCATCATCGCCAGCAACGGCTCGCCGGTTCCGGCGCGAAACAGCGGCGCCAGGCTTTGGGGGCCTGCGGAGGAGCGGACAAGGGGTTGGCTCATGGGGTCCCGCGATCAGTATTTCAGGCGCCTCGGATGAAGCGAGGACCCTATTTTTTGACGCGAAGCTTGCCCGCAGGCGCCCAAGCCGTCGGGGAAGCCAAAATAATTTCCTTTGTGTTAATGGAGAATCGCTTATCCTCGATTCAGCGAGGAGCGGGTCATGGCGTGTGAGATGTGCTTAGACCAAGCCAAGGCCTCAAGTAGAGGCCAAGATCAGGCGCTTCGCGCGAGTCCACTGCATTTGCGTAAGCCTCCGTCGTGCTCTCCCCCCTAGGGGAGGGCGCGCGATACTCTGACTTGAGGAGACAGCGCGTGGGTAAGCAACTTGCTCGAAAGCGGAGCCGAGGCTCCCGGGTTCAACACAGAGACGCCGAGATCATCGAGTTCAAGGGAACGAAATTCCAGCACGACCGCAGCCCGCCGCCGATCAAACCGTTAAATCCCACTCAGGCCGAATATTTGGCCGCTTTAAAACATTCTCAGCAAGTCGTCGTTCTGGGCCCCGCCGGGGCCGGCAAGACTTTTATCGCCGCCACCTATGCCGCCGATCTGTTCCGGCAGGGGCGCATCCAGAAAATCGTCCTCACCCGTCCCAATGTTCCCTGCGGCCGCTCGCTCGGGTTTTTCCCCGGCACTTTGCAGGAGAAATTCGCGCCTTGGGCTGTGCCGATCGCCGAGGCGATCAAGGAGCGCATTGGCGACGGCGCCTTCGACATCGCCGTGAAGCGCGGCGATATCGAAATGGTGCCGTTCGAGGTGATGCGCGGGCGCACCTGGAAAAACGCCTTTGTCTTGCTCGACGAGGCGCAGAACACCTCCGTGATGGAGATCAAGACTTTTCTGACCCGCATCGGCGAGGACTGCATTTCGGTGGTCAATGGCGATATCGGCCAGTCCGATATTCGCGAGACCTCGGGATTGCGGCGGATGATCGACCTGATTCGCGAACATGATTTGCCGGTGCCGGTGATCGAGTTCGGTCTCGACGACATCGTCCGCTCCGGCCTGTGCGCCATGTGGGCGCGGGCGTTCGAGGGGGATGTTCGGGTTTGAGTTTTGGGGGGCGCCCCGTCTGAGTCGGGCGGGGCGCCCCCCTTTCTCGCGCGGTTGCAATCAATTGCACGGCGCTCACGCATGAAAAAATCCTGCAGCGATCAAGCGTTGCCTGATCTCCGTCGAGGCGCCAAACTCCGGCTTTGCTTTGTCAGGAGGGCGAATGACGACGTCGGTTCCCATGATCGCCATCTTCACGGTCGCCACCGTTCTCGGCGCCTGGTGCCTCATTCTTCTGTTCGAACGGGCGCGCAAGCCGGTGGTGATCGGTCTGCACCTGCTCGCCGGCATGGCCGGACTCGAGACCATGGTCGCCACCATCCATATGAGCGGACTCGACGCCGATTCCCCCGTGCGCAGGTTCGGGATCATGGCCGCCGGGTGGTTCGCCGTCGCGGTGTTTTCGGGGCTGATGATTCCCCTGGTGTGCAAGGGCCGTCCGCAAGCCGCCAACCTGATGCTGGTCGTCCATATCGGCAGCGCCACTGTGGGGTTCTGCCTGGCGCTGGCTTTCGCGGGGCAGATTTAGCTCCAGGCAGGCGGGTCGCCCGCGCTGTCGGGAGCCAAACCACAACAAATCCCGCAGCAGTTTGCGCTTCGGCGCCGCTTGGATGGACGGGACACGCCCGCCCATGACGACATCATGGCGGCCGCCCAAAAAATCCCGTTCCGATGGCCATGGTTCGAGACGGCTGCTTCGCAGCCTCCTCACCATGAGGGGGCTCTCTCTATGGAACAATAGAGTGCCGAGCTCGAGCCGGGGACAGGAACGCGCCGCGCGCCTTGCGCGCAACGCGATCCTGTCCCCTGCGCGTCTTGGTCGAATTTTTCTTAAGTCCGCCATTGGTTTAGCCAATTTCCTCCGCTTGTTTGCGCTTCAACAACAGCCGCGCGGGGGCGTCAGCTAGGGTCCCGGTCGCACAAGGCGCGGCGGTTCCGCGCCCACCGATTTCGGGGAGAGCGTGGACAATGGCCAACAAACTTCTTCTTGCCCTCATGGCGTCGACCATGATGACCACAGTGGCGCTCGCCGCCAGCCGTGACGAGAACCGGGCCGAGCCGGTCGTCGGCGAAGAAAAGGCCATCCTCACCGACGCGCCCAACGTCCCGCCGGCGATCACCCGCAAAAACGCGACGAAAGTCGTCGTCCATCTCGAAGTGAAGGAAGTCGAGGGGCGTCTCGCCGACGGCGTGCAATACACGTTCTGGACGTTCGGCGGCAAAGTGCCGGGCAAGTTCATTCGCGTGCGCGAGGGCGATCTGGTCGAGATGCATCTCGACAATCATCCCGACAACAAAATGCCGCACAATATCGACCTGCACGCCGTCAACGGCCAGGGCGGCGGCGCCGGCGCCTCGCTCACCGCGCCCGGCCACAGCTCGGTGTTCTCGTTCAAGGCCACCAATCCCGGCCTTTACGTCTATCATTGCGCCACCGCGCCGGTCGCCATGCATGTCGCCAATGGCATGTACGGCCTGATCCTCGTCGAGCCCAAGGAGGGGCTGCCCCACGCCGACAAGGAATATTATGTCATGCAGGGCGATTTTTACACCAAGGGCGCCAATGGCGAGCAGGGCCTGCAGCCCTTCAGCATGGAAAAGGCGATCGCCGAAAAGCCTGACTATGTCGTGTTCAACGGTTCCGTCGGCTCCATGGTCGGCGACAAGGCCATTACCGGCAATGTCGGCGAGAACGTCCGCATCTATTTCGGCGACGGCGGCCCGAACCTGACCTCGTCCTTCCACGTCATCGGCCAGATCTTCGACAAGGTCTGGGCTGAGGGCAATATGAGCACGCCGGTCAGCAACGTGCAGACCACCATGGTGCCGGCGGGCGGCGCCGCGATCGCCGATTTCAAGCTCACCGTGCCCGCGACCCTGATCCTGGTCGACCATTCGCTGACCCGCGCCTTCAACAAGGGCGCGCTGGCGATGATGAAGTCGGTCGGCCCCGAGGACAAGCTGGTCTATTCCGGCAAGACCGACGATCTCGTCTATCAGCCGGAAGGCGCGGGCGTGCGCGTCGCCGATGCGCCCGCCGCCGTGGCGCCGGTCGCCAAGAACAAGGCGGAGCGCATCAAGATGGGCGAATCCGTCTACGCCAACAATTGCGCGGCCTGCCACCAGCCGACCGGCGTCGGCGTGCCTGACGCCTTCCCGCCGCTCGCCAAGTCCGACTATCTGAAGAACGACAAGGCCAAGATCATCAAGACGGTGACCGGCGGTCTGTCGGGAAAACTCACCGTCAACGGCAAGGCTTTTGATGGCGTCATGCCGGCCTGGGACCTGCCCGACGAGGACATCGCCAATGTGCTGACCTATGTCTACAACAATTGGGGCAATGCTGGCGGCGAAGTCACACCGGCCGACGTCAAGGCGCACCGCGTCGCCGTCGACCGCAAGGCTGCGGCGGAGTGACCCCAATGGCTCGGCGCATGGCGATCATGGCGGCTTCCTCCCTGTTGGCCCTCATGCCCGCTTGCGCCGAGCCGATGGCGCCGGTTCCGGCCGGCGCCTACACCCCCTTCTTCAAATTCATCCCCGCCAAGGGGCAGCGGGCGACGGAGCCGCGTCCGGTTGGGATCAAGGCGTTTCGGCTCGACCGCTTTCCCGTGACCAATGCGCAATTCGCCGCCTTTCTCGAGAAAGCGCCGGATTGGCGGCGCGGCGCCGCGCCGCGGCTTTTCGTCGATCCCAACTATTTGCGCCGCTGGCGCGACGGCGCGCCGCCAAAGGGCGAAGACAATGCGCCGGTGACCAATGTGTCCTGGTTCGCCGCGCAGGCTTTTTGCGAATCTTTGGGCGCGCGGCTGCCGACCACCGACGAGTGGGAATATGCGCTGGCCGACGCCGGGCGGGGGCAGGCGCAGGTGACGCGCGCCTCGCTCGACTGGTTCGCCAAGCCCAATGGCGCGCGGATCGGCGATGTCGGCGGCGCCCCCAACGGCTATGGCGTGTCCGACATGATCGGGCTCGTCTGGGAATGGACGCAGGATTTTTCCGCCACCGGGTCGGGGACCGAGCAGCGCAACACGTCCAGCAAGGACGATGCGGCCTTTTGCGGCGGCGGCGCCGCCGGGGTGCGCGATCCCGCCGATTATCCCGCCTTCATGCGCTACGCGCTGCGCGCCAGCCTGAAGGCCAGTTACGTCCAGGACAATCTGGGTTTTCGTTGCGCAGGAGACGAATGATGTGGCGCGCTTTGTTGCTGGCCTGGGCGATTTCCTACGCCCTGTCCTTTCCCGTCATGGCGAATGACGCCATTGCTCCGCCGAGCGGGACCTCCGTGTACACTCTCGGGGCGCGCTGGACCGACCAGGACGGCCATGCGCTGCGCCTGCGCGATTTTTCCGGGCGCAAGGTGTTGGTGGCCATGGGCTACACGTCCTGCCCGGACATTTGTCCGCTGATCCTCGCCAATATGGCGGCGATCGAGAAGGCGGCGCAGGGCCGAAGCCTGCGCTTCGTTTTCGTCACGCTCGATCCCAAGGTCGACACGCCGGAAAAATTGAAGGCCTATGCCGACGCCCATGGGCTCGATCCCGCCTCCTGGACGCTGCTCAACGGCGACGACAAGGCGGTGCGCGATCTCGCGGCGGTGTTGGGGGTGCGCTACAAGGCCAACGGGGAGGGCGGTTTCGACCATTCCGCCATCCTGACCCTGCTGGACGAGGGCGGCGAAATGGTGATGCAGAAGCCCGACATGCAGGTCGATCCCAAGGATTTCGTCGCCCACATGCCGCGTTGACCACGATCAGTGGTGGTGGAAATGCCTGCGGCAGGCCGGCGAGAGCTGCTTGACGTGGCGCTGCATGCAGGCCGTGATCGCGTCGACATTGGGGATATGCGCATGGCACAGGCGCCGTGCGTCGCGTTCGCAATCGTCCGTGCGCTGACGCATCTGGTCGCGCTGCTGTCTCAAATTCGCCGAGGCCGGAGCGGTGAAGGCGAGCGCCACGAGCAGGGCGACGCCGATCTTCAATCCTGAACTGGGCTTGAGCATCCAAACATCCTTTTCGAAATGGGGCCGTCGTGTATGGCTTGAGCATTGGCGCTGAGTCAATTCGTCGCAGGCGCCGGGCGAGCCTTCATTTGGCCATAGCTGCGCCTTAGCCCTGACTCGCTCGCGTCCTGCGCGGGGAGGGGTGTATGTCTGTGAATTTCAAATCCAATTTCGTTCGGGCGGCCGCCGCCGCTCTCCTTCTGTTCTCGCTTCCCGCCGCCGCCGCGGACGGCTCGGAGGCTGCGGCCCCTGCGGAGCCCACGCCGCCGCTGGTTCCGCACACCACCGCCGACCACAAGATCACCCGCGATCGCAACGACTGCCTGACCTGTCACCAGCCGCCGGCCAATGAAATGGCGGGGGCCAAGGCGGTCTCCGATTCGCATTACGTCCATCGCAACGGCGAGCGCCTCGACAAAATCCTGCCGACGCGCGGCTTCTGCACGCAGTGCCATACGCCGGCGCCCGACGCCAAGCCGCTTCCGGGAGGCAAGTCATGACCGAGATCAAGGAGAGCGGACGGCTCGCCCGCGCCTGGGCCTGGTTCTGGTCGCCGAACGCGCGCTGGTCGCTGGGCGCCATTGCGCTGGTCTGTTTCGCCGCCGGCATCGTGTTCTGGGGCGGATTCAACACCGCGCTCGACGTCACCAGCAGCGAGACCTTTTGTATTTCCTGCCATGAGATGAAGGACAACGTTTTTGAGGAGCGGCGCGGCACGATCCATGACGCCAATCGCTCCGGCGTGCGCGCGACCTGCCCGGATTGCCACGTGCCGCACGAATGGGTGTGGAAGGTGAAGCGCAAGATCGAGGCGACCTTCCACGAAGTCCCCGGCAAGATTTTGGGCACGGTGGACACGCCGGAAAAATTCGCCGCGCATCGGCTCGCCATGGCGCTGAACGAATGGCGGCGGTTGAAATCCACGGACAGCCGCGAATGCCGCAACTGCCACAATTTCGAGCACATGGATTATGGCGTGCAGACCAAGGCGGCGGCGGCGACCCACAAGGCGGGTTTTGCCGCGGGCAAAACCTGTATCGACTGCCACAAGGGCATCGCCCACACCCTGCCGGACCATGCGGCCGAGGCCTATCAGGTGCTGGAAGACGAACTCGCCGGCAAGGGGGAGGGCGTCGCGGCCTATCTGAAGGGGCTGGAGGCGAAGGCGCCGGCGCCGGCGGCGAAGTGAGGACGGACAGGCGACGGCGCTCCACCTCGGTTTAGAGGCCGCCGACCCGCGTCTCTCGCCGGTTTCGCCTCAGAGCGCGTTCGGTGAACGCCCGAACGCGCTCTTGTTTTGACGCATTGTCTTCACGCGAACCGGCGGCGCCTCGCTCTTTCGACTCGCATCTCCAACCGGCTTGCTCCGCAGGCGGAACTGGCGATGGTCGCGGCCACGCGCTGATCCTACGCATGCGCCGGCCATCAATGTTCAGGCCAGATGCGCCGCAATGTCGCCGATCAGCTGCGCATGAAGGCCGTTGCGACGCCAAACCAAACTGATGGCGCGTTTGTAGCCTTGCGGGGACTTGATCGGGATATAGGCGACGCCGTCGTTGTCGCGACGCGCCATTTCCGGGATCAGCGTGACGCCCGAATTATGAGCGACCATGTGACGCAACGTCTCCAGGCTGGTCGCCCGGAAACTGTTGCGGTCAACGCCGACCCCGGCCTTGTTGCACGCTTCGATGATCGGAATGTTGAGGCAGTGCCCCTCGTCGAGAAGCAGCCAATCGTCGTCCTCGATCTCGCCGGGATGAATCGCCTCGGCGCAGGCCAGGGCGCGCTTGCTCTGGACGGCGAGATAGAGGTCCTCCTCGAACAGCAGCCGATGCTCGTGTTCGAGCGTCGCCGCGCTGGGAACGACCAGAATGGCGGCGTCGATCGCCCCCCTGTCCAGTTTGGCGATGAGCGCATCCGTCTTGTCCTCGAGAATCTGCCACCGGATATTGGCCTGCGCGTCAAAGCGGGCGATGCTTTCGAAGAAGCTTGGCAGGTAATAGGGGGCAATGGTCGGAATCACGCCAAGCGTGATCAGCCGGGGGCGCTCCCCGCGCGTAATTTCATGCGCATATCGCCTGATCTCGGCGGTTTTTTCCAAAATCAGCCGCGCATTGGCGATGATGAAAGCGGCGTCCTCAGTCGGCGTCACGCATTTGGGGGTCCGTTCAAACAGCACGACGCCGAGAAAATCTTCGAGCTTCTTGATCTGCAGGCTCAAGGCCGGCTGGCTGACATTGCAGACATTCGCCGCGAGGCTGAAATTTCTCTTGTCGGCGAGCGCGACGAGATATTCGAGATCGCGGATATTCATTGCCATTTCCTTAGGTCAAATTGCGGCCCCGCGAACGGGAGAACGGCCGGGGCGGCGGCAACCCTGCGCCCCGGCCCATCATGTCGTCAGTTGCGCTGCAGGTCGAAACGATCGAGGTTCATCACCTTGGTCCAGGCGGCGACGAAATCACGAACGAATTTTTCCTTCGCATCATCCGAAGCATAGACTTCGGCCACGGCCCGCAGCTCCGAATTCGATCCGAACAGGAGATCGACGGGCGACGCCGTCCATTTCACCTTGCCGGACTTGCGGTCGAGGCCCTCATAGACGCCCTCGTCCTTGGCGGACTTCACCCATTGCGTCGACATATCGAGCAGATTGACGAAGAAATCATTGCTCAACTTGCCGGGCTGCGCGGTCAGGACGCCCAATTTCGAATGGCCCTCATTGGCGTCCAGCGCCCGCAAGCCGCCGATCAGAACGGTCATCTCGGGAACGGTCAAGTCAAGCTTGCCGGCGCGGTCGATCAGCAGTTCGCCCGGCGACTTGTCATTGCCCTTGCCGTAATAATTGCGAAAACCGTCGGCGGTCGGCTCCAGCACGGCGAAGGAGGCGGCGTCGGTTTGTTCCGCCGTCGCATCCGTGCGGCCGGGCGTGAACGGCGCCTTGACGTCGTAGCCCGCCTTTTTGGCGGCGTCCTCGACGGCCGCGGAGCCGCCAAGCACGATCACATCCGCCAGCGAGACCTTCTTGCCGTCCGAGCGGCCCGCGTTGAACGCGCTCTGGATCGCCTCCAGTTTGGCGAGCGCCCGGGCCAGTTCCTCGGGATCGTTGACCGCCCAGGCGTTCTGGGGCGCGAGCCGGATGCGGGCGCCATTGGCGCCGCCGCGCTTGTCCGTGCCCCGGAATGTCGCCGCCGCCGCCCAAGCCGTGCGCACCAACTCCGCATCCGACAGGCCTGATGACAGCAGGCTCGCTTTCAACGTCGCGACATCCGCCGCGTCGATCGGCTTGGTGTCGGCCTTGGGCAGCGGGTCCTGCCAGATCAGGTCCTCCTTGGGGACATCGGGCCCGAAATAGCGCGATTTCGGCCCCATGTCGCGATGGGTCAGCTTGAACCAGGCTTTGGCGAAGGCCAGCTTGAACTGCTCGGGATCGTCATGGAAACGCTTGATGATCTTGCTGTATTCCGGGTCGAATTTCAGCGCGAGATCGGTGGTGAACATCATCAGCGGATGCGCTTTCGACGGATCGTGCGCGTCGGGCACGATGTCCTGGGCGTCCTTCGGCATCCATTGCGTGGCGCCCGCCGGGCTCTTGGTCTGAACCCAATCGTGTCCGAGCAGATTGTCGAGATATTGGGTGGTGAAGTTGACGGGATCGACCGACCAGGCGCCTTCGAGGCCGCTGGTGATGGTGTCGGCGCCCTTGCCCGAGCCGCATTTATTGGCCCAGCCGAGTCCCTGCTGTTCGATGGGGGCGCCGGCTGGGGCGGGACCTACGCATTTTTCCGGAGAGGCCGCGCCATGCGCCTTGCCGAACGTATGGCCGCCGGCGATGAGGGCGACGGTTTCCTCGTCATTCATGGCCATGCGGCCGAAAGCCTCACGAATATCCTTGGCGGCGGCGAGCGGATCGGGTTTGCCGTTCGGACCTTCCGGATTGACGTAGATCAGCCCCATCTGCGTGGCGCCGAGAGGTTTCTCCAGCTTGCCGTCGGCGCCGCGATTGTTCGAGAGAAACTGGGCGCCGGCGCCCCAATAGACCAGATCCGGCTCCCAATCGTCGGCGCGTCCGCCGCCGAATCCGAAGGTCTTGAAGCCCATGGATTCGAGCGCGACATTGCCTGTGAGCACCATCAGGTCGCCCCAGGACAGTTTCGCGCCATATTTCTTCTTGACGGGCCAGAGCAGGCGGCGCGCCTTGTCGAGATTGGCGTTGTCGGGCCAACTGTTGAGCGGTTCGAAACGCTGCTCGGCGCCGCTTGCGCCGCCGCGTCCGTCAAAAATCCGGTAGGTTCCCGCGCCGTGCCAGGCCATGCGGATGAAAAACGGCCCATAATTGCCGTAATCGGCCGGCCACCAGTCCTGTGACGTGGTGAGGACGGCCTTGATGTCCTTCTTGACCGCCGCGAGATCGAGGCTCTGGAAGGCCTTGATATAGTTGAAGTCGGGGCCGAGCGGATTGGACTCGGCGGCGTGGCTGCGCAGCTGGGACAAGTCGAGCTTGTCAGGCCACCAGAACTGGTTCGGCCGCGGCGCGCCGTCCGCCCAAGCCGACGCGTTCGCGCCCAAGACGATGGCGGCCGAAGCGCCGGCCGCCAAAAAGTAATTCTTCAATCGCGACTGCATTGCCTTGTCCTGTCTCGTCGTTCATTTTGAGGAAATGACGGCCAAGGATTAGCAATCGAATATAGTTTTAGAAAAATATATTGATCTTATCGCCGCAATAAGCCGCGCTTATTGCGAATTGCAGAACGGTTTTCTGCTGGCGGCAACGCAAGAAATAGTCCGGAATGATCCGGAAACACACGCAAGGTCGCGCGGATCACCGTGGCGAAACGCGCTTGAGCGCTTCCTCGCGCTGGAGGGCGGAAAATCCCGATGTCGCGTTGCGCCTCACGCAGAGGTCAGGCCAGTTCGGCCCTTTCCCCGGCGACCGCTGTTGACGACAAATGTTTGCGCCGAATCTCGCCTGTTGGGTTGTGGTGGGGCGTTTTTTTCCGTGAAATAGCTGCTGATTCCGTGAAATTTCTGCGCGAAACGGTGCAAAAACCGTTCGATTCTTGCGCATGCACGCGGGCGGTTGTGTACGAGATGTGCCGGTGAGGGCGTTTGGCGCCGGTTGGGCGCGCGTTAGCTCGAGCGGCTTTTTTTCTAATTAAAACAGGGTTTCACGGTCGTTCAGGCAACCGAGATGTTTCACGTGAAAACAAAACAGGAACAAAATCTTGTGTTTTGCGCGTTTTCACCTGGAATTGCGACATTACTTTCGCCGCTTATTCGCTCTCGACGCCCTTGGCGATGGCCTGCAAACCTTCCTCATTGCGCACTGTGAGGCGCTGGCGGCCGCATTCGACCAGGCCGAACGCCTCCCAGGCGCTGAGCGTGCGGCTCACCGTGTGCAAGGTCGAGGCCGTCATCTCCGCAAGATCCTGGCGCGACAGCGGGAAGTCGATCTTTACGCCCTCTTCGGACGGGCGGCCCGCCTGGTGGGCGAGTTGCAGCACCGCGCCGGCGATGCGCTGCTCCACCTTTTGCGTGGACAGGTCGAGGATGCGCTGCTGGGAATCCTGCAAGCGCGCGCCCAGCGCCCGCATGGCGTTGACGGCGAGCGCGGGATAGCGGGCGATCATGCCGGCCCACAGCGAATTCGGCCAGGACAGGGCGAGCGAATCGACCGCCGCCGTGGCGGTGCCGGGATAGATGTCGCACTGGATCGCCATGGCGACGCCGAACATGTCGTCGGGATTGACGAAGCGGACCACCATCTGCTGGCCCTGCGGGTTGAGCCGGGTCACGCGCAGCCGTCCGTGCAGCAGCAGGAAGAATTTTTCGGCCGGCTCGCCCTGGCGGAAGGCGACCTCACCCTTGGGAATGCGGAAAGACTGGGCGTGGGCGAGGATGTCGTCGAGCGCCGCGCCGTCGAGCCCGGAAAAAGCCGGGGCCTCAGCGATCAGCGAACGGTCGAGATGCGGCATTCTTCCTCCCGGCGTCTGTTTGTCGGCGCGCAAACTTGGTTCTTTGGCGAGGGTTTATCAGAGGACACGCCCATCACCAAGGGAGCCGTTCATGTCCGAATCCGCGCCGAAGCGCCGTCGTTACGAGGGGCCCGCCCTCTTCAGCATGGGGTTCCGCCCCTTTTTCCTCGCCGGCGCCTTTTGGGCCGCGGTGGCCGTGATGCTTTGGCTGCCGCAATATTTCGGCGAGCTGACCCTGACCACGGCTATGCCGCCGATGGATTGGCACGCCCATGAAACCGTTTTTGGCTATGGCGCCGCCGTCGTCACCGGGTTTTTGCTCACCGCCGTGCCCAACTGGACCGGGCGGCTGCCGATCCAGGGCCGGCCGCTCGCTTTGTTGGCGCTGTTGTGGTGTGCTGGGCGGGCCGCGCTGCTGCTGTCGGGGGCGATTGGGTGGCTGGCCGCCGCTTTGGTCGACTGCGCGTTTTTGTTGACCGTCTGCGCCGTGATCGGGCGCGAGATCGTCGCCAGCGGCAACACCAAGAATCTGAAGGTGCTGGTGTTTGTCGGGCTGCTGGCGGCGGCGAATGTCGCTTTCCATGTCGAGGCGCATTTTTTGGGGAGCGCCAACTATGGCCGCCGGTTCGGCGTCGCCGCGCTGATCGCCCTGGTGATGCTGATCGGCGGGCGCGTGATCCCGAGTTTTACCCACACTTTTGTTGGGCGGTTGGGGGCGGGGCGGCTGCCCAAAACCTTTTCGCGCTTTGATGCGGTGTGTCTGGGCGTTTCGGTGCCGGCGCTTGCTGGGTGGGTGGTTGCGCCTGATCATCGGCTGGTCGGGGTGGCGATGATCGTCGCCGGCCTGCTGAATTTCGGGCGTCTGGCGCGCTGGGCGGGCGAGCGCACGGGGGCGGAGGCGCTGGTCGCCATCCTGCACGTCGCCTTTGTGTTTGTGCCCGTGGGGTTTGTGCTGAACGGGCTGGCCGCTTGGACCAGCGCGATTCCGCTCAGCGCGGGGCTGCACGCCTGGGGCGTGGGGGCGATCGGCGGCATGACGCTGGCGATCATGACGCGCGCCAGTCTGGGGCATACGGGGCGGCCGCTGCATGCGGGGCGGGCGACCCAGGCGATCTACGGGGCGGTGCTGCTGGCGGTTTTGGCGCGGATCGCGGCGGCGTTGGCGCCGGAACACGCCTTCGTCCTGCTGCATGTCGCGGCTTTTGCGTGGCTCGCGGCGTTTGGCGGCTTTGTCGCGGCTTACGCCAGCGCGCTGGTGCGGCCGCGCTTATAAAATTTTGCCCGGAGATCCCTTGGATGTCCGGGCTTGCGTTCGCGAGAGGCGCGGCCTGCGGTCAGTGGTTGTCCCAGTCCCGCAGCATGCAATATTTCGCATAGTCGAGGGAGCCGACGAGGTCGCGATGGCCGCCGGACCAGGCGAGCACGGTGGTCCCGTCCGCCTCGACGCCCACCAGCGCAGCCTGGCGCAGACGTCCGGCCTTGGCGTTCTCGAGCCAGCGGGTCAGCGTGTCGATCACGTCCTCGACGGGCTCCGGCCCAGGAAAGCTTTCGCCGTTCAGCCTGACGACATTGGTGGACATTCGGCGCTCCTGACTGCGTGTAACAATATCGTGAACGTTCGAAGCTTACACCATGTGGTCGCCAAGTGAAACGCTCATTTTGCTGTTTTTGCGTACTGATACGGAGAGCACAGCATAAACAATGAGTAATATGGCTGAGGTCAAGCGCAAGGATCGATCGGGTTTGTTTGCTCAGCCAAATCCGCGCTTTAGCTTCGCCTTTCCCAGGATGGTCCGCAAACGGCCGCGCTTGTGCTTTCTGACTTCCGATGCGTAATGTTGCTGAAGCGCGGCGGACTTGCTTCGGCTCATGCAACGGGCCTTGAGGCGGCAAGCGCGCGCTTGCCGCCCTCGTTCGCGACCCGAGTGCGGCAGCCCCATCGATAAAGCTAAAGTTAACCGGAAAATTGATCGTCGTCATGGCGCCGGGGCGTCAATTCGGCGAACTTGACTCAAAGCTTGGCTCTTCACTACCGGTACGTCCTGACGGCCCGGGCTGCGCCTATTCCGTAGTGCGCCCTTATGTCGCAGATGAATTCGGTCAAACTGTGAATAGTAAAAAATCAACCGCGTGGCGTGCGCGCGTCGAGGACTTGAGATGATGCTGAAGAAGATTATGGACTCTCTGACCGGCGCCAGCCCCGCTCCCGAGGTGAAGGCGGTGAAATACCCGGGTGTCCGTGACGCCGTGGATGGAAACACCGCGATCATCCATGTCGAGCGCGAAGCCTCCGACGCCGCCGGCGCCTATCCGATCACGCCCTCCACGCAAATGGGCGAATATTGGGCCGAGGAAGCCGCGAGCGGCCATCTCAACGTCAGCGACCGTCCCCTGATCTTCGTCGAGCCGGAGAGCGAGCACGCCGCCGCCGCGGTGACCGCCGGTATGGCAATGACCGGCCTGCGCGCCACCAATTTCTCGTCGGGGCAGGGCATCGCCTTCATGCACGAGAGCCTCTACGCCACCGTGGGCAAGCGTCTGCCCTACGTGCTGAACATGGGTTGCCGCGCCATCACCAAGGCGAGCCTCAATGTCCATGCCGGCCATGACGATTACCATTGCGTCGACGACACCGGCTTCATCCAGGTGATGGCCAAGAGCGCTACGGAAGCCGCCGATCTCAACTTGATCGCGCGCAAGCTGGCGGAACTGTCGCTGACCCCGGCCATCGTCGGTCAGGACGGCTTTTTGACCACCCATCTGATCGAATCGGTGACCCTGCCTGAGCGCGAACTCGTCGCCGAATATCTCGGTAAGCCCGACGATTTCATCGACACGCCGACTCAGGCGCAGGCCATGCTCTATGGCCCGAAGCGCCGTCGCGTGCCCGCCATCTGGGACGTGGACGTGCCCATGGCCTCGGGCTCGGTGCAGAATCAGGACGCCTATATGCAGGCGGTCGCCGCGCAGCGTCCTTATTTCTTCGACGAGGTGCAGCCGCTCGCCGACCGCTGCATGGCGGAGTTCGAGGAGCTGACCGGCCGCAAATATGGGCGGGTGAGCGGCTACAAGACCGACGACGCCGACTACATTATCTTCGGCATGGGCAGCATGGTGGTGCAGGCCGAGGCCGTCGCCGACTATCTGCGAGAAACCCGCAAGCTCAAGGTCGGCGTGGTCAACCTCACCATGTTCCGTCCGTTCCCCGGCGATCTCGTGTCAAAAATCCTGCGCGGCAAGAAGGGCGTCGCCGTGCTGGAGCGCACCGACCAGCCGCTGGCCGAAGACTTGCCGTTGATGCGCGAAGTCCGCGCCGCGCTGCACAAGGCGCTGGAAAACGGCTTTGACGCCAACAGCTCCATCGCGCCCTCGCATCCCGGTTATCCCGCGCTGGCCGCGCATGAAATGCCGCGCCTCTATTCGGGCTGCTATGGCCTGGGGTCGCGCGACCTCCAGCCGGAGGGCCTGATCGGCGCAGTCGAAAACATGCTGCCGACCGGCTCCAAACGCTCCTTCTATTATCTGTCGGTGGATGTGGCGCGCGAGCCCGGCCATCCCAAGGACGAGCTGCACCAGCAGACCTTCCAGAGCGCCTATCCGAGCGCGACGAAAATGGTGGTGCGCGGTAGCGAGAACCCCAATCTGATGCCGAAGGGCGCGATCACCGTCCGCATGCATTCGATCGGCGGCTGGGGCGCGATCACCACCGGCAAGAACCTCGCCATGACCCTGTTCGAACTGCTCGGATGGGAGATCAAGGCCAATCCCAAATATGGTTCGGAAAAGAAGGGCCAGCCGACCACTTATTATCTGTCGGCGGCGCCGGAGCCGATCCGGGTCAATTCCGAATATGTCTATGTCGACGTCGTGCTGTCGCCCGATCCGGCGGTGTTCGGTCATTCCAACCCGCTGTCCGGCCTGAAGAAGGGCGGCGTGTTCATCATCCAGAGCAATCTGGGCGAGGACACTTGGGCCTCGTTCCCGCGTTGGGCGCAGCAGCAGATCGTCGACAACGAGCTGCGCGTCTTCTATCTCGACGCCTTCAAGATCGCCCGCGAAGAGGCCGGCAGCGCCGAATTGCAGCTGCGCATGCAGGGCAACGCCTTCCAGGGCGCGTTCTTCCACGCGTCGAGCGTGCAGGAGAACGCGGGCCTCAGCGAAGAGACGCTGTTCGCCGCGATTGAAAGGCAGCTTGAGGCCAAGTTCGGCTCCAAGGGCGCGCGCGTGGTGGCCAACAACCTCACCGTGGTGAAGCGCGGCTATACCGAAATCCACGAGATCACCCACAAGCCCGTGGGCGCGGTCCCCGCCATTGCGGCCAAGGGCGGCAATCTGCCGATCATGCTGAAGAGCTGCCCCGCAGGCGACAGCAGCTTGGCTCCGGTCGCCGACATGCACCGTTTCTGGGAGCAGACCGGCCATTTCTACGCCACCGGCAAGGGCAGCGACAATCTGCTCGACCCCTTCATCGGCGCGTCGCTGATTCCGGCGTCCTCGGGCATTTTCCGCGACATGACCGGCATTCGCTTCGAGCATCCGGTCTGGGACGCCTCCAAATGTTCGGCCTGCGCCAAGTGCTATACGGTCTGTCCGGACAGCGCGATTCCCGGCCTGGTCAACAGCGTCAGCGAAGTGTTCGCCACCGCGCTTGACCGCGTCGAGCGCTCGGGCACGCCGACCAAATATCTGCGCCGCTCGGCGCGCGCCGCCGAGCGCAAGCTGCGCGGCCTGATCGGCCCGAATGGCAATGTCGCGGTGCGTCCGCTGATCGACAAGGCGCTCGACCAGGTGTTGGACGAGGCTCCGCTGGAGGAGCGCGCCGCGATCGAGGCTGAATTCGAACTGCTCAAGGTCGAACTCGGCTCGTTCGATTTCGCCGCGCCGACGCTCTATTGGCGCCAGCGCGAGAAGAAGGCGCCGGGGACCGGCGGCCTGTTCTCGATCACCATCAATCCGCTGACCTGTAAGGCCTGCGGCCTCTGCGTCGACGTCTGCGGCGACGGCGCGTTGAAGATGGAGACCCAGACCGAGGAGTCCGTCGAAAGCCTGCGTCGCGACTGGAATTTCTGGCTCGACTTGCCCTCGACCGGCGCGGAATTCAGCCGCATCGAAAACCTCGACGAAAAGGTCGGCGCGCTCGAAACCCTGCTGCTCGACAAGGCCAACTACAACGCCATGACCTGCGGCGATGGCGCCTGCCTGGGCTGCGGCGAAAAGACGGCGATCCACCTGTTCACCTCCACTGTCGAAGCGCTGATGCAGCCCCGCGTGAAGGCGTTCATCGGCAAGCTGGACAAGCTGATCACCGATCTCGAACAGCATATGCGGCTGGAATTGGCGCAGGCTGTGGATTTGTCGGACACCGGCGCCGTGGTGCGCGCGGTGGACTCGGCCGCGCCGCATGACCTCACCCTGTCGACGCTCGCCGACAAGCTGAATGACGGCAAGCCGTCGCGTCCGCTCGACCCGGCCTGGGTCAAGCGCGCCGCGAAACTGCTGGAAGCCTTGAAGGATTTGCGCTGGCGCTATGTCGAGGGGCCGACCCAGCGCGGCCGCGCCTCGATGGGCATGGTCAATTCCACCGGCTGCACCTCGGTGTGGGGCTCGACCTATCCCTACCACCCCTATCCCTTCCCCTGGACCTCGCACCTGTTCCAGGACTCGCCGTCGGTCGCCATGGGCCTGTTCGAGGGCCACATGGCCAAGATGGCCGAAGGGTTCAAGGCCGTTCGTCAGGCGGAACTGGAGCTCAAAGGCCAGTATGTCGAAGAGCGCGACCGCGACTTCTTCAACCGCTTCAATTACGAGCAGTTCACCGACGAGGAATGGCATTTGTGCCCGCCGGTCGTCAGCCTGGGCGGCGACGGCGCCATGTATGACATCGGCTTCCAAAACCTGTCGCGCATGATGATGGCCGGCAAGCCGATCAAGGTCCTGGTCGTCGACACGCAGGTCTATTCCAACACCGGCGGTCAAGCCTGTACGTCGGGCTTCATCGGCCAGGTGTCGGATATGGCGCCCTATGGCGCGGCCCAGCATGGCAAGAGCGAAATCCGCAAGGAGATCAGCTTGATCGCCATGGCGCACCGCTCCTCCTTCGTGCTGCAGAGCACGATCGCCCATGTCACCCATCTGCTCGAAGGCTATATCGACGGTTTGAACTCGCGCCGTCCGGCCCTGTTCAACATCTATGCCGTGTGCCCGCCCGAACATGGCGTGGGCGACGATCGCAGCATCGCGCAGAGCAAGCTGGCGGTGGAAAGCCGCGCCTATCCGCTGTTCCGCTACGATCCCGACGCGGGCGAGACCTTCTCCTCCGCCGTCAGCCTCAAGGGCAACCCGTCCGTCGATTCCGACTGGCCGTCCTATGTGCTGAAATATATCGACGAGTCCGGCGCCAAGGGCAAAATGCACACCCATGTGACCTTCGCCGATTTCGCGGCGACGGAAGCGCGCTTCGCCAAGCATTTCCGCAAGGCGCCGCCGGAAACCTGGAACGATTCCATGGTTCCGCTGGCCGAGCTGATCTCGCTGCCCGCCGACGAGCGCGAAGGTCTGTTCCCCTATATCTGGGCGACCGACCCCAAGGGCCGTCTGATGCGCCTGATCGTCGCGCAGGAGCTGGTCAAGGCGAGCGAAGAGCGGTTGCAGTTCTGGCGCCAGCTCAAGGATGTCGTGGGCAAGCCGCCGTTCGACGAGGCCGCTGTGGCCGATCGCGTCCGCAACGACCTGACCAAGCGCCTCAACGCCAGCATCAGCGCCGCTTTGGGCGTCAGCCTCGGCGCCTCGGCTCCGGCTCCCGCGGCGCCGGCTCCTGCGGTTCCTGCGCCCGCGGCGGTCCCCGCTTTGGCGGCGCCGGCTCCGGCCCCTGCGCCCGCTCCGGCTCCGGCGGCGGCTCCGGTCGCGGAGGCCCCCGCCGCCGCGCCTGCCGCCAAGGGCCTGCCGGACTACGAGCCCGTCTATGTCGATACGCCCGAATGCACCGCCTGCGGCGAATGCATGGATCAGGCGCCCGGCGTGTTCGCCTATAACGACGCGAAGCTCGCGGTCGTGACCAACCCGAAGGGGGCGAAATACGCCGATATCGTCAAGAGCGCCGAGCGTTGCGCCGCGGGCTGCGTGCATCCCGGCACGCCCTGGGACGCCGGCGAGAAAAATCTCGAAAAACTGATCGCCCGCGCGAAAAAGTTCAATTGAGGCCTCGATGAAACTTTTCACCTTCCTTCGCGGCGAGGCCTTCGCCCGAGGCATCCATCCGCCCGAGCACAAGGGCACGGCGGCCATGCCGATCACGCGCGTGCCTTTCGCGCCGCGCCTGATCGTGCCGCTGTCGCAGAACGTCGGGCGCCCCGCCAAGCCGATCGTCAAGGTCGGCCAGGAGGTGGTGCGCGGCCAACCGCTGGCGCAAGCCGACGGGTTCGTCTCGGTGCCGCATCATGCGCCGGTCAGCGGCGTGGTCGAGGCGATCCGTCTCAACCCGACTTCTGGCGGGCTGTGGACGGAATCGGTGATCATCCGCGCGCTCCCCGGCTCGCCGCAGAGCGTCGAGTGGGAGGAGCCGGTGGACCTCGATCAGGTCGATGACGCCGGACTGATCGCGGCGGTGCAGCGCACCGGCATTGTCGGTCTGGGCGGCGGCGTGTTCCCCACCCACGCCAAGCTGCGGGTGCCGAAAGAGTTTCCGGTGGATATGCTCGTCGTCAACGGCTGCGAATGCGAGCCGTATCTGACCAGCGACCATCGCATCATGGTCGAGCGCGCCAAGGACATTATGAAGGGCATCGCCATGTCGCGGCGCCTGTTGAAAAATCCGCGCGCCATTATCGGGGTCGAGGACAACAAGCCCGACGCTGTCGAGGCTTTGCGCGCCGCGCTGCCGCCCGGCGGCGAAGTCACGGTGGAATCCGTGCCGACCAAATATCCGCAGGGCGCCGGCGAAATGCTGATCAAGACCCTGCTGAACCGCGAGGTGCCGCCGGACGCGCGCTCCTATTCGGTCGGCGCCTATGTGCAGAATGTCGCGACGCTCGCCTATATGGGCGCGCTCGCTCCGCGCGGACGCGGTTTTATTGAGCGCGTCATCACCGTGGCGGGCAATGCGGTCACGCGCCCCGGCAATTATCTGGTGCCTATGGGAACGCCGCTGCGCTTCCTGCTCGACTATGTCGGCGCGCCGGAAGCGGGCGTCGAGGTGATTTTCGGCGGCCCGATGATGGGCCAGGCGGTCGCCTGCCTCGACGCGCCGATCACCAAGGGCGTCTCGGGCATTCTGGTGTTCCGCGCCCGCGACCTCGAGGCTCCGCCATCGAAAAAGAGTTTCCCGTGCATCAAGTGCGGCAAGTGCGTTGAAAGTTGCCCGATGGGATTGAATCCGTCCACGCTCGGCATGCTCGCGGCCAAGCGTCAGTATGACACCATGGCCGACAATTACAGGCTCGGCGCCTGTTTCGAGTGCGGCACCTGCTCCTATGTCTGCCCCGCCAACATTCCGCTGGTGCAGCAGTTCCGCGTCGCCAAACAGGTGTTGCGCGGCAAGCCGGAGAAGGCGGCATGAGCGTCGAAATCCGGTCCGCGCCCCACATCAAGGCTGACTCTGGGGTGGTCAAGATCATGCGCAATGTCGTGTGGTCGTTGCTGCCGATCTGCGCCTTTTACATCTGGCAATACGGCATTTCCGCGCTGGCTTCGCTGGTCGTGGTCACCGCGGCCTGTCTGGCGGCGGAAGAATTCTTCCTGCGGCTCGGCCGGCAGTCCGGCGATCTCGGCGACTGGTCGGCGACCATCACCGGCATCTTGCTGGCGCTCACCCTTCCCGCCGGCTTTCCGCTGTGGATGGGCGCCGTCGCCGGCTTCGTCGCCATTGGCCTGGGCAAGGCGATCTTTGGCGGTATCGGCCACAATCTGTTCAACCCGGCTTTGGTCGGGCGCGCCTTCGCCCAGGCGGCGTTCCCCACGGCCATCGCCACCTACACCCCGTCCTTCATGCCGGGCCGGTTCTTCGAGTTCATCCCGTCGAGCCTCGCGCTGCCGTTCATGACCCCGGCGGATACGACCGCCTGGGCGGCCTCGCATCTCGACGGCGTCAGCAGCGCCACGCCGCTGGCCCGCTGGAAATTCGAAGGCGTGCTCGCCAGCAATTGGGACCTGTTGACCTCGCTGTCGGGCCATCTGGCGGTCGGCCCGTCGCCGCTGCTGATCCTGGCCTGCGGCGCCTATCTGGCGTGGCGCGGCTATCTCGACTGGCGCATTCCCGCCGCTGTTTTGGGCAGCGCCGCGCTGCTCGCGGCCGCGCTCTATCCGCTCAACCCGCAGCATTTCCCCGAGCCCGGCTTCGTGCTGTTCTCCGGCGGCCTGATGCTCGGCGCGGTCTATATGGCCACCGACATGGTGACCTCGCCGGTCACGCCACGGGGCATGTGGCTCTATGGCGCGCTGATCGGCGCGCTGACCGTGATCATCCGCTATTCCGGCGGCCTGCCTGAAGGCGTGATGTACGCGATCCTGATCGGCAATGCGGCGACGCCAATGATCGAGCGCGTCACCCAGCCGCCGGCCTTCGGCACAGCCCCCACCAAGGAGACGAAAGCGTGAGCGCGCCGGACACCACTTCGCAGCCGCAACCGACGGATGCGCTGGCGCATGCGACGCCGACCTTCACCCTGTTGCGCGCGCTGAGCGTCGTTTCGGCGGTTTGCGGCCTGATCATCGTCGCCAGCTATCTGCTGACGCTCGACCGCGCCAAGGACAACCGCCGTCTCGCCTCCGAGCGCGCGGTGGTCAAGGTGCTGCCGAACGCCAAGACGGTCAAACCCTTCCTGGCGCTCGCCAATGGCGACATCGTCCCCGCCGGCGAGGGCGATCCGCCGACCGGCGCGATCCGCTTCTATGCGGCCTATGACGAGAAGGGCCGGCTCGACGGCATTGCGGCGGAAGGCGCGGCCAAGGGCTATGCCGACATCGTCCGCGTGATGTTCGGCTACCGCAAGGAATGCCAGTGCATCGTCGGCATCGGCGTGGTCTCCATGCGCGAAACCCCCGGCATCGGCGACAAGATCCTCACCGACAAGGATTTTCTTGCCAATTTCAAGGCGCTCGACGTGCAGCTGAACGAGGACCTCACCTCGCTCGCCAATGAGGTCAAGGTGGTCAAGCACGGCACCAAGAGCCAACCCTGGCAGATCGACGCGATCTCCGGCACCACCATCACGTCCCGCGCCGTGGGCAAGGGCATTAATGAGGCGGCGCAAGTGCTGCTGCCGCGCCTCGTTCCCAAAATCGACCGATTGGAGAAGCCATGAGCGAGTCCTTTTCGTCCCTGATGGCGCCGCCCAGCACCTGGGAGGAGTTCACCGAAGGTCTGTGGAAGCGCAATCCGGTGTTCGTCATGGTGCTCGGCATGTGCCCGACGCTGGCCGTCACCGTCTCCGCGATCAATTCGCTGTCGATGGGCATAGCGACCACCTTCGTGCTGGCGGCGTCCTGCTTCCTGGTCTCGGTCATGCGCAAGATGATCCCGAAGGAGGTGCGCATCGCCACCTATATCGTGATCATCGCCACCTTCGTCACTGTCACCGATTACGCCATCCAGGCGATCAGCCTCGATCTCTATGAGGCGCTGGGCGCC
Source organism: Rhodoblastus acidophilus (assembly GCF_025961575.1). Taxonomy (GTDB): domain Bacteria; phylum Pseudomonadota; class Alphaproteobacteria; order Rhizobiales; family Beijerinckiaceae; genus Rhodoblastus; species Rhodoblastus acidophilus_C. The sequence goes on along the minus strand of NZ_JAOQNX010000019.1, from coordinate 46,976 downwards.
TATATCCAGCTGATCGTGGCGAACTGCCTGGTGCTCGGCCGCGCCGAGGCCCATGCGGCGCGCACTCCGCCCGTCGCGGCGACGATGAACGCCATCGGCATGGGGCTGGGCTTCACCCTCAGCCTGGTGATGATCGGCGGCGTGCGCGAAATCCTGGGCGCGGGCGCCTTCTTCGGCATTCCGCTGTTCGGCGAGCATTTCCAGCCCTGGGTGGTCATGGTGCTGCCGCCGGGCGGGTTCTTCGTCATGGCCGGCTGGCTGCTGCTGTTCTCCATCCTGCGCCGCCGCGCGCAGATGAAGGCTGACGCTCAATCCGCCGAGGCCGACGCCTTGAAAACTTCGGGAGCCTGTCATGGCGCGTGAGTCCCTCGCCCAGATCCTTCTGACAACCATCCTGTCGGGCAATTTCGTCCTGGCGATGTTTCTGGGCATGTGTCCGTTTCTCGGCGTCACCCACAGCGTCGCCGTGGCGTTCCCGCTGGGTCTCGCCACCACATTCGTCATCATCATCGCCTCGCTCAGCGCCTATCTGCTGAACTGGGTGCTGGGGTTGGCGCATTTGGAGTTCCTGCGGCTGATCTGCTACATCGTGGTGATCGCCTCGGCGGTGCAGCTCGTTGAAATGTATGTCAAAAAGCACTACCCGCCGCTGTTTAGGGCGCTTGGCATCTATCTGCCGCTGATCACCACCAATTGCGCCGTGCTTGGCGTCGCCCTGTTCCAGACGGCGCGCGACTATGACTTCATGCAATCGCTCACCTTCGCCATCGGCGGCGGCGTCGGCTTCACTCTGGCCCTGACGTTGCTCGCCAGCGTGCGCGAGCGCGTCGAACTCGCCGACGTGCCCGAGGCGGTTCAGGGCACCGTGCTGGTGCTGATGCTGGCGGGCGTGCTGTCGCTGGCCTTCATGGGCTTTGCGGGACTGGGGGGCTGACATGCTGATCCAGGTGACCGCCGCCGCGACTCTGCTGCTGGCGCTGCTGCTGGGCTGGATCCAGGTGCAGCGCATGGCGCGCCACGTCGCGGAGCTGCATCCCGAGGCGGGCCCGCTGCGCTTGGTCGGCGGCGGCTGCGGCGGCGTCGGCCATGCGCCCTCGCCGCTGGCCGAAAAGCCGGTGGCGAAAAAGCCCGAGGGCTGCGAAGGGTGTTCGAACACCTCCTGCAAGCCCGGCGCCGCCGTCGAAATCAAACCTCTTGCGAACTGAATTCAGGAGCCGTCCATGACCCTCTCCACCTCGGCCGAGGACTCCCGGCTCTGGCGCGCGACGCTGGTGTCCAACGACCGCATCACCGCGCCGGAATCGCGCGAAGACGTGCGCCGCCTGCGCTTCGCCATCGACGACTCTTTTAATGGTCGCGTCGGCCAATGCCTGCGGGTGCGCGCGCCCGGCCAGTTCGGCCAGCGCTATCACGAGCGCCTCTATTCCATCGCCGATCTGGAGCCGGCGCTGGGCGGACGCATCGGCCTCAATCTGTTGGTGCGCCGCTGCCATGTGATCGACGAATTCAATGGTGAGCGCTACGACGGCGTGGCCTCCAACCATTTGTGCAACCTGCCGCTCGGCGGGGAGATCGAGTTCACGGGACCGATCGGCCATCCCTTCCCGATTCCGGAAGACCGCGAGGCGCCGTTGCTGATGATCGGCATGGGCACCGGCGTCGCCCCGTTCCGCGGCCTCGTGCGCCGCATCTACGACGAGTTGGGCGGCTGGAAGGGCCCGGTGATGCTGTTCCACGGCGCGCGCAGCGGCCTGGAAATGCTCTACCAGAACAAGGAAAACGACGATTTCGGGCTGTATTACGATCAGCCGACCTTCAAGGCCTTCGCCTCCGTGAGCCCGCGTCCCGCCTTCGACGCGCCGCCGGCGCTGGATCTTGCTCTCGTCGCTCATGCCGGCGAGGTCTGGTCCATGGTCCAGGACGCGCGCACAAACGTGTTCCTTGCCGGGCCCGAAGCCTTGTTGCCGCTGGTGGACAAGGCGATGGCGCAGGTCGTAGGGTCCGCCGAGGCTTGGGAGGCGCGCTGCGCGCAGCTCAAGGCGCAGGGCCGCTGGCACGAAGTTTTGTATTGAGCCGGAATCCGGAGTTTTCGAATGTTGAACCGCCGCAAGATGATCTGGTCGTCGCTGGGCCTCGGCTCGGTGGCCGCGCTCGCCGGATTTGGCGCCGTGGCCTCCGTCGCCCATGCCCGCGAACTCAAGCCTTTTAGCCTCTCGGGCCGTGCGCTCGGCACAAAGGTGTCGCTGCTGGTGCTGGACACCGACGAGGCGCGCGCGAAAGCCGCGCTGGCGGACGCCCTCGCGGAAGTGCAGGGCGTCGACAAGGTGATGAGCCTGTATCGCGACGACAGCCAGGTGGTTGCGCTCAACCGCGCCGGCGCGCTTTCGGCGCCCGACCCCCGCTTTGTCGAAGTTCTTCGCTATTCGCAGGATTTGGCCGACCGCACCGGCGGCGGCTTCGACGTCACCGTGCAGCCGCTGTGGGATGCGTTCACCCAGGCCAAGGCGCAAGGCGGGCTTCCGTCCGCCGAGACGGTTCGCGACGCCAACGCCCTGGTGGGCTGGCGCGACCTCGACGTGTCCGACGAGGCCGTGCGGCTGCGTCGCCCCGGCATGGCGCTCACGCTGAACGGCGTGGCGCAGGGCTATGCCGCCGACCGCGCGCTGCTGGCGGTGCGCCGCCACGGGATCGAGCATGCGCTGATCGATGCGGGCGAGTTCGACACGCTCGGCCGCAAGCAGAACGACAAGCCATGGGTGCTCGGCGTGCAGGACCCGCGCGATGCCGAAAAGCTGACGGCGCGGCTCGGCATGGACGGGCGCGCGCTGGCGACCTCGGGCGACTACGAGACCTGGTTCACGCCCGATTTCGTCAACCACCACATTTTCGATCCGAAGACCGGCCATTCGCCGTTGGAGCTGGCGAGCACGTCGGTGCTGGCGCCGACCGCCTTGCAGGCCGACGGCCTGTCCACCGCCTTCATGGTGCTGGGCGCGGAGCGCTCGCTGGCGTTGGCAGCGACCCTGCCGGGCGTGGATGCGCTTCTCATCGGAAAGAACGGCCAGCGTTGGCAGACGCCGGGCCTGCCGGCGCTGAGCGCCTGAGGAGGATGGTTTCGTGGAGCAGTTAGGGCAGTTGGGCGTCGTCGGCATGGCCGGCGTCTTCATGGCCGGGCTCGGCGGTTTGCTGGCGCTGATGCTGGCCTTGGCGAACCGAAAGCTGTTCGTCTACGAGGACCCGCGCATCGAGGAAGTCGACGGGCTGCTGCCCAAGAGCAATTGCGGCGCCTGCGGTCTCGCCGGCTGCCGCGATTTCGCGGAAAAGCTGGTTTTGGGCGAAGTGGTCGCGGCGCGCTGCACCGTGAGCAGCCCGGCGCAGATCGGCGCCATTGCCCACTATCTCGGCGTCGAAGCCGGCGCGGTGGACAAGCGTGTGGCGCGGCTCGCCTGCGCTGGAGGGCGTCACGTCGCCTTTTTGCGCGCGAAATATGTCGGCCTGTCCACCTGCCGCGCGGCGGCGGTGGTCAGCGGCGGCGGCAAGGAATGCGGCTGGGGCTGTCTGGGCCTCGGCGATTGCGCCACGGTCTGTTTGCAGGGCGCGATCACGCTCGACGACCACGGCTTGCCGGTGGTGGACCAGGAAAAGTGCACCGCCTGCAACGATTGCGTCACCGCTTGCCCCAAGGGTTTGTTCGCTCTGGCCCTGGTCAAGGACAAGCTTTGGGTGGCGTGCAAGAGCCGCGCTGAGGGCGACCTCGCCGAGGCCGCTTGCGAAGTGGCCTGCACCGCCTGCGGCAAGTGCGTCGCCGACGCGCCTCCCGGCCTGCTCACCGTGCGCGACAATCTCGTCGAGATCGACATCGCCCGCATCGGCGAAGGCAAGCGCGAGTTCATCGACCGCTGCGCCACCGGCGCCATTGTCTGGTACGACGACAAGGGTATTCCGCAGCGCGGCGCGGCGGCGAAAAAGATTCTCCGCCATGACGACCTGCCGCTGAAGGCCGGGGTTTAGTCGGTCAACTGACAGACGTCATGCCCGGCCTTGTGCCGGGCATCCACGCCAGCCCGCCGGGGGCCATCCTCGGCAGTTCGCATAGTGGCGCCGCGTGTTGGTTCACCCCACGAGATGCCGGTAGATGGCGGGCAGGGCAACGCTGAGTTTTTCCGGCTGCGACACCAGGGAAAATCCCGCGGGGCCGAACAGGTGGGGGAGGCTGGCGCGCATCTGGCTTTCGATGGCCACGCAGAACACGCTTTGCCCGCTCCGCCTCGCCTCCTGCACCGCATGGCGGGTGTCCTCGACGCCGTAGCGGCCCTCATAATGGTCGAGGTCGTTGGGCTTGCCGTCGCTGATCACCAGCAGCAGTTTGCGGGCGTTCGGGCGCTGCGACAGCTTTTTTGACGCGTGGCGTATCGCGGCGCCGATGCGGGTGTAGAAACCGGGTTTCAGCCCCGCGATGCGGGCGTCGACGCGGGGGCCGAACGGTTCGTCGAAATCCTTGCAGATGTCAAAAAACACCTTTTCGCGCTTGAGCGAGGAGAAGGCGTAGAGGGCGAGGTCGTCGCCGCAGGCGTCGAGGCCGCGCGCCAAAGCGACGAGCGCCTCGCGCGCCACCGCGATCACTGCGCGGCCATGCACGGCGCTCTCGGTGGAGCGCGAGGCGTCGAACAGCACGGCGACGGCGAGATCGCGCTCGTCGTTGCGCGCGTCGCGATAGAGCCGGTCGCTGGATACGCCGCCGGCGCGGCGGTCGCTCACGGCGCGAACGACTTCGTCGAGGTCGAGTTCGTTGCCCTCGATCTGCCGGCCCAGCACGCGGCGCCTGGGCCGCAGCGTCTCGAACTGCTTTTTCGCGGCGTTGATGCGCTTTTTCGCGCCGGCGTCGAGCATCAGGCCTTGCGACGCCTCCTCGGCGATGTTTTCAAGGATGCGCGCCTGATCGGGCGCCAAAATCCCCTTTTTCCAATCCCATTCGGGATAGACGAATTTTCCGGAGAATTTTTCCCGGTCTCCGTCCTCGGGCGCGAGGTCGAGATCGAACTTGAGGCGGGTTTTCGGCTTCTTGCCATGTTGCGAGACGTCAATCCGCTCGGCGTCCTGCGCCGCCTTCTTGGCGTTGTCTTCGTCCTCATCCTCGACATGGCGATTGAGGTTCATGAAGTCGCCGAACGACAGCAGCGATTCGAAGCGATAGAGCAGCAGCGAATCTTTTCGCTCGGTTTGGTCGGCCTTCTGGCGCTTGGCTTTTTTTGTTTCCTCCGAGCCTTCCGAGGCGCCGCCGCCGGGCTCGTTCGTTTCCTCGCTTCGGCCTCCGCCGCTCGCGGGTTTTTCGGCGCGCTCGCCCCACATCAGCACCGGGCGACAGGGGCGATATTTCGGTGGGGCGGCGAGCGAGGCGAAGGCGTCGTAATCGCCGGCGAGCGCCCGCTGCAAGGGCGTGTCGATGTGCAGCGGCTGTTGCGCCAGCCGCGCGCGAATCCATTGTTCCAGTTCGGTTTCCAGAGGTGGCGCCATTAATTGCACACGCGCCGAAAGCGTGGCGGCGTAAAGCTCGTCGCGTGTCTTGCGCAGACCGGGGAAGGTGGCGACCGCCTTTTCGCTGTCGCGATGGGCGCAGCGCAGGCGCACGATATCGCGTTGCAGCGGATCATCAAAAAGGTCGCGCGGCGGGGTCGAGACCACCGCCAGCGCAGCCAGCCAGAGATAGAGTTTTCGGTTGAGGTCCGCCTGCGGGAATACGTCGAGTTCGGCCGGCAGGAACAGGGTGGCGCCGTCGAACCGCGCCGATTTTACCCGCTCGGTCTCGCGCGCCAGCCGCCTGAGCCAGGAGCGCCGATGCTCAGACGTCTCGTCGCCGCCCGCCTTGATCTCCACGCCCGCTTCGCCGCCGAGGCCGCGAAACAGCACGCCGAGCGAGCCCTTCACCGAAGCGAGGGCGATCGCGGCCTCGGGGTAGCGCGGCTCGGTGTCGAGCTTTTCGACGGTTCGGTCCCAAAAAGTTCCGACCGCCTCTTCCGGCTCCCAGAATTTCGATTCCTTCAGTGCGCGGAAGAACGACATGGCTTCATCCCCAAAGCGCCTTGGTAGGCTGCTGAAAAATGGGTGTGTTGATCCCCTCGTGCTTCGAGACGGCGAGCGTTGCTCGCCTCCTGAAGCGATGAGGGGATCAATGGATCAACAGAGTCGCCCTCACCCTGAGGAGCCCGCCTTGGCGGGCGTCTCGAAGGGCGGGGGCGGTCCACGGCTTCTTCAGCAGTCCGTTATCCCAAAGTCACCTGAACCAGATCGCGCAAGCCGGCGCGGACGTCGATGTCGTCGGTGAGCGGTTCGATCAGCGCGGCCTCGATGGCTTCCTCGCGCTTCATGCCGTCGGCCATTAGGCTAGCGCAGGCGACCAGCAGGCGGGTGGACGCGCCTTCTTCAAGATCCTGGCCTTTTAGCGCACGCAAACGGCCAGCCAATCGCACCAGTTGCGCGCACTGGCCCGACGCCAGCCCCGTCTCACGGGCGACGATCTCAGTCTCGGCTTCGGCGTTGGGATAGTCGAAGGAAATGGCGACGAAACGTTGGCGGGTGGACGGTTTCAGCGTCTTCAGCACCGACTGATAGCCGGGGTTGTAGGAGATCACGAGCATGAAATCGTCGGGCGCGTGAAGGGTTTCGCCGGTGCGGTCGAGCGGCAGGATGCGGCGGTCGTCGGTGAGCGGATGCAGGACGACGGTGACGTCCTTGCGCGCCTCCACGACTTCGTCGAGGTAGCAAATTCCACCTCGACGCACCGCCCGGGTCAGCGGGCCATCGCACCACACTGTCTCGTCGTTCTTGATGAGATAGCGGCCGGTGAGGTCGGCGGCGGCGAGATCGTCGTGGCAGGCGATGGTGTCCAGCGTCAGGTTCAGTTTCGCCGCCATATGGGCGACGAAGCGGGTCTTGCCGCAACCAGTCGGGCCCTTGAGAAGTACGGGGAGGCGGCGGCGGAAGGCGGCTTCAAAGATTTCGCATTCGCGGCCCTGCGGCTGGTAAAACGGGATTTCGCGATGTGCGGCGACAGCGGCGAGATGCATGGATTTGCTCCGTTTGGGGAAGAGAAGGGCGCCGGTGGTTGGCGCCCTTCTCCCCTTGCGGGAGAAGGTGGCCCCGAAGGGGCCGGATGAGGGGTTCGTTCTTGGCGACGGGCGCTCCCTCATCCGTCTCGCGCCCTTGGGCGCGAGCCACCTTCTCCCGCAAGGGGAGAAGGGGCTCCCCCTGCTGGCGCAGGGAGAGGCGATTTCGTTATTCCGCAGCCGCAGGGATCGCGCCGGTCACGACCGTCTTCGTGCGCGGCATCAGCAGCAGCGAGGAAATGAACAGCAGGGCGCCCAAAACCGTCACCACGCCGCCGCCGAAGCGCAGCAGGTAGAACAGGCCGATCTGGTCCTGCGCGTCCATGTAGCTCATGCCCTGCACGCGCTCGAGGTGCGTGCCGAGAGCGCCCGCGAAGGTGAGCGACACCGTCATGAACACCACGCCGGCGCTGGTGATCCAGAACGAGGCGATATTCAAGACCTGGTTGTAGGGCGCGCGGTTGAACAGATACGGGAAGGCGTAGGTCATGATGGCGAGGTTCAGGCAGACATAGGCGCCGTAGAAGGCGAGATGTCCGTGAGCCGCCGTCACCTGCGTGCCGTGGGTGTAGAAGTTGATGCCGTGCAGCGTGTGCAGGAAGCCCCACACGCCAGCGCCGAAGAAGGCGAGCACCGAGCAACCCAGCGACCAGATCATCGCGGCCTTGTTCGGATGGTCGCGGCGACCCTTCCACACCATGGCGAAGCAGAAGATCATCATGCCGAAGAACGGGACGACTTCGAGCGAGGAGAAGATCGAGCCGATCCACTGCCAGTAGCCGGGAGCGCCGATCCAGTAATAGTGGTGGCCGGTTCCCAGAATGCCGGAGAACAAAGCGGTGGCGATGATGATGTAGAGCCACTTTTCGATGACTTCACGATCGACGCCGGTGATCTTCAGCATCAGGAAGGCCAGAACCGAGGCCATCACCAGTTCCCACGTGCCTTCCACCCAGAGATGGACGACATACCACCAGAACATCTTGTCTTCGGAGGTGTTGGCGGGATTGTAGAGCGAGAACAGGAAGAAGATCGCGATACCCCACAGGCCCAGCAGCAGGACGTTGGTGATCGCGGTCTTGCGGCCCTGCAGCACGGTCATGCTGATGTTGAGCAGGAAGATCAGCGCCGCGACGATGATGCCGAGCTTGATCCACACCGGCTGCTCCAGATAGGAGCGGGCGTTGTCCGCATAGATGTGGAAGAGGTAGCCGACAACAGCCGAGAGGCCGCCGAGGAAGAAGATCGCAAACTGGACATAGGCCAGCTTGGGCGACCAGATCTCACGCTCGGATTCCTCCGGAATGAGATAATAGGCGGCGCCGAAGAAGCCCAGCAGCAGCCAGACGATCAGGGCGTTGGTGTGGATCATGCGCACCATGTTGAACGGGAAATATTCAACCGGCAGCAGATTGGGCGCGATGTAGATGAGGCCGCCGACCAGGCCGAACGAGACTTGTACGGCGAAGATCAATAATGCCCCTAGCCAATAGGTCTTGGCTATATTCTGTGTCTGATATTGCATCAATACCCTCCTGATTCAGTTGGCCTTGGGGCGCGGCGGCCACCCCTGCGTGTTGGTGCGGGAAACCCAGGCGAGGTAGTCGGCGAGATCGTCGAGCTGGGCTTCGGTCAGATTGAATTGCGGCATCTGGCGGCGACCCTGCGCGCCCGAGGGCTGGGCCTTCATCCAGTCCTTGATCATCTGATGCGCGCCGGCCGGGTCCTTCTCGCCGCCCCAGCGGCGGAACACGTCGCCGACCTCTGGCGCGAAACGGGCGCCTTCGCCGTGCAGCGTGTGGCAGTCGAAGCAGGCGTTGCGCTCCCAGACGCGCTTGCCGCGCTCGACGGATTCCGTCAGCCCCGCGTTATCCGTGCCTTTTGTCAGAATGTAATGGCGGCTGTGCGCCGTCAGTCCGACAAAAATCACGAAGAAGAACAGGGACCCGCCATAAAAAATATTTCGGGCTGTTGATTTGGTCAGGACTTCACTCATTCATTTGCTCCCGGTGCTCCTAATGTTGCGACGAGCTGTGGTTTTCCGCGCGCAGCGGCTGTTGCGGCGTCGGAAAGACGAGGATCGAACCGGCGACCAGGGCCAGCACGAGAAAGGTCACGGCGAAGAAGCCGGTCAGAGCCGCAGGCGCGGCGTCGAGGCCGAGATAGCGGGCGAGCACGATGCGGGTTTTCAGCGCGGCGGCGAGGACGACCACGACGAGCCAGAAGGCGCTCGCATGCGCATCCGCCGCGACGGCGAGCACTAAAGAGAGCGTTATCAATAGGATAAAGGCTCGGGTGAGGCGGGAAGTTGTCACGCTCATGGCTCACCGCATCAGGTAGAAGACGGGGAAGACCACCAGCCAGATCAGGTCGACCATGTGCCAGAAGGCGGTTCCGGTCTCGACGGCGGTTTTGGTGGCGAGGCGGCCGACGATGCCGAGAATGATCAGGCCGAGCACGACATGCAGGGCGTGAAAGCCGGTCACCAGGAAGTAGAGAGTAAAGAAGGGCGAGGAGTCGATGTCGTGCCCGGCCGCAAATTCGCCGGCGTACTCAAAACCCTTGACGACCAAAAAGCCGAGGCCGAGCGCGCTGGCGGCCGCGAGCCACAAGCGGGTTCGGGTGGCGTCTCCCGCATGCGCGGCCTGGTTGGCGCGCGCGGCGAAATAGCCGCTGGTGAGCAAAAGCGCCGTATTGGCGACGCCGGCGAGTCGGTTCAGCGAATCCTGCTCCAGCGCGAAGGCCAGCGGGTTTTGTGCGCGCGCGCCGGCATAGCCGAGCAGGGCGAGGCCGAACACGGCGAGTTCCGAGGCGATCAGCACCCACATCAGCGGGTGGCCGGGCAGGGCGGACAGCGGCCCCCATTCGGCGGGCGCGTCGGCGGTTTGGGTGGTGGCGGCGTTCATGCCGCCTGTGATGCGGCAGACGGTCGCAGCGAACGTTGCCCACGCGCAAGTTGCGGCGGGAAAGTGGAATTTTTGGCGCGGTTCCCCTTGCTGGGGCCATGGCGCATAATGGGCGCGCCATGACCCGACAGCTCTATTTGCTCCGCCACGCCAAATCGTCGTGGGACGAGCCGGATCTCTCCGACCACGATCGCCCGCTGGCCAAGCGCGGGCGCAAGGCCGGCGCGCTCTTGCGCAAATTCTTCAAGGCGCGGTCGATCCGATTCGACGCCATCCTGGTCTCCAGCGCCAAGCGCGCACAGGAGACGCTGGCGGCTCTTGAGCTGGACGCGCCGGCGGAAACCCTGCCGGCGCTGTACCACGCCGCGCCGGATGCGATTCTGGACATTCTCCGCGCAGCGCCAGAGCAAGCCGAGCGCCTGCTGGTGATTGGCCACAATCCCGGACTTCACGATTTCGCGCTGCTGCTTTGCGCGACTCGCGGCGACGAACCGGCCCGCCGCATGGCGGAGAGCTATCCAACCGGGGCGCTCGCGCAATTCGAGGTGGACCGCCCCTGGACGCGATTGGAGCTGGGCTGCGGAAAACTGACGGGCTTCGTCACGCCGCGGGAGCTGAAAGATTAGACCGCGAGGGCCTGTGCCAGGCCCTTGCAGCGCGCGCGTTTCAGGCCTTTACTGCCGGCTTGAAGGTCGGAATGGAAACCGCCGCTGATGCGCGTCGCCGTGTCGCTCGCTTTGCTTTGCTTGAATGGGCCCGCATCCGCCGAGCCGGCCGGGACGCTGCGCGCGCTGGGCGAGCAGCTCCGCGCCTGCCTGGCGCAGCCGGCCGCGGCGGGGGCCGGGACGGCTCTGACGGGCGAGATCACATTGCGGTTCAGCCTGCGGCGCGATGGCGCTCCCATCGGCCGGCCGCACATTACATTCTCGCGGCTGCCGGCGGGAGAAGCCGACAAGCAGATGGCGCTCGACGCCTTCGCGGCGCAGCTCAACCGCTGCCTGCCCTTGCGCATCACCGAGTCCCTGGGCGGCGCGATCGCCGGCCGGCCCTTGACGCTGCGCCTGAGCTTCGGCGCGCGCGAGCGTGGGATTTAGCGGATTGTCACACTCTGGCGTTACAGACCTGTCATGAACCAGCCGCCGCCTCTCCCCCCGACCAAACTGACCGCGCGTGCGCTGCTTCTCGGCGACCGCATCGACCTCGCGGGCCTGGAGCGGACCGACACCATTTCTCTGACCCCGCTCGCCTTCCATGTTGGCCCGTCCGGCCGGGTGTCGCTGTATCGTTATGGCGTCGCCGTCCTCGTCGGCCTGAGCCCGCTGGAGGAAGACGACGTCATCGCCAAGCTGAGGGATCGGATCGTCGGCGCCCGCCTGCTGAAGGAGGACGAAACCGCGCAGCTCGTGCTCGATGGCGCGGAGGATCGCATCGCCCCGGGCGGAGCCATCGGCTTAAAAGACCTCTCGGACGCGCGGTTTCTCGTCTTTGCCGACGCCCTGGCCAAGAGCGTCGCGCTGGGCCGTGACGAGCGCGAGGTGAGCGGCGTGTTCGATGAGATCGAGCCGCTGGCCCACAGCCTGGCCCGGCATGGGCGGCCGGGACGCGGGCGGCGCGACCTGCTCCGGCTGATCGGCAAGGCGCTCGGCGTCCAGCACCGCGTCTCCGGGCGCGTTGCGGTGGAGGAAAAGCCTGACGTGCTCTGGGACCGGCCCGACCTGGAGCGCCTCTATGCGCGCCTCGAGGACGAATATGAGCTGAAGGAGCGCGCCCAAACGCTGCAACGCAAGCTGGACGTGATCGTCGAAACCGCCCGAGCCCTGGCCGACCTGATCGACGCCGACCGCTCCAGCCTCATGGAGGCGGCGATCGTCGTGCTGATCGTTCTGGAGCTGGCCGCCTCGGTTTTCCAGATCGTCTTTCGGTCAGGTCATTGAAGTCAAAAGGGAAAAATCCCCCGCATTGACAGCGCCGCCGTTAAAGCTCACAAGGCGAGCCGATTTTTCCCCGCGCCCGCGGCCGGAGCGTGGAGGAGATGGTCCAAGGCCTCCGGAAAAAGTTAATTGTCCTGGCTCTCTGAGAAATTGGCGAAGAAGTGGTTCACCGCCGGTCAGTTGCATCTGATCGAACGGCTGTTGCGCGAACAAGGCCGTAAGCACGTCAAGGCCTATGTGATCGCCTTCGCCATGATGGGTGTGATCGCCGCCTGCACCACGCTCTCCGCCTATATCATGAAGGACATCATCGACCGGATTTTCGTCGACCGGTCGATCGAGGCCATGTGGGCGATCGGCGGCGCCATTGTCGCCATCTACGTGACCAAGGGATTCGCCACCTATGGACAGGCGGTGGTGCTGACCAAGGTCGCCAACAATATTGTCGCGGAAATCCAGTCGCGCATTTTCGACAAGATGCTGGCGCTGGACATTTCCTTTTACAACCGCAGCCACTCCACCGAATTCATCGCGCGCCAGGCCTTTATATCCAATGCGGCGAGCGGCACGCTCAACATGCTGATCACGGCGCTGGGCCGCGACATTCTCACCACGGTCGGCCTGACCTTCGCCATGCTCCAGCAGGACCCGGTGCTGGCGCTGCTGGCGATCGTGATCATGCCCGGCGCCATTATCGGCGTCCGCAAACTTGGCGCCAAGGCCAAGAAGGTCATGATGACGGAATTCTCAGGCTTCCAGGCGATCCTGGAAAGCCTGCAGGAGACCTCGCAGGGCATTCGCGTGGTCAAGTCCTACACGCTCGAGCCTTTCATGCGCGAGCGCCAGCAGACGTCGATCCGCAGTTTCGAGGCCGCCGCCAACAAGCTGGCGCGCGTGCAGTCGCGCTCCAGCCCGCTAATGGAGACTTTTGCCGGCATGGCCATCGCCGCCGTCGTTGTTTACGGCGGCTATCGCGTGATCTATTCCGGCTCGGAGCCAGGCAATTTCTTCGCCTTCATCACCGCGCTGCTGCTTGCGACCGAACCGGCCAAGCGCATCGCCCGCCTCCAGGTCGACCTCGCGACCTCGCTGATGGGCGTGCAGATGCTTTACGAATTCCTCGATCTGAAGGAGCCAGAGAAGGAAGAGCCGGGCACGCCCGAGCTGACCGTGACGCAGGGCAGGGTCGAGTTCCAGGATGTGGAGTTCGCCTATCGCGCCGGCGAAATGGTTCTGAACAAGATCAACTTTATCGCCGAGCCCGGGGAAACCACCGCCCTGGTCGGCCGCTCCGGCGGCGGCAAGACCACCACCATGGCCATGCTGCTGCGCTTCTACGAGCCGACAGCGGGACGGATCCTGATCGACGGTCAGGACATTTGCCAGCACACCCGCCATTCGCTGCGCAGCCAGATCAGCTACGTCGGCCAGGACACGTTTTTGTTCAAGGGCTCGGTGTTCGAAAACATCGCCTATGGCCGGCCGGGCGCCAGCCGGGAAGAGGTCGAGGCCGCCGCCAAGGCCGCCTTCGCCCATGACTTCATTGTCGGCTTCGAACGTGGCTACGATTCGCCGGTCGGCGAACACGGCATGCAATTGTCGGGCGGCCAGCGCCAGCGCATTTCCATTGCCCGCGCCTTCCTCAAAAACGCCCCGCTGATCCTGCTCGACGAGGCGACCTCGGCGCTCGACACCGAATCCGAGCGCGCGGTTCAGGAGGCGCTCAGGCGCCTGTGCGCGGGCCGCACCACTTTGGTCATCGCCCATCGTCTCAGCACCGTCGCCAATGCCGAGCGCATCTGCGTGATCGAGGGCGGCCGGGTGATCGAGACCGGTCGTCAGGATGACCTTCTGGCGAAAGGCGGGGTTTATGCCCTGCTGTACAAAACCCAGTTCGAAAGCGCGGCGCTCGCCAGCATCGCCGAGGCCGCGGCGGAGTGACGCCAAGCCGTCACGTCTAGTCGCTGCAGCCCGGCCACGAACAATGGTCGGGCTTTTTCTGTTCGGGGCGGCGCTTGTCCGCCCTGGTTGTTTTCGCGGCCGCGCCGGCGCCCTATCCTGTCTCGCGTTCAACCTGGATAGTGAGATGCGCGCCGATCCAAAAATGTCGCTGGCCGAAGTCGAGGCCTTTCTTGAAGCCGAATTCCCGCAATTGCGCCACGGCGGGCGCATGGTCAGCGTCGAATCGGTCGGGCCGATGAGCGCGCGGCTGCGGCTGCATTCGGACGAGCGCCATCTGCGGCCGGGCGGCACCGTGTCGGGGCCGGCGATGTTCATGCTCGCCGACGTCGGAATTTACGTGGCGATTCTCGCGCAAATCGGACCCGTGGCCTTGGCGGTGACCACCAATCTCAACATCAACTTTCTCAGAAAGCCGCCGCATGGCGATGTTTTAGCTGAGATTTCCTTGTTAAAGCTCGGCAAGAGGCTGGCGGTCGGCGAGGCGACCTTGTTCGCCCAAGGTCCTGACGGCTTCGATGACGAGCCGGTCGCCCATGCCGTTGGGACCTACTCGATCCCACCGCGATGAGAACGAGGGCATGATAGCGGTATTATGATACCATTCTCGTGAAACGCCTGCTTTTTCGTGTATTCCCGCGCGAAACGCGTTGACAACGGGGCGATGCGTCCCTAAAAACCCGCATCCTCCCGCCGGGTTTTTTTGACCCGCGCTGCAACGGAAAAGAGACATGTACGGCAAGACCTATTCGGCCAAGGCCGCCGAAATCGAGAAGAAATGGGTGCTGATCGACGCCAAGGGGCTCGTTGTCGGCCGCCTCGCCTCGATCATCGCGCTGCGCCTTCGCGGCAAGCACAAGGCGACCTTCACCCCCCACATGGATGACGGCGACAACATCATCGTCATCAACGCCGACAAGGTGGTCCTGACTGGCCGCAAGCGCGACCAGAAGGTTTATCACCACCACACCGGTTTTCCGGGCGGCATCAAGGAGCGCTCCGCCAAGTTCATTCTTGAGGGTCGTTTCCCTGAGCGCATCGTCGAGAAGGCCGTGCAGCGCATGCTCCCCGAGGGTCCGCTCGGCCGCAAGCAGCTCGGCAACCTGCGCGTCTACAAGGGCGCTGAACACCCCCATGCGGCCCAGAACCCGACGGTTCTCGACGTCGCCGCCATGAACACCAAGAACAGCCGGAAAGACTGACCATGAGCGAGACCCTCTCCTCCCTGCAGGACCTGAAGGCCGCGACTTCCGCTCCCGCGCCGGAAGCGCCCGTCCATGTGCAGAAGCTGGACAAGCTCGGCCGCGCCTATGCCACCGGCAAGCGCAAGAACGCCGTCGCCCGCGTCTGGGTCAAGCCCGGCTCCGGCAAGATCACCGTCAACGGCCGCGAACTCGGCGTGTATTTCGCCCGCCCGGTGCTGCAGATGATCGTGCGCCAGCCGCTCGGCGTCTCCGCGCGTGACGGCCAGTTCGACATTCTGGTGACGGTCGCCGGCGGCGGCCTGTCCGGTCAGGCGGGCGCGGTGCGCCACGGCCTGTCCAAGGCGCTGACCCATTACGAGCCCGGTCTGCGTCCGGCGCTGAAGAAGGCCGGTTTCCTCACCCGCGACTCCCGCGTCGTCGAGCGCAAGAAGTACGGCAAGCGCAAGGCGCGCAGAAGCTTCCAGTTCTCGAAGCGCTGAGTTTTCTCAACCCTTCTGGAGTTTTGGCGGCGGGCCTCTGGCCCGCCGTTTTCGTTTGGTAGCCGATCAGGGCTCGACCGCGATCTGAGATACAGCGTCTCCGCTGGACAGTTGGGCTGCTGACAAATTCGTGGCCCGCCTTCGTCCTTCGATGCTTCGACAAGCTCAGCAGCCGCTTCGCGGCTTCCTCAGGATGAGGGCTACTGGATGGCGAGCGAAGCGGACAGGGCGCACGCCAGGGCAACAAAACCTTCCACCGAAATCTCTTCGGCGCGGCGGGTCGGTTCGATGCCGGCGGCTTCCAAAAGCGCGAGCGGATCTACGCCCAACCCCTTGAGCGCTTGTCGCAGCATTTTGCGGCGCTGCCCGAAGGCGGCGGCGGTCACCCGCTCCAGCGCCGCCGCATCGCATTCCAGCAGTTTTGCGCGAGGTCGCAGCTCCACCACCGACGACGTCACCTTTGGCGGCGGGGTGAAGGCGGCCGGCGGCACATCGAACAAAATCTTGGTTTCGCAGCGCCAATTGGCGAGCACGCCCAGGCGGCCGTAATCGGCCCGCTTTTGCGGGCCGGCGACGATGCGCTCCGCCACTTCGCGCTGGAACATCAGGACCATGCGGTCATAGAACGGCGGCCACTGCTTCTGCGTGAGCCAGCCGACCAGCAATTGCGTGCCAATATTGTAGGGCAGGTTGGCGCAGATGCGCGCCGGGCCTGTCACCCCCTGTTCCGCGAGAAAGGCGGGATAATCGAGCGCCAGCGCGTCGCCAGGAACAAGTTTGAGGCGGCCGGGATAGGCGGCGGCGACTTCTTCCAGCGCGGCGAGACAACGGTCGTCGCGCTCCACGGCGATCACTTTTTTCGCACCATGAGCGAGCAAGGCGCGCGTCAAACCGCCCGGTCCGGGTCCGATCTCTAGAAAAGTCGCCTCGTCCGATGCGCCGGCGGCGCGGGCGATGCGGCCGGTGAGGTTGAGGTCGAAAAGAAAATTCTGGCCGAGCGATTTTTTGGCGTTCAGCTCGTATTTCGCGACGACCTCGCGCAGGGGCGGCAGGCCGTCGCTCATTTGTTTGCCGTCCGCGCGATCGCCATGCGGTCCGCCAACAAAATCGCCTCGGCGAGGCTGGAGGTATTGGCGCGGCCGGTTCCAGCGAGGGAAAAGGCCGTGCCGTGATCGGGCGAGGTGCGGATGAACGGCAGGCCCAGCGTGACATTGACGCCGGTGTCGAACGCCAGGGTTTTTGCGGGGATCAGAACCTGATCGTGGTACATGCCGATGGCGACGTCATAGGTTTGCCGCGCTTCGGCGTGGAACATCGTGTCGGCGGGCAGCGGGCCGATCGCGCCAAAACCCTCGGCGGCAAGGCGCGATACGGCCGGGGCGACGATCAACGAGTCTTCGCTGCCCATGGCGCCATCCTCGCCGGCATGCGGATTGAGGCCACAGAAGGCGAGGCGCGGGTTCGAAACGCCGAAATCGCGGCTGAGCGCCGAGGCCACGATCCGGCCGATTTCGACAAGATCGTCTTCGCGCAGGGCGATGGGGACGGCGCTCAGCGGAATGTGGATGGTTGCGGGGACCACGGCCAGCTCCCGCGACCAGATCATCATCACGGGACGCGCGGCCTCGCCGAATTTCTGCGCCGCCAGCTCGCCCAAAAATTCGGTGTGGCCGGGATGCGAAAATCCGGCGGCGTAGAGCACGGATTTGGCGATCGGATTGGTCACCATGGCGCGGGCGCGGCCCTCGCGCAGAAAGTCGACGGCGTGCTCAATCGCTTCGACGGTCGCGGGGGCGTCAGCGGGATCGGGCTGGCCCGGCGTCCCGCGCGCCCGATTGCGAAGGGGAACGACGGGCAGTGCGGCTTGGAAAATTTCCCCGGCCTGCTCCGGCGCGCATTCGGCAATGGCGACATCAAGCCCGAGCAGCGCGGCGCGGCGTCGCAAACAGTCTGGGTCAGCGAGCAGGAAAAACGGTGGCAGACCGGCTTCGCGTGCGTAAAGCGTCAGGGCGATGTCGGGACCGATTCCCGAAGCGTCGCCCTGGGTGACGCAGAGCGGCGCGGCGCTCACTTCTTGACGACGACCGCCGTGGCGCGCAGCTCCTTGTAGAGCTTTTCCGCGTCCTCCGAGATTCTGCGCGACAGCACGCGCTGGGCGGCCTGGTCGCGGGCAGAGTCTCCCTTCGCCTTGCTCTTGTCGCAAACCGCGATCGCCACCAGGCCGGTGGAATCGCGGCTCGGCGCGGTGAGGTGGCCCACCGGCGTCTTGTTGAGCAGGTCGGCGAGTTGCTCTCCCAGTGCGGAACTGGTCCGGGTGATCGGTTCGCGCACCACCACATTGGGGGAGGCGCTGGCCATTTTGACGCCCGAATCGCAGTCGGTGAAGCGCGCCTTCAGGTCCTGCATTTCCTTGGCGGCAGCTTGCAGTCCGGCGGCGCCCGAGGAGGGCGGCGCGGCGACCACCACCTGGCGGAGGGTGTAGGTCATCTCGTTCGACAGTTTCGGCGAGCGGGCGATTTCGGCGTCGATGTCCTTCTCGCTGACTTCCACGGCGCGGTTGCGGGCGCGGGCGTAAATGGTGAAGGCCTGGTGGATCTGGAGGAAATTTTCCAGATGCTTGCTGTCGGCGCCGGATTGTGCGAGCCGCTGCTGCAGCGCCTGCGGCGTGGTGTGGAGGCGTTCGGCGAAATAGTAGAGGGTCGGGCCGATCTCGTCATTCTTGACGCGGATGCCGTATTTGTTCACTTCGCCCGCCTCGACGCGCGATTTGACCAGGCTTTCCAGCGCATCCGACGCCGACGACGGCATGCCGAGCGCCCGCAAAACCTTCTCGCGGTTGGCGATGTCCTGGGTGGTCACGGGATCGCCGTTGATGGTGGCCACGATGGATTGGGCGTGGGCCCCCGAGCAAGCCATCAAGGCGAGCATCGCGCCGGCAAAGACTGTTGAACGCGCCATTATCATTCCGTCGAAAACCCCTCCGGTGTCAGCCCGACCGTTCGCGCAGCCGGGCGTCAGGTCAGTTGGAGTAATTGTACATTGCGCCGTTGGTGCGGGTGCCGTCCTGAACGACCGTGGGCGTCAACGACAGCGGCGCCTTGATGTCGCCGAGCGTGCGCAGTTCGAGATTGAACACGATCGACTTGTTGCGGGAGTAATTCGGCGGATAGCCATAACCGTCGGTGATGGAGTCGCGATAGGTCACGCCGAGCTTGAGGCATTCGTCCTGGTAGCCGATCCCGGCGCCCCAGGTGGCGATGGCGAACAGCGGCGCGGCCGGCGCGAACTGGAACTGCGCCTGTCCCGCACTGTTGTAGCCGACCAGATATTCAACGTTGTTGTAATTGTGCCGACCCAGATCCCAGGCGATGTCGCCCTGAAGGTAGTAATTCTTGAACACGTCGTAGCGCGTGTTCACGCTCAAGCCCTCGCGACGCTCATTGTAGCCGATGATCGGCTGCGCCGCGTAATTGGCGTAGTTCACGCCGAAGGTCAGCGGGCCGTAATAGGCGCGACCGCCGAGGTCGAGACGACGCAGAGCCCAGTCGGCCTGATCGAACCGCGCCTTGGCGATGAACGAATAGTTGGCCGACGGCGCATAGGTCAGGCGCGTCACATAGTCGGACACCGGCTTGTCCAGGCCAGAGCTGAGGCCGATATTGGCGGCGTCGGGGGTGGCGTAGGAATTGATGCCGGCGACTTGCACGGATTGGCCGACCAGCGCGCTGGCATAACCGTATTCGTGCATGTCATAGGTGAACTGGGCGCCGTAATTGGAGCGCACGCCGGTCTCGAAGCGGTCGTAGCCCGAATATTTGTTCCATTCGAACACGTTGGTGTCGTCGAACACCAGGCTCTGCGAGTCGAGGTTGACCATGCTTCGGGTCGGCTGACCGTTGGGCCGCGCGATGATCTGCGCGATCGGCTCAATCACCATCTCGCCGATGGGGGTCTTGGACAGCAGCGGATAGCGCCATTCCAAGCCGGCGCCCGGCGTGACAAAGCCGCCGAACTGGTCGTTATGGTTGATGAAATTGGACTGATAGGTGTTGGCGATCGGGTCCGTGATCGTCGTATAGCCTGTCGGGGTCGCCGGATCGGCGTAGGTGCGCGAGAAGATCGCCGAGCCGTTCACGCTGGCGTTGAGATAATTCAGATTCGCGCGCGCAAAGGTGAAGGGCGTCCAGACTTCGCCGAGCGGATCGATGAACTTGCGCTTCCACGACACTTGCAGGGTGCCGCTGTCATATTCGCCGCCAATGCCGCGCAACAGACAGTTCTGCTTGGTGTACAGCGCCGTCATCGTCGAGGGATTGCGGCAGACCGCATACATGCCGTACTGCACGTCGAACTGGTATGAGCCGATCTGCTGGTAGGAGGCGAGCCCGGCGGTCGAGCGGGTGAAATTGGCGTCGATCTCGATCTCGCCGCCGATGCCCCAGGTGTTCGCCGGGTCGAGCGAAATCATCTTGTTATAGTCGAGGATCGGCCAGACTGCCGCGAGTTGCGGCTGGAGGTCGCTGTTGGCCAGGCCCTGGAACGAATAGCCGCGCAGGTCGAGATAGCCGCGGTCGCCCTGGCCGGTGATATAGGCCGTCGACGAGTTCTCGCGGAAGAAATTGCCGCTGAGCGTGTTGTTGCCGACCTGGTAGTCGTTGTTGAAATATTTGTCGGTGGCGCGGACGACGTCCCAGCCGAACTTCCAGTTCTGGCTCAGCCAGATCGCGCCCTGGGACACGACCATGCCGCGGTTGGGGCGGCTGCCGACGCCATAGACATTCGGATCGTTCTCGTGAACGCCGATGAGGTTGAGCGTGTAATAGCCGTTGTCGAGGCGCTGCCGGAATTCGAGATCGCCGCGGAACCCCTGGGTCGAGTAATAATAGGGGGTCACCGTGACATCCATGTCCGGCGAGATCTTGTAGAAATAGGGCTGGCCGTAGCCGAAGCCGTTGGTGTCCTTGTAGGACAGGCGCGGCGCGAGGAAGCCCGACTTGGCGGTCACGCTCGGATCGGGCGTCGACAGATAGGGGATCCAGGCAATCGGCACGCCGAACAGATCGAAGGTGGCGTTCTCGTAGTAGAGAGTCTGCTCGCTGTTCTTGTGGATGATCCTTTGCGCGCGCAAGCGCCAGACGGGCGCGCGGTCGGGGTGTTCGGCGCAGCTTTCGCAGGCGGTATAGGCGCCTTTCTCGAAGACGGTGGTCTCCTCGTCGAGCCTTTCCGACCGAGTCGCCGTCATATGGGTGCGGTCTTTTTCGCTGCCGGAATCGGAGCGCGCCGCATCGACGAAGCCGCGCTTGAAATCGCCGGACAGCTCCATCCGGTCGGCATGGGTGACCGAACCGTCGGCGTCCGTGAGCTTGACCGAGCCTTCGGCGAGCACCCGACCGGTGTCGCGGTAATAGGTGACCTTGTCGGCCTCGAGCGTCTTCTTCTTGTAATAGATCTGCACGTCGCCGGTGGCGACCACAGTGTGGTCGCGGTCGTTGTAGGTCACCTTGTCGGCGTCGACGTTCATCGGCGCCTTGTTGTCGCTGCCGGCGGCGCCGGAGAACCTGTCGGCCAGAGTCTGCGCATGTGCGACCGCGGGAAGCGCGGCCAGCGCCGCGCCCAAGGCGAGCGTCATGGCGATCCAGGACACGCGCGCACGCGAGGGACGCGCGAAACCGGCCCGGTCTGCGGCGGACATCGTGGTCATGGGGGCGAGATGGGCCATCAGCCGTCCTCGCGGTTCAGTAGAGTCAAGCCGCCCAACAGGTTCGCAATAATCGCTGGCGACCAGGCGGCGACAGGCGCGCTCAACATGCCCGCTCCGCCCAGATCGGATACAAGTTTAGAGGACACATAAAGCACGAAGCCGGCCCCGACGCCACCCAGAACCATCAGGCCGACGCCGCCCATGCGCGACAGCTTCAGCGAGAAGCAGGCCGCGATCAGCACCATGGCCGCGAGCAAGGTCGGCAGGGCGAGAAGCTGTTGAAAACGCAAACGATAACCCACTGCATCCAGCCCTGCTGCTTCCGTGTCCGACGCCAGCCGCGGAAGCGACCAGAATGGCACGGTCTCGGGCGCCACGAAACTCTGCGCCACCTGAGTGGGCTGCAGATTAGTCCCAAGATGGTAAATTTCCATTTGCTTCGGATCGGTCGCCGGAGCGGTCACCAAAGCATCCCTCATCTCCCATTCGCCCTCGCGCAGCCGACTCTCGACCGCATCGACTCTTTCGACGAATCGTCCCTTCAGGTCAAAGACATAAGCGGTGACGCCGGTGAGGCGCAAGCCGGCCTCGGTGGAGAAGTCGGCGCGCAGGATCGATTGCTGGTCACGGCCGCGCTGGCGAAGCCACTTGTTGGAGTCCTGCGCCGAAAGCTGAGTCTTGAAAATCCCGGCTTCGATGCTGTCGGCCTTGTCCTTCATCAGCGCCGCGCCGGGGCTCAGCGTCGTCATCACCACGACGCCCAGGCCGAGCGCGGCCAGAACCGGAGGCGTGAGGAATTGCCACACGGAGACGCCGGCTGCGCGGGCCACCACCAGCTCCAGCTTTCGGGTCAAATTGATGAAAGCCGCCATGGCGCCGAACAAAGTGGCGAAGGGCAGCGCCTGTTCCGCGATCATCGGCGTGCGCATCAGGCACAAAAGCAGCACGAGAGACAGCGGCGTGTTGGGCACGTCGCCGGCGCGGCGCAGCATTTCGACGAAATCGGCCATGAAGATCAGGCCGAAAATGGTGAGGAAGATCACCCCAAGGCTCTGCAGGAAGCGCAGTGCGAAATAGAGTCCGAGCGTCCGGCCAATCATCGCGCCTCCGCGGGAAGGAGACGCGAGGGGCGGATCAACGGAATCAGAGCGTAGCGGAAGGCGTAGAGGGCGGCGGCGACCATGGCGGCGATGGGCAGGGCGTAGGCGAAGGGCACCGCCTGCGGGCCGCGCACCACGGCGCCGGCGAGGCCGAAGCCGGCGACGCGCAACCCTACGGCGGCGACGGTCGCCGCCGCCAGAGCGAGGCCGCGCGTCTGCCGTGTGGTGCGCGGCGCGCCCAGCGCCGCAAAGCCGATCATGCCCATGGCCATGGCGTAGAGCGGCGAAACGAAGCGTTCGTGCAGGTCGGCGCGGAAGCGCCCCTCGTTCTCGCGCGTATAGGGATCGGAGACGTCATAGTTGAGCAGCTCGGGGGTGGAGCGCTCGCGCGGCTTGAGCGGGCCCATCAGGGTTTTCGGACCGAAATTCGAAAGATCGAGCGCATAGGAATCAAACGTCACCATGGCGGGGATGGCGCCCTTGTCCTGCTTCTGGATCGTGCCGGTTTGCAGCACGATGAAGGACTTGCCGTCGATTTTCGTGACAATGCCGTTCTCGGCGAGATAGACGCTCAACTGGCCGGTCTCGCGCCGGTCGAGCATGAACACGCCGAGCAGTTCGCCGCCCGGTCCGCGATCCCGGTAATGGAAGACCAGGCCGCTGTCGAGCGAGCTGAACTGGCCGGGCCTCACGATTTTGGTCAAAAAATCCGAGCGCACCTCCACCCAGGCGTCGCGCATCAGGACGAAGCTCGCCGGCATGATCCACAGCGACACCAGCGCGCAGAAGCCCGACACCAGCACGATCAGCAGCGCATAGGGACGCAGCAGGCCGAGCGGCGACAGGCCGGAGGCCGCGGTCACCACCAGCTCGCTGTCGCTGTTGAGCTTGTTGAGGGAGAACAGGACGGCGATGAACAGCGCGATCGGCGCGATGACCATGACCAGAGAGGGAATCCACATGCCGGTGATGGTGAGGAATTTGAAGATCGACTGGCTCTTGGAGGTGATGAGGTCGAGGTCATGCAGCGCCTGCTGCAGCCAGATGACGGCCGTCAGCGCTCCGAGCGTGGCCAGGAAGGCCATGCCGGCGACTCGGAAGATGTAGCGCTCGATCAGGGTCATGCACACCGTTTCCGCCGCAACGTCCAAAAGGGCGGACGACGGCGCATAGCTTATGTAGCAGCAATTTGAGCCAAACAATGGCCGGGCGGGGGCGGCCGCGCATGAAAACGGCGATCTGTGGCGCGCAAGGCACAGATCAAGCCAAGGCCAGAAAAGCCAATCGCGTTCTACGGTTAACGGACGTTATGCGCCCGCCGCAGCGGTGGCCGCGAAGGCGTCCAGCGCCCGTCGGCGCGCGAAATCGTGTTCGACGATCGGGGCCGGCCAGTTGCCGCCGATCTTTACGCCGGCGGCCTCCAGGATGTCGCGGGGCGCAGCGAACGGCCGGTGGATCCATTTCGCCGGCAGCCCGGCGAGTTCCGGGCACCAGCTGCGCACGAAATCGCCGTCGGGATCGAATTTTTCGCCTTGGAGCACCGGATTGAAGATGCGGAAATAGGGCGCGGCGTCGGGGCCGCTGCCCGCGACCCATTGCCAGGACACCGCATTGTTGGCGGCGTCGGCGTCGGTGAGCGTGTCCCAGAACCAGGATTCGCCTTCCCGCCAGTCGATGAGCAGGTGCTTGACCAGGAAGGAGGCGGCGATCATCCGGGCGCGATTGGCCATGAAGCCGGTGCGCCAGACCTGCCGCATGGCGGCGTCGACCACGGGATAGCCGGTGCGCCCGCCCTTCCAGGCGTCGAGACCATGGGGGTCGTTGCGGTAGGGAAAGCGGTCGAACCGGGCGTTGAAATTTTCCCAGGGCAAATCGGGACGCGCGTAGAGCAGGTGGGTGGAAAACTCCCGCCAGCACAATTCGATCAGGAATTTCTCCGCCGGGCGCCCGCGCACCGCCGCCACGATCTGGCGCGGCGAAATCTCGCCGAAATGCAGATTCGCCGAGAGTTTCGAGGCGCCGTCGCAATCGATGCGGTCGCGCATGGTCTCGTAACCATCGAGCTTTTCGTCGATG
The DNA here is from genome assembly GCF_025961575.1 of Rhodoblastus acidophilus. Taxonomy (GTDB): domain Bacteria; phylum Pseudomonadota; class Alphaproteobacteria; order Rhizobiales; family Beijerinckiaceae; genus Rhodoblastus; species Rhodoblastus acidophilus_C. The sequence continues at coordinate 22,516 of NZ_JAOQNX010000019.1, read as the reverse complement.
AAATGGCGCAACCGTCGTTCCGCGCCGTCCGGACCCGCGTGAGGCTCGGGGAAATCCCGGGCCCAATCGGGTCGGCTGGGCGAGAGCGCCAGCGCCGCGCGGTCGAGCTGGGGAAAATCCGGGGGCCATTCGGTGAAAGCGAGGTGGTCCGGCGCGGGGTGGGGCTCGGCGTGGGCGAGCTTGTCGCGGATGGCCCGCCAGAACGGGGTGAACACCTTGTAATGGCCGCCTGGTCGCGGCGAAAGCTGCGCGGGCTCGGCCAGCAGCGCGCCGTTGAAACTCTCGACCCGCCCGGCGAAGGCGGCGGCGACGCGCGCGTCGATCGCGCGCTCGGCCCCGCCATAGCGCCGATTGAAGAACAGTTTTTGCGCGCCGGCGGCCTGGGCAAGCTGCGGCAGCAGCGATTCGGCGGCGCCGCGCAAAAAATGCAGCCGGCCGCCGAACCTGGCGAGATCGCCTTCAAAGGCTTGCAGCGCCCGGTCGAGCCGCCAGCGCGCCGCCCCGCCGATCGGCCGCAGGCCTTCGTCCTCAAGGATGAAGACGCAGAGCAGCGGCAGGCCCGAGGCCGCCGCCGCGGCCAGCGCCGGATTGTCCTCCAGCCGGAAATCTTCGCGAAACCAGACGAGAGCGCACGGGGAGGGGTTCGACATGAAAAAATCGCGCGAGAACGGAAGGTTGTGCGGCATTAACCTGCTGCGGGCGGAAAGGTCTCACCCGCCCGACTACCCCGGGCGGTTTTTTCGCGTTATGGAGATTGATCGGTTTAGAGCATGATCCCAAAGGCGGGGAAACCCCGCTTTCGGAAATTCAGCTTTGGCAAGGCGCAGGGCGTTCGGTTTGGGCAAGGGGCTTTTCATCACCTTCGAAGGCGGCGAGGGCGCGGGCAAATCGACCCAGATCCGCCTGCTCGCCGGGCGTCTGCGCGATTACGCGCGCGAACTGGTGACGACCCGCGAGCCCGGCGGCACCGAACTCGCCGAGCGCCTGCGCGATGTCATCCTGAGCGGGCGGGCGAAGAAATTCGGCCCGCTCGGCGAGGCCGTGCTGTTTTCCGCCGCCCGCATCGACCATATCGACCGGCTCATCGCCCCGGCGCTGGCGCGCGGCGCCGTCGTGCTCTGCGACCGGTTCGCCGATTCGACCCGCGCCTATCAGGGCGCGCGCGGCGACGTCGACGAGAAGGTCATGGCCGCGCTGGAAAACGCGGCCGTCGCCAATTGCCGGCCCGACCTGACCTTCATTCTCGACATTCCTCCTGAAATCGGTTTGGAGCGCGCGCGGGCGCGGCGCGGCGCGGACAATGCCGATCGGTTCGAGGGCGAAAACCTCGCTTTCCATTGGCTGCTGCGCGAACGATTTCTGACCATCGCCCGGGCCGATCCCGAGCGGTGCCGCGTGATCGACGCCGACCGCCCTCAGGACGCCGTGGCGGCTTCGATCTGGGAGGCCATGGCCGAAAAATTCCGCCGGCGTGAGCACGAGGCTGTCGAGGGCGTTTCGTGAAGGGGGATTCGGCGCCGGAAAGCGATCGGTTCGAGCCGGCGCCGCACCCGCGCGACACCCACGTTTTGTTCGGGCATCGCAAGGTCGAAGCCGATTTCCTCGAAGCCTTTCGCGCCAACCGGATGCCGCAGGCGTTCATTCTCGGCGGCCCCCTGGGCATTGGCAAGGCGACGCTGGCCTGGCGCATGGCGCGCTTCCTCGCCGCCTATCCCGACCCCACAACCCCCGAGGTTTTGTCCGCCCAAGACCTTTCGGTCGATCCTGCGCATCCGGTCGCGCGCAAAATCTCGTCGATGGCGTTTGGCGACCTCGCGCTGCTGCGGCGTGGGTTCAACGAGAAGACCAAGAAGTTCTTCACCCGCATCGCCGTCGAGGATGTTCGCAAAATGCTGCATCTGTTCGAGCAGGCGGCGGGCGGGGGCGGCTGGCGCATGGCGATCGTCGATTCCGCCGACGACCTCAACGCCGCCAGCGCCAATGCGCTGCTCAAGATGATCGAGGAGCCGCCGCCGCGCAGCCTGTTCCTGCTGGTCGCCCACCAGCCCGGCCGCATCCTGCCGACGATTCGCTCGCGCTGCCGTAGGGTGATGCTGCAACCGCTCGCCGACGCCGATCTGCGGGCCGCTGCTCGCGCGGCTTTGGCTGCGGCCGGGCTCAACCCCGAGGACTCCGCGCTTGACGCCGCCTGCGCCCGAGCCGAAGGCGCGCCGCGCGAAGCTTTGCGGCTGTTGTCCGCCGTGGACGCGAAATTCGACGCCCAGGTCAACCGGGCGCTCGCCATGCTTCCGCAGATCAACTGGCCTTTGATCCACGGCATCGCCGACAGCGCCGCCGGCGACGAGACGGCGCTCGACGCCCTGCTCGCCGCCTGTTTCGGCTGGCTCAGCGCCGGTCTGCGCCAAAAACGCGATCTTGGGCCGCGCGCCGTCGCGCCCTATGCCCAGGCCTGGGAGCAACTCGAACGCGAAGCGCGGGACCTCGCCGTGTTCAATTTGGACAAGCGGGCGTTCACGTTGCTGGCCTTCGATCTGCTGGCGCAGACCGCGCGGGCGTGAGCAGGCGAGGGGACTGGATCACGTTGCGCGCGAGCTGACCCCTGAGAGGATCGTTTTAGGGGCGCAATGCGTTCCTGTTCCCGGCTAGGCTCGCGATTCCCGCAGCAAGATCAGCGCCGTGACCACCGTCAGGATGCTCGTGGCCATGAGCGTCGGCGACACGGTCCAACCCGGCGGCGCCAGCATGACCGCGGCGAACAGCCCGGCGAGCGCGCCCGCATAGGCGAGCCAGGTCCACCAAACCCAGCGGAAACCGCGCGCGCCCGGCGTCAGATCGGCTGCCAAAAAGCCGATCAGCAGCAGATTGCAGAGCGCCGCTGGCAACAGGCCCATCACATGGTCGCCGGCGACGAAGCCGAGCAGCGCCAGCACGCCATTGGCCTGCGCCATGACCGCGACCGCGAGATAGCGCGGGTTGAGCCCGGCCAGCGCGATCGACCCCAGTTCGAAGGCGTAGAAATAACGGTCATGCATCTTCGGCAGCAGAAAGGGCATGAGCAGCAGCGACAGGCAGGCGGCGAGCAGCAGGAATTCCGGCGCGTCGCGGTCCGCGCGGGCGATGAAGATCGATAGGGCCAGTCCCGCCAGGGCGGCCAGCGCCAGCCCGATGGCGACTCCAAGCCCGTAGGGGGTGTTGCTGGCGAATAGCCAGAGGTTTGCGGCGTTCATGGTGAGCAGGTCGAACAGCCCGGCCTGTCCCCGATAGACTGAAAACACCGAGGCGAGCGGCCGTCCGGCGACCAGGACGGGCAGGGCCAGCAGCAGGTATGCGGCCGGGAGCGCGGCCAGCCAGCCCCAATGCACCCGCCGGCGCAGCATCAGGCCGAAGACGAATGGCCCGAGAAAGACGCCTTGCAGCTTGGCCGCAACCGCCACCGCGAACAGCGGCGTCCCGTTGCGTCCGCGCAGGAACAGCGCGATCGCGGCGAGGATGAAGAAAGTCCAGAGCGAATCGATCTGGCCGATCACCGCGCCGTTGACGAGCACGGTGGGAGCCAGCCAAGCGGCGCAAAAGGTGGCCGCCGCCCGCATCGGCTTGCCCGTCGCGTCCCAGACGATCCGCGCCAGAACCGCCGCGCAGCCGAGTTCGAACACCGCCGAAATGCTCTTGATCAGGGTGAGCGGCTGCGCGAGGGCGTCGAATTGGGCCGCGATCAGCAGGAGATAGCTGTAGAATGGCGCGTAATCGGTGAAGGCCTCGCGCAGGCCGGCGAACCCATGCTCGCGCGCGAAGGCGTACCAGGAGAGATAGGCGGCGGCGTCGGAGGTGACATGGGCGCGCGCCGCAAAGCGCAGCCCCAGGCCGATCAGCAGCGCGCCGACCGCCAAAGCCGCAGGCAGGCGCCAAAGGCTTGCGGCCGGAGCGGACGATGGCGAGGCGGGCGGTGGGCTTCGATCGGTCAAGGAAGGCGTCATCGCGCCAGGCTAGCGCGGATTTCTCGCCAAAGCCTGAAAAAGGGCGCGGCATTAGCCAAAAGGCTTTCATCCAAGCGTCATCTTGCCTGTTCCGGCGCCCGGCGACCCGTGCTAAACCCCCGCTCGATTTTCTCCTTCTGCGGCAGGATGTCGCCAAGACCGGAATGGCCTCATGAAACACATTCTCGAAATCCTCGACGAACGCCGTCAGGCGGCCCGCCTCGGCGGCGGCCAGCGACGCATCGACGCGCAGCACAAGCGCGGCAAGCTCACCGCCCGCGAGCGCATCGAACTGCTCCTCGATCACGGCTCTTTCGAGGAATTCGACATGTTCGTGCAGCACCGCTGCGTGGACTTCGGCATGGACCAGGGCGAAAAAATCCCCGGCGACGGCGTCGTCGTCGGCTGGGGCACGATCAATGGCCGCGTCGTCTATGTCTTCGCCAAGGATTTCACCGTGCTCGGCGGCTCGCTGTCCGAGACGCATGCGCAAAAGATCACCAAGATCCAGGACATGGCGCTGCGCAACCGCGCCCCGATCATCGGCCTGTTCGACGCCGGCGGCGCCCGCATCCAGGAAGGCGTGGCGGCGCTCGGCGGCTATGGCGAGGTGTTCCAGCGCAATGTGCTGGCCTCCGGCGTGATCCCGCAGATTTCGGTGATCATGGGGCCGTGCGCGGGCGGCGACGTCTATTCGCCGGCGATGACCGACTTCATCTTCATGGTCAAGGACACGTCCTACATGTTCGTGACCGGCCCGGATGTGGTCAAGACCGTCACCAACGAGACGGTGACGGCTGAGGAGTTGGGCGGCGCCTCGGTGCACGCCACCAAATCCTCGATCGCCGACAAGGCCTATGACAACGATCTCCAGGCGCTGCTGCAGATGCGCCGCCTGATCGACTTCCTGCCGGCGTCCAACACCGACGAAGTCCCGGAATGGCCGACCTTCGACGATTGCGACCGCTACGACATGTCGCTGAACACGATCATCCCGGACAATCCGAACAAGCCCTATGACATGAAGGAGTTGATCACCAAGGTGGTCGACGAGGGCGATTTCTTCGAAATCCAGGAAGCCCACGCCAAAAACATCGTGGTCGGCTTCGGCCGCCTCGATGGCCGCACGGTCGGCATCGTCGGCAACCAGCCGATGGTTTTGGCGGGCGTGCTTGATTCCGACGCTTCGCGCAAGGCCGCGCGTTTCGTGCGCTTCTGCGACGCCTTCAACATTCCGATCGTCACTTTCGTCGACGTGCCCGGCTTCCTGCCCGGCACCGCGCAGGAATATGGCGGCCTGATCAAGCACGGCGCCAAACTGCTGTTCGCCTATGCCGAGGCCACCGTTCCCAAGGTCACGGTCATCACCAGAAAAGCGTTCGGCGGCGCCTATGACGTCATGGCGTCCAAGCATTTGCGCGGCGACATCAACTATGCCTGGCCGACCGCGCAGATCGCGGTGATGGGCGCCAAGGGCGCGGTCGAGATCATTTTCCGCCAGGAAATGGGCGATCCCGAAAAGATCGCCGAGCGCACCAAGGAATATGAGGACCGCTTCCTCTCGCCCTTCGTCGCGGCCGAACGCGGCTATATCGACGAGGTGATCCAGCCGTTCGGCACGCGCAAGCGCGTCGCCCGCGCGCTCGCCATGCTGCGCCACAAGAAGCTGGAGAACCCCTGGAAGAAGCACGACAACATTCCGCTCTGAGCCAAGACGCGGCTCCAAGCGCGCAGGAACAGCAGACCTCCCGCCCCCGGCGGGAGGTTTTATTGTTTCGGCCAAGCTGTGGTCGCCCATGATTACCTAGCGTAACTTGTACTTAACGAGTTTTGGCTAAAAATTTTAACGATCGTCGGCGGAATGCGCTTGGCGAGGGATTGGGGCTTTCATGCCGTTGGTGTTTTCCCTGCATGCCGGCGCCGGTTGCGGCTCGTCTTCGCCGTGCGCGGAACGCGATTGCGCCCGCCTCGCCGCCCTGGTTCGACAAATGCCGCTGATCGCGCTGGCGATCGCCGGCAACGTCTTGACGCTTGCCGCGATTTTCCTCTCTTCCGCGCCGCTGGCGCTCACCGTCTCCGCGCCGCTGGCGCTCGCTTGTCTCGGCCTGTGCCTCGTCATCGCCTGGCGTCGCCTGATCCGACAGCCGATCGTCGAGGCCGAGGCCGGCCGCATACTGTACCGTGTCAAGTTGGCCGCCGCGCCGCTGGCCTTTCTCTACATCGCCTGGGCCATGGCGCTCTACATCCACGCCGGGCCGGGGCAGGGGGAGGCGCTGATCTATTCGGTCGCGCTCACCGGCATGTTCACGATTTTCGCCCTGTCGCAATTGCCCAAGGCGGCGCTGCTGGTCGGCGGCCTGACCCTGCCGGGTTTCGCCTGGCTGCTGATCACCGGCGGCGACGCCAGCGCCATCCTGGCCGGCGTGAACATCTTTGTCGTCGTGCTGGCGCTGTTCCTGTCGGTGAATGGGTCGTCACGCGATTTCGACGACCTGGTGGCGGCCCGGGCCTGCGCCGCGCAATTCGCCGAGGACAATAGGCGGATCGCCAACACCGACAGCCTGACCGGCCTCGCCAACCGCCGCGCCTTCTTCGCCCAGATGTCCCGAGAAATCGCCGGGGGCGAGCAGGTGTTCATGGGCATTGTCGATCTCGACGGCTTCAAGCCGGTCAACGATCTCTACGGCCACGCCGTGGGCGACAAGGTCCTGTGCGAATGCGCCATGCGGCTGCGCCGGTTCGAGTCCGATAGCGTCTCGGTGGCGCGCCTGGGCGGCGACGAATTCGGCGTCGTCGTCAACGCCCGCATGACGCAGACCGAAATCCTCGCCTTCGGCGCCCGCATCTGCGCGGCGTTCAAGGCGCCGGTGCGGATCGCCGGCGCTGAGGCCCGCATGTCCTGCTCGATCGGCTTCGCGCGCTTCCCCCAGGATGCGGCGGACGCCGAGCAGCTCTACGAGCGCGCCGATTTCGCCCTCTACCACGGCAAGCAGCATCATCGCGGCGAGGCCGTGCTGTTCACCTCCGAGCACGAGACCAAGATGCGGCTGAAGGCGCGCATCGAGCAGGGCCTGCGCCGCGCCGATCTCGAAGAGGAGATCACGCTCGAATTCCAGCCGCTGTTCGACGCCGCCGACCAGTCCATCGTCTCCTTCGAGGCGCTGGCGCGCTGGATGTCGCCAGAACTGGGCGCGGTGCCGCCGAGCCAGTTCGTTCCCGTGGCCGAGCGCAGCGAAACCATCCACGCCCTGACCCGCACCGTGCTGCGCAAGGCGCTGAAGGCCGCGAAAAACTGGCCCGAGACGGTCGGGGTGAGCCTCAACCTGTCGGTGCGCGACCTGCTGTCGCCGATCGCCCTCAGCCAGATCGTCGCCATCATCGAGACCAGCGGCGTCGCCCCCGCGCGGATCGACATCGAAGTCACCGAAACCTCGCTGCTCACCGATTTCGAGCGCGCCCAGGCGGCGCTGACCACGCTGAAGCGGCTCGGCGTCAAAATCTCGCTCGACGATTTCGGCACCGGCTATTCAAGCCTCGCCTATGTGCACCGCCTGCCGCTCGACAAGATCAAGATCGACCGCAGTTTCGTCCAGGAAATGCAGGGCAATGGCGTCGCCCGCGACATCATCAAGAGCATGATCGCCCTGATCGGCAGCCTCAACCTGCATTGCGTGACCGAAGGCGTCGAAACCTCCGAGCAATTCGACCTGCTGCGCAAGTTCGGCTGCAATGTCGTGCAGGGCTATCTGTTCAGCCGCCCGATCCCGCAGGACGAGGTCGCGGCCTTCATCGCCGACGCCGGCTGCGGCCGCGCCTGGGCCGCGTCGGCGTGACGTCTTTTACTTGCGGCAGCGCGTCGGCGTGGGGAATTCGATCCGCGTGAGCTCGCCGACCAGCGAATAATCGCCATAGTCGAGCCGCAGATGGGTCGACACGCCATTCTCGTAGAGATCGTAGTTCAGCACGTAATCCGGCGCGCCGTCGTGGCGGTCTTCGGGGAAATAGGCCAGCGACACCGGCCAGCGGCGCAGGCCCCGCAGCTTTTCCGCCTTGGCGGCGCTGTCGGCGTCGGGCGTCGTGCGCGCCGGGCCGATGATCGCGGTGACGTCAAAAATCTTGCGCCCGTCGGCGGAGCCGTCGAACACCCGCGCCAGCAGGATTTTCTGCCCCTTTTCCGCGGCGTCGATCAGTTTGGCGACATGCTGGGTCGGAAACAGCACGGCGGAATCGGCGTTGATTTTCTGCGGCCGCGGCGAACTCAGGGCGATGGCGAGCGCGCCGTCGCTGGCGCGCTGGGCGCGGCCCTCGACCTCCTCGCCCCGCGCGCCGGATTCATTGGTGGTGAAGCGGAAATCCTGGCCGCGCCCATCCTCATAGGTGCTGACGCGGCTCTCGCTGAGCTGGGGGTTGCCCTCCTGCGGCTGCATGGCCACCACCTGGCGCAGCGATTGGGCGTAGAAATCGCAATCCGACGAGAATTGATAGGCGATCATGCCTTCGGCATTGGCGGGCGCTTTGCCGCCGGTCGCCTCGCCCAGGCGCAAATCGTAGAGCGCGCGATGGCTGGCGAGCGGGATTCGGGCTTCGGCGGCGAGGGCGGGCGCGCCGCAGGCAAGGACAGTCAGCAGCAGGCTGGCGGTCAAACGCATAAACTTCTCCCTGAGAGCTTCATGATCTTTGTATTGGCTCGGATGCGAAAGTCATTGCCGTCCATCTTTGGCGAAATTACGCTCAAGTCCAATCACAAATGGAATCACAGGAAAGTCTCCCATGGGCCAGATCGCTTCCGAAGTCGAACGCCGCCTCGCCAATCTCGGATTCGTCCTGCCGACCCCGGCGGCGCCCGTGGCGAATTATGTCCCCACCGTGCGCAGCGGCGCGCTGCTATTCGTCTCCGGGCAATTGCCGTTCGGCGCGGACGGCGCCCTGAGCGACGCTCATATCGGCCGCGTCGGCGCCGAGGTCGAGGAGACGGTCGCCAAACAGGCGGCGGCGCTCTGCGCGGTCAACGTGCTGGCGCAGGTCCGCGCCGCCATCGAAGACCTCGACCGCATCGGCCATTGCGTGCGTCTCGGCGGCTTTATTCGCGGCGCCGAGGAATACACCCGGCTCGCCCAGGTGATGAACGGGGCCTCCGACCTGATCGGCGGCGCGCTCGGCGAAAAGGGCCAGCACGCCCGCTCCACCATCGGCGTGGCGCAATTGCCGCTCGGCGCCTGCGTCGAGGTCGAGGCGATTTTCGAGATTTTGCCGTGAGCGCATATTCCCGGAAAGTGTGCGCGGTTTCCGGCCAAGAATATGCGCACAACTGAACGCAACGCCCCGGGCTGGCTGACGGCGCGGCCGATCGCCCATCGCGGGCTGCACGACGCCCAAAGACCGGAGAACACGACTTTTGCCCTGCGCGCCGCCATGGCCCGGGGTTTTGCCGTCGAGGCCGATGTCCGGCTGTCGCGCGACGGCGGCGTTTTTGTTTTCCATGACGACGAACTCGACCGCCTCACCCGCGAAACCGGGTTTTTCCGCGACCTGGACACCGCGCAGGCCCAGGCCTTGCGGCTGCGCGGCGGCGAGCGCATCCCGACCCTCGCGGAGTTTTTGCGCGAGGGCGCCGACTGCCCGCTGATCCTCGAACTCAAGAGCGATTTTGACGGCGACGTCTCGCTGGCCCACGCCATGGCCGCCGCGCTCGCGGACCATCGCGGCCCCGTCGCGCTCAAAAGTTTTGACCCGGCGCTGATCGCCGTCTTGCGGGCGCAAAAAGATGCGCCATGGCCGCTCGGCATTGTGGCGCAGGCCGATTACGACGACGGCGATTTCGAAAATCTGACGGCGGCGGAAAAGGACCGCCTCGCCCGCTTCGTCCACGCCCGCGAAACCCGGCCGGACTTTTTGTCCTGGCGCAGTTCCGACCTGCCCAACCCGACCTGCGAACTCGCCCGCGCCTGCGCCAAAATGCCGGTGATGAGCTGGACGGTGCGCAGCGCCGAACAGGCAAAGGAGGTTTTGAGGCGCGCCGACCAGATCGTTTTTGAGGGTTTTATCCCGTAAGGCGCCCGCGCCCGTTCAAACACCAGCGTCATGACCGTCCCCGGGCTTGACCCGGGGATTGTCCATCCACGCCGAGCCGAAGGCGAAACGCCAAAGATTTTGCGCGCAGCGCCGTTTGGCGCGCGTTTTTTCCAAAAGTGAAAACCGTGAAACGCGCCAAATCGGTCAATGTGTCGAAAGAATGTTCACGTTTTGTTTTCACGTGAAACATCGGCGGCGCCCAGGCCTGCGTGACAAGTCCAGGAAAAACAACGAGTCCGCGTCATTCGGCCGAAAAAGCCGAAGCTTTAAACTATGTCCACGCTTCACCGCCGCCGCCACAACCCACAAGCTGCAGCTACGAAAACCACGCGCTTTTCATCAAAAAACGCGCGTTTGTTTCACAAATGAAGCTGTTTTGCGCGATTTTGCGCGGCGAAAATTCAACCAGAAATAGAAATTTCCCAAAAATCCACTCTCGCGGGCGTTCGAGGAGGCGCCAAAAAAAACACAGAAGTTCTGCGGGCTCCGTGTCGGCAAACGGCGGATTGCGGTCGCTGGCCGAACGGGAGGGATAGGGTGAAAAGCAGACGGTAGTGGCGGCTGCAATGGTGTGGCGTCCTCCTCCAGCATTCCAACGATGATTGCGCAAGGAAAAGGTAAAACGATTGAATGTAAAAGGCCGCTTTAGAAAAGGCAGGGCAGACCGCGCGCGCGGAGTTTTTCGAGATGACTTTCCTGATCCGCCCCATTGACGGCAACATCGGCAGCGCGGTCGCCATTCGTGACGATTTCGGTGACGAAAAGAAACTCGCCGTCTTCGCGGACGCCGGGATCATGGATTGCGCCAAGGTCGGCGGCAACCAATGCCTCCTCATCTCCCGCAAGCAGGGCATTGCGCTGGTCGACCTCGCCGCTCGCAATGTAATCAGGCGCGGACGGCTGAGCATCCAGGCAGATTACATTGCGATCGCCTACACCTGTAGGCCTGGCCTGATAGCGACCGTGGACCTGACGACGCTCAAACAAACCGATCGATACAACCTGATCCAGACCTGCCCCGACGGCTCGTTCCAACTCATCTACCGGGACAGCGACGCTTTGAGAAAAGCCGGCGCCTTTTGGGATTCTATTCCCTATTCAGACGGCCCGCTGCATGGGGAGGTCGGGGAAGACCATTTCAGTCTGAAATATGCGTCTGAGGAACCGAGCGGCCTTCGGCGCATGCAGTTCACCCGCGGCGCGCGGGCGACATTCCGGGCGGACGGTAAGGTTGTGATCCCCTTCGAGTTCAGCACCAACGGTCCACGATGGGTTCATGACAAGAGCTTCGAAAAGCCGCTCATGTCCTCTGCTCCGGATTTCCGCGTCGGCGTGGCTGTGATCGACGTCGAGGCGGAGCGACTCGACATGCACGTGATCCGCAAGCAGATCGAGCCGAGCGTCTATACGTCGTTTCCCGTGCGGGCCATCAGCCCGGACGGGCGCCACGCCGTCCTGCAAGGGTATGATCCGATCGTCGTTCCAGAAAAGCAGGCGAAGGGGCTGGTCGGCGGACTGCGAAGCTTGCTGGGCTGCAAGCCGACACTTGACCTCGCCTTCGGCCTGGAGGCCTGGAACATAAGTCGCGAGCCCAAGCTCGCAGGCGATTTTCCGTTTCGGCGGCTGGAGGGCGCAACGCTGCCTCCGGTCACCACGCTCACCTTCGACGATGCCGAACTCGCCCGGATTCGCAGGGAGATCGAACTGGTCTTTCCGGGCGTCGAGGCGGGCTTCGCGGGCCGCGACGAGGCTTGGCGCGCCAGTTGGGACAAGCGAAAGGAAGACGCTTATTACGCTCCGCTCGAAACGCGGAAGTTTCCGGCCTACACGCCCGCGTTCCATGTCCAGTTTCCGCCTATGTTCGCCGAAGTGGCGCAGCGCCTAGCGCGCCTGCGCCAAAATCCTTTCACCACCATGCCCTGGGATCGACTGGACGACCGGCAACGCGCCTTCGTCGCCGGCGTCTTGCGCGTGTGGAGCGAGCAAGCTGCTCTTGCTGCGGACTCGATGGCCTGGATCGCGCGCGACCGGTTTGCTGTTCTGTCGCGCGACGGAACTGTTCGCGAATGCTCTCTGGAGGGCGGCGTCGGCCAGACGTTCCAACTGGTCGATCCCGAAACGCGCGTCTGGCCCTTTTCCAAACGGTATGTCCCTTCGCCCGGCCTTGCCGAACTTGAGCTGATTCATTTGCAGGACCGCGCCTTCGCTGTCGACCTCTATGAATTCCGGCTGGAATTCGAGCTGCCTTCAACTGACGTGTCAGCCGGTGGCGATCCTTGCGCCCCGGTCCCCGTGGCCTATCGCATCGTGAGGGATGCCGAAGGCTGGGACAGGGAGGTCAAGCAGGTGAACCGCCTCGCCGAGAAGATCAGGCGGGGCTATGTCACGATCGGCTCAAAAGAGCCGGCGCGCATCATCGCCGGCTTGCGCGAGCTGGCGCGCGAAGTGCGGGATCACTTCGACGAGATCGTGGTGGACGACCGCTGGCTGCCGTCGCTCCATCATCGCGGCAGTGCGATCACCGAACCGGAGTTTTGTGACATCCTGATCGCGGACGGGTCGGACGAAGCGGTGCGAGCGCTCGATGAGCTGTTGACGGCTTTTCTCGGCGCGGCCGGGGATCCGCGCCGCAGCATCTGGCATCTCGACGACTGCACGCCGGCGATGGGCCCCACCGCCCTGGCGCTCATCAGGCTCTGCGATCCCTTGGCGCCTTCGATCGCTCGCTACTATGCCCGGCGCGACATCTATCACGATACGGCGAACAGCGAGGCCTTCGCGCGCGTCGAACTCCCACAAAGCCGCTTCCTGTCGCCGGACCTCGTGACGCTGCAAATCCGCCTCGCATTGCAGGATATCTGTTCGCGCAATGTGGAAGCGGACATTTTCGCGCTCTACCGACTGCCGCTTGTGCGCGAGGCGCTTCGCGCCGGTTCGCCCCCCGCTCTCGACCTGGCTGAAGTGATCGTCAGCCAACTCGAAGAGCAGACCGCCAATCCTGATCTTTCGGGCGCCGCCAGGGTCGCCGACGTTCTGGAGGCGATTGCTTCAGCGCTCGACGTTGGCGCTCCCGCCGAGGCGGCTCTAGCGACCGAGCTTCGTCGCCGCGCCGAAGTCCAGCACGACCGGTAGAACCGTCAAAGGCAAGGGATCGCGAGGCCGCCGGTTTCGGGCTGGCGCGAAGGGCGGCGATCAAGCGCCAAGCCGTCGTTCATAATCGATTGCGAATGACGCATTCGAGCCGGACCCGGCCATAGAACCGTGACCATTTCGACATTTCCGCCAAGCCCCAGGCTCTTCCCGGCGGATTTCCGTCCTTCAGCGACGCACAGGTTTGGCGAAAAAAAGCGACCCAGCTGCCCCAGCGCTGCCCCAACTGTCCTCGCCATTCCGGCGGCGACGGCAACCGCGCGCGCCGCACAAGACGCCGCCGAAACCGCTCCCGGAAAAACATAAATTAATCAATCCGGTGATACAACCCGAGGTGGTGCGTGGCGAAGCCGTGTCGCGTTTGGATGTCGACCGAGCGGAGAGACGATCGATGAAGCCTGAGGTTCAGAGTCACGTTGAGGCCTGCTGTGATCTCGAGCAAACCGGAGGCGGCGTCGAATCCTGTCGTCATGGCCGGGCTCGTCTGCGTCCTCCATGCGGCGATGCAAGGCGAACTGCCGGAAAGTTAGCCCCCGCGGAGCGGCGCGAACGCCCGGAACAATCGCGCGCCAGGGGCACGGCATGACGCGCGCGAGTGTTCGCCGTCGCCGTCATCCATGGACGCCATCGGCCGCGCTCCGCCTGGCCGCAAGCCAGATCCCGTCAAGCTTTCGCGCCTTCGCCAGGCGTACTGCGCCAAGGCCGATATGCGCCATAATGTCTGAGATAACAACGCGCTTGTCGCTCAAGGCTGTCGAGGCCGAGGCGAGAGCGGACCCATTCATCTATCGACGTGCGCTAAAAGCGTTCATCGAGCGCGAAAAGACCAACACCTATCTGGCGAAACTCGCATTCGGCCTTGCCGCCGTGGTGAGCGCATCGCTTGATATGACGAGTATATTTCTTGTCACCGTCGCTCATCTTGTCGCCGACTTCGCGGCGTCGCGCTCCGTCGCCAGACTGGCGTCGAGCTGCGAGTCCGGCGCGCCGGATCAAGGGCTGCTGCGCCGCGTTGAAGCGATCTATTACGGCGTCGGCTTTTCCCTGGCGATGGCGACATGGCCCTTGGCCGAAGCGCTGGATGGATTTCGCCTGCTGCTGACGGTCGTGTCCGTCGCCGGACTGCTCGCGGCCGCCAACACCACCTGCTTTGCGCCGCGAATCTTCCGCTCCATGGTGACGGGTTTTGCGCTGGCGATTGCGACGGCGATGCCGTTCATGACGACAATGCCGTGGTTTGCTTTCGGCGGCGCCTTCGCCGTCTTCATCACCGCCATTGTCGCAACCGGCGTCGGCACGGCGCGGCAATTCGTGCAAATGCTTCGTTTGCAGAACGAAAGGGACAAAGCCATCCAGGGCCAGCGGCGCACGATCGCCGCTTTGGAATCCGCGCGCAAAAATGCGACCGAACTGGCCCGAACCGATGGCTTGACCGGCCTTCCCAACCGCTCCGCCATCATGAAAAAGCTCGATGAACTCATCAGCTCGAAGGCCGAATTCTCCCTCACGCTGCTCGATGTCGACTTGTTCAAGAACATCAATGACGCGCTGGGGCACAATGTCGGCGACGCGGTTCTGGCGTCCGTGGGACGCGCATTGGCGATATTGGCGAGTGAAAACTGCTTCTCCGCGCGGCTGGGCGGCGACGAGTTCGCTTTGATCTCCGTTCAAGCGCACCGCCACCCCAGCGCCAACCAGGTGTTTTCCGCCGTGAAGGCGGCGCTGCGAAACATCCAGCGCAGGAATTCGGACCTTCCGCTCATTTCGATCACCGGCGGCAGCGCCAGTTTTCCCAGGGACGCCGCGGACAGATCGGGCCTGCTCGCCGCCGCCGACCTGGCCCAGCGCGAGGCGAAGAAGACCCGGCGCGGCGGGCATAGGCCTTATGACGTCAGCTTTGCCGACGCCTTCGAGAGAGAAACGCAGATCGTCCGCGCGCTCGGCGAGGCGATCGCCTCGGGCGAACTTTCCTTGTCCTTCCAGCCGAAAATCGACCTGCGCAGCGGCCGGGTCGCGGGCGCCGAGGCGCTGACACGGTTTTCCGGAAAAATTCTGGCCAGCTACGGCCTGGACGAGATTTTTGCCGCGGCGGGGAATCGCGGTTTCGGCATGAGCCTCGATGAACTGGTTCTCGACCGCTACCGCGAGGCCTTGCTCGAGCTGAGGGACCGCTTCGCCCTTTCGCTACCGACGTCAGTCAACCTGTCCGGCGCCATTCTCAAGGCGCCGGAAAGGCTGCTGGCCAAACTGAAGCTGATGATTGGCGAGGGCCTGGAGCCGAGCCTCATCCGCCTGGAAATCACCGAGGATGCGATTTATGGTCGAGGTCAGATCGGCGTCATAGAACTGCTGGATGAAATCGCGCGGCTTGGCTTCAGCCTGTCGCTCGACGATTTTGGCACGGGGAGCGGAGCGCTCAGTCATCTCACCACCATCTCCGTCGCCGAAATCAAGATCGACCGGTCTTTTGTCTGTGGCATGGATGCGGATCTCACCCATCGCGCGCTGGTGAGCGGCCTGATCGTCATCGGGCGCGAAATGGGCGTCGATATTGTCGCTGAAGGCGTGGAAACGGAGGCGGAGGCGGAACAGCTTCGCGCGATGGGCGCGCAGTTTGGACAGGGGTTTTTGTGGTCGAGAGCTCTGCCCGTGTCCCAGTTCGTGGAATTCGTCCGAATGTTCGGTCCGGGGCGCGCGCCGGCCGTGGGTCAGGAAAGAAAGAGGTCGTGATGTCCCAGGAAACGCCCGCCACGCATTACCTCAAATCCCTCGGCGTCGCCTTCTCGCGTCACAGCTATGACTATGATCCCGCCGCCGAGCGCATCGGGCTCCAGGCGGCCGAAGCGCTGGCCGAACCGCCGAGCCGCGTGCTGAAAACCCTGATCGTCAAGGTCGACGGCAAAGCCGCGTGCCTCGTCCTGCCCTCCGAGAAAGAGGCCAGCATGAAGAAGGTCGCGGCGGCGCTGGGCGGCAAGAGCGCGGCGATGATGCCGATCCCCGACGCCGAGCGACTGACCGGCTATAAGGTCGGCGGCATCAGCCCTTTCGGGCAAAAGCGCAAATTGCCGACCCTTGTCGAAGCCTCGGTGACGGCGGAGGATTATGTCTATGTCAATGGCGGCCAGCGCGGCCTCCAGCTCAAGCTCGCGCCGGCCGCGGTCCTGCAGGCGACCGACGCGCGCGCGGCGGCGATCGTCGCCTGAGCCGAAAACAAAAAAGCCGCCCCAAGGGCGGCTTTGGCGTTCGGAAAACCCGATTACTTAATCTTGGTTTCCTTGAACTCGACGTGCTTGCGCGCGACGGGATCGTATTTCTTGAACGCCAGCTTGTCGGTCTTGGTGCGGGCGTTCTTCTTGGTGACGTAAAAGAAACCGGTGTCGGCGGTCGACAGCAGCTTGATCTTGATCGTGGCGGCCTTGGCCATGTTTTCAACCCTGCAAACCGGCGCAGCATACGATCCTGCGAAGCGGATCGGACGAGGCCATTGGAAACAAAGGGGCCGGATTGCTCCGGCCCGAATTCGTGACGGCACCATAGCGGCCGTCTTCATCTTGTCAAGTTTTTCGGGCGAACGGCCCATGGAAAAACAGGATCAATCCGAGATAGGCGACGAAACAGACGCCCAGCGCGTCGAACAGGCCGCGCGGGGCGAAATCGAGACCCACGCCCAGCAGCGGCGGCCCCAGAATCATGCCCAGCGCATACATCATGATATAAGCGGCATTGGCGGCGGCGAGCCTCTCGCCATGGAATCGCTCGGCCAGCGCCGCAAGCCCCACCGTGTACAACCCGCCCACGACGCCGCCCCAGAGGAACAGGCCGAAAGCGTAAACCGCGCGATTGTCGGCGAGTCCCGGCAGCATCAGCGCGCCGAACAGGCCGATCAGGCTGAACCAGACGAGCAGACGGATTTTGCCGGTGCGGTCGGCGAGCATGCCGATCGGCACGGGAAACACCACATTGCCCAGGGCGAACAGAGTGAGCTGGAAGGTCGCCCAAGCCTGGGAAAAGCCGGAGCGCAGGCCGAACACCGGCAGCAGCCCATTCAACCCGGTCTCGATGCAGCCAAACAGCAGCGCAGTGGTCACCGCGACCGGCGCGGCCTTGAAGATCGGCCCGAGCCTGGGCCGGCCGGGCGAGTCGAAACCGGTTTCGGGTTCGCCCGCCCAGACCACGGGCAGCCCGGCGGCGGCGGTGATCGCGGCGGCGACGGCGAAGGGAAGCGCGCCTTCCGCGCCGGTGACGCTGAGCAGGGCGGGGCCGGCGGCAAAGCCCAGGGCCAGAAAGGTGGCGTAAATGCCCAGCACCAGCCCGCGCTGCCCGCGCGGCGCGGCGGCGCTGATCCAGAATTCGCTGAGCACGAAGACGACGGTCAAGGCGAGCCCGAAGGCGAAGCGGATCGCCAGCCAGGCGCGATAATCGAAGGTCAGCGCAAAAGCGGCGAGCGAAGCGACGGCGAGCGCGATGGCCGCGCCGAGCAGGACGCGCAGCCCGAATCGGCGGGCGAGCAGCGGCGCGAGCGGCGCGCCGATCAGCGTGGCGAGGCCGGAGACGGCGATTTGCGCGCCATTGTCATGGGCGGCGAAACCGGCGGCCTCCAGCCGCAGCGCCAGCAGGGGAATCACCAGGGAGAGGCCGATGCCGACAATGGAAATGCAGGCGATGGCGGCGGCGAGCGACTTTTTTGTATGAGCGTCGAAGGCGGACATGGCGGGCTTTATGCCCGTTGAAGATGACTACAGCAAATCACGCCGCCACACGCCACGACTGTGATGGAAATGCGGAACCGGCGCAAACCGGCTCAAGCCGGCGTCCAATCTGGCCCGAACCTCCTTCAGCACCATGCGGGTCACGTCAGGCATGTCATAAGCGTCGGCCTTGTCGAGCGGCGCCCAGACCAGTTCGGTCAGCTCCGCATCCGCATGGCACACGCCCTCGACGCGCGCCGCAATCTGTTTGGCGTCGGCGATAAAGAACCGCGTATCAAACCGGCGCGGCAAAAATGGCGGCGTGACCGCGCGCGCGGCAAAATGCAGCTCCTGCAAATCGGGCAGCAATTCTTGCGCGGCATAGGCGCGCCAGCAGGCGGGCGGGCGCGCCGGCCCGCCATAGCCCGACACGCCCAGCGCCAGCCCGGTCTCCTCAAAACATTCGCGAATGGCGGCCAAAGCCAAGGCGCGGGCAAAATCCTCGCCCTTGCCGGCCACCTTCATCAAGCGGCTCTCGTCGCGCGAATCCAGCGGCCCCGCGATGGTCATGGCGCGGTCGCCGCGCTCCAGCCGGCCGCCGGGAAAGACATATTTGCCCGGCATGAATTTCAGCGCGGGATGGCGCTTGCCGAGCAGCACGCGGGCTTTGGCGCCCTTGCCGTCGATCAGGACGAGAGCGGCGGCGTCGTGTGGGCGGGCAGGGCGTTTTTGGGGGCGGGGAGGGCGTTTCTGGGTCACAGCGCGACCATAATCGTCTTTTTCACGCAGCGACAGCGCCGCTTGCGTCATTCGAAAAGGTTTTGCTGTGGACTTTGCTTGCCAAAACTTTTCCGCGCTTGCGGCTTGCATTCAATTCGCCCACCCTCGACTTGAATGATTCGCGGCCATGGAGCGCAAAAACGTTGGACGGCGGGCAGGTCGACAGTTTCGAGGACAGGCGCGAGGAGGAAGCCTTCCGCGTCGATCTCGACGGCTATGAAGGTCCGCTCGACCTGCTGTTGGAGCTCGCCCGCCGCCAAAAAGTCGATCTGGCGCGCATTTCCGTGCTGGCGCTCGCCGAGCAATATCTGAAATTCGTCGAGGAGGCGCGGCGGGTGCGGCTGGAGCTGGCCGCCGATTATCTGGTGATGGCCGCCTGGCTCGCCTACCTGAAGTCGCGGCTGCTGCTGCCGGCGCCGCCCAAGGCGGCGGAGCCCGACGCCGCCTCTTTGGCCGCGAGCCTCGCCCATAGGCTGCAACGCCTGCAAAAGATTCGCGCCGCCGCCGAACTCTTGGGCGAGCGCCCGCATATGGGCCGCGACATTTTTCCGCGCGGAAATCCGGAAGGCGTGGATGTGGTCAACGCGCCGGTCTACCAGGCCAGCCTCTACGATCTGCTCTCGGCTTACGCCCGGCAGCGGCAGAAGCAGGCGCTGTCAAACGTGTCGCTGCTCAAAACCCGAACGGTCTGGTCGCTGGCCGAGGCGCGCGAGGCGCTGGAGCGCATTCTGGGCATGGCGCTGGAATGGACCGCGCTCGACGATTATCTGATCCAATGGGTGGCGAATCCGGCGCAGGCCCGCACCGTGCGCGCCTCGACCTTTTCCGCGACTTTGGAGCTGGTGAAGGAGGGCCGCATCGACCTGCGCCAGGACCATACGTTCGGGCCGCTGTGGCTGCGGCGCAAGGGCGAGCCGCCGCCGCCCGCGATCGCGGCGGAATGATCCAGTTTCGTGGACCGCCCCCGCCCTTCGAGACGCCCGCTGCCGCGGGCTCCTCAGGGTGAGGGCTACTTTTGAGTGACATGGCCGACCAGGACCCCGTCTTCGACCTTCGCGCCGCCGACGCCGCCTCGCATCTCGTGCGTGAGGCGCCGACCGAGGAGCAGCGCGCCCATATGCGGCTGTGCGAGGCGCTGATTTTTGCGGCGCAGGAGCCGCTCGGCGAGGAGGAAATGGCCAAGCGCCTGCCCCAGACCGCCGACCTCCCAAAGATTCTGGCCTATCTCAAGGCCGAATATTTTGGACGCGGGGTGAATCTGGTTCGCGTCGGCAAAAAATGGTTTTTCCGCACCGCGCCGGACCTCGCCTGGGCGCTGCAACGCGAGCAGATCGAGCCGAAAAAGCTTTCGCGCGCGGCGATGGAGACTTTGGCCATCATCGCCTATCACCAGCCCGCCACCCGCGCGGAAATCGAAGATATCAGGGGCGTGGCGCTCTCAAAGGGCACGATGGACGTGCTGCTCGAAACCGGCTGGGTGCGGCTGCGCGGCCGCCGCAAGTCGCCGGGGCGCCCGGTCACCTATGGGACGACGGAAAAATTCCTGCTGCATTTCGGCCTGGAGCAGATTTCGGACCTGCCCGGCCTCGACGATCTCAAGGCCGCCGGCCTGTTCGACGGGCGCCTGCCCAAAGGCTTTGGCGTGCCGCAGCCGCGCGACGACGCCGGCCTGATGGACGACGAGGAGCCGCTCGGCGACGAGCCGCTGACCGACGCCTTCGCCTCCGATCTGCCGGAAGAGGGGTAGCGCGAAGGCGTCGAGCAGGCGCTGACCCGTGGCCGCGCCGCCCTTTAAGACGCCCGCCAAGGCAGGCTCAAGCACTACTTTACATATAAAGAAATCCATCATGGTGAGGAGGCTGCGCAGCAGCCGTCTCGAACCATGGCCATCGGAACGGTCCTTTTTCAGCAGAAACGAAGTAAAAGCCAACAGGTTCGGGCAAGAGAACGCGTTTAAGCAGGGCTGGGTCCTTGTTTCATGAGCGTCTTTCCGAAAGCCTGACATGAAGAAATTTGCGATCAATCTGTCGCTCGCCGCCAAGATTGTCATGGGCGTGATGCTCTTGGGCTGCGGCCTGAACGCTTTGGCCAGCTTTTACAGCCTCAGCGCGCTGAAAGTCGGCGGCCCCGTCTACCAAAAAGTGATCCAGGGCAAGGACCTGGTCGCCGACATCCTGCCGCCGCCCGAATATCTCATCGAGGCCTTTCTCGAGGTCAATCTGGCGCGCGACGATGTCGCCGGGCTCGACGGCCACAAGCAGCGGCTGATCCAGTTGCGCAAGGATTACGACGAGCGTCACGACTATTGGGTCGGCCAGGACCTCGACCCCTCGGTGCGCGACATGCTGCTGCGAGAGTCCGACACGCCGGCGCGGCGGTTCTGGACTCTCGCCTTCGACTCCTACATTCCCGCGCTCGCGCGCGGCGACAGGGCGGAGGCGGACGCGGCGTTCCAGCAGTTGAAGGCCGCCTATGGCGAACATCGCGCCGCCGTCGACAAACTGGTGACGGCCACCAATCGCCTGACCGAGGAGGTCGAGGCGCAGGCGGCGCGCAGCGACCGACTGTTCACCGGCATCATGGCCTTTTTCGGCCTTCTCGCCATAGGCGGAACGCTGGCCGCCTATTTCGGCGTGGCCCGGTTGATCGTGCGGCCCATCGTGTCCCTCGGCGACGCCATGACCCGCATGGCGAGGGGCGACCTGATCGACCACGCGCCGTTCCGTACACGCAAGGACGAAATCGGCGAAATGGCCCGCTCCGTCGAAGTGTTCCTCGCCAACGAGCATGACCGCCGCCGCCTCGCCCAATCCGAACGCGCGACGCGTGAACGGGAAATCCAGCGCCAGGACGATTTGCAGGCCAAGGTCAAAGAATTTTCGAGCGCCATCGCCGGTTCGGTGAGCGAACTCAGCCGGCAGACCGGCGCGCTGCGGTCGGCTTCGACCACTCTGGCGGCCGGCGCGGCCAGCGTGCGCGGCGACGCCGACAACGCCGCCGCCGCCACGACCGGCGCCGCCGCCAATTCCCAGGCCGTGGCCGCCGCCACCGCGCAGCTCGAAGCCTCGATCCGCGAAATCGCCGGGCAGGCGGAGCGCGCCAGGCTGGTGGTCGAATCCGCCGCCAGCGCCGCCGAAGGCGCCACCGGAAACATGGAAGGCCTGGCGGACTCCTCGCGGCAGATCGACGCCATCCTCGACCTGATCCGCAACATATCGGGACGCACCAACCTCCTCGCCCTCAACGCCACCATCGAGGCGGCGCGGGCTGGCGAGGCCGGGCGCGGTTTCGCCGTGGTCGCCAACGAGGTCAAGGGCCTGTCCGAGCAGACCGGGCGCGCCGTGGACGACATTGTCGTCCAGATCGGCGAGATGCACGCCGTCACCGGCGCGGCGGTCGACGCCATCCGCGAAATCAACGGCAAGGTGGCGGAGATCCGCGACATGACCCTGGGGATCGCCGGCTCCGTGTCGCAACAGGACGAGGCGACCCGCGAGATCGCCCAGAACGTCACTTTGGCCGCGGCGCGCAGCCAGCAGGCGGCGCAGAACGTCCATGCGGTGACGGTGACGGCGGAGCGGACCGACGCGGAAGCCGGTCAGCTCGCCAATGCGTCCGCGGCGGTGGCGGGGGCGGCGGACCGCATCACGGCGGCGATGGAGAGTTTTGTCGCCATGGTGCAAGCCGATCTCACCGAGCGCCGCGCCGCCATGCGCCAAGCCGCCTGATTGCGGCTGATAACTAATTCTCAGCCTAAAACAATAAAGTAGCCCTCACCCTGAGAGTCTGTGACTTTTTCGATTGCTGACGCTCATGACAGCTGATTCATTGGCTTGTGAGGCCGGGAGCAGT
>NZ_JAOQNX010000018.1 GCF_025961575.1 Rhodoblastus acidophilus | reverse complement strand
GGCGACCGCCCGCGGCGTCGGCGCGCTCGCGCGATGCGCCAGCATCGCGCTTCGCACGCCTCCTGGCGGATCGGTTCGCCGCAGGTCAACGCAGGTGGTTCCGTCCTAAAACATCCCGCTCTAAGAGCCCAACCGTCGCCCCCGAGACTGTTTTCGCATGCGCGCCGTTTTGCCGATCGAAGCCTATCTTTACAACCAGCTCAAGGCGTTCCGCGCCGGGCGCCGGCCGCACCAGGACATGCGATATATGAGCCGCCACATGAGCGAGGACGAGATGAAGAGCCTGTCCGCCTATTACGCGCAACTGCCGCGCTGAGCCGATGCTGAGACGCCAGTTTTCCTCCTTCCTCATCGTCGGCGGCGTCGCCACCTCGGCGCATTACGCCGTCATGATCGGGCTGCGGGAGTTGGCGCATGCGCCGGTGATTCCCTCGACGCTGACGGGCTATGTCGTCGGCGGCGTCACCAATTACATCCTCAACCGCCGCCACACGTTCGCGACCGACCGCACCCATGGGGAAGCCGGCTGGCGCTTCGCTTTGGTGGCGGCCACCGGCTTCTTCATGACCTGGGCGCTGATGGCGCTGCTGGTCGGAAAGCTCGGCGCGCCCTATATTCCCGCGCAAATGTTCACCACCGGCCTGATCCTGGTGTTCAATTTCATCGTCCACCGCTTTTGGACGTTCAGGGACTTTTCGCGCGACAAACCCGTATTGAAACAAGATCGCTAAGCCTGCCCAGGAGACCTCATGACCGACGCCGCCCAATCCCCCCGTCCCGGTATGGCGCCCGGCCGCGCCGGCGTGATCGCCGCGGGCCTTGTTTTCCTCGATTCGCTGCTGGGCCAGATGGCGACCGCGCTCAATCTCGTCCCGTGGTACGAGAGCCTGCAAAAGCCCTGGTTCAATCCGCCGAACGCCGTGTTCGGCCCGGTCTGGACCTTTTTGTACTGCCTGATGGCGGTGGCGTTCTGGCGCATCCTGATGCTGCCGCGCCAGCCGGGCAAACAGGTCGCCGTTGGCCTGTTCTTGGGACAATTGCTGTTTACGGTGGCGTGGTCCTTCGCGTTTTTCGCTGCGCAAAGCCCCTTGGCCGGGCTGGCGGTGGTGATCCCGCAATGGCTCTTGGTTGTCGCGACCGGCGTCGTGTTCGGAAAATTCGATCGGCTGGCCGGCTGGCTGATCGTTCCGCTCGGCCTGTGGGTCGGTTTCGCCGCCGTGCTCAATTTCGTCATTTGGCGCATGAATTGAGGCGATGCGCGCGGAAGTCGTCATCGTCTGGACGATCCTGGCGCTGGCGATCGCGGCGCTGGTCTCCAAATCGATCAAGCTGCGCGCCGAAATTCGCCGGCGCGCCACTATCGACGATTACGCTTGGCCTCCGGGTCTGATCGACCGGTTTCGCGCGCGGCGGCCGAATCTTTCAGCCGCCGAGGTTTTCCGGGTCGAAAATGGCTTGCGGCAATATTTCCGCGCCTATCTCGCCTGCGGCATGGCCTATGTCGCCATGCCCTCGCAGGTGGTGGACGATCTCTGGCACGAGTTCATCCTGTACACCCGCGCCTATGAGGATTTTTGCCAAAAAGCCTTTGGCGGCTTCTTTCATCACACGCCGGCGCTGGCGCTCAAGCCGGCGCAGCGCGAGTCCAACGCCGGGCTGCGGCGGGTGTGGAGCGCCTGCTGCGCGGAGGAGGGGATCGATCCGCGAAAGCCCGATCGATTGCCTTTGTTGTTCGCGCTGGACGGGGAGACCCGCATTCCCGACGGGTTTCGCTACGCCACGGATTGCAAGGCGCTGCGCGCCCCCGGCGCTTTCGCGCCCTATTGCGGCGGCGATTTTGGCGACAGCTCCATAGACGGAACGACGGCGGGCTTTGGCGCGGGCGACGGCCATGGCGGCCACGGCGATGGCGGCGGTCATGGCGATGGGGGTGGCCACGGCGATGGGGGTGGCCACGGCGACGGCGGATCGTCCTGCGGCGGCGGGTGCGGCGGCGGAGATTGAACACAAAAAACCCTCCGGGTCGCCGGAGGGTTTTTTCGTTTTAGGCTGTTTCAGGCCGTGGCGGTGATCGGCTCGGCCTTGCCCGACAGCGCCGCCTTCAGCTTGGCGCGGTCGAGTTCGCCCTCCCAGGCCGCCACCACCACCGTGGCCACGCCATTGCCGATAATGTTGGTCAAGGCGCGATTCTCCGACATGAACTTGTCGATGGAGAACACGATGGCCATGCCCGGCACCAGACGCGGATCGACGGCGGCCAGAGTCGCGGCCAGGGTGATGAAGCCCGCACCGGTAATGCCGGAGGCGCCTTTCGACGTCAGCATGGCCACCAGCACGATGGTCAACTGGTGCGTCAGGTCGAGATGAACGCCGAGCGCCTGCGCGATGAACAGGGTGGCCAGCGTCATATAGATATTGGTGCCGTCGAGGTTGAAACTATAGCCGGTGGGGACGACCAGGCCGACCACGGGACGGGCGCAGCCGGCGCGCTCCAGCTTCTCCATCAGCTGGGGCAGGGCGCTCTCCGAGGAGGAGGTGCCGAGCACGATCAAGAGCTCGTCCTTGATATAGGCCAGGAACTTGAAGATGTTGAAGCCGGCCAGCGCCGCGATCGTGCCGAGCACGATGGTGATGAACAGCGCCGACGTCAAATAGAACACGCCCACCAGCGAGGCGAGGCTGCCGAGCGAGGTCGCGCCATATTTGCCGACCGTATAGGCCATGGCGCCGAAGGCGCCGAAGGGCGCGGCCTTCATCACAATGTTGATGACGCCGAACACGGCCTGCGCGGACGTGTCGATCAGCGCGCGCAGCGGCGCGCCCCTTTCGCCCAGCGCCAGCAGCGCGAAGCCCATCAGGATCGAGAACAGCAGGACTTGCAGGATGTCGCCGGCGGCAAAGGCGCCGACCACGGAATCCGGAATGATGCCGAGCAGGAAATCGACCGTGGTGCGGTGCGTGCTGGCGTATTTCTCCACCGCCGCCGCATCGCCCATCTTGCCGGAAAAACCCGCGCCGGGCTGGAACCAATTGCCGACGGCCAGACCGATCAGCAGCGCGAAAGTGGAGACGACCTCGAAATAGATCAGCGCCTTGACGCCGACGCGGCCGACCTTGCTGGCGTCCTGGATATGGGCGATGCCCGAGGACACCGTGCAGAAGATGATCGGCGCGATCACCATCTTGATCAGCTTGATGAATCCGTCGCCGAGCGCCTTGACGCCGGGCGTGGTGGAAAAGTCGGGGAAGAAAATGCCGCAGACCACGCCGAGCGCAATGGCGAACAACACCTGGACATAGAGCAGCTTGTAAAAGGGAGTTTTCTTCTTTTTCCCGGCGACCGCCGGGGCCTGCGCATCCGCCATTACCCTGCTCCGTTTCCTCAACCCGCCGTTTTGGCGTGGATTTTCGCTTATGCGCGCTTTTGTCGCGCGCAAGCAAGCGGCTTTGTTAGATTACGTTAACCTCGGTTAAATTACGTTAACCCTGCCGCGCGCCCGCGCACAAGGCCCGCACCATCTCGGAGACCTGCGCCTCCAGGGCGTCATAGGGCACGGCGACCAGCATTTCCTCCAAACCCAGCAAGACAACGCCGTGGACGGCGGAAAACCAGGTGCGCGCCAGCAATTTCCGCTGGTCTTCGCTCCTGTGCGGCGCAATCCGCCGCAGCGGTTCGAGCAGGTGGCGGAACAGGCCGAGCTGGGTTTCGACATGCCAGTCGGGCACGGCGTCGGGGTGATGTTCGAACACGGCGCGCCACAGGCCGAGGTTGTCGCGGGCGAATCGGCAATAGGCCAGCGCGGCGCCGACCAGGCTTTCCACCGGGTCTTCGCCGGTCTGCGCGGCCAGCGCGGCGTCGAGCCGGCGCAGGGTGCGCGCCGACACCAGCAGCAGGAGTTCGTCGAGGTCGCCGACCAGATTGTAGAGGCCGCCCAGCGACACCCCGACGCTCGCCGCGAGGTCCCGGGCTTTCAGCGCGGCATGGCCGGATTGCGCGATGGTCGCCTCCGCCGTTTCGATCAGGCGCTCGCGCTGGAGGGTTCGGCGGTCCTCGGTTTTGTTGGTCATGTCCGTCCCCTAACGCCCCGCTGTGAACTTTGTTCAAATTTTCTCTTGAACGGTGTTCAAAATCGCGCTACAGATGAGTTGTGAACAATGTTCATATCACGGGGATCGCAATGTTCAAGACGCTCGTCACACTGTTTCGCGCCCGGACCTTTGTCGCTGAAGAGACTTTTTCGGACGCCCACGCCCTGACCCTTCTCGACCAGCAGATCCGGGATTGCGGCGCAGCGCTGACCCGGGCGAAAAAGGCCATGGCCCTCGCCGCGGCCCAGCATCAGGCGGAGACCCGCCGGCTGGCGACGCTGGAGGCGCATATTGCCGAACTCGATTCCCGCGCCTGCGCCGCGCTGAAGCAGGGCCGCGACGATCTGGCCCTGGAGACGGCCGGTCTGCTCGCCGATCTGGAAGCCGACCGCGACGCCGCGGGCCGCGCCTGCGAGCTGACCGAGCGGGAATGCGAAAAGATGCGCGCGCGGCTGCGCAAGTCGGAGGCCCGGCTCGCCGAGCTCAACCGGGGCCGCGCGCTCGTACGGGCCAAGGAATCGCTTGGCCAATTGCGCCGCGACGCGCAGGCGGACAATGTTTTTCGCGCCGGTTTTGAGGAGGCGGAGGCGACCCTGGCCCGACTCACCCAGCGCCAGCAGCTGGCCGACGACGCCGAACAGGCCTTGGCTGGGTTTGAACACGAGCGTTCCCCCGAAAAAATGACGGAAAAACTTGCGGAGGCCGGCTGCGGCCGGCGTCTGCGCGCCAGCGCCGAGGAGGTTTTTGCCCGGCTGCGGGAGAAGAACGCCGCAATGTCCGCTGCGTGATGTGCGTCATGCGGGCATCTACGCCAAGCCGCGCGTAAAATTCTGTTCAGCTTGCGCTGCGGCGCCGCGTGGATGGCCGGGACAAGCCCGGCCATGACGGCCCAGACATTTGTTTTCGCAATGTTTTACAAGGAAAATCCTCATGAACCAGAACGCCGCCAGCCACTCCTCCGCCTGGGTCACCTTCACTTACGCCACATTCGTGCTGGCCTTTGTCATGGTCGGCGCCGGCATCTTCTTCCTGCCCGTCGACCTCTGGACCAAATCCTATCTCGGCATGGGCGTGATCATGCTGGTGCAGTCCTGCGTCTCCGTGACCAAGACCGCCCGCGACAAGCATGAAGCGGAAAAACTGCTCAACCGCATCGAGGAAGCCAAGACCGAACGGCTCTTGATGGACATCAACAAGTGACGCTTAATCGGGACCCATGACCGGGTCCCGCGCGTCAACAAAAAATTTCCGGTTTCGGCCGCATTTGGCCTTGGGGAGGATCAGATGTTGGACTTGATGACCGCGCGCCGGTTCGCGCCTCTGTTCTGGACGCAGTTCCTGTCGGCCTTCAACGACAATTTTCTGAAAAACGCGCTGGTCTTCCTGATCATGTTCAAAATGGCGGGCGAGGCCTCGCAGGCGCAATCGCTGGTGACGCTCGCCGGCGGCCTGTTCATCCTGCCCTTCTTCCTTTTGTCGGGGCTCGGCGGCGAAATGGCCGACCGTTTCGACAAGGCCATGATCGCGCGGCGGCTCAAACTCTCCGAAATGCTCGCCGCCGCTTTGGCCGTCGGCGGCTTCGCCCTTCACTCCATTCCCATGCTGTTTGTCGCGCTCGGCCTGTTCGGCTGCATTTCCGCTCTGTTCGGGCCGATCAAATACGGCATCCTGCCCGACCATCTGCAAAAGCGCGAACTTCCCGCCGGCAACGCCCTGATCGAGGGCGCGACCTTCGTCGCCATCCTGCTCGGCACGCTCGCCGGCGGCTTTGCCTCCAAGGGCGGCGGAAATCCCGCGCATTTCGCCTGGGCCATGCTCGGCGTCGCCGCCGCCTGCTATGTCGCCAGCCTGTTCATCCCCGCAACCGGCGAGGCCGCCCCCGACCTCAAGGTCGAAAAGAACATTTTTAAATCCACCGGCCGGCTGATCGGCGATTTGTGGGCGGATAGCCGCCTGTGGCGCGCCGGCGTGATGGTCAGCCTGTTCTGGATGTTCGGCGCCATCGCGCTCTCCCTGCTGCCGCCGCTGGTCAAAATGCAGCTCGGCGGCGACGAAATGGCCGTCTCCTATTATCTCGCCGCCTTCGCCGTGGCGGTGGCGCTGGGTTCGGGGCTCGGAGCGTTCCTGTGCGCCGGCCGCATCGTGCTGCTGCCCGCGCCGGTCGCGACGCTGGCCATGGGTGTCTTCTCCGTCGAACTGGCGCTGGCGCTCAACGGCAGCGGCGCGTTGCCGCAGGGGGACTTCTTCAGCCACCCCCTGGCCTGGCGGGTCGGCGCCGACCTGTTCGGCCTCGCCTTTGCCGGCGGCGCGCTCGCCGTGCCCAGTTTCTCGGCGGCTCAGGCCTGGGCCGACGCCGACAAGCGGGCCCGCGTCGTGGCCGCCATCAACGTGCTCAACGCCGCCTTCATGGTTCTCGGCGCGATCGCCGTCGCCGCGCTCCAGGCGCTTGGGCTTGACTTTGCGGCGCTGTTTGGCCTGATGGGCGCGACCTGTTTCGTTGCGGCCCTCTGGATGTTCAAGACCCTGCCGACCAACGCTTTAAGCGACTTTCTCTCCATTGTTTTCCGCGCCTTCTATCGCGTGGAGGTCGTCGGACGCGAGAACATCGCCAAGGCCGGGCCGAACTGCATCGTCGCCCTCAATCATGTCAGCTTCTTGGACGCGCCGCTCGCCTTCTCGCTGCTCGAGGGCAAGCCGGTCTTCGCCATCGACTCCCAGATCGCCAAGGCCTGGTGGGTGAAGCCGTTCCTGCGCTTCGCCCGCACCTATGCGCTCGACCCGACCAAACCGCTCGCCACGCGCGGCCTGATCAAGGAGGTGCGCGAGGGCGCCTCGCTGGTGATCTTTCCCGAAGGCCGGCTGACGGTTACGGGCTCGCTGATGAAGGTCTATGACGGCGCCGGCATGATCGCCGAAAAGGCGGGCGTCAAAGTCGTGCCGGTCCGCCTCGACGGTTTCGAGGCCACCGCCTTCTCCCGCCTGTCGCGCGAACAGGCCCCGCGCCGCTGGTTTCAAAAGGTGCGCGTCACCGTGCTCGAGCCCGTCGAGCTGAAGGTGGACGAAAAGCTCCGCGGCAAGGCGCGGCGCATGGCCGCCGGCGCCGCGCTCTACCAGGTGATGTCGGACCTCGTGTTCCGCACCACCGACGCCAACAAGACGCTGTTGCATGCGGTGATCGAGGCGGCGGAGAAATATGGCGTCGGCCGCGTCGCGGTGGAAGACCCGATCGGCGGCGCGCTCACCTACAAGAAATTGCTGATCGGCGCGCGGGCGCTGGGCGAAAAGCTCGATGCTCTGGCCGAACCCGGCGCGCCCATCGGCCTGATGCTGCCCAATTCCAATGCGGCGGCGGTGGCGGTGCTCGGCCTGTCCTCGGCCAATCATCCCCCGGCCATGATCAATTTCACCGCGGGGCCGGCCAATATCATCGCCGCCTGCGCGGCGGCCAAGGTGGACACGATCGTCTCCTCGCGCGGCTTCATCGAAAAGGCCAATTTGCAGGCGCTCGTCGACCGGGTCGGCGAAAAGGTCAAGTTCGTCTGGCTCGAGGACGTCAAGACGACGATTTCGACCCTCGACAAGCTGCGCGCCATGATCAACGCGCGCAAGCCGATCCACGAGAGCGACCCGGAAGCCTGCGCGGCCATTCTCTTCACGTCAGGGTCGGAAGGCGCGCCAAAAGGCGTGATGCTGTCGCACCAGAACATCATGTCCAATGTCGCGCAGGCGGCGGCGCGCATCGATTTCGGCCCGCAGGACCGCATTTTCAACGTCCTGCCGGTGTTCCACTCCTTCGGGCTGACGGCGGGCATGCTGCTGCCGCTGGCCTCCGGCGTGCCGCTCTACCTCTATCCCTCGCCGCTGCACTACCGGGTGATCCCGGAACTGGTCTATGGCCAGAACGCCACCATTCTGTTCGGCACCGACACGCTGCTGGCGGGATACGCGCGCTCGGCGCACCCCTACGATTTCCGCTCGCTGCGCTATGTCATCGCTGGCGCGGAGGCCGTGAAGGCGGCGACCCGGAAAGCCTATGACGAGAAATTCGGCCTGCGCATCCTCGAAGGCTATGGCGTCACCGAATGCGCGCCGGTGTTGGCGCTGAACACGCCGATGTTCAACAAATTCGGCACGGTCGGCCGGCTGCTGCCGGGCATTGAGGCCAAACTTGAGCCGGTGCCAGGCATTTCGGAAGGCGGGCGCCTGCATGTGCGCGGCCCCAACATCATGATGGGCTATCTGCGCTCGGAAAATCCCGGACTCATCGAAAAGCCGGCCGACGGCTGGCACGACACCGGCGACATCGTCGACATCGACGCCCAGGGTTTCGTCGCGATAAAAGGCCGGGCCAAGCGTTTCGCCAAGATCGGCGGCGAAATGGTGTCGCTGGCCGCGGTCGAGGCTTTGGCCAGCGCCTTCTGGCCGGAGGCCAAGCTCGCGGTGGTGACGGCGCCCGATCCGCGCAAAGGCGAAAAGCTGATCCTGCTCACCGAACACGCCAACGCCAACCGCAGCGATTTCATCCCCTTCGCCAAGGGCATGGGCGCCACCGAACTGATGCTGCCGGCGCAGGTGGTGGTGGTCGACGAAATTCCGCTGCTCGGTTCGGGCAAGATCGACTATCCCGCCGTGAACCGCATGGCGGCGGAAATGGCCGCGGCGGCGTAAGCGCCCGCGCTCTCACGAAGGTGTGATCGGCGCTCTGGCCCCGCTGCGCGGCCGGCGCCCGCCGTTAATCTTGAGTTCAGGCATGAACCGCGTAAGCTTCGCGCCTGAAGAAAGAGGAGTGAGCGTCGATGGCGTCATCTTTCGTGAAATTCGCATTGAGCGCGGCGGTCGCCGTATCGATTTCGGCTTTTGCCGATCCCGCGGAGGCCCGCGGCGGCGGGTTCGGCGGCGGTCATGGCGGATTTGGCGGCGGCGGCTTTGGTCACGGCGGTTTCGGCGGCGGCGGCTTCGCCCATGGCGGCGGCTGGGGACATGGCGGCGGCTGGCACGGCGGCGGCTGGGGGCACGGACCCGGTTGGGGGCGCCCGGGCTGGGGCGGCGGCGGTTGGGGCCGTCCTGGTTGGGGCGGCGGCGGCTGGGCGCGTCCCGGCTGGCGTCCGGGCTGGCGTTATCCCGGTTGGGGCTATGCCGGCTGGGGAGGCGGCTGGGGCTGGGGCGGAGGTTGGGGCGTCCCGGTCTATGCCGGCTACGACTATTACGACAGCTATTGCGTCCTGCGTCGCGTCACCGTTCAGACCCCCTATGGCTGGCGCCGGCGCCTCGTGCGCATCTGCAATTGAGTCGAGAGAGACTGGTTGAGTCGAAGAGAGAGACCGGCGCGATCGCGCCGGTCTCTCTTTATTATATTCGTTCTTTTTCACGCGCGCCGCGTCAGCTTACTTAACGGCGCCATCGCATCCCTGTTTTCCGCTCTCGCGCCATGGCGATGCTGCGGCGACGACTGTGTGAAACGCATTTTCTTATAAAACTTATTTCAATAACCAACGCGTCAAAGTTAACCCATACAATTAACACTTACATCAAAGACCGTTGGTTTCGTTAGCCGGAAGTAACCGTCACGCGGCTGTCATATGCGTATTTTCGTGCCCTAGTCAGGGGGCGCGCCGAAACTGGGAGGCCAGAGCGCGCGCCCCGTCGCCGTGTTTGCGGCGCGGGACTCTTAAATTTGGAGTCTTTCATGTTCCAAGAACATCTGGAACGCAGTTTGATCGAGCTGAACTTCGCCCTGGCGGACCTTGTGTATGACGGCGACAGCGAGCGCTCGGGAATCGATCCGCAAGAGATCGGCCCCGTCATTGCGATGATCGAAGCGTTGCGCGACAGGGTCTCATTCTTCTGCGAACGCGCGCAAGCCGGCGGTTCAGCCGCGCCCGCCGCTCGCCTCAGCGCCTGAGGGCGCCCCGTTCCGGGGGCCGGCCGTCAGCGGTCGGTCCCTTCGCGCGCCAGCAACTCGGCATTGCGGTAGTTCCTGACGGCGACCTCTTATTGAACCTTCAAACCCCTGCGCCTATTTATGTGAATTGCTGAATTCTTCTGCCGAGGTCTTCGGTCATGGGCGTGGCTTTCGTGAACGAGCGCATGGACGCGGAGCGCGGGGCCGAAGAGCTTGCCGCCGAGGACAAGCGCGCGGCGCTGCGGCGCGTTCTTGACAGCGTCGAATTCGCGACCTCTCCGCGCGCAAGGGACTTCCTCACCTATATTGTCGAGGAGGAGATCGCGGGGCGGTCGGAGCGCGTCAAAGCCTATACGATCGCCACCGAAGCCCTGGGGAAGACCGAATCCTTTAACGCCGACGTCCAGTCCGCCGTCCGCGTGCAAGCCAAGCGGGTGCGCGAACAGCTGAACGCCTATTATGGCTGTTCGGGCCAGGCCGACGCTATTATCATCGATGTGCCGCGCGGCGGCTATGTCCCGGTCTTCCGGCGCCGGGAGTCCTCCCCTGGCCAAGGCGAGCCGGCCGCCGTCTCCGCCGCGCCCGGGCAGGCCTCGCCGGCGGCGCCTGCGCGCACGCGCCTGTGGCGCAATGGCCTGCTGGCGCTGCTGGCGCTTGCGGCGATCGTCGCCGTCCTCGCCTTTCGAGGCCTTCGTGGCCCGGCGCTGGTGACCGACGTGCCGACGCTTTACATCGTCACGTCCGAGAAGCTGCCCGACGCCCGACTCGCGGCGATCGCGGACCGTTACGCGACGGCGTTGAAAACCCGGCTCAGCAAGTTCGAGGATGTCCGGGTCACCGACGACCGTCCGTCCGGCGATTTCTACGAGGTTGAACTCAGCTTTTTCCCCAAGAAGGACGGCACGGTAGAGGCCGTCGTTCAAGTCGACAATGTGCGCGACGAACAATTGTTCAGCCAGGAGACTGTCATCGGCGCCGACGAGAACGCGGACATGCGCGCCGTCGCCGAGCTTTCCGCCAAGATCGCCGAACCCTATGGCGTCGTCTATTCCGACATGGTCGCCCGGCCGCTCGGCG
The DNA here is from genome assembly GCF_025961575.1 of Rhodoblastus acidophilus. Classification (GTDB taxonomy): domain Bacteria; phylum Pseudomonadota; class Alphaproteobacteria; order Rhizobiales; family Beijerinckiaceae; genus Rhodoblastus; species Rhodoblastus acidophilus_C. The sequence continues at coordinate 97,480 of NZ_JAOQNX010000018.1, read as the reverse complement.
GCGAGCAGAAATGCGTGATCGGCAGTTACGAATATTTCCGCAATGGCGGTCCCGGGGACTTGCCCGGCATCGAGCAATGCCTGCGCGGCGCGGTCGCGGCCAGGCCGCGCTCGGTGCGCGCGCTCGCCACATTGTCGCGCATCCTGCTTGAGGAATATCGCCTGGGCCTGGCGCCCCCGGGCGCGGATCCGCTGGACGAAGCCGACAAGCTGGCGACGCGGGCGGCGGAGGCCGCGCCGCAGCGGGCGCGCGCCATGAGCGCGATCTTCGAGGTTCGCTTCTTCCAAAAACGCTACGACGAAGCTTTCGCGGCGGCGGAGCGGGCGCTGGGGCTCTATCCCGATTCCTCCTGCCTGCTCTATCGCGTCGGCGCGACGCGCATGGCGCGCGGCGATTTCGACCAGGGGCGGGCTTTGTTCGAGCGCGCCCACAAGCTCAATCCGGTTCAGCCCGCCTGGACGCAGTTCTTCTCCTTCCTCGACGCCTTGAATCGGGGGGACGAGACCGCGGCGGCGCGCGCGGCGCTGACGCCGGGGACCGAGAAGACGGCGCCCGGCCTGCTGGCGCGCGCGGCGCTGGCGCAGCGGCGCAACGAGCCGGAGGAGAGGCGCAAAAATCTGGACGCGCTGGCGCAGCGCTTTCCGCAATTCGCCGCCGACCTTCCGGCCGCTTTCGATCGCATCGGCTTGGCCCCGTCATTGCGCAAGCTGGTCGCCGGGGTCTAGCCGGCGCCGAGCGGAGCCCGCCTAGGCTGGCGTCTCGAAGGGCGAGGCGTCAGCCGTCGCGGCCCCAGACGAGCGACAGCTCGGCCTCGCCGGGAAAGCCGTCCGGGAAGCTGGAAATGCGCGCCGCGAGCGCGTAGCCCAGCGGCTTCAACGCGCTCTCCCAGCGCAGGAAGAAGTCGGCGGCCTTGCCGCGCAGGCTCGCCGGCCAGTCGGGGGAGGGCAGGTTGATGGCGCGGCCGGCGTCCGCGCACAGGGCGACCGGGAAGGTGAGGGCGACGCAGCTGGTTTCGCCGCGGCGCGCCGCCTCGAAAGCCTGGGCGAGCAGACGGCTCATTTCCTCGTCGGTGAATTTGGCGTGCAACAGCTCTTTGACGGCTTCGTCGCGCTTGGCCTTGGCCTGGCGGGCGACATCCGCCTTCAGTTCGACCTTGCGGCGTTCGTAGTCCGCGACCAGTTTTTTCAGCTCGGCCGCCTCGACGACGCCCGCGGGCGCGGGTTCTGGCTGTGGCGGTTTCGCCGCCGGCAGTCCGGCGGCTTCGATCGCCGCCTCGAACTCGTCCGGCGTCGGCAGCGGGCGGGCGGTCGGGCGCTGCGGGGCGAAATAGCGCAGCAGGCCGGAGCGGCCGACAATGCCGGTCACCTTGCCGTCGCGGGTCACCACCAGGCGGCGCAGCCGGTGTTCCGCCAGCTTTTCGGCGGCCTCGACCAGGCTCGCGTCCTCGTCGATGCAGATCGCCGGCGTGGCCATGATGCGGCGGACCTGGTCGGCCTCGCATTCCAGCGCTTCGAGATAGGCCGACGAGATCGCCTGGCCCTCGGAAATATAGCGCAGCCAGGCCTCGCGCTGTTTGGCGCGCTCCGCGGCGTCGGCGTAACGGAAATCGCTCTCGCTGACCACGCCGATGGGCCGGTTTTCGGCGTCGACCACGGGCAGGCCGCTGACCCGCAGCTTGATCATGATTTCCGCAGCGTGGCAGGCGGAATCCTCGGGATGCACCGAAGGCACTGACGCATTCATGGCGTCGCGGACCCGCTTCTGCTCGAAAAGTTTGTGGGGAGCGGTCATGGCGGCCTCCTGCGAGGGTAATTTTTGGGGCCCAAGAATATGCCCTTTATTCGTCCGATCAAAGGCGAGGTTCAGAGCATTGTCAAGGCGGTCTTGCGCTGGATGCGTGTAAAGAAAACGTAAAAAAGGAAGTTGGAACAGTCTGGTGAACAATTGTTCATCGAATTGTTCTAGCCCCCGGAAACCCAGACGCCCGCCAGCAGCGACAAGCCCAGCAAAAGCACGGCCAGCGCCGCGCCCGCTTCGACCGCGCGCGCGAAAATCTCGGCGCGGCGGCTTTTTGCGCCGAGCAGGCGCGTCATCGCCGATTTGAACAGCACGGCCCCCGCCGCGAGCCCGGCGGTGGTCAGCGCCGTGCCCGCCGCCATGGCGAGCGTCGCCCAGACTCCGATGCGAAACGCGCCGAGCGCGGCGGAAAACACCAGCACCAGTATCGCGCCGGAACAGGGGCGCGAGCCCGCCGCCAGCACGGTGGCCGCGCCCTGGCGCCAGGATAGCTCACCGGCGAGCCCTTTGGGGTCGGGCGCGACGCAATGCGGGCAATCCGCGGGATGGGACTCGCCGCCGTCATCGCATTTGAAGCGCGACGGGGGCGGCGGCGGGCGCAGCGCCGCGACCAGCGCCGCGCCTTTTCGCCACAGCAGCCAGCCGCCGAAACCGGCGATCAGCGCATAAGCGGTCTTTTCCACCAGCGAGGTCGCGGCGGTCATGGTTTGCGCCGTGGCGCCGAGCAGCAGCGAGGCTACGCCCACCAGGGCGATGGCGACCAGCGCCTGCCAGCCGGCGGAGAGGAACGACAGAGCGATCCCGCGTTTCATCGCCCGCTCGTTGGCGAGCATGTAGGAGGAAATCACCGCCTTGCCATGACCGGGGCCCGCCGCGTGAAACACCCCATAGGCGAAGGCGGCGGCGGCCAGCGACAGCAGCGCCGAGGGGTCGTGAAGGGCGGCTTCGACGCCGGTCCGAAGAGTCTTATAAAAATCCGCCTGCTGATGCAGCAGCCACAGGCCGATACGCCCGACATCGCCGACCGAGCCTTCGTCGACCCCGAGGGAAAACGGGTTTCTCTTGCCGATCTGCGCCAGCGCCGGGCTGGACGCCAGACCCAGGGCCGCGACAACCAAAGCCCTCATGGGCAGGCCACCAGGGTGCGCGGCGCGAGCTTCACGCCGAAATCCTGGCCCGGCGCCAGCCCGGACAAATAGCTTTCGGTCATTTTACTCTGGTCCGAGGCGCTGAGCGGTTCGGGCTTGATCGTGCTCATCGAGCAGCCTGAGGGCGGATTTTTCAGGATCACCGGGTCCTTCTTCTCCAGCTCGATGCTGACGAAATAGGTGGGGTCGTAAACCATGAAGGTGATCGGCTTGTGCGCCGAAACCGGCGTTTTCAGCGGCAGGGTGAAGCGCAGCGTGACGATTTTCTGCGCGTCGGCCTCGAGCGAATAATCCCGCGGTTCGCCGAATTCCTGGTAGGTCGGCCCGGTCTTAACCGCGGTGAAATACTGGAATTCGGCCAGGGATTCGACATTGGTCTTGGCCAGCGGCGCCAGCTCCTCGCGGGTCGGCGGCTGGCCGTCCTTGCCCAGGCCCTGCACGGCGAAGGCGGAATACATTTCGTCAAAGGTCCAGATGTGCCGGATCGCCTCCACGCGTCCCTGCGCGTCGAACAAAACCTCCTCGCGGGCGGCGACCCAGACATGCGGATGCGCCAGGGCCGGCCCGCTGAGGGCCGCGAGCATCAAAGCCGACGTCAACACTCTCGCCACGATTCGCCTCCATAGCGCTTAGGAATAGCGGAACTCTGGCGAAAGCGAGGCGATTGTGACTCAAAAGTCATTTGCCCTTTCGCTTCCGCCTCCTTACAAAGCGCTTCGCATTGAGCACAGACGGAAATCATGCGCGTCAGGTCTTTTCTCCTCACCCTCGTCATACTGTCGGCCGTGGTCGGCGGGCTGGCCTACTTCCAGTTTATGGTCAAGCCCTCGATGGTCGCGGGCTTCATGGCCAAAATGCCGCGTCCGGTCAGCGGCGTCTCGGTCGAGGCGGCGCGGTCCGAAACCTGGACGCCCCGCCTCGCCGCCATCGGCTCGTTCAAGGCCGTGCCCGGCATTGATGTCGCTGGGCAGCTCGCCGGCATTATCGCCGAAGTCGCGGTGAAGAACGGCCAGGACGTGCCCCAGGGCGCGCTGCTGTTTCGCATCGATGACGCCATCGAGCAGGCCGAGCTGAAATCCAACGCCGCCACGTTGAAGAACGCCGAGGTCGCCTACCAGCGCCAGCAATCGCTGCTGGCGCGCGGGGTGGCCGCCCAGGCCAATCTCGACGCCGCCATCGCGGCGCGCGACACAGCCGCCGCCGCCGTGGAGCGCGCCAAGGTGATCATCGCGCAAAAGACCATCCAGGCTCCGTTCGCCGGGCGCATCGGCATTCGCAAGGTCGATGTCGGCCAATATGTGGCCGCCGGCGCCGCGCTGGTGAGCTTGCAGCAGCTCGACCCGATCTATATCGATTTCCCCGCGGCGGAGCAGTTCTTCAGCGATCTGGCCATCGGCCAGACGGTGACGGCGCAGGTCGACCTGCTCGGCGGGTTGAAAGTTTCGGGAAAAATCGTCAACCTCGACGCCCGGGTGGACCGCGAAACCCGCACGCTGCTGGTGCGCGCCGAAATGTCCAATCCGGACAAAAAAGTGCTGCCGGGCATGTTCGGCAATGTCGAGGTCGAGGCGGGCAAGCCCCACGAGGTCGTCTCCGTGCCGCGAACGGCCATCGCCTATTCGCTCTACGGCGATTCCGTCTATGTCGTCGTGCCGCAGGACGAGCAGAAAGGCTTTGACGGCCCGCTGCGCGCCGAGCGGCGTTTTGTCCGCCTGGGCGACACCCGCGACGAGCGCGTAGCCATCGCCGAAGGGGTGAAGGCTGGCGAAAAAGTGGTGACGCAGGGCCAGATCAAGCTTCAGCCCAATATGCCGGTGACGATCGAGGCCAATTCGGGCCTGCCGCCGCAAAAGCCGCTGCCGCTGCAATGACGCTGTTTCGTCCCCATGTGCATGGTTCGAGACGCGCCCTGCGGGCGCTCCTCACCATGAGGGGGTTTTTCTACAAGTAGCCCTCATCCTGAGGAGCCTGCGCGGCAGGCGTCTCGAAGGGCGGGGGCGGTCCACGCATCTTGGATAAGTTATGGGCGCCTTTACCGATCTCTTCATCCGCCGTCCCGTCTTGGCGAGCGTCGTCAGCCTGCTGATCCTGCTGGTCGGCGCGCAGGCCGGATTCCAGATGCAGATCCGGCAATATCCCGCTCTGTCCTCGGCGACCATCACCATCACGACGAGCTATCCCGGCGCCAATGCCGACGTGATCAAGGGCTATATCACCACGCCCATCGAACAGGCGGTGGCGAGCGCCGAGGGCATCGACACGATGGTGTCGAGCTCGCAGCAGAACACCTCGCTGATCACGCTCAACCTGCGCCTCAACGCCAATGCCGACCGCGCCGTCACCGACGTCTTGGCAAAGGTCAACCAGGTCAAATATTTGTTGCCGCGCGAGGCGCTCGACCCTGTGGTGGTCAAGCAGGCGGGCCAGAGCACGGCGCTGATGTATATGTCGTTCAACTCGGCCGACCTCACGGGGCCGCAGATCAACGACTATCTGTCGCGCGTGGTGCAGCCGGCGCTGCAAACCATCGACGGCGTCGCCAGCGCCCAGATTCTCGGCGGGCAGAATTTCGCCATGCGCGTCTGGCTCGATCCCGACCGCATGGCGGCGCGCGGCGTCACGGCGGCCGACATTCGCCTCGCCCTGATCGCCAACAATTTCACCTCCGCCGCCGGCCAGATCAAATCCGACTATACACAGGTCTCGATCGACGCGCAGACCTCGCTCGAAAGCGCCCGGGCGTTCTCGCAGCTCACCGTGTCCAACCGTGGCGACGCGCTGGTGCGGCTCGGCGATGTCGCCAAAATCCAGCTCGGGCCGGAAAACGCCGAATCCTCCGCCGTGTTCGACGGGCTCAAGGCGGTGTTCATCGGCATTTACGGCACGCCGACCGCCAATCCGCTCAGCGTGATCGCCGACGTTCGCAAAGCTTTTCCGAATCTCCAGGCGGGCCTGCCCGCCGGCCTCAAGGCGTCGATCGCTTATGACGCCACCGAATTCATCCGCGCCTCGATCCACGAGGTGCAGAAGACGCTCATCGAAGCGGTCCTGATCGTCGTTCTGGTCATCTTCCTGTTCCTCGGCGACCTCCGCTCGACCATCATCCCGCTGATCACCATCCCGCTGTCGTTGATCGGCGTGATGCTGTTCATGCTGCTGCTCGGTTATTCCATCAACCTCTTGACGCTGCTGGCCTTCGTGCTCGCCATCGGCCTCGTCGTCGACGACGCCATCGTCGTGGTGGAAAACATTTATCGCCATATCGAGGAGGGCATGACCCCCTTCGACGCGGCGATCAAGGGCGCGCGCGAAATCGCGCTTCCTGTGATCGGCATGACCGTGACGCTCGCGGCGGTCTATGCGCCGATCGGCTTTGTCGGCGGCCTCTCCGGCGCCTTGTTCAAGGAATTCGCCTTCACCTTGGCGGGCTCGGTGGTCGTGTCCGGCTTCATCGCGCTGACGCTGTCGCCGATGATGTGCTCGCGGCTGCTGCGCTCGCATCGCCACGAGGACGGCAAGAAGGGGCTCGCCGAAAAACTCGACGTGATCTTCGAAAAACTGCGGCTGCGCTACGAGGCCCGGCTGCATCGGGCGCTGAACAATCGGCCGGTGATTTTGCTCTATCTTGCGGCGGCTTTGGCGCTGACCGGCGTGTTCTATTTCTCCACGCCGCGCGAATTGGCGCCCGAGGAGGACCAGGGCTTTCTGCTGACCATGGTCAAGACGCCGCAATCGGCCAATCTCGATTATATGGAGCAGGTCACCGGCAATCTGCAGCGCGTGCTCGACGGCGTGCCGGAAAAGGACCATGTGTTCGCCATCAACGGCTCGCAGGGCGTCACCCAGGGCATCGCCGGCATGATTCTCAAACCCTGGGGCGAGCGCGAAAAGAACCAGAAGCAGGTGCTGCAGGGGCTCGGTCCAAAACTCGCGGAAATTCCGGGCGGGCAGGTGGTGGCCTTCGCCCTGCCGTCGCTGCCGGGCAATTCCGGCGGCGCGCCGGTGCAATTCGTCATCCGCACCGCCGGCGACTTCCAGACCCTGTCCGGCGTGCTCGACCGCCTGCAGGCCGAAGCGGCCAAGAGCGGCCTGTTCATCTTCACCGACGGCGATTTGAAGTTCAACACGCCGCAGCTCGAGGTGAAGATCGACGCGGCCAAGGCCAATGCGCTCGGCATTTCCATGCAGGACATCGGCGCGACCCTCGCCACTTTCCTGGGCGGCAATTATGTCAACCGCTTCAGCCTGTACGGCCGCTCCTATCAGGTGATCCCGCAGGCGCCGCGCGAGTTCCGCCTCGATTCGGACTGGCTGACCCGCTACCAGCTGCGCACCGGTTCGGGGGCGCTGACGCCGCTGTCGACGGTGGTGCAGATCAAGGAGAAGATTCAGCCCAACGCTTTGACCTCGTTCCAGCAATTGAACGCGGCGACCCTGTCGGGCGTGCCGTTCCCCGGCCGCACCGTGGGCGAGGCGCTCGATTTCCTCAAAGCCAAGGCGACGGAAATCTTCCCCGAGGGCTACACTTACGATTTCCTCGGCGAGAGCCGGCAATATGTGCAGGAGGGCTCGACGCTGGCGCTGGCCTTCGGCTTCTCGCTGATCGTCATCTATCTCGTGCTCGCCGCCCAGTTCGAAAGCTTTCGAGATCCGTTCATCATCCTGATCGCGCTGCCGACCTCGATGTTTGGCGCGCTGCTGCCGCTCAACATTCTGGGTTTCTTCGGCGCGGCCTCGATCAACATCTACACCCAGATCGGCCTGATGACGCTGATCGGGCTGATCTCCAAGCATGGCATCCTCATGGTGGATTTCGCCAACGCCATGCAGCGCAGCCAGGGTCTGTCGCCGCGCGAGGCGATCGAACATGCGGCCGGCGTGCGCCTGCGCCCGATCCTGATGACCACCGCCGCCATGGTGATCGGCGTGATTCCGCTGATCATGGCCGCCGGCGCCGGCGCCAAGAGCCGCGCCGCCATCGGCATCGTCATCGCCGCCGGCATGAGCATCGGCACGATGTTCACCTTGTTCGTCACGCCGACGGTCTATTCCTTCCTGGCGCGCGACCATCGCAAGGAGCAGCTCTGAGTGGCCGACGGGGTCGTCCTTCTCCACGGCCTCGGCCGCACGCCGGCCTCCATGTGGGGAGCGCAGGCCTTTTTGGAGATGCGCGGCTTCCACACCTTGAATCCGGGCTATCCCTCGCGCCGCGCGTCGGTCGATGACCACGCGGCGCGGCTCGCATCCCGTGTGAAAAATTTTGCCGAAAAGCTCGACGGCGAGCTGCATTTCCTCACCCATTCCATGGGCGGGCTGGTCGCCTGGGCGCTGATCGCCCGAGAGCGCCCAAAGAATCTGGGCAAAGTGGTGATGCTGGCGCCGCCGCTCGGCGGCAGCGAAATCGCCGATTTCATCGCCGGCAGCGCGCTGCTGCGGCCGCTGTTCGGCCCGGCCATCGACGACCTCACCTGTTCCGCCGAGCGCGGGCCCATCGATTTTCCGGTGGGCGTGATTGCGGGCGACCGCACGCTCAACCCGCTTTTGTCTTATTTCTTCCTGCGCGGCCCCAATGATGGCAAAGTGACGGTGGCGCGCACGCGCCTGCCCGGGCTCGCCGATCATATTTGCCTGCCGGCGACCCATACGCTGCTGCCCTGGGATTTTGACGCGCTGCGCCAGGCCGTGGTGTTTTTTCGCGAGGGCGCTTTTCAAAAGAAGGGGCTGGAGCGCGTGCGCTAAAGCTTGTTTTTGCCGCCTGTTTGGCGGGCATGCATAGAAAATAGGCTTGGCGGCTTTCCGCCTCGGCGCTACATCAGGGCGAAGAGGAGAAAAATGATGCAAAGCGTCGAGGAATTTTTGGCCTACGCCATCCGTCTCGAACAGGAGGCGGCCGAGCGCTTCGGCGAACTCGCCGACGCCATGCAGAGCGCCGGCAATGCCGAGACGGCAAAACTTTTCCGCCAATTGTCGGATTATTCGCGGCTGCATCTCGGCGACGCCAAGGCCCGCGCCGGCTACCGCGACGTGCCGGAGCTGCTGCCCGCGTCTTTCCAATGGCCGGATTTCGAGAGCCCGGAAAAGGCTGCAATCTGGGCCGCCGATCCGATGATCGGCAAGGGCGAAGCGCTGGAAATCGCGCTGGAGGCCGAACAGGCCGGCTATGATTTCTACAAGAACGTGCTCGACACCACCACCGACCCCGAGATCAAGGCGCTCGCCGTCGAATTCGTCTCGGAAGAGGCGGAGCATGTCGAGGAGCTGAAAAAGTGGATCGTCGCGCATAAGGCGGGCCAAAAAACGCCTGCGTGACCGGCGGCTGAAACCAGTAGCCCTCATCCTGAGGAGCGCCTGAAAGGCGCGTCTCGAAGGACGGGGGCGCTCCACGGCTGCTTTTGCCGCAGCCTGCGAAAAGAACTTCCTCTTTCGCGGCCCATGCTCTAAGTCAGCCGTAATCCCAAGGCTGCGTCCGGCAAACCGAGGTTTGCCGGACGCAGCCTTGAGTCTTGGCGTCACGCGTATTCGCTAACGCGGCCCTTGCGGGTCTTCACGCGAACCGGCATCCACTTCGCTCGAAAACGCTATGAGAAATTGCGGTTGACCATGTCCAAAGACCCCGTCGCCCGGCGGCGCACCTTCGCCATCATTTCCCACCCGGACGCCGGCAAAACCACGCTCACGGAAAAACTGCTGCTGTTCGGCGGAGCCATCCAGCTCGCCGGCGAGGTGCGCGCCAAGGCCAACCGCCGCCAGACCCGCTCCGACTGGATGGGCATCGAGCGCGAACGCGGCATTTCCGTCGTCACCTCGGTGATGACGTTCGAATATGGCGATTGCGTCTACAACCTGCTCGACACGCCCGGCCACGAAGACTTTTCGGAAGACACCTATCGCACCCTGACCGCGGTCGATTCCGCCATCATGGTCATCGACGCCGCCAAGGGTATTGAAGCGCGCACGCGCAAACTTTTCGAGGTTTGCCGCCTGCGCGACATCCCCATCATCACCTTCGTCAACAAGATGGATCGCGAGAGTCGCGACTGTTTTGACCTGCTCGACGAAATCGAAAAAACCCTGGCGCTCGACACCGTCGCTTTGACCTGGCCGATCGGGCGGGGCAGGGGGTTTGCCGGAACCTACGACCTGCGCGCCAATCTGGTGCGGCTGCTGGAAGAGGATTCCGAGCCGATCAAGGTTTCAGGCCCCGACGATCCCAAAATCGCCGAAATTTCTTCGGATGCCGACGCCCTGCTGGCGATGGAGGAGATCGAACTGGCGCGCGAGGCGCAAAAGCCGTTCGACGTCCAGGCTTTCCTCGAAGGCCACCTCACCCCGGTGTTCTTCGGCTCGGCGCTGAAAAAATTCGGCGTCCAGGACCTGATCGACGCTCTGGCCGAGTTCGCGCCGGAGCCGCAGCCGGTGGCGGCGGCCTCGCGAAACGTCGATCCGCGCGAAGCCAAAATGAGCGGCTTCGTCTTCAAGATCCAGGCGAACATGGACCCGAACCACCGCGACCGCATCGCTTTTATGCGCGTGAGTTCGGGAAAACTGACGCGCGGGATGAAGGCGCGCCTCGCCCGCACGGGAAAAAACATCGCGCTCAACGCGCCGCAATTCTTCTTCGCCCAGGACCGCCAGCTCGCCGAAGAGGCTTTTGCAGGCGACGTCGTCGGCATTCCAAATCATGGCGCGCTGCGCATCGGCGATACGCTCACCGAGGGCGAAAACCTTGTGTTCCGAGGCGTCCCGAGCTTCGCGCCGGAAATTTTGCGTCGTGTGAAACTTGGCGATGCGATGAAGGCCAAGAAGCTGCGCGAGGCCTTGCAGCAAATGGCCGAAGAGGGCGTCGTCCAGCTGTTCATCCCGCATGACGGCTCCCCCGCCATGGTGGGCGTCGTCGGCGCGCTGCAGCTCGACGTGCTCGCCGAGCGGTTGCAGGCCGAATACGGCTTGCCCGTCAGCTTTGAAACCAGCCGCTTCGAAATCTGCCGCTGGATCAGTTCGGACCAGCCGGCGGAGCTGGACAAATTCATCCGCGCCTATCCGACCGCCATGGCCAACGACCTCGACGGCGCGCCTGTGTTCCTGGCGCAATCGGCCTTCAACCTGCGCTACGACCAGGAGCGCTGGCCGGCGATCCAATTCACCGACATCAAGGATTATCAGGTGGGGCACGGGTAAGCCGCGCCCCGCCCGATTAGAAAAACCTTGACGCTGCTTGGCGGTTTCGCGCATCGTCTGCGCGAATGGCTACCGGGGATTCCCATGCTTTTTTCGCGTCCCGCCCTCGCGGCGACCTTGATTGTTCTCGCGCTCCCGGCCTTCGCCGGCTCCGCGCCGCGCGATATGGCGCCTTATACGTTTCCAGCCGAAGATCGGGCCATCCCCTATAGCGGCGATCTGCCGGCCTGCAATGACGGCGGCATTCTGAGCGCCATCAAAGACCAGTTCGATTCGAAACAGTTCTGGTTCGGCGAAAGCGACCTGTCGATCGTCAGCTTCGACCTCGCCCAGGAACGGCAGGTGGGCTACCGCAAGCATGGCGCCGAATTTATCCCGCGCCGCTATTGCATCATCCGCGCGCTGTTCAACGACGGCAAGGCCCGCGAAGTGAAATTCAACATTGTCGAGCGCGGCGGTTTCGTCGGCTTTGGCCCCGGCGTCGAATTCTGCGCCGTCGGCGAGGACCCGGCGCGGGCCTTCCCGCCGCATTGCTCGGGCGCGGTGAGATGAAATTTTGGGTGGTCGCCGCGGCTCTGCTGGCGGCAGCCCCGGCGCTCGCCGCCAATGATTGCATCCTCGACGATTGTTCGGACCAGGGGCCGCCCCGAGAGAGGGCCGCGCCGCGCGACGAGGGCGCCGCCTATCGGCCGCGCGGGACCACGCCATCAGGCGATTTCGACTTTTACCTCCTCTCGCTGTCCTGGTCGCCGTCGTTCTGCGCCAATGGTGGGGCGCAAAAATCGCGGCGCCAATGCGCCCCCGGCGCTAATCCCGGCTTTGTCGTTCACGGGCTCTGGCAGCAATATGCCAGGGGCTATCCGCCCGCCTGCGACGGCTCCGACCTGCCCTATAGCGTCGCCTCCGGCCTGGGCGACCTCTACCCCGACCCCGGTCTCGCCCGCCACGAATGGCGCGCCCACGGAGCCTGTTCCGGCAAGAGCCCACAAAACTATTTCGCCGATGTGCGCGCCGCCCGCGACGCCGTCACCATTCCTGCCGAACTGCGGGCGCCGCGCGAAGACCTGTATGTGTCGCCGCTCGACATCCAGCGCGCCTTCATCGCCGCCAATCCGCGCCTGCGGCCCGGCATGATGGCTGTGACGTGCCAGCGCGGCGCCTTGCAGGAGGCGCGCATCTGCCTGTCAAAAGACCTGCGCGATTTCGTCGCCTGTCCCGATGTCGTGCGGCGCGGCTGCCGCAGCCAAAGCATCGTCGTGCCCGCGGGACGGTGAGCCGGGTCGGGAACCCTCTAGTCTCCTTGCGCATTTGAGGCGGGTCGACCCCCTCATCCGTCTCGGCGCTCCGCGCCGAGCCACCTTCTCCCGCAAGGGGAGAAGGCGCGGAGTTCTGTGATCCTTGCTTCGCTTCAGCGCATCGCCTGTGGTTCTGGCCGTCGTCGCGCATGTGCTGATCTGGGCGGTCACGCCGGCGCTCCTCATCGGCAACCTGCATCAGGACACGCTCGAGGCGGCCTATTGGGGCAGCGGCGCGCCGCTGAGCCTGGCGCGCCATCCGCCCTTGCTGTCGCTGATGATTCAAACCGTTCTCGGCCTGCATCATGCGCCGATCTTCCTGCTGCTGCTGATGAGCCAGCTCGGCATGGCCGTCGCCGCCTTCTATGTGTGGCGGGCCGCCCGGCTTTATGGCGGGCCGCAGGCCGCAGCCCTGGCCGTGATGCTGTTTGTCACCTCGCTGCCCGCGAGTTTTTTCGCGGTGCAGGTCAATCACAATTCCATGCTCGCGCCGTTCTGGGCGGCGACGCTTTATTACGCTCTGGCCTATTTCGAACGGACGCGCGGACGCGACGCCCTGTTGCTGGGGCTCTCCGCCGGTCTGGGACTCCTGGTGAAATATGAGCTGGCCCTGCTGCTGGCCTGCCTTTTCGCTCTGTGCCTCCTGCGGTACCGCGCGGTGTTGCGCCGGCCCATGACTTACGTTGCGGCGCTCGTCTGCGCTGCGATCCTGGCGCCGCATGTGGCGGACGCGCTGCGACACGGCGGCCATGCCGCCGCCTATGCGCTGGGCGGTCACGAAATGGACGAGACCGGCCTCGTTCACAGCGTTGCGAACATTTGCGTCGGCCAAATCCTTCTGTTCGCGCCCAATCTCATCGTGGTGGCGTGGGCCGCTCGGGGCCGGATCGCAGGATCGGACAAAAAGGCGCTTGTCGGGGCGGTCCTCGCCTTTGGCCCGTCCCTGGCCCTGATCGCCGGGGTCGTCGTGACGGATCAGGTGGCGCAGCCGCTCTGGGTCCTGCCTTTCGCGTCCTCCTGCGCCGTCGGCCTGGCCCTGCTTTTCGACGGCGCCGCGCCCGAGGTGGAGGCGACCGCCCGGCGAATGGCGCTTGGCTCCAGCGGCTTGCTTGTCGCCTTCATCGCCTATCTTTTTCTCGCCGATGTCGTCGGCGCCTCGATTGGCCGTCCGCTCACCTTTTACGCCGCCGATTCGCGAAAACTCGGCGAAGCCGTCGCGCGCCTTTGGGAGACCCGAGCGAACGGACCGTTTTGCGTCGTCATCGCCGATCCCGTGCTGGCGGCCTCGACGGTGCTGTGGCTGCGCAGAGCGCTTTATGTCGATTTCGACCATGCGGAATGGTCGGGCCCGCAAAATGTGCGGCGATGCGGCAGGTCGGGCGGGATCGCCATCCTCACCCACACAAGCGAGGACGCGCTGATCCTCAAGGCGTTTCCGGCGCTGCGGACCGCCCCGCGGCGTTCGCTCGCCGTCCCCGCCGCCTTCGGCTTCAGCGGCCAGGTCTGGCGGGTCGATCTGGTTTTTCTCGCGCCGGCGTGACCCGGTTGCCTCGGGCGCGCGCCCGGCTCTATGTGGGGCGTCAAAGGATGCGCCATGAACTACCGCCATGAATTCCACGCCGGCAATTTCGCCGACGTGCTCAAACACGCGCTGCTCGTGCGCGTGCTGCTGTATTTGCGGCGCAAGGACAAGCCGTTCCGCTTCATCGACACCCACGCGGGCGCCGGCCTCTACGATCTCGACGGCCCCGAGGCGCAGCGCTCCGGCGAGGCGCTCGGCGGCATTTTTCGCCTGCGCGACGCGAAAATCTCGCCCGAGGCGGCCGAATTGCTCGCGCCCTATCTCGAGGCCGTCGGCGCCGGCCCGCTCTATCCGGGTTCTCCAAAACTCGCCCAGGCGTTTTTACGCCCGCAGGATCGCGGCCTGTGCTGCGAACTGCTGCCGGAGGCGGCGAACAATTTGCGCGGGGCGCTGGCGCGCGACAATCGAATCAAGGTGATCGAACGCGACGGCTTTGAAGGCCTCAACGCTTTCGTCCCCCCGCCGGAGCGGCGCGGTTTGGTCCTGATCGATCCGCCCTACGAGCGGCGTGACGATTACGAGCGCGTCCATGATTCGCTCGCCAGCGCTTTGCGCAAATGGCCCGGCGGCGTGTTCATGGTCTGGCAGCCGGTGAAGGAGCCGGAGGTGGCGGACGCCTTTTGCGCGGCGGTGGGCGAGCTCGGCGAGGCGCTGCGCATTGATTTGCAGGTCGCGGCGCCTGGAAAAGGGCTGACACGGACCGGTCTGGTGGTTGTCAACCCCCCTTACCTGCTCGAACAGGAGGCGGCGACGCTGCTGCCCGAGCTGACGCGCGCCCTGGCGCAGGACGACAAGGCGGCGTTCTGGCTTGAACGTCTGGGGACGGCGAAGGTTTCCTCACAATAAAGATACTTCGCGGGGCCCCCGCGGGTCTTGCCATTTGCGACAATCTGCCGCAACTTGGCGGGAATTGGAGGGGCCTTCGGCGCGCCGAGGGGCTGACGGAAAAACCGCAGCGCTGTCTTGCAGATAAAAAGACTGCAACAAGCAAGACGATCCGCCAATCGGCCGCGCGGCCGGGTGGCTCATTGCAGGAATGGCAATATCGGCCGCCCCGCCGATCGGCGCATGACCGGAGGAAAGGCGTCATGACGCAACAGGGCGTAATCAAGTTTTTCAATGCGGAAAAAGGCTATGGCTTCATCAAGCCGGCCGATGGCGGCAAGGACATCTTCGTACACATCACGGCGGTCGAACAGGCCGGCCTCGCCTCGTTGAACGAGGGGCAAAGGCTCACCTTCGAGGTCGAGCCGGACAAGAAAGGCAAGGGGCCGAAAGCCGTTAATCTTCATCTCGAATAGGGGCCGGGCCCGCTTTTCCAGAGCCGGGACGACTCGATAAGGTTGGCGGCTTGTTCTCGCGCGCCCGCGCGCCTGGAGGTCGCCAATGAAACTCTATTTTGCGCCCGCCTCGCCCTTCTCGCGGAAGGTCAGGATCGCTGCGGCCCTGCTCGGCCTGTCGGTCGAACTGGTTCCGACTGAGACGATTAATCCCGCCGATCCGATCCGGCAAAAAAATCCGCTCGGCAAGATTCCCACGCTGGAAACGGACGACGGGGACTGCATTTTCGACAGCGCCGTGATCGCCGCCTGGCTCGACGACCAGGCCGGCGGCGGGCGCATCGTCCCGCGCGATCCCAAGGCGCGCACGCGCGCCCTGGTGCTGGAAGCCCTCGCCGATGGCCTCGCCGACGCCGCCGTGCTGGTCATCTATGAAACCCGCTATCGCGAACCCGGCGAGCGCAGCGCCAAATGGGTCGCCCACCAGGGCGAGAAGATCGAGCGCGCCCTGGCGCGGCTGGAGCAGGCGCCGCCGGCCCTGGAGGGAGAGCCCGACATCGGCCAGATCGCGCTCGCTTGCGCGCTCGGTTATCTCGATCTGCGTTTTTCCGGGGAATGGCGGACGAATCACCCCGGTCTCGTCGCCTGGCTCGACGATTTCGCCCAGAAAATTCCGGCCTTCGCCGCGACCGCCGCCTGAACAAAAAAAGCCCGGCTGAGGCCGGGCTTTAAGGTTTCGGGAGATTGTTGTTTCCGCCGCGCGGCAGTTGTGAGCACATATTGCCATCGCCGCGCGAGCTTCGCATCCGCGCAGACGCGCGATTCCGCGAAATCGCCGTGTTTGGAAAACAAGGAGTTAACCATGGCGCCGCTCAGGGCTTGGCTTCGGGCGCGGGTTGCTCCGCCAGCACTTCGACATCGCGGTCCTGGCCCGACTGCACCTTGAAGGTCGCCTGATAGGTCCTGTCCTCGTGGCGGGCGATGGCGACATATTCGCCCTCCGCCAGCACCAGCGAGGGGAAAGCGCCGATCAATTCGCGGATCACGTCGCCGCCCGGCGTCAGCACGGAGAAGGTGGTGTTGGCCAGCGCCTCGCCGCCCGGCGCATTCACCAGTTTCAACGTCATGGTGGCGGCGCGGTGGCGCAGCGCGCCGGAGGTGAGCTTGCCCGCGACCACGCGCAGGTCGGCATAGATGACCGAGTTGGTGGCGTTGGTCGCGCCGGCCGAGACATCCATCAGTTTCGAGACCACGTGATAATTGCCCTCCGGCAGGCAGGCGGACTCGCCGGCCTTGAGATTCGGCAGGATCAGCTTGGCCTCGGGATCGTTCGCGGAGGGAAGATAGACCTGGACAACGAGTTTTGACGGAGGAATGCTGGCGTCGTTGAGCATGCCGTTGATCCTCAGGCCGCCCGCGTTCATCACCAGCTTTTGCGCCTGGGGAGCGATGCCGTTCACGCTGATCTGCTTGGCGACGCCGGCGAGCCCGCAGGCGGCGTGGACGATGTACTCGCCGTCGTCGAGCGTCACCACGGGCAAGGCCTCGTTCGATTCGGCGACCAGCGCATGGGCGCCGTCGGCGTCGGCGCCGGCGGCGAACACGCGCCAGACCACGCCGGAGCGGATCGGCTGCGAATCGGCAGGCGCGTAAACTGCGCTTAGGCTGACCTGCGCCGCGGCCCAAGCGGGGAGGGGCGAGAGGCAGGCGGCGACGAACAGCCAGCGGGACAGCCAGGGACACAGCCAGGAATTCATGGGGTTTCTCATCCGCGCACAATGGCCTTTCCGCATCGGTTTACAAAGCGGCGATTTTGCGGCCAATGTCGGGGAAAGCCAAAGGACAAGCCATGACCGACACCCTGAAACTGCTCGCGAAACGCCGCTCCGCGCCGCCGCCGACGATGAAGGGCCCGGGGCCGACGCGCGACGAGATCGCGCGCCTCTTGGAGCTGGCCGCGCGCGTCCCCGATCACGGCAAGCTCGCGCCCTGGCGTTTCATCGTGTTCGACGGCGAGGGCCGCGACCGCGCCGGCGCTTTGTGCGCCGAGGTGTTTCAAACGCAAAATCCGGAGGCGGGCGAGGAGCGGCTGGCGGCGGAGCGCGGGCGGTTTTCGCGCGCGCCGACCGTGATCGCGGTGGTGTCGCGCGCCGCGCCGCATGTCAAGATTCCGCTGTGGGAGCAGGAAATGTCGGCCGGCGCGGTCTGCATGGCCCTCACCGTCGCGGCGGTGGCCATGGGGTTTCGCACCGCCTGGCTGACCGAATGGATCGCCTATGACCGGACCTTTTTGAGCCGGCTCGGCCTGGAGGATCACGAAAAGATCGCCGGCTTCATCCATATCGGCCGCGTCGACGGCGAGATCGAGGACCGGGTCAGACCCGATGTCGCGGCGCTGACCCGCTGGTTCTGATCAGAGCCGCGGCACGGACAGGATCCGTTCGCTCAACATGTTCCTGAGCGCGCTTTCGCTTGAATGGGCGGCCTCTTTGTCGCCCCTCAGACGATCAAAGCCCGACCGGGTCTCCGCCGCGGCGCGCAGCGGCGCGACGATGTCCTGAATCGAGGCGGCGTGCAGGTGGAGGGGATTCGAGCCCCAGGGATGCGCGGAATCCGCATAGGAGATCGAATCCGGGATCGACAGCGCGACCGGCAGGCCGAGCAGGCTTTCCATGATCCGGCCGTAATGGCCGATGACCAGGTTGCGCCGGACGATTTCGAATTGGTCGAAATCGCCGACGAGCGAGAAGCGCCACTCGTGCAAATAGAGATGCATCCAGCGCGGTCTCAGCACGACGATCGGCTTTTGCGCGGCGCGGACCATTTCGGCGAAACGATGGATCGCCTCGAGCCACATTTCGAAATGGCCCAGCGTCCCCAGGCGCAGACGCTCGGTGGTCTTGAGCGTCTCTTCAAGCGCATATTTCTCGACCTCGACGCCGCGCGTGATGATGGCGCCATTTTCCAGCCTCAGGAAGTCATAGGAGTCGCGCACGAGATCAAGGATGATGATTTCGGCTGTTTCGATGGCGTCGGCGATGCCCGGCGTCTTGAAGACGTCGCGCTCGAAGGTCAGCCGCTCCGAAGAACTCATCGCCTCCAGAATCGCGGCGTCGCAGGACGCCGGTTCGGGCGACATCATGCTCGGCGTGCTCATCCTCCAGATGTAGCGGTAATTCGCATCCTCGCGGAACAAGGCCTTGGCGGCGTCGTGGGCGAGGCAACTGCCGATCACGAGAATCTTGTTGTAGCTCTCCAAGGAAGCCAGCGTCGCATAAGTGTCATTCATGGGGGCGACCATAGGCGAGGCGCGTCGCGGAGTAAAAGGTCAAATTGGGTCCAAAAAGGACCGGCCGCACGATCCGCTCGATATTGGACGACATGTTCAAGAGCAAAAACCCGGCCCTTTCGGGCCGGGTCGATGATGCGGGACAATCAGGCGATTGTCTCAGTATTTGGCGACGACCGGAACCGCGGCCGGGGCGCCGAACTTGTAGATGATCGCGCCGCGCACGGTGCTCGACTGGAAGGTGGCGCTGCGGTCGTCGAAGACGTTGCCGGACTTGGCGATGAAGCCGTAATTGGTCGAGCCGTAATCGTCGTAGATATATTCGATGCGGCCGATCCAGTTCGGGGTGAAGGCATAGTCGAGGCCGCCGCCGATGTTCCAGCCGACCAGGCCTTGCGTGACCTTGGTGGTCGAGCCGATCAGGTTGTTCAGCTGCACGCCGATATCCGAGAAGGACACGCCGCCGGCGACGAACAGCAGCGCGCGATCGGCGAAGGCATAGCCCAGCCGGCCGCGGATGCGGGCCGAATAATCCGTGGTGACCTGCTGGGTGAAGGGGAGGCCGTTGGCGGCGCTCACGAAGGTGTTGGTCGCGGTGAAGCCCTGCCAGCCGCCTTCGCCTTCGAGGCCGATCACCCAGTTCGGGTTGAACTGGAAGTTGTAGCCGACGAGACCGCCGACCGCGCCGCCGGTCGGGTTCTGGTTGTAGGCGTTGCTGACGCCGGGAACGAAGGCCGGGCCGGTGACGTGGGTCGTGCCGAACACGCCGCCGCCGTAGACGCCGAGGTAGAAGCCGGTCCAGGTGAAGACGGGCGCCGGGGGAACATAGACCGGAGCGGCCTTGACCGACGGCAGATCGGCCGCCACGGCGGAGTAAGCCGTCGAAGCCAGCAGGAACGATGAAATCAGAATGCGACGCATGGTCACGTCCTCCAAAAAGAAAGGACCCTCAGATTCGCATCCCCCTGCAGTGGATGCAATCTGTTGGGGTAAATATCGCGCCGGCGTTGCGTTCAGGACACAGTATTCTGCGGAACGCCTCGGGCTTACACTGCGCAAGCTTTTGTAAAGCATGACCGCGCCAGCGTAATTTGTGGCGAAACTGCGGCACTGCCTTGAAATTGAACGATTTGTCCGGGCGTCTCGACTCAGTAGTCGCCGCCGCCGACCAGCGGGCAGATCGCGCCGGGCGCGCATTTGCCGCCCTTCGCCTTGGCGGCTTTCGCCGGCTTGGCCTTGCTCTTGGCCTGGAGCAGCGGGATCGGCGCGGACAGTCCGGTCGACGCGACGGGCAGGGCGGCGGCGGGGAGAACGAAGGCGCAGAGCAGGGCGGCGGCGATCGGCATACGCATGTGCGCTCCTCGAAATCGGCCGCGCGAACGGCGGCGGATGACGATGAAACCGCGAAAAGCCCCATCCGGCAAGCCGGAATGTGAGCCGCGCGGCCTTACGGCGCTTGCGGCGGAGCAAAACTCTGGCGGGTCCATTCATAGGCGGTTGCGTCGGTCCTTATGCCGCCGAGCCGCGCCGTGGCGAGATCGAGAATGCTGACGATCACCGCGCTCCACATCACCATCAGCAGGAACACCAGCCAGGGCGGCTCCTTGCCGCGCAGGCCGAGCTGGTAGGCGAGCGCGCCGGCGCCGATCAGGGTGAGGGCGATCAGCAGCGAGAAGAATTGCCAGGGCAATTGCATCGAAAAGGCGAAGCGCTCCGCCGCGCTGGCGTCGAAGACCTCGTTGACCGCGGTCATCAGCGATACGGAAACCGGATTGGGTTTTTCGCGCACGATCGTGCTGACATGGCTCCAGATCTGCGTCTGCAGGGCCTCGGTGCGGCGGTTGATCTCTTCGATCTTTTCAGCCTCGTGGCCGGCGCGGATGAAATCGGCGCGGGTCTCGACATAGGTTTCAAACAGCCGGGCGATCGCCTCGCCCTCGGGCCCGCCCACGGCCTTCGCGCGCAAAAAGGCCGTGCCGATGGCGTTGGTTTCCGCGAGCGTGCCGGCGCGGCGTTCGGTGAAGCGCTCGTTGGCGAAGGACAGGGTGAGCGCCAGCACGAAGGCGAGCAGGCCCAGCATGCCGGCGACCAGCGCGCTGACGCTGTCGGACGCGCTATGGCCCCGGTTTCGCGCGCGGGCGCCGATCCGGTAGCCGATGATGTGGGCGAGGGCCTGCGCCGCCAGAAGAAGCAGGCCGAACAGCCAGACGCTGATCGCGGCGATGGAAATGATGAGGGACACCGGGCTCGTCCGGGTGATGTGGAAACGAATCGAGCCTACACCGTCAGCGGCCCCACCACCATGCGCCCGCGACAATGAGCGCCTCGCCGGCAAGAATGGCGGCGAAGACCGAGCGGCGGAAGGCGAAAAAAGCCGCCGCCGCGAACACAAAGGCGCCGCTGCGGGCCCAGATCGGCACGGCGGCCAGCTCCCGCGCCGGCGTCGCCACGATTTTCAACACCACCCCGACCAGCAGCGCCGTGGCGACGCTGCGCACGAAGCGGAAGAATTCGGAATCTTCGTCGATGCGGTGAGCGACGAGCACGGACAGCCAACGCCAGACTTCGCTCGGCAGGAACCCGATCAGGATCACGGCGAGATAGGGGGAAAGGGCGGGGTCGAAGCTCATGCCGCCGTCCTGCGCGCGTAAAATCCGGCGAGCCAGGCGCCGCCGCCGCCGACCAGCGCCAGAATCATCAGGTCGAAGCCGCCGCCGACAAAAATCTGGGTCAGCGGCGCCAGCGCGGCGCCGGCGCCGATCGCCAGCCAGTCCGAGCCGTCGCGCGCCGCCCGCGCCGTCGCCGCGAGGAAATAGATTGGCGACAGCATCATCAGACCGGCGGCGAGCGGCGCGGGAACCGCCGCCGTCAGCCAGTAGCCGAGCCCGCTGGTCAGCGTGGTCAGCCCGATACAGGCCAGGGCGAAGCCGAAGAAGAATGGCGGGCGCCGCGCCTTGTCGATCTCGGGCAGGCGGCGCAAGGATTCCGTCCAGACCGTGACGGCGATGAAATGCGAGGCGAACAGCAGCGTCAGCCGACGCGATCTTTCACCGCGCAACATGGGCAGCACCGACAGGCACATGGGCAGCAGGCGCACGGAGGACAGGCTGACGGCGAAAGCGATGGTCGCGGGCGCGGTTTTCGCCGCAATGGCGCCGAAGAACAGGATTTGTCCGGGGCCGGCCCAGATCAGCGCGGTCGCCAGCATGGCGGCGCCGGGCGGCATGTCGGCGGCCCGCGCCAGCGCCCCGGTGCTCATCAGCGACAGCGCCACATACCAGGCGGGGCCCGCAAAGGCCTGTCGCGCGCCGGCGAGGAACCAGCGCCTGTCTTCCTCCGGATTCACAAGATCAGACTTCCGCGAGTCGCTCCAGCCGCTGCACGTCGAGCAGGCGCACGCCGTCGGGCACGATGACAATGGTTTTTTCCCGCGCCATCCGGGTCATCATCCGGCTCACGGTTTCGACGGTGAGGCCGAGATAATCGCCGATGTCGAGACGGGTCATCGGCAGCGGCACATGGACGGAGGGGCCGTGGATGCGGCCGTAGCGCTTGCGCATGCCGACCAGGAAGGCGGCGATCTTCTCTTCCGCCGTGCGGCGGCCGAGCACCACCATCTGCTCCTGCGCCAGCGCCAGCTCATGCGAGGCCATGTTCATCAGCCGGCGCAGCAGGCGCGGCTTGTCGTCGAGCATTTCGCTGAAGCCGGGGCGCGAAAACTGGCAGACCTTGGCGGGGGTCAGGGCGTCGGCGGTGTAGAGATGGGTGGGCTCGAAATCGAGTCCGAGGAAATCACCGGGCATGGCGAAGCCGACCACCTGGCGCCGGCCGTCCGGCAGCAGTTTCGACAGCCGCAGCGCGCCGGCGGTGAGATTGTAGACGAAGCCGGCTTCGCGGCCCTGTTCGAAAATCGTGCTCTTGGCGGGATAGCCCTGGCTGCGGCCGATCTTTTCCAGGACCTCGAACTCGTCGGGGTCGAGGGCGCAGCAGACGCTCTGGTCCTTGATCTCACAATCGCAGCAGTCGAGTCCGGGACTTTGCGGCGCCTTGTGTCCGTTGCAGGCCATGACGCGCGTGTTGGCGTCGAGACGCCCGAACACGGTTTCCACAAGGGCCTTATCGACCAGCGTATCCAAGCCACGCTCCCCACTGAACCTGTGCGGCTGCTCTGCCGCGACGGCAACTGTAGCATTGAAAATCACAACGCGGAAGTTTTTGATCCTCGTCAACGACAAAAGCCGCAAAGGTCTTCGACGCAATTGAATGCGTTGAAAGGACTTCGGGAGCGTCCGCGGCGCGGTTTTGCGGCGCGCCAGCGCGGTCCCGGCTTGCCCTGCGCGGCTTCCCGGCTTAAGTCTGCGGCGAAAGCGCGGCGATTTGCCGCGCGGTTCGTTTCCGCCGATCGCGTGGAAGCGACGGAAGGGACGGGCCTTTCGATGATCGAGGGGTATTTGCGCCGGTTCGAGCGGATCCATTTCCTGTCTTCGGACGCGCCCGAGGCCGAGGAGGCGCGCGCCCGGCTGGTCGGGCGCTATGGCGACGTCCATTCGGAAGAGGCGGATGTGGTGGTGGCTCTCGGCGGCGACGGGCTGATGCTGCAAACCCTGCACCGCTTCATGGGGCGCGGCGTGCCGATCTACGGCCTGAACCGCGGCTCCGTCGGCTTTCTGATGAACGAGTTCCGCGAGACCGGCCTGCGCAAACGCCTCGCCGCCGCGCGCAGCACCATCATCCATCCGTTGAAGATGAATGCGAAGACCTTTCGCGGCGAAACCGCGGAGGCGCGCGCCATCAATGAAGTGTCGCTGCTGCGCCAGTCGGCGCAGGCGGCGAAATTGCGCATTTTCGTCGACGGCCACACCCGCATGGCCGAGCTGATCGCCGATGGCGTGCTGCTGGCGACGCCTGCGGGGTCCACCGCCTACAACCTCTCCGCCGGCGGGCCGATCCTGCCGATCGAGGCGCCGCTGATGGCGCTCACCCCGATCTCCGCCTTCCGCCCCCGCCACTGGCGCGGCGCGCTGATCTCCAGCAAGGCGGAGGTGGTCATCGAGGTGTTGGAGCAGGAAAAGCGGCCGGTGGCGGCGGTCGCCGACCATTTCGAAATCCGCGACGTCGCCCAGGTGGCGATCTCAATGGACGAGAGCACCGGGCTGGAATTGCTCCATGACCCCGGACATTCCATGGAAGAGCGCATCTTGCGCGAACAGTTCAGGCACTGACATGAGCAAAACATCAGACAATGGGCCGTTGCTGCGCGACCTCGAAGAAAAAGTGCTGGTGTCCGACAAATATTCCTATTCGGCCGTCACTTATGACTTGCAGCGCGCGGATGGGCGCTGGGATGCGCACAAGCGCAGCCTGTTCCGCCGCCCCGACGCCGTCACCGTGCTGCCCTATGACCCGCAGCGCGGAAAAATCCTGTTGACGCATCAGTTTCGCCTGGGCGCGCATATGAACGACCGTTCGCCCGGCCTGCTCGAAGCCTGCGCCGGCACGCTCGACCCCGGCGAGGACCCGGAAGCCTGCATGCGCCGTGAGGCCCACGAGGAAATGGGTCTCGCGGTCGGCGAGGCGCGCTTTCTGTTCGAGGCTTTTGTGAGCCCGGCCGCGACCACCGAAAAACTCTATTTCTTCGTCGCGCCCTATGGGCCGCAGGCCCGCGTCGCCGCGGGCGGCGGGCTCGAGGAGGAGGGCGAGGAGATCGTCGTGATCGAGGCGGATTTCGAAGACGTTCTGGCCCAGGCCGGGCGGGGCGAGATTCGCGACGCCAAGACGCTGACCCTACTGTACTGGCTCGCGGCGTCAGGTCTTATGCGAGGGTGACGCAGGGGAATACGGTTCTCGCATTGGCGGTAACGGGATCGCAAGGAAACCCGCGCATTTTTCGTCGTAATTGATGTCCATGAAAGTGAAGGAGGATCGTTCCCTCGCGCAAGATTGCCACGCATTTTAGCAATTCGTTTCAGGGTTTTTGATGAATTTCAATTCGATAAGACCTTTTATGGTCTTCCCGAGCGTAACATCATCCATTGGACTTAAGAAGTTGCGGACGCAGCTTCGCATTTTGGTGTCCCAATGTTAGGTTTCGAGAAGTTATTTCAGAGATGGCCCGAATTGCGGGCGCATTCGCTGTTTCAGTCCAAGGCGGCGCTGGTCGCCGCGCTGAGCATCGGCGTCGTCGTCGGCGTCGGCGCTGTCGCCTCCTTGCAGATCTCGGCCATGGACAGCGCCGCCCAGCGCTTGCAGCAAAAATCGCCGCCGGCTCTGGTCTTGCTGCCGGAACTGCGCGCCGCCGTCGCCGACTATCGCATCAGCGAAGGCCATGCCCTGCTGGCCGGCATGGTCGAGGACGACCGACGGGAGGATCTGCAACGGGATGCAGCCGTTGCGGCGGCCAAGGTCGACGCGGCGATCGCGGCGTTCAAGCCCCTGGGCGCCGATGAGGCGCGCAGGGCGCAGGAGCTGGCGGCGAAATGGCGCCGCTTCCGCGCAAACAGTCAGGCGGCGATCGAAACGGCGGGGAAGGGCGACACGGCCGCGGCCGTCAGGATTTTCGTGACGACGGACCTCGCGGCGGCGCAAGCTCTGGCGTCCACGATCGAAAGCTCTCTTTCTGCGAACGCGGAACAGGACGGCCAGGCGGCGCAGGACACCGAGATGGTCTTGTTCCGGGCGCGGCAAAATGTCGGCGTGACCCTGGCGATCGTCGCGGGCCTCGGCGCCATCGCCAGCGCGATTCTGATGTTCGGCGCGGTCGCTCCGGGGCGGGGCGCGGGCGCGAAGACGGCGCCGCGCCCGGACGGCGGCGGCCAATGTCCGCTCTCTCCCGAAAATTGCGCGCACGCCCGATTCTGCCGCCCTCCGCGCGCATGCAGCCAGCTCTCGGCTCACCTGCCGGAGCGTTTCGACGGCTTTGGGGCGACGCCTCACACCTCCTTCAGCCAGCCCTCGGAGACGGCGTAGCCCACCAGTTGCACGCGGCTGTGGAAGCCCAGCTTGTCCATGCCGCGCGCCTTGTAGGTCTCGACGCTCTTTACGCTGAGATTGAGCAGGGTGGCCAGTTCCTTGTTGCTGTGCCCCAGCGCGGCCAAGCGTAAAATTTCGATCTCGCGTTCGCTCAGGTCGACCCAATGGTCCGAGGCTTCCCCGGGCTTGTGGGCGATGCCGTCGATCGCCTTGCCGGCGATGGAGGGATCGAGATAGACGCCGCCAGCGGCGACCGAATGGATGGCGCGGCGCAAATCCTCGGACACCGAGCGTTTCAGCACATAGCCGACGGCGCCGACTTCGATCAGTTTGCGGAAATAGGAGCGGTCCTCGTGCACGGTCAGAACGATGACCTTGCAGAGCGGGCATTCGCGCAACAATTGCCGCGTGACGTCGACCCCGTTCAGGCCGGGCATGGACAGGTCGAGCACGACGATGTCGGGCTTGAGGTCGAGCGCCATGCGCAGCGCCGCGCGCCCGTCGCGGGCCTCTCCGACGATTTCGAGATCGGGATCGCCTTTCAGCAGCGAGCGGATGCCGTCGAGCACCAGCGGATGGTCGTCGGCGAGAAGGAGGCGCAAGCGCGGTCCAACATCCAAGGTCATAGCGGAACCCTCACGAACAAAGTGCAGCCGCGCCCCGGCGCGGTCTCGATCTCCAGCGCGCCCGAAACCAGTGACAGGCGCTCCCTGATGCCGAGCAGTCCGAGCCGCTTGGTCGGCGCGCCGGCCCGCAGGGGATCGTCGACCGAAAATCCACGGCCGTCATCCTCGATGATCATGCGGACCTCCTTGTCCCTCGCCTCCAGCAGCACGCCGACGCGGGTGGCTTCGGCGTGACGGGCGATATTGGTGATGGCTTCCTGCAACACCCGGTAGAGCGTGGTTTCGACCGCCGGATCGAGCCGGCGGTCGTCGAGCGCCAGACGCAGATCGACGCGGAAATTCAGCCGCTCGCTCCAGGTCTCCACGAGATGTTGAATGGCGGTCTGCAAGCCGAGATCGTCGAGCGCCGTCGGCCTGATTTCCCAGGCGAGCCGGTTGACGTCGGAGCCCACGCCCTTGGCGAGAGTCCGCAGCGCCGCGAGACGCTCCTTCGCCTGCGCCGGCATGGCCTCGCCGAGTTCGTCGAGGCCGAGTTGCAGCAGGGTGACCGTCTGCCCAAGCGTGTCGTGAAGCTCGCGCGCGATGCGCAGCCGCTCGGCCTCCTGCTCCTCCACGGTGGAGCGCAGCACCATGGACAGCTCCGTCTCGGCCACGGCGCGGCGCTCCGTCTCCTGCTTCAGCTCCGCGAGCCGGCGGTCGAGTTCGATCGCCAGCGCCTCCTGTTTGGCGCGCGCCTCTTCCCGCTCGCGGGCGACATGGTCGATGCGTCTGAGAATCACTTCGAGCAGCGAGACGCGCAGGGTGTGGGCCGACTCCACATCGACATTGCGCCAGGGCTGGGCGTGGAGCCGCACCGACTGGCGCCAGGCCTCGAAACTGGTGCGCGGCGACAGGCGGTCGCCGTCCGGGCCCGGCGTCACCGGTTTGGCCGGATTGCCGGCCCAGGTGAGCGTCCGGATCGTTTCCGGGCGGAACCACAGCACATAGTCGCGCGGAAATTTCGACACCGAAATCGCCATGAGCCCGCTGGCGACGTCGGCGAATTCGGCGGCGGGCGGATAGACCAGCGGCAGCTTGTCGGTGTGATAGACCCCGTCCGCCGCATTGCTGTTGAGCCAGGCGACCAGCGCCGCGATCTGGGCCGCGGGCGGCGTCGCGCCGAGCGCGGTATAGACGCCGTCGAACCACAGGCCCACGCCTTCCGCAGGGATATAGTCGAGCAGGTTGGGCCGGCAGCGCATCAGCCCCTGCGCGAGATCGCCCTCCTGGCTCATCCAGGTCAGCAATTCCTGATGGACGCGCTTGCGGCGCAGCTGCTCCTCGAAATCCTGCGCCGCGACCCGGGTCTCCAGTTGCGACGAGACCATCTGGGCGAAGAGTTCGCAAGCCATGCGCAGGCGGTGGGTGAGAAAACGCGGCGCGCTATGGTGGCAGGCGACCAGACCCCACAGCCGGCCGTCCAGGATGATCGACAGCGACATGGACGCGGTCACGCCCATATTGGCAAGATATTTCAAGTGAATGGGCGAAACGCTGCGGATTTGGCTGTGGCTGAGGTCGAGCGGGCGCCCATCGCGCGGGTTGAGCGGCGGCAGGATTGGCGCGGGCTTGTAGCGCGCGTCGGGAATCAGCCTGATCCAGTTCTTGAGATAGAGCTCGCGCGCCTGTTTGGGGATGTCCGACGCGGGATAATGCAGGCCGAGGAAGGATTCGACGCCGCCGTCGCGGGCTTCCGCCTCCACCATGCCGCTGCCGTCCGGCAGGAAGCGATAGACCATCACGCGGTCGAAGCCGGAGACGCGCCGCACCTCGTCGGCGATGCTCTGGCAAAAGGCGGTGGGCGTGGTCGCCTGGTGCACGCGCAGCAGCATGGACTGCATCAGGCTCAGCGCGTCCTCGGGGTTGCTCTCCTGGATCGGCTCCAATTCGAGGACGACCAGGCCGCTGCTCTCATGCACCAGCGCATCCGCCGTGCGCCCGTCGCGCGTTTCCAGGGTGAAGGCGTGCAGCGGCCGAACGATCGGGCCTTCGTTTTCGAGCAGGCTTTTGACCCGCTGCTCCAGATCGCGCGGCAAACAGCTTTGCAGGTCCCGGCCCGGAAGCGTTTCCGGCGCGTGGCCCAAAATGCCCGCGGTGTCGCCTCCGGCCTGAATGATCTGCAAAGTTTCGGGGTCGAGCGCCAGCAGCGCGCCATGGGGCTGGACGGAGGCGGGAATGTGGATCGGTTCGCGGTCGCAATGCGTGAGGTCGAGCGCGATTGCGGCATCGAAGCCGTTTCCGGACTGGTTTTGGTCGCCGCTCATGGCGGGCAGGCGGGATGCGTCGCAACCATCACTAGCCTCCTCGCCACCCCGCGACTTCGACGACTGCCGCTAGGTCGGCCTGCTCGCGGGCGCAACTCTCGAAAATGGAGTTTTCGACGTGACCGCGAAGCTAGAGCCTAACCTATGACGAAACCTTGGGGAAGAAAAGTTGGGGAGCGACGGACAGCGGACTGGGGGAAACCCTGACAGGCGCGCCGCAGGCGTCGATCCGGTCGCGGGCCGTGTTTCCGCCGCCGAGCCGCGGGCGCGGGAATCGATTGTTCGACCATCGAAATCGGACGCGCAGTCGCGGCCTCGGGCGCCGGCGGGCGGGTGGCGCGATCATGCAGTTCTGCAAGTCGTCCGCCATCCCGCAGGCGTGGGCTCAAGGGAAAACCCTGGAGCGGGAGCCGCAATCCCCCCAGAGGGCGGCGGCGCATTCTCTGACGTTCCGCTCTGTCACCCCAAATTGACATTGGGAGGCGTCAAGTTAAAGTCCGTATTGCGTTTCGGCGGCGATATCTGATTGATTTCGTGAGCTTTACGTCGCCCAGCCGCTGGGGCGAAAAACCTGCGCAGGCATGCGCAAGGAACAAACGGCGGCATCAACGAGAGGTGTACAATGGCTGACAAACCGCTTACCGCCGATCAGGCCGAGGAACTCCACAAGTATGTCATCGACGGCGCGCGCGCCTTCGTCGCGATCGCGGCGTTTGCGCATGTCCTCGCCTATTCGCTGACCCCCTGGCTGCACTAAGGAGTTCCGTTATGAACCAAGGCAAAATCTGGACCGTTGTCGACCCGGCCGTTGGCATCCCGCTGCTGCTCGGCTCCGTGGCCGTGACCGCTCTCCTGGTGCATCTCGCGATCCTGCAGAACACCACCTGGTTCCCGGCGTTCATGCAGGGCGGCCTGAAGAAGGCGGCTGCGATCGTGCAGGTCGTCGGCTGAGTCAATCCCGTTTCGAGCAACGTCTTCCTTGATTGGGAGGGCGGCGTTGTGAGGCGAGGGGCGGGGCGGTGAAGTCGCTCTGGGGCGCGGGAAATTTTGCTCGCCGCTTCAGGGGCCGGAAAACGAAAATGGCGACGCGCGGATTGTCCACCCCTCGCGACCGCCAGTTCGTCGGACCGAACGACATCGCTGTTTGGCCATGCCTCCTTCAGTGGGCTTGACTGACGTTACTAGCCGCTGGTCAAGAATGTGAAGTCGGACAATGCCGGTCGGTATCTTGACGATACCGGCCGGTTTTTTGCGTGTCAAGTTTGCCCGCCCAGGCGGCGCCCGGCGCTCCCCCGGACCGCAGACCCTTCCCATCTCCATCCTTCCTGCAGCGCCGAGCGCACCGGCGTTGCGCCGTCGTTCTTTGCGCGAATTTTGGCGGGTGGGGCATTCCCTCGAGGCGGAGGGGGAAAGTCTCCCTGTCTGGGTCTGGTTTCCCCATAGTATTCGGCTGCACTCACCGACGCGTTCTTATGTAAAACGAAGTTGACCCGCTGAGGCGTCAATTTATACTTACACCTGCGCTCGGATCTGGATATCTATTTGATCTCAAGGTCTTTGCGCCGCCCAGTCACGGGGGCGTAAGACCCGCGTGCGGGATTAGCACGAGAAGAACCGTGGCTTATCATAAGAGGTGTACAATGGCTGTTCTGTCTCCGGAGCAATCTGAAGAGCTCCACAAGTATGTGATCGACGGCGCGCGCGCTTTCCTCGGCATCGCCCTGGTCGCGCACTTCCTCGCTTTCTCGATGACCCCCTGGATGCACTAAGGAGCTCCGGTTATGAACCAAGGTAAAATCTGGACCGTCGTCAACCCGGCCGTCGGCCTTCCGCTCCTGCTCGGCTCCGTGGCCATCACCGCGCTGCTGGTGCACCTCGCCGTTCTCACGCACACCACCTGGTTCCCCGCGTTCATGCAGGGCGGCCTGAAGAAGGCGGCTGCGATCGAGCACGTCGTCGGCTGATGGCGTAAAGCCGCTCCGGAGCGGTGAGGCAACGCCCGGCTTGCGCGCGGCAGGCGTCGTTTGGTCCGCCGCCGCGCCATGTCCGCCGAATCGCTCCGTGAGCGCTGCTTTCGCCCGACCGACGCCGCTCCGCGCGCCGGGACGGTGAGAGCGAAAGCCCGGCCGGCGCCAGAACGCCGGCCGGCGCCGCCGTTTAAGGGAAAACCCCAATGGCGCGATCCGGATTCCCCAATGGGGACTGCCGGAATTTCTGACGTGCTCTTATGTCAACCCAAGTTGATCTCCGCCGGCGTCAATTTATGATGACACTTGCGTTCGGACGACGAGTATCTCTTTGATTTCAAAGTTCTTGCGCCGCCCAGTCGCTGGGGCGCCCGCGTGCGGGTTTGCACGATAACAACAGCGGCTCATTCAAGAGGTGTACAATGGCTGTTCTGACTCCGGAGCAATCTGAAGAGCTCCACAAGTATGTGATCGACGGCGCCCGCGTTTTCCTCGGCGTCGCCCTGGTCGCGCACTTCCTCGCCTTCTCCGCGACCCCCTGGCTGCACTAAGGATCTCCGATCATGAACCAAGGCAAAATCTGGACCGTCGTCAACCCGGCCATCGGCCTCCCGCTGCTGCTCGGCTCCGTGGCCATCACCGCTCTGCTGGTGCACCTCGCCGTTCTGACCCACACCACGTGGTTCCCGGCTTACATGCAGGGCGGCCTGAAGAAGGCTGCGGCGATCGAGCACGTCGTCGGCTGATGGCGTAAAGCCGCTCGGCAGGCTTGAGCGGCGGGACGCCGGGCCAAGGCCCGGCGCGACCAGCTCCGGATGCGGACAGTCCACCCCGCCTGGAGCCTGTCGAACGAAAACCAAGACGCGGCCGGCATTGTGACGATGCCGGCCGCTTTCCTTTGTCTTGTTCAGGCCGCCAGCAGCTCGCGCTCCAGCGCGGCGAGGTCCACCAGGACGCCGGTATCCGCCTCCGGTCCTTCGAGGCGCGGCGTCAGCGTCGTCGGCAAACCGAACAGCAGGGGGGAGTCCTCCGCCGCTCGGCTCCGCGTCTGGGCGGTCCGCTCTTGGACGCTCTCGCGGTTGTCCATTTCGCCGTTCACTTGCGCCGTGACTTGGGCGACCCGGCGGCGCGCCTCGTCGCGGGTCGCGTCGAGCTCGAACCGGCGCAGCAGCGACGTCACATTGGCCAGAGCGGGATCGGCCCCGGCGCAATCGGCGAGCACCGCCTGGATCAGCGGCAGGCGCAACGCGCCTTCTTCCTCATGCCCGGACTTGAGCCGCGCCAGCGCCGCCAGCGCCGAGCGGAACACGATCAGCAGCCCCGCGGGAAAACCGGCTTTGGCGTAGACCGCCGCGAATCCATCGGACCAGGGCTCGCGCACCACTCCCGCGATCCGCCGGGCGCTCAGGCCGGTCAGTTCGGCGAGCGTCGCCTCGAACAGGCCTTTTTGCCCGCACAGCAGCGCGCGCAGGGCGACGCCCGGCGTGATCTGGCCGGCGACCCGCAGATAAGCGGCGAGCGCCGCGGTCTCCTCCGAATAATCCGCGCAGCCCGAGGCGATAATCATGGTGGCGCGGTCGCGGTTGTCCCTCGCGATCCGCTCGCTGCGCGGCGCGCTGAGCCATTGCCGGGAGACGACGAAGGCGGCCAGCGCCCGCGCCGTGGCGTCGGCCAGATGCGCGCGCACCGTCGCCGGCAGCCAGGCGCGTCCGAGCAGGGCTTCGCGCACCTCGCCGTCGTCGCCGAAGCGCTCGACCATGCGGCGCAGGGCGAAATCGGGAATATTTGCGGATTCGTTGACCGCCAGCGCAATGGCGGCTTCGCGGCCGGCGATTTCGGCGAGCGAGGCGCAGACCGCGGGCGAAAGCTCGGCGCGCAGCGCGATCGCCGCCTGGGCGGCGCTGTCGCCGACCACGGCGCAGTCGATCAGATCGGCGTCGGCGAGCAGCGGCGAGCGGGTCAGCACCACGGCCGAAACCTCCGACTGGTCGCGGGCGAGGCCGTGGATCAGGGCGAGCGGCGCATCGGGCGCGCCGGCGAAACATTCGGCCATGGCCCGGCGCGGCAGCGGCGAGGGGTCGTCGAGCAGCGCGTAAAGCGCGCTCTCCGTCTCCCGGCGTTCCTCCGCCGACATTTCGCTGTAAAGATAGGCGCGGGCCAGCGCCGCGACGCCGTCGGCGCGCGCGGTTGCCGACGCGCCCTGGGACCACTGGATGAACTTGCGGACGAGCATGCGCGAACCTGACTACAGAGGGCGCCGTTTGGTTAACGAATGATCTGAAATCAGAGTAAACACAGGCTTAACGCGAGAGGTTGGCGCGCCAAAAAGGACGCCGGAGGCAAGATGCGATCGATTTTTCTCGTGCCAGCGGGCAATGCCGCGCTGTTTGACGAGGCGCTGGACAGCGGCGTCCAGGCCGTCGCCATCGATGTGACCAAGGGCGCCGCCTCCGACGCCGCGCCCATGCTGAAATTTTTGCGCGAACGTGGGCGGCGGTCGCTGGCGCGCATCCATGCGCTGACCTCCGGTTTCGCCGATTCGGATCTCGACGCGGTGATGGCCCACGCCCCCTACGGCATCATCCTGCCGCAGGCCTGCGGGGGGCGCGACGTCCAGCATCTCGGCGCCAAGCTCGCCGTGCGCGAGGCCGAGAACGGGCTCGAGGACGGATCGACCCGCATTCTCGCCGCCGCCGCCGACTTGCCCGAAGCCATTTTCGCGCTCGGGTCGCTCGCCGGCGCGACCCGTCGGCTCCTGGGCCTGCTATGGGACGGCGCCGCGCTGGCGGGGGCGCTCGGCGTGGGCGAGGACGCCGACATTCTAGCCGTCGCGCGGGCGCAACTCGTGTTCGCCGCCGCCGCCGCCGGCGCGCCGGCCCTGGTGGACGCCGCCGCTTCGCCGGATTTTTCGCGGGCGCGGCGCGACGGGTTTGGCGGCGCGGTCGTGGCGAACCGCGCGGCGGCGGAGGCCTGCGAGAGGATTTTCGCCTGAGCCTCACGATTTGGCGCAGCGTAACGGTTCATTCACCATGATCATCTAGCGTTTGCTCACGTTTGTGGAGGAGCGCGCAAGTCTTTGCGCGACTCTTCTCCCTGTGTGAGGAAAAACCTTGCGTCTGTTTCTTTCCCTTGCGACGGTTTTGCTTGCCGTCGGCGGCGTTCAGGCCGCCGATTTCGCGGCGACCAAGGGGAGCGGCCTCATCGATCACGATTTTGGCGGCGCTTACGGCGGCTTGCAGGTCGGCGGCGCCTGGGGCGCCGTCCAACTCGGCGTCAACCCTTCCGTCTCCGTCGCCACCAACGCCGTGTTCGGCGGCGCGCATCTCGGCTACACCGTCGTCACCGGCCATGTCGCCGCCGGCGTCGAGGCGGACGTCAACGGCGCCAGCGCCTCCGGGCGTTTCGTCTATGGCGCGCTGCCCGGCTCCTACGCGCAAAACCTGTTCGGCTCCGCCGACGCCCGGCTGGGCTGGGTGTCCGGGCAGGCCATGGTTTTCGCGCTCGCGGGCTACGCCTGGACGACGCTGGAGGGCCGCTATGCCGGCGCCGATTCGAGCGCCGTCCGCAGCGGCTATGTCGTCGGCGGCGGCCTCGACTATGCGCTCACCGACCAGTTCAGCTGGCGGCTCGAATACCGCTATTACGATTTCGGCCGCCAGGATTTTGGTATCGCGCCATTTTCCGCGCGCATCGCCGACAATATTTTGCGCGCCGGCGTGAGTTACCGGTTCGGCGGATTCTGACGACTCACTCCAGCGCCGCGCGGATTTTCGCCGCATGGGTCTCCAGTACGGCGGCCTCGACCATGGCGCCGCCATGCGCGCGCAGCGGCACGCCTTCCCAGCGCGGAATCACATGGAAATGCATGTGGAACACGCTCTGGCCGCCGGCCGGCTCGTTGAATTGGTGAATGGTGACGCCATCCGCGCCGGTCCCGGTTTTGACCGCGCGGGCGACTTTTTGCACCCGCAGAATCAGCTCGGACAGGGCCTCTTCCGGCAGATCGAAAATATTGCGGCCCGGGGTTTTGGAGACGACGAGAACGTGGCCGTCGGCGCGTGGCATCACGTCCATGAAGGCCAGGGTTTTGTCGTCCTCGCGGACTTTGACGCAGGGGATTTCGCCGCGCAAAATCTTGGCGAAAATGTTTTGGGGATCGTAAGCGACGGTCATTTCGGCCTCCGGATTTTTCGCGCGGAAAGTGGCGAAGCCCGGTCGGAGGGTCAAGCGGGCTTTGCGGCGCCCACGAGCGCGCGCACATCCTTGAGCAGGACCGCAGCATCGCGTTCCCCAGAAGTTCGCGCCGAGCTCTTTCCCGCGCGCGCTGCTGTCCACCGCGAGACGGTCGAGCAAAAGTAGGGCATCAGCTCTTGTCTTCGCGCTCGAACACGCTCGACGTCGCGAAAAGGCTTTTGAGCCGGGGCAGGGGACGGATCGGCGTGTCCAAGGCTTCGACAAATCTTTTCCAATCCTGCGCGTTCAGGCCGAAGGCGCGGCGGTCGGGCAGTGTTTCCTCGGCGCGGGCGAGTGCGCTTTCCATCACGAATTCTCTGAGCGGATCGGCCATGTCGCCACACTGGCACACAACGAAAGAACTGTCATGATTTTGTCGGACTCTCCCCCTTCCTGAACGGCGCCATGGCCGCATATTCGGCGATCACTTCCTCCACCGCCGCGCCCTCGTGGGCGAAAAAATCCTCGGCCGCTGCGGCCAGCCGCGGATCACGGAATTCGTGCGCCGAAAAGGTGGCCACCGGCTCATAGCCGCGCGCCAACTTGTGCTCGCCCTGGGCGCCGGCCTCGACCCGCTTCAAGCCGCGCGACAGGGCGAAATCGATCGCCTGATAATAGCACAGCTCGAAATGCAGGCAGGGGTGGTCTTCGAGGCAGCCCCAGTTGCGGCCGTAGAGCGCGTCGTCGCCGATCAGATTGAGCGCCCCGGCGATCGGGCGGCCATTTCGTCGCGCCATCACCAGAAGAACGCGGTCGCCGAGCTTTTCGCCGAGCGCGGAAAAGAAGGCGCGGGTCAGATAGGGACGGCCCCATTTGCGGCTTCCGGTGTCGATGTAAAACGCGAAAAACGCATCCCAATGCGCTTCCGTGAGGGCGGCGCCCGTCACCCATTCCACTTCAATGCCTGCCGAAAGCGCCTGTTCGCGCTCCTTGCGGATGGCTTTGCGTTTCCGCGAGGCGAGGGCGCCCAGAAAATCGTCAAAACCGGCGTAGCCGCGATTGAAAAAGTGGAATTGCTGGCCTTTTCGCGGCGAAAAATTTCGCGCGCGCAAAAAATCCATGTCGGGCGCATCGGCGAAATTCACGTGCAGCGACGAGGCCTCGGTTTTGGCGGCGAGCTGGCGCAAGCCGGCGACAACGGCTTCGCGCGCGCCTTGGGGGGCGTCGGCGGCGACGAGCAGGCGGCGGCCGTTGACCGGGGTGAACGGCGTCGCGCACAAAAGTTTGGGATAGTAGCGCCCGCCCGCCCGCGAAAAGGCGTCGGCGAGGGCGTGATCGAAAACATATTCGCCCTGCGAATGGCTTTTGAAATAGGCGGGGGCGCAGGCGACGAGTTTTTCATCGCTCTCGATCAGAACATGCGCAGGGCTCCAGCCGGTGCGCCCGCCGACGCAGCCGGTCGTCTCCAAAGCGTGCAGGAAAGCATGAGTGATGAACGGGTTGAAGCGCTCCTCGCCGGTCTGTCCGGGAGGGTTGGCGCAGGCGTCCCAGGTTTCGGGCGGAACTTCGGCGAGGGTTTGCGCGATGCGCAGGCGGAATGTCGTCATGCCGCCAAGATGGGAGCAAGAGCCGCGCCATTCCAGTGCGCGCGGGGACACGAAGGAAACCGCGCGCGGGGGAGGCGCGCGCGGCGGGCCCGCCTGGGCGGGCGGTCACTGGCTCCTCTCAGCTTCGCAGTTCGGGGCGCAGCGACTGTTGCAGCAGCCTGTTGGCGGCGCCGGCCAGCGCCTCCCTCAACGCCGGGCTCGCCGTCTGCTGCGCGCCAAGGTCCAGGGTGGCGGCGATGACGGCGAGATCCTCGCCGGTCAGCTCGCCATGGGGCCACGGAAACGGTTTTTTGGGCGGAGGCGGGCACAGATCGTCGATGACGTCGAGGATGAAGGCTTTGGCGCCGCCATGTTCGGCTGCCTTTCCGGCGGTCGCATGGATGACCGTCTGGATCAGTTCCGCCCGCGCGACGATTTCCTCGCCGACCGCGCGCGCCAGCCCGGCGCGGGAGACAGCGCCCAGGGGGCCGCCGTGGACAGGTTCCCAAAGCTCCGGATGCCGGCGCAACAGCTCCGCCAGCAGCACGCGCCACGGTTGGGGATAAGGCCCGAAGTCGCTCTCCGAAGTTTGATCGAGGTCGGCCCGCTTCGTCTTCCATGGCTCCGGATGGGGATTGAAGACGTTAACATGCGCGAGCGCGGCGCGGATCACCGGACCGGCGGGGCCGCGCGGAACACGCGGGTCGTCGTCGGAGGGGCGTTCGAATCCGGAAACGGCGCGCAGCAGCGCGAACAGGCGTTCGGGCGAGAGGGCGGCAATATCGTCCATCCGAGATCTCCAGAAGCTGAAGAGGCGCCAGCCTCATCGAGGCGCGCGGCGCGGAAAATGAAATGCTTTGAAGGGAGTAGCCTCGGAAGCTTGCCCCCCTTCCGACGGCGGGTCGTCATGCGAATGATGGAGCGCCGGAACAAGTGCGGTCGGTTGACCTTGCGTTACTGCAATCGTCGCGCCGCCCCTTCGCCGCCGAGGGGTTTGACCGAACTGAAAATATCCCCAGAATGATTCGCGCTGTTTGAAGTGGATACGACTGTTGATTTGATCCGGACCAAATTTTCGGGGAGCGCGGCATGACGTCCGGTCTCTTGCCCAAATTGCTGGACAGCATCCATGCCGCCAGCCTCGACATGACCTCCTGGCCGGAGGCCCTTGCCGCCATCGCCGGCGCGCTCGGCGCTCCCAGCATCGGTCTGGCCGGGCTCGGCCGGC
This sequence comes from Rhodoblastus acidophilus, assembly GCF_025961575.1. Classification (GTDB taxonomy): domain Bacteria; phylum Pseudomonadota; class Alphaproteobacteria; order Rhizobiales; family Beijerinckiaceae; genus Rhodoblastus; species Rhodoblastus acidophilus_C. The sequence continues at coordinate 60,059 of NZ_JAOQNX010000018.1, read as the reverse complement.
GCCCGGAGGACTGCTGGGGCTGCATGGTCGGCGTCGATGCGGCGACGATCGAGGCCTACACCGGCTATTATCACGCCCGCAATCCCGCTTGGCTCGCCTCGGTCAACGCGCCGGTCGGCGCCGTCCAGACGGACAGGATGGTCGTTCCCGCGGCTGAGCTCGAGAAAACCGAATTTTATAATGATTTCCTGCGGCCCCAGGGCGTCATGGCGATGGCGAGCGCGGTTCTCCGGGTCGACGCCGCCCGGCAAACGGTTCTCACCGTGCAGGGCGCCCGAGCTTTCGACGACAGCCAGCTCGAGCTGATGCGGCGCATCGCCCCCCACCTCATGCGCGCCCTGGAGGTCAATACAAGGCTGGCCTTGGCGACGCACGCGCCGGTCGCCACGCTGAAACATTTCGAACTGACGCGTCAGGCCGCGCTGTTCGTCGACCGCGACGGCGGGGTGCTGGACGCCAACGCCCCTGCGCGCGCCTTGCTGGTCGACGGGCTGCCGCTCGCCCGGCGCGGCGTCTCGCGCCTGTTCGACCCGGAGGACGCCGCAAGATTGCGCGCGGCCATCGCGCGTTGCGCCGAGAAGCCGGCCACGACCGAATCCATCGTTCTCCGCCGCGCCGGCCGGGCCGCGCTCAAGGCGCTGGTCACCTCCGTCGCCGTCGATCTGCCCTGGCGGCTGCCCTCATGGCCGACGGCGCTGGTGATGATTGAACCGGCGCCGGACCGCGGAAGCGCCTTCGCCGCCTTCGGCTTCACCGCGGCGGAAGCTGCGCTCGCAGAGGAAATGCTGCGCGGCGAGGGCGTGGCCGCTGCGGCGCGGCGCCTTGGCGTCGCCCGCTCGACGGCGCGCACGCATCTCGCGCGTCTGTTCCAGAAGACGCACACGCACAGCCAGGCGGAGCTCGTCCTGGTGTTGCTGGGGCGGAAAGGCGAGGCGCGCTGACGCTCACGCGGCGGCGGCGCTGCCGTCGTCGACCGTCACGCGGTTGCGCCCGCCGCTCTTGGCGCGATAAAGCGCCTGGTCGGCGCGCTTGAACAGGGCGTCCGGGCTTTCGCCGCCATGGGATGCCGCCACGCCGATCGACACGGTGACGCCAAGCGTCTCCAAGCCGCCGCAGATCGGAAAGGGCGTCGCCGCCACGCTGGCGCGCACCCGCTCGGCCACCAGCCGGGCCACGGCCAGGCGGGTCTCCGGCATGACGATCACGAATTCCTCGCCGCCGAAGCGGCACAACAGATCGGCGCCGCGCACCACGCGCCGCACCCGCGCCGCGAAGCCTCTTAAAATGTCGTCGCCGACATCGTGGCCGTAGGTGTCGTTGACCCCTTTGAAATGGTCGATGTCGAGCACCATCGCCGAGAGCGGACGGCCCTTTTGCGCGCTCTGCTCCATCAATCCGACCACATGGGTCTGCAGATAGCGGCGGTTGTTGAGGCCGGTGAGCGGGTCGACCACCGCCATTTCCAGCGCCGCCTGCACGTTGGAGCGCAGCGAATCCGCATAGCGCTTGCGGCGCACCTGGGTGCGGGCGCGGGCGATGATCTCGTTCTTGTCGATGGGGCGGACCAGATAATCGTTCACGCCGAGGTCGAGGCCGCGCAGCACGCGGGCGCGATCCTCGATATCGGCGACCATCAGGATCGGCGTGTGGCGGGTGCGCTCCACCGAGCGCAACTGGCTGCACAGCCGCAAGCCGTCGTAAGCCGCGAGCCCAAGGCTGACCATCACCAGCTCGTAAGGGGTGTCGGAGGCGCGGAACAGGGCTTCGGCCGCGTCGGGCTCGACATCGACCTCGTAGCGGTCGCTCAGGGCCGACAGGATTTTCTCGCAGGAATTGACGCGATCGTCGACCAGCAGCACCCTGCCGCCGATCCCGCTGTCGAGCCTGTGGTCCACCGCGTCGGTGACGCCAAGCGCCACCGAGGTTTCCGCGCGGGCGCGCAGCTCGTCCACCGAGGTTTTCAGACGCGCCAGCGAGCGCACGCGCGCCATCAGCGCGATCTCGTCGATCGGCTTGGTGAGGAAATCGTCGGCGCCGGCCTCGAGTCCGCGGACCCGGTCGGAGGTCTGGTCGAGCGCCGTCACCATGATCACCGGCAGATGCAGCGTGTCCGGATTGGCCTTGAGCTTGCGGCAGACCTCGAACCCGTCCATGCCCGGCATCATCACGTCGAGCAGCACGATATCGCATTCGCCGCGCTCGCAGATTTTCAGGGCCTCGAATCCGTTGGTGGCCGTCACCACGTCAAAATATTCGGCGGTGAGGCGCGCTTCGAGCAGCTTCACATTGGGGAGGAGGTCGTCGACCACCAGAACGCGCGCGGTCATGAGCAGGGCCTGTGAACGGATGTGGCATGGGCCGGGATTTGGCCGAAACGAGACGCATGGCAGGAGACGTCGAGGGCCAATATTGAGAATATTGGCCCTCGACTTAGACGAACCAGGCGGCCGTTTCGGCCAAACCCTTCGGGCGCGGGCCTTTTGGCTTGCGGAGTGCGTCGCCGGTCTTGCCAATATCCGCGATATTGGCTGCAACCGGCTCCTGCCCGCAAGCCAAAATGCCCAGCGTCACGGCTCATGCCACATCCGTTCACAGGCCCTAGTCTCCGATGAATTTCCGCACCGTTTCCAAAAACTTGACCACGGAAATCGGCTTGGACAGATAGGCCTCGCAGCCGCCCTGGAGAATTTTTTCCTCGTCGCCCTTCATGGCGAAGGCGGTGATGGCGACCACGGGAATGTCGGCGAGACCGGGGTCGTCCTTCAGCCATTGCGTGACCTGGAGGCCCGACACTTCGGGAAGCTGAATGTCCATCAGGATGAGATTGGGATGATGCGCGCGCGCCAGCGACACCGCCTCGACCCCGTTGCGGGTCTGGATGGTCTGGTAGCCGTGCGCTTCCAACAGATCGTTGAAGAGCTTCATATTGAGTTCGTTGTCTTCAACGATCAGGACTTTTTTTACCATGGGGTTCCGCTTCGGGCGCGCCCGACCTCAGGAGTCTCGCGGACAAGCTAACCAACAGACATTGACGAATTGAAAATGCGCTTCACCCCAGGGTAGAACTTGAGCCAAATTGTTCCATTGAAAAGAGAAACGCTCTTGGTCCTCGGCGCCCCGCGAAAACCCAAAATGAATCGTGAAGTCGCCGAAGATATGGCGATCAAGGGTTTGGCCTTTCTTGCCGGCGACGACGAGCGTCTCCAGTGTTTTTTGGCGCTGAGCGGACTCGATCCCGCCCATTTGCGCCAGGCGGCGGCCGAACCGGGGTTTTTGGCCGGGGTGATGGCGCATCTGGCCGCCGACGAGACGCTGCTGCTGCAGTTCGCGGCGGAGATCGGCGCGGCGCCAGAAGAGGTGGGCGCCGGCTGCGCGCTGCTGGCGGGGCCTCACGCCGATTGAACTGGCGATTTTCGCCGATCCCGACTAAAAGGCGAAAAATTAGGCGCCAGATCGGAAACACCACATGGTCAAGGTCATTTTTGTCAATACGAAGGGCGAAAAGCGCGAGCTGGAGGGCCAGCCTGGCCAGACGGCCATGGAGATCGCGCGCAACGCCGGCGTCGAGGAGATTTATGCGGAATGCGGCGGCGCCTGCGCCTGCGCCACCTGCCATGTCTATGTCGCCAAGGAATGGGCGGACAAGCTGCCGAAGCCCGAGCCCATGGAGAGCGACATGCTCGATTTCGCCGTGGACCCGCGCCCGACCTCGCGCCTGTCTTGCCAGATCAAGCTGTCCGACGAGCTCGACGGGCTGGTGCTGGAGCTGCCGGCCTCGCAGGGGTGAGGGCGCGCCTCACCCGCAGGGTTTCGCCAGGGACGGGCGGATGTAGGGCGCGAATTCCGGGGCCGAACCGAAATCGGCCGCGGTGAAATAGCCCGCGTCGGTCACGCTGGCGATGCCCTTGAACAATTCGCCGGGGTCGTCGACGCCCACGTCATCATCGGCGGCCGGGTCCGACGCCTTGATCCGCTCGGCGAGGGTGCGGAACATCTCGTCCTGCGCCCTGTACAGCTTGTCCTGCGGCGGCTTGACCACGCGGTTTTTCGCGGCGACTTCCCGGCGATATTTGCCGAGATAGAACGCGACCGCCTTCTTGATCTTGGCGCGCTCCGCGGGCTTGCAGAACCGGCGCTGGTCCTCGGTCATCAGGCAGCTCAGCGCCAGCCCCGCCACCTCATATTGGAATTTCAGGATCCTGTTGGGCTCGTCGAGCGCGCGGTTGGTCCAGCCGGGATGGCGCCAGGGTCGGACCGTGTTGAGTCGGGCAAAACAGCGGGCGCTGGGCGCGGCGACGATCGCGAAGTCGAACAGGCGTCCGGCTTCGCCCTTGTCCAGATTGATCCGGACGACGTCTAACGGCGAATAGTCGGAGGCGACGGGCGGCGCCCGCTCCGCGACCTCTTCGCGCACGACATTTTCGCGCACGGGATTTTCGCGCGGGGGACTCGGCGTCTTCTTCAGATAAAGCACGAGACAGGCCGCCACGGCGATGCAGCCGACGCCATAGAGCAGGATATCGAGGACGCTCAGCTTCTCGGTCGTCACCACCGTCCGGGGCTGGCGGGTGATGGGGGGCTCCGGCTCCTCCTCATCGGGGGACGGCGCGGGAGCCTGTTGCGGAGGCGTCACGCCTCGCTTGCCGAATGACATGATGCAAAAACCTCTGAGCGGCTGGGCCCAAGCAATTGCCGCACCGTAATCGAGGCCAGTTAACGATTCCCCATGTCCTTTCCGCGTTTGAGCCGGTCCTAAGGCGCGCCGCCTGTCACGGGGCGGCGGGCGGCTCGCGACCGCTCATCGCCGGCGGCGCGGCGGCGGCGCGATCGATGTCGCGGATGCAGCGCAGCGCCGTCTCCAGGGCCCATTGCGACAGGCGGAGCAGGACAATGACGCTGTCGGCCTTCTCGGCGACATGGACGTTTTTCGCCGGGCTTCCCGGGCCATGTCTGTTGGCCCTGGCCTGCTCGAATTCCGCGAGCGCGTAACAAATCTCGTAAAGCGCGCGTTCGAGATGCTGCTTCATGGCGTCCTCCCCCAGCTTCGACGGGACGGAACGCATGGCGACCTCGACGCGTCGCTTTCATTCGATCCACCCCTTGGGGAAGCAACATGCCCCAACGGCAGGACACGCGACAGGTTGCAGGGGTTACCAAGGGGTCAGTCGCGGATTTGTCATGTGTTTCAGTGTGTTCACGCTCGCGCGCCAACGAGGCGCGCGGCCTGCGCGCGCCGGGTTGCAGCGTCAAACCCGGTCCCTTGACAGGACCCTGGCCGCGAGGGGACCGCCGTCAGCCCGCGGCCTTGTCCTTGTCGCCGCGTTTCAGCAGGAAGGGCGCGACGTCGGAAATCGACGGCTGCTTTTCCGCGATGAACGGCATCGGCCGGCACACCGCCATGGCCGACAGGCCGATGCGCGCCGTCAGCAGGCCATTCAACACGCCCTCGCCGAGCCTTGAGGAAATGCGCGAGGCCACGCCATGGCCGACGATCTGCTGCAGCAGCGAATCGCCGATGGCGACCGCGCCGGTCAGGGTCAGGTGCGTGCCCACCGCCCGGGCCAGGCGGAAGGCGCCAAGCATGCCGGGACGCCCGCCATAGATTTCCGAAATTCGGCGGATCAGGCGCAGCGCCTGCGCGGCGACGAAGACCACGTCGATGATGGCGCGCGGGGCGATGGCGGTCACCAGCGACACCGCCTTGGCCGCCTTGGCGATTTCCGCGCGCGCCGCCGAATCCAGCGCCGGCATCAGCGCCTTTTCGGCGATCTCCACCCGCGCCGCGCCGTCGATGATCTCATTGCGCAATTCCTTGAGGCGCTTGCGCGCGACATCCATTTCCGGCTTGTCCGAATAGAGCGAGATCAGCTCGGCCACTTTCGCCTTGGCCATGCCGACATCGTCATTCTCATGGGCGATGGCGAGCGAGCGATGCAGCCGCGCAATGGCGCGCTGCTTGTAGAGCACGGAAATCTCGCGCGAGACCAGCACGCCGATGGCGACCAGGATCAGGCCGGCGAGGCCGAGGCCCAGCGCGCCGAGCGCCTTGCTCTTGGCGAACAGCTCCTCGATCAGCGTGTCCAGCCACAAAGCGATGGAGAGCGAGACCAGCGCGCCCAGCGCCGAGAGCAGCACGCCGCCCCAGGTCCAGCCGCCCTTCTTCGGCGCAAAGCCCTCGGCCTGCGCCTCCTCGGTGGCGCGCTCCTCCTTTTCGGCGGCGACGGAGGGCTGCGCGGCGGCGGCCTGCGCCGCCTCGAATTCGTAATAATCGGGCTGGGGCGCGACCATATCCTCGCCAAGCTGGTCGAGGCGGAAGGCGCGCGGACGCGGCCGCTCGGGGCGGGGGGCGTCGGAGCTCGGGTCAAACTGGCTCATGGCATCCAATCTCCGAACAGGAACTGGCAGGCGCGGTCGAGACGGATCTGCTGCGGCGGCGCGCCCTGCGGCGTCAGCGGCGGCCGGAACCGGAGAAAGCGGACATCGGCCATATGTTCCGGCGTCGCCAGCATGTCGCCGCGGAAGGCCTGGCGGGGGTCTTCGGGCAATTGGCCGGGGAAGACCGCGGCCTCAGTCCGCCCGTCGAATTTGTGGCCGTCGAGGCATTCGCCGGCCAGCGGGACGCCGACAATGGCGTCGAGCGTCTCCTTGCCATATTTGATCTGGGCTTCGCGGGTGGCGCGCACCGCGGCGAGCGCCACCACGTCCACTTGCGCGCCAAAATCCTCGGCGCGGGCGATGGAGCGCGACGCCAGCACCCGCAGGATCGCCTCGAGACGGTCATGGCTGAGGTGGTGCAAATGGTCGGCCTTGGTCGCGGCGATCAGGATCTTGTCGATGCGCGGCCGGAACAAAGTGTTGAACCAGCTGTTGTGGCCGGCGCGGAAGGCGGCGAGCACGTCGTTGAGGCCGCGTTGCAGGTCGCGCACGGCTTCCGCGCCCGAGTTGAGCGCGGCCAGCGCGTCCACCAGAACGATCTGCCGGTCGAGCCGGGCGAAATGGTTCTGGAAGAACGGTTTGACCACAAAGGTTTTATAGGCCTCGTAGCGGCGCTCCATCATCGCGGCGAGCGTGCCCGGCGCGGCGAAAAAACCTTCCGGCAGCGGCAGAGGCGCAAAAGTGAGGGCGGGGGAGCCCTCGAGATCGCCCGGCATGAGGAAACGGCCGGGCGGCAAAGTGGAGAGCGCGTAGGACTCGCTGCGCGAGGCGCGCAGATAGGCGGTGAATTTTTCCGCCGCTTTTCGCGCCACGCCTTCGTCTTCCGGGCCGGCGGGATCGAGCGAGCGCGAAAACGAGCGGAACTCGGCGGCGAGCGTGGCGCGGGCGGCGCCGGCGCTGGCTTCAAAAGTTTCGCGGGACCAGTCGGCATAGGTCTTTTGCAGCAGCGGCAGGTCCAAAAGCCATTCGCCGGGATAGTCGACGATGTCGATGGTCAGCGACGATCCGCCAGCGCGAAAACCTTCGCGGCGTTCGAAGTCCAGGCGCAGGCGGAGCTGCGAGATCTGGCGGGTGGATTCGGGCCAGTGGCGCTCGGGGCCGGAGAGGGCGGCGAGATGGTCCTCATAGGCGAAGCGCGGCACATTGTCGTCGGGCTGCGGCTCGAGCTTGCCGCGGATGATGCGGCCCTCCTCGGCGACGCGGAAGGCGGGCAGGGCGTTCTTGCCGGACTTGCCGAGCAGAGTGAGCTGGCGGGTGAGCGCGGTGATGAACACGGTCTTGCCGGCGCGCGACAGGCCGGTGACGCCGAGACGGAGGCCTTTTCCACGGATCAGGTCGGACAGATTGGCCGCGCCGTTGCGGGCTTCGGCGAGGAGTGTGTCGAGGATGGGCAAGCGGATCTCCGGGCGGGTCTCGTCTCAGTGGGGCGCCCGACGCGACTTATACAGGGTCATGACAGAAACGCGAGCAATTGGCCGCCCTTCCATGACAATTCGTTCCACGGCGCCGCGATTTCAAACGAGGCCAGCGCCGCCGGCGGAAAAAATCGGTTGAGACGGTCGAGGTCCGGCGTCGACCCGCCGCCGGCGAAGGCGGCCGCGAATTCGCCTACGCCTGGATTGTGGCCGACCACCAGCACGGTGCGGACCTCGTCCGGCAGGACGCGCAGCAGCGCGGCGATCTCCTCGCAATCCGCCTGGTAGATGCCGCGCTCCAGGCGCAGCTCGGGCGTCGCCCCGGAGGTCTCGAGCACGAGGTCGAGGGTTTCGCGGGCGCGGGCGGCGTCGGAGCACAGCGCGATGTCGATGAGGTCGCCGCGCGCCGTCAGGGCGCGGCCGACCTGGGCCGCCGCCGCGCGCCCGGCGGTGGTGAGCGGCCTTTCGTGGTCGCGATATTTTCCCGGGGGCGCGGCATGGGCGTGCCGGAGCAGATGAAGGCGGCGCATGATTGAAAGATAGCGAGGATTCGCGTGTGCGTCATCCGACGGGAGACCGCGCGGCGGGAGAGGCCGCGCGGCGGGATTTGGCGGTCGCTGCGCTGCGGCTTACTCGTCGTCTTCGAAATCCTCGTCGTCGTCGAGTTCGATCACGTCGAGGCAGGCGGCGGGGATGGTCGCGGTGTGGATCGCGTCGTCGCTTTCCCCGTACCAGATCACATCGACACTGGTCTTGTCGGACTTGACGACGGTCATCGACCGGCCGCCGGACTTCAATTGCACGAGATCGCCTGGGCGGAATTCCATTTTGGGGGTCCCCATCTGCTTGGAAGAACTTATGGCCATGTCACCACCGGCGGCATGGAGGAGAGAATCGAATCGATATTGCCTCCCGTTTTCAGACCAAAAATCGTGCCGCGATCATAGAGCAGGTTGAACTCGACGTAACGGCCGCGCCGTTCGAGTTGCTCCTCGCGCTGCGCCGCCGTCCAGCTCTTGCCCATATTGGCCTCGACCAGCCTCGGGTAAATATCGGCGAAGGCCTCGCCGACGGCGCGGGTGAAGGCGAAGGCGGGGCCGAAATTTTGGCCTCCGGCTTCGAGTTCGTCGTAGAATATTCCTCCCACGCCGCGCGCTTCATTGCGATGGGGCAAAAAGAAGTAGTCGTCGCACCAGGATTTGAACCGGTTGTAATCGGCGACGGCGTGGCCGGCGCAGGCGCCGCGCATCGCCGCGTGAAAGGCCTGCGTGTCGGGGTCGTCCTGGCTGCGGCGCGCCATCAGCACCGGGGTGAGGTCGGCGCCGCCGCCGAACCAGGTTTTGGAGGTCGCCACGAATCTTGTGTTCATGTGGGCGGCCGGGATGTTCGGATTGCGCGGATGGACGATCAGCGAAATGCCGGCCGCCCAGAATCGGGGATCGGCCGCCGCGCCCGGAATCTGGCGCGCGAATTCCGGCGCGAAGGTTCCGTGGACGGTGGAGACGTGAACCCCCGCCTTTTCGAACAGTCGCCCCTTGAGCAAGGCCATCCGGCCGCCGCCGCCGGGCGCGCCGTCATGGTTGGTCCGCTCCCAGGGCGAGAGGACGAAGGTTCCCGGCTCGGCCTCGGGCTCATAGGCGCCGTCGCGCCGCTCCAAGGCCTCGAAGGCGGCGATGATCCGCCCCTGCAAGGTCGAAAACCATTCGGCGGCTTCACGCTTGCGCTGGTCCAGCTCCGTGTCCGTCACATCTGTCTCCATGGGAGCGGCCGCCGCCCCGCCCCTCGCAGAGCCCTGGCCGGGGCGGGACGCTCAGGCGCCGAGGGCGACGCTGCATTTCCGAAGATTAGCAGCAACCTGCTTCCTTTTGTCGCCCCCCGCCGCGAAAAAAACGCGCCTGAACATGCGGCGCATCCTCATCATTTTGTCGAGGCTGCCGCGCGGAAGGCACGGTCCGCCGGGACTGGCGCGGGCGTTGTCGTGCGGTGGCCTGGCGGTCGGCGCGGTGTGCGCTTGTCTCGCGGAATGCTTCTGTCTAAGGTTCGCCAAAATATTTCAGATCTTTTGTCGAGGGCCTCGTCATGGGCATTTCATCAATGGAATTTGGTTTCCTCGTGCTGGCGCGCGAGAAAAATCTCTTACCACAATCGGCGGAGATTCTGGAGCTCGGAGAGAGTGAGACCATCGCCTTGGCCGCGGAGGCGATTTACAACAATCCTGTGCTCGTCAAGGATGATGCGCAGCGGCAACAGGTCAAGCAGCGGCTCGCGGAAATCCCGGCGCATTACGGCAACTGGCCGGCGAAACATGCGGCGCGCGTGCTTTATGACCTTCTGTTCGATTGCAAAAGGTATTGCGCGGTGGATTTCGCCGGGTCGTCGCAGGCTCATCCGTTCGACCTGAACGAGCCTTTTGAATTGGACGGACCTTTCGACGTTGCGATCAACAACGGCACGTCCGAGCATGTCTTCAACCAATACCAAGTCTTCCGCTCGCTTCATGATCATACCAAGGCCGGCGGCGTGATGATCCACTGGACGCCGGCCTTTGGCTGGGTCAACCACGGCATCTTCAACCTCCAGCCGGATTTCGTCTACGATCTGGCGCACGCCAACAATTATGAGGTGCTGCTGAGCTGTCTGCTCACGCACGGCGAAATTCGCCCGATCGATCGCAGCACGGACCTCTATCAGCTCTTCGAGCGCGAACAGCCGTTCCGAAACGCGCTGCTGGCCTTCGCTCTGCGCAAGAGAGACGCGGCGCCGTTCCGCACGCCGCAGCAGCATCAATCGCGTCGCGGATAGGCGTCGCGCAGAGGCTATTCAGGCCTCGCGCCCTCCAAAATCCCTGACTTGGGGAACCCATCGATCTGCCGCAGCGCCTCGCCCAAAACCATGCTGGCGGCGACCGCGACATTGAGCGACCGCGCGCCGGCGCGCAGCGGGATGAGCAGGCGCGCGTCGGCGGCCTCGTGCACCTCCTCCGGCGCGCCCGCGGATTCGCGTCCGACCATGACGATGTCGCCGGGGCGGAACGCGAAGGCGTGGTAGGGCGAGGCCGCCCGTGTCGACAGCAGCAGCAACCTGCGTCCATTTGTCGCGCGCCACTGCTCAAAATTGCGCCACGAGAGGTGTCGCGTCATCATCACTTGGTCGAGGTAGTCGAGGCCGGCGCGCCGAAAGTGACGTTCTGTCAGGGGGAAGGCGGCGGGTTCGATCAGCGCCGCCTCCACCCCGAGGCATGCGCAAAGCCGGAGCATGGTTCCCGCATTTTGAGGAATGTCCGGTTGGTAAAGCGCGAGACACAGGGGAGGGACGCGCGAAGGCTCCTGATTCATGCGGCGATCATAACGGCGCCCAAACGTCCGGCAATACGCCGTTCACCGCCTAACAAATCGCCAAGTTCGTTCTATGGACAATGGGGTCGAAAGGCGCCAAATAGCGGCGCCTGCCGAATGGCCTCCCTTGGCCTGCATTTCGTCATCGCGTCACTTGGGCGCGGTTGCGAGCGGGAGGGAATATTTTCCGCCGCGCGGCCTCGCTCGTCGAACCGCGCATCGTAGAGACCGCCTCGCTTTTTGCGAGCAAGCAGAGCCGCCCCGGAGCAGCAGGGCGCGCGCTCGAAACCCTGGGGATGTCGCCTTGTCCACAGCCACGCCCACGCCTTCGACGGATGAAACCAGTCGCAGAGATTTTCTTTACGTCGCCACCGGATCGGTCGCCGCCGTCGGCGCGGTTTCCGTCGCGTGGCCGCTGATCAGCCAGATGAATCCGGACGCCTCGACGCTGGCGATGGCTTCGTCCGAGATCGACATCGGCGCCATTCCGGCCGGCCAGATCGTCACGGTCAAGTGGCGCGGCAAGCCGGTGTTCATCCGCCATCGCACGGCGGACGAGATCAAGGCGGCCCAGGACGGCGACAACGCCAGCATGCCCGATCCCGCGACCGACAAGTCGCGCGTGCAGAAGCCCGAATGGCTGATCGTCATCGGCGTCTGCACCCATCTCGGCTGCATCCCGCTCGGCAACCAGGGCGAATATAACGGCTGGTTCTGCCCGTGCCACGGCTCCGTCTATGACACGTCCGGCCGCATCCGCAAGGGTCCGGCCCCGCGCAACCTCGATGTGCCGCCCTACGCCTTCCTGACCGACACCAAGGTCAAGATCGGCTAAGCCCCTCGTCATTTTGAAGAGATCACTCATGCATGGACTCTCGACTTTCGAGCCCAAGAACGGCTTTGTGAAGTGGCTTGAAGCCCGCTTGCCGATTTTGAGCTTCGCCCACGGCTCGTTCGTGGCCTATCCCACGCCGAAGAACCTGAATTACTGGTGGACGTTCGGCGCCATCCTCTCCTTCATGCTGATCGCCCAGATCATCACCGGCGTCGTGCTGACCATGCACTATACGCCGGAAGCGACCCTGGCCTTCTCCTCCGTCGAGAAGATCATGCGCGACGTGAACTGGGGCTGGCTGTTCCGCTACGCCCACGCCAACGGCGCCTCGATGTTCTTCCTCGCGGTCTACATCCACATGTTCCGCGGCCTCTACTACGGGTCCTACAAGAACCCGCGCGAAGTGCTGTGGATCCTGGGCGTGATCATCTTCCTGCTGATGATGGCGACGGGCTTCATGGGCTATGTGCTGGTGTGGGGCCAGATGTCCTTCTGGGGCGCGACGGTCATCACCAACCTGTTCTCGGCCATTCCGATCTTCGGCAACGAGATCACCACCTGGCTGTGGGGCGGCTATTCCGTCGACAACCCGACCCTGAACCGCTTCTTCGCCCTGCATTACCTGCTGCCCTTCGTCATCTTCGCGGTGGTGGGCCTGCACGTCTGGGCGCTGCATGTGACCGGCCAGAACAATCCCGACGGCGTCGAAATCAAGGACGTCGAGAAGGATTGCGTGCCCTTCACGCCGCATGCGACCATGAAGGACGGCCTGGGCGTCGTGGTGTTCCTGCTGCTCTACTGCTGGTTCATCTTCTACGTGCCGAACTATCTGGGCGACGCCGACAATTACATCCCGGCCAACCCGCTCAAGACCCCGCCGCACATCGTTCCGGAATGGTACTTCCTGCCGTTCTACGCGATCCTGCGCGCGATTCCGGACAAGCTCGCGGGCGTCATCGCGATGTTCGCCGCCATCGCCGTGCTGGCCTTCCTGCCCTGGCTGGACAAGTCCCCGGTGCGCTCGGCCAAGTATCGCCCGATGTACAAGGCGCTGTTCTGGGCCTTCGTGGTCGTGAGCATCGGCCTGGGCTATTGCGGCGCCATGCCGGCGGCGGAACCCTACGTGACCGTCTCCCGCGTCCTCAGCCTGCTGTACTTCGGCTTCTTCGCGATCCTGCCGTTCCTTCCCAGGTGGGAAAAGACGCTGCCGGTGCCCGCGACCATCGCCGAGGCCGTGCTGGCCAAGTCCGGCAAGGTCGAGCCGCCGAAGCCCGAACCCGTCAAGGCGGCGCCCGCCAAGGCGCCCACCAAGTCCACGCGTCTTTGGAAGTGAGGACCCTTCGATGACCTTCAAAGAAACCCTCACCAAGACCCTCGGCCTCGCCGTGGCCGTCGCCGGCCTGACCGCCGTCGCCAGCTCCGCCGCCCGCGCCGACGAGCACGAGCAGCCGACCCCGACCCGCCAGGAATGGACCTTCGCCGGTCCGTTCGGCACCTTCGATCGCGCCCAGCTGCAGCGCGGTTTCAAGGTCTACAAGGAAGTCTGCTCGAACTGCCACGAGCTGCACATCCCTATCCGAACGCTCGGCCAGACGGGCGGTCCGGAACTGCCGGAAGACCAGGTGAAGGCGCTCGCCGCCTCCTTCACGATCAAGGACGGGCCGAACGGTTCGGGCGACATGTTCGACCGTCCCGGCCGTCCGTCGGACTATTTCCCGGCGCCGTTCCCGAACCCGGAGGCTGCGGCCACCGCTTTGGGCGCCGCCCCGCCGGACATGTCGCTGCTGGCCAAGTCCCGCAAGTATGAACGCGGCTTCCCCAAGTTCATCTTCGACGCCCTGCCGGTTCCCGGCGGCATGTACCAGGAGCTGGGCCCCGACTACATCTACGCCATCCTGCATGGCTACGAGAAGGACGAGGACCCGAACTGGAACGCCTATTTCCCCGGCCACAAGATCGCCATGGGCAAGCCCCTGGTCGACGGCCAGGTGGAATATACCGACGGGACCCCGGCGACCCTCGACCAGTACGCCAAGGACGTCGCGAGCTTCCTGTACTGGGCGGCCGAGCCGAGCCTGGAGCAGCGCAAGCGCATCGGCTTCCGCGTCCTGGCCTTCCTGTTCATTCTCGCGGGCCTGATGTACTTCACCAAGAAGAAGATCTGGTCCAACGTCGCGCACTAAACCGCACGCGTTCGTTCCCGAAAAAGCAAGAGGCCCCGAAAGGGGCCTCTTTTGTTTAGGTCCACGTGGTCATGGACCGGAAAATTGTCGCGCGCCTCATTCGCTGCCGGGATGCGCGGCGCGGCCTCCCTTGCGGCCCGCGCTCTTGGCGAGGTCCTTGTCGCGCGCAAAGCTGCGGTTGCCGGGATTGACGCTCTTGCCGCCCTTGCGGCCGGCCTCGGCGGCCAGGCTGGCGTTCTGGGAGAAGCTGCGCTTCTCGCGCGGCACGCTCTCGCCGCCTTTCCGCGCGATCGCCCGCTGCTTCTCCGGATCCATCGAGGCGAAGCCCCGGGTCGATTTCTTGGGGGGTGCTGCGTGTTCCATTGTTATCCTCTAGGCGTGTCGGAACCAATGCTCCTCCAACGCGCCTAGCGCAGCTTCGGCTTCATCGAGTCGCAGTTTTCCCGATCACAAATTGGTGAACCCAATTGCTTTTTGAAAATAGTTCGGAAACTTGCCTAGGCGATTCCCCGGACTTGACAGGAATAGCGATGAAATTTCTCGGGTTTGGGCGATTCTGATTCGCGCGCGGCTCAGCGCGCGCTATCGGCGTAGCAGGCGACGGCGTCGTCATGGGTCGCCGACCTTTGCGCCGCATCCAGGGTGTTGAGGGCAAGGGCGCGCCAGCGTCCCGCCGCCTTCGCGCGCGCGACGACGCAGCCGCAGGAGGCTTCGCAATGGCCCGCGTCGGCGCCCGAGGCGGCGCACTGGACCGTGCATTGCGCGAGGAAGCCCGCTTCGTCGATGCGCGCGGCTTGCGGGCCGATCAGGGCGAGGGCGCCGTAGAGAACGGGCTGGTGGATCAGGTAAAACGCCAGGGAATGGCGGCCGAGGAAGGCGAGGGGCTTGATGAAGGGTCGCGCCGGCCCCCTCTTCCCGCTTGTGCGGGGAGAGGGCGGGGGGTGAGGGGCGGGGGCGCTGGCCTGGACATCTTCAGGAAAGCTTTTTCGGACGACATTGAAGCCAACGGCCCAGCCCCTCACCCCAACCCTCTCCCCGCGCGCGGGGAGAGGGAGACGAGCGAGCCCCACGCCCAGCAGCATGAAACCCAGCCAGGGCAGCAGCGGCCGGTAATCGTTGCTGATGGGGGTCAGCGCCGACAGGCCCGTCCACCACCATTGCGGCGCGTCGAACACAGGCGAGGCCAGCAGCGGCGCGGCCAAGGCCAATCCGGCTGCGACAAACACCGCCACGAGCGGCGCCTCGACAAAGGGCAGGGCGAGCAGGCTCGACAGCGCGATGCAATGCAAAATGCCGAAGAAAATCGGCGCCTCGGGAAACAGCGCATAGCTCGCGAGCGTCACCGCGGCCGCCGCGGCGACGACCTGGCTCCAGCGCCGCCAATAATGCGGATCGCGCCAGAGTTTTTCGCCCCGCGCCCGACGCGCGAGCACGAGGCTATAACCCGACAGCGCCAAAAAGCTCGCGGCGATCGCGTGCCCAAAAAAATGGAAGGCGCGCGACGCGGTGACCGCGCCGTCGATCCAGCGGAATTCCGCGAGATCCCAGGTGAAATGATAGGCCGCCATGGCCAACAGCGCGCCGCCGCGCGCCGCGTCGATCCAGGGCAGCCGCTGGCTCACGGTTCAGGGCCGGAAGTGGGAAAAGATCATGTCGGGCGCCGACTGGTTGTGGCGCGACGGCGTGGCGCGGCCGGCCCAGAGTTCGGTGACCTGACCGCCCTTCCAGGCGAGAATGTTGGACTCGCCCCAGCCGGCGCCGTCCTTCACCCGCCAGGCCACGGCGGACACATCGGCGTTGCTTTCGCTGACATACATGGAGCGCATGGCGGCAAACGGCAGCTTTTCGGGCATGGCGCCGGAATAGGCGACGTCGAGCGCGATATGCTCCTGATCGACAGCCTTCAGCGTCACAATTGCCGAGCCGCCGCGGGCGAAATTCAGCGTGAACGCCTTTTTCTCGGGATCGAAGACAATGTCCTTGAGCGCGACAATCGGGCGGTCCTGCACTTCCACGGGGCCGATCAGGAAGGAGGAGCCGTAAGCCGTCCAGCGCATCTCGCCGAAGGGCAGCGGGCGAATGCGCCAATAGCCGTCGGAGGGGTAGAGGACCAGCACCTCTTCGGCGCGCTCGCGATACAGCATCCACAGCTGGATGTAGTTAAAACCGGTCTCGACGCGGTCGCCGACTTTGATCGGCACGGTCCCCGGTCGCCAGAACGTCGGATCGGTGAGGCCGGTCAGCCACAGGGTCGGCGATTCATAAAAGGTCTTGCGCGGCAGCGCGCCTTCGCCATGCGGCATGTTGCAGGCGGAGAAATCGGGCGCCCAGCGGTCGTTGCGGATCATGCCGATATAGGAGGGGTGGGTCGCCTGCACCTCCATGTGTCGCACCTCGGGCGAGACGAACTCCAGCGCGACATTGTCGCGCTCGGCGCAGAGTTCCGGCGTGGAGCGGTTGTTCACGGTGACGGCGGTTTCGTTGACGAGCCCCTGCGCGCCCTGGGCGAAGGCGGGAGCGGCGAGCAGCATGAAGGCGAGGGCGAGTATTTGGCGCATGTGGGCGGCGGCGATCCATGGATTAAGATGGCGCGTTTTAGCCTCTGACGGGGCGGGCGCAAAGGGGAGGGAACCATGCGATTTCCGGAGGGGTGGAGCGGCGATGACAAGCGCATGTCGAAATGCTTCCGCTTTTCAGGTTTTTCCGAAGCTCTGGCCTTCATGGTCGAGGTTGGCTTTTACTGCGAGCGCGTCGACCATCATCCCGAATGGAAGAATGTTTACGACAAGGTCTGGGTGGAGCTGACCACGCATGACGCGGGCGGGGTGACCGAAAAGGACCTGGCGCTCGCGGCGCGCATGGAGACGGTTTACGCGAGAGCCGCGCGGGAGTGACGGGAGGGGAGTGCCCCAGTCGACAGGACGGGAGCGCGCAATGCGATCCAGTCCCCTGGGGTTCAGGCTGCGGTGGTGAGCGCGATTTTCTTGGCGCTGGCGTGGCGGGGGCCGGGCAGGGTGAAGCGCACCCGGGCGCCCAGGCCCGGGGCCGATTCGATCTGCAGACGGCCGCCATGCAGCTCGACCAGCGAACGCGCGATCGACAGGCCCAGGCCCGGCCCCTTCATGCCGTCTTCCATCAGCGGCGAGGTCTGTTCGAAGGGGTGGCAGGCCTGTTCGATCTCCTGGGCGCTCATGCCGCAGCCGCTGTCTTCCACCACGATCTCGCAGCCCGCGGCCTCGCAGCGCCCGCGCAGGGTCACGCGCCCGCCATGCGGCGTGAACTTCAGCGCATTCTTGAGCAGCGTGTCGAGAATCTTGTCGAACGCCTCGGGGTCGGCATAGGCCTTTTCGCTTCCCGAGGAGTCCAGCGCCAGCGTGACCTGCTTGGCCTCGGCGGAGGCGGTGAAGGCTGAGATGGCCCGGTCGAGCGCCGGCGCGAAATCGAATTCGCGCGCCGACAGGTCGACCACGCCCGCCTCCAGCCGCGACATTTCCAGCACGTCGCCGATCACGGCGCGCAAATATTCTCCGGATTTCCTGATATCGCCGGCATAGCCGAGATAGCGGGCGTGGCCGATCTCGCCAAAAATCTGGTTTTCCATCATTTCGGCGAAACCGATGATATGGGTCAGCGGCGTGCGCAGCTCATGGCTCATATTGGCCAGGAAATGGCTTTTGGCGCGATTGGCGGTTTCGGCCGCCGCCTTTTGCTCCAAATAGCGCTCGGCGAGTTCGGCGAGCTGCTGGGCCTGCAATTCCAGGGTCTGCCGGGATTTGCGCAGGTCGGCGATGGTCGCCATCAGCTTGCGCTCGCCTTCGAGTAGGCTCTGTTCGTGCCGTTTCAGGTCGGAAATGTCCGCGCCGACCGAGACATAGCCGCCGTCCTTGGTGCGGCGCTCGTTGATTTGCAGCCAGCGCCCGTCGGCGAGCCGGGCCTCGTAGACGCGCCCGCCGCCGTCGGCGTCGTGCACCGTTTCGCTTTCCTGAACGACGGGTTGCGAATGCGCCATGACCTGCGCGTAAGTGGCGCCGGCGGCGACGCAGGCGTCGCTGAGCCCGTGCAGGCGCTGGAACTTGGAATTGCACAGCACCAGCCGATTGTGCTCGTCCCACAATACGAAGGCGGCGGAAATGGTTTCGACCGCGTCGCGCAACCTGCGGTCGGAGGCGGCGCTGCGCTCGGCCAGGCGCTTTTCCTCGGAAATGTCGATGGCGATGCCGACCAGATGCGGCTGGCCGTCGCCGGCGTCGCGGATCACCTGGGCGCGGGCGCGCAGCCAGACGAAGGCGCCATTGGCGTTGCGCATGCGAAAAGCGTGATCGACGGTTTCGAGCCGGCCGGCGGTCAGATCCTCGGCAATGCCGACGAGATCGCCGTCGTCGGGATGGAGCAGGGCGCGAATTTCGCCAAAGGACAGGAATTCCGCGCGCGATGGCATGCCCAGCAGCTCATACATGGATTCGGACCAGTGGATGCGGCCGGTCGCCAGATTCCAGTCCCACAGGCCGCAGCGGCCGCGGTCCAGCGCGGCGTCCATGCGGGCGCGGATGCGGGCGCGCTCGCTCTCCGCCTGCGCCGCGCGCCGGGCCTGGGTGTAGAAGGCGAAGCCGAGCAGGCCCAGCATGGCGGAGGTGGCGAGCAGCAGCAGCACGGTGCGGCAGGCGCTGGCGCGCCATTCGGCGAAAGCTTGTTCGACCGGCTGCACGATGGCGATCTGGCCGAATGGTCCCTCGAGATTGCGCACGGAGGCGAGGACGTCGCCATTCGGTCCGGAAACATGCATGGCGCCGGCTTTTTCGCCGAGCACCGCGAGCGGCGCGCCGCCCAGCCGGGCCGCGAGCGAGCCATGCGCCGCGCTTTCCGGAGCGGCGGCGACGATCTGCCCCTCGCGGTCCGTCAGCATGACGGAACGCCCGCGCGCAAAAATGTGGCGGCGGGCGGCGCCGAGCACGGCGGAGGCGGGCGCGCCGGGCTCGCCGCGGCGCAACGCGGCATGGATGTCGTCGGCGGCGAGCTGGCCGATGGTTTCGAGTTCCGCGAGCGCCTCCGGCTCAACCTGGTAGTAGGTCCCCAGCGTCGCGTCGATGGCGAGGCCGAGCAGCAGCAGCAGGAACAGGACGGCGGCGAAGGGGACCAGGCGGCACAGCGCCGGCCCGACGCGGGAGGGTTTGGGCGAGGGGGTGCGGACGGGTCGCGGGCGGGGCTGGGGCGCGTCGATCACTTGCGGAGATGTAGAGGATTTCTGGCCTTCGGCGTTGCGCGAGGCGGCGAACATTCCTGATGTCGGTGTGTCCAGGCAAAAGGACGAGGCTGCCGCGTTTGCACGCGCCATGAAGGACTCCCGTGGGGGAAACTCGAAGGTTGAATTTTCGGGGTGAATCGAAGCGACGAACACTGCTCTCGAATCACTCTTATCTGAATCCCGCGGCGGCTATTTGTCCAGAGTAAATTTTTAGTAAACCTGTCAAAACGGGTCGGCAACGGGTCCGCCGCAGGCCCCGCCGAAACCAAGATAACCTAGGGTAACATTGAGCTCTTCGCGAAAAGAAACGCATGTAACAGAAGAAGCGGAGGCTAACGCTACGTGTAATTGCCCGTCCGCTTCTCCGTATTGATGCGTGGTCAGCCGAGCGCACGTTGCGCGATGTCACGCAAGTCTGGCGAAAGCTTCGAGGCGTCGAGCACCTTCCGCAGGGCCTGTTCGGCCAATTCGCCGCGCCGAGCCTCCAGATTGCGCCAGGAGCGGAACGCCGACAGTAGCCGCGCTGCAACCTGCGGGTTGACGCCGTCGGCCTGCAGCGCCAGATCGGCGACGAATTGGTAGCCGTCGCCGCTGAGGTCGTTGAAGCACAGCGGATTGGCGTTGGCGAAGGCGCCGATCAAAGCATAGACCCGGTTCGGGGTGGCGATGTTGAAGGCGTGGACCTTGGTTAGCCGTTTGACCCGCGCCAGCGTGTCCGGCTCGGGAATGGTCGCCTGCAGCGAGAACCATTTGTCGATGATCAGCGGTTCGTCGCAATGGGCGCGGTAGAAGAATTCCAGCGCCTTTTCGCGCGTCGGGGTCGGCAGCCGGCTCAGCACCGAGAGCGCGCCCATCTTGTCCGTCATGTTGGTGGCGTGCTGGAACTGCGCCAGGGCGATTTCGGAGCCGTCGGCATGGTTGCCGGCGGCGTAGAGATCGAGGCAGGCGTTGCGCAAGGCGCGGCGTCCGGCGCTTGCCGCGTCCGGCGAATAGGGGGCGTCGGATTGCAGCTTGTCGTAAAGGGCGAGCAGGCGGTGCGACAGCAACTGGCCCACGCCGTCGCGAAGGGCTTTGCGCGCCAGGAAAATGGCTTCGGGATCGACATCGGTCCCGATGTCGCGGGCGAGGTCGTTTTCGGTCGGCAGCGCCGCCATTTGTGCGGCGAAAGCGGGGTCGGTCTCGTAATGCTCAAGCGCATCGGCCAAAGCCAGCGCGAATTTTTCTGAAAACGCCGGCATTTCCCCGGCGCGGATGGCGGCGGTGGAGCGGATCATCAGCCGCGTCGCAAAACTCTGCGCCGCCTGCCATTTGTTGAAGGGGTCGCTGTCATGCGCCATCAGCAGCAGCAGGTCGTCCTCGGACAGCTGCTGTTCCAGGATGACGGCGGCGGAAAAGCGGCGGTTGACCGAGGCGACCGGCGGGGTCGGCACGTTCTTGAACACGATGGTCCGCTCGGGCCCGGCAAGCTCGAACACGCCGAATTTTTCCTCGCGCCAGTTCTGCGCATGGTCCTGGACCAGCGGGATTTCGCCGCCGTCGCGGCCGATCAGGCCGATGCGGATCGGCATGGGCAGCGGCTTTTTCTCCGCTTGGCCGGGCGTTGGCGGGATGTGCTGGCTCAAGCTCAGCTGATAGGTCTTGGCTTCAGAATCGTAGGCGCCGCTCACTTTTACCCGCGGCGTGCCGGCCTGCGCGTACCATTGGGCGAAATCGCCGAGGTCGCGCCCGGAGGATTCGGCGAAGCAGGAGAGGAAATCCTCGATGGTCGCGGCCTTGCCGTCGAACCGCTCGAAATAGAGCGCCATGCCGGCGTGATAGGCGTCATGGCCGATCAGCGCGCGCAGCATGCGGATGATTTCGGCGCCTTTTTCGTAGACCGTCGCGGTATAAAAGTTGTTGATCTCGCGATAGGTGTCCGGGCGGACATTGTGGGCGAGCGGGCCGGCGTCCTCGGGGAACTGCGCCGCGCGCAGGGCGCGGACATCGGTGATGCGCTGCACGGCGCGCGAGCGCTGGTCGCCGGAAAATTCCTGGTCGCGATAGACGGTCAGGCCTTCCTTCAGGCAGAGCTGGAACCAGTCGCGGCAGGTGATGCGGTTGCCGGTCCAGTTGTGGAAATATTCGTGGGCGACCACGCTTTCGATATGGGCGTAATCCGCATCCGTCGCCGTCTCGGCAATGGCGAGGATGTATTTGTCGTTGAAGATATTGAGACCCTTGTTCTCCATCGCGCCCATGGTGAAGTCGGAGACGGCGACGATGTTGAACACATCCAGGTCATATTCGCGGCCATAGACGAATTCGTCCCAGCGCATCGCATGGATCAGGCTTTCCATCGCGTAATGGGCGCGATGTTCCTTGCCCTTTTCGACATAGATGGCGAGCTTGACCTTGCGGCCCGAGCCGGTGGTGAACTCCTCCTCGATCCAGCCGAGATCGCCGCCGACCAAAGCGAAGAGGTAGCAGGGCTTGGGATGGGGATCATGCCAGATGGCGTAATGGCGGCCGGGGCCGGAGGAGCCCGTCTCCACCGGATTGCCGTTCGACAGCAGGATGGGCGCTTCGTCCTTCGCCGCTTCGACGCGCGTGGTGAACACCGCCATCACGTCGGGGCGGTCGAGATAATAGGTAATGCGGCGGAACCCCTCGGCCTCGCATTGCGTGCAAAAGGTTCCGTTGGAGCGGTAGAGGCCCTCGAGCTGGGTGTTGGAGGAGGGGTCGAGCTCGGTCTCCACCTCAAGCGTGAACGGGCGCTGCGGCGGATTGGCGATGGTCAGGCGATGCGGCGTCGCCACGGCGGCGAGGTCGAGCGGCAGATTGTCCAGGCTCGCGCGCAAGGGTTTGAGATCGCCGCCGTCGAGGACCAGCGGCGCGCCCGCGCGGCCCGCCGGATTGGGGCGCAGGCGCAGGCGCGACACCACCCGCGTCGCCGTGGCGTCCAGCCGGAAGTCGAGATCGACCGTGTCGATGAGATAATCGGTGGGGCGGTAATCGGCGAGGCGAACCGGGGAGGGGGCGGCGGAATCGGAGTGCGCGGACATGCAAGGCTCTTGCTGCGGACGACAAGGGTGCTTCTTAGCGTCGCCGAGCGAAAATGGCCATTCTCCAAAAGATTTGCGATGTCGATATGGGAAATTTTAGGCATTCTTGACGCGGCGCCCGCCAAAACGGCAAGAAGGATTCGGACGAGGCAAGGGGGACCGGCGTGGCTGCGATTGCAAACATCTGTGTTTACTGCGGCTCCTCCCCGGGCCACGATCCCGCCTTTCTGCGCGCGGCCGAGCGCTTTGGCGTCCTTCTCGCCGAAAACGGCGTCGGTCTGGTCTATGGCGGCGGAAATCTCGGCTTGATGGGCGCGATCGCGCGCGCCACGCTTGGTGCGGGCGGCCGCGTCACCGGCATCATTCCGGGGTTTTTGGCGCGGCGCGAGCACATGCTGGAAGACGTGCAGGAGCTGCTGGTCGTCGATGACATGCATTCGCGCAAACGGCTGATGTTCGAAAAGGCCGACGCTTTCGTCGCTTTTCCCGGCGGCGTCGGCACGCTGGAGGAATTGGTGGAGCAATTGACCTGGGTGCAGCTCGGGCGGCACGACAAGCCGGTGCTGATCGCCGATCTCCAGGGGTTTTGGGCGCCGCTTCTGGCGCTGCTCGACCATATGCGCGACACCGGCTTCATTCGCGCGCCCTATGAGGCCCGCTATCTCGTCTGCGAGGAGGTCGAGGACATCCTGCCGGCCTTGCACGCCGCCTATGCCGCGCAGGTCCATCCCCGGCGCAACCTTCCGCAACAATTTTAGGCGTTTTCGTCAGTATTCGCCGTAGGACGCGCCTGAACGAAAAACAATGCTGGCGCGACGACCACAGTAAAGCCAAGATCGGGGCGTAATCCCTACGCTCTGGCCCGGCGATTTCTCGTCATTTTCTGCAACCAAATCACGAGTTTGGCGTCTTCTCCGGATGCGATGCCGCGCAGGCGCGCGGCCTTTAGCACGCCGCAAGGAGGCGCCTCATGAAGTTCAATTTGACCCTCGCCCTGACCGCTGCTCTGGCGCTTTCGCCGGTCGCGGCCTGGGCGCAATCCGGCTCAACCGGACAGGGCGGCGCGACCGCCGCCGACCGCGACAGTCCCACCATGCAGAAGCCAGGCAAGATCCAGAACGAGACGGACCCGCAGAAGAACGGGACCACGCAGAGCCAGAGCAAAGATGGCATGAACAAGAACGGCCAGCCGCAGAAATAGCGCGCGAAAGAGCTGGCGACGCGGCGCAGGCGCCGCGATGGAGCGGGATAATGAGAAAGGTCTATATGCTGGTCTTCGGCCTCGCGGCTGTGGCGGCGGGCGCGCCGTCCGCCGTCTGGTCGCAGGCCTTCCCCTCGGCCCTGGCGGGCAATATCGCCGCGGCGCCCGGCGCCCGCGTCGACAGCAAGGGCGACTGGCGCCGCCATGAGATCGTGCGGATCTGGCGGGACGAAAGCGGCTGCCGGCTCAGCGTCGTCAGCTACCATCGTCCCAACGGCGATATCGATTCCCGCCAAACCCGCGAATGCGGCAAGGACTGAGTCTCAGTCCCAAAAACCTTCCGGGGCGATATAGCCGCGGTCGGTCATGACCACCCAGTTGCCGCCGCGCTTCTCGACGCTCTGCACGCGCACGCCGCCGCGCAGCACGTCGCCGGGGCCGACCTCCTGCTCGCCATAGGCGCCCTCGATGATCGCCAGCCCGTCATTGACCTCCCGCAGAATATAGGCGCCATAGCGCTTCGGCGTGGGGGCGGCGGCGGGCTTCACGGCGGCCACTTTGGCGTGGGGCGCGATGGTCGCGGTGGGCGTGCGGTCGACGGCGGGGCGGACGGGCGGGGTCGGCGGCTCCGCCGGCTTGGCGGGCTGGGCCGCGGCCTGGAGTTTTTCCAGACGGGCGTGCAGCGCCTGCGACTGGGCCTTTTCCTCGGCGAGGCTTTTCTGCAGGGCGGCGACGGCGGCTTCGGAGCCGCGCGCCTTTTCGGCCTCGGCGTCCAGCTTGGTCTTCAAGCCGTCGACATTGGCGCGCAGCTCCGAGATCGCGCGCTGGTGGGTCTTTTCGGCCTGCGCGACCTTTTCCGCGCTCTTCGCGGCGGCCTCCGCGGCGATTTGCTCGGGCGTGGGGCCGCGCATCGCGTCGATCTTCGCCCCGGCGCCCCAGCCGAGACCGACGAGCAGCAAGGCCGCGCCGACCGAAGCGGCGGCGGATTTCGCGGTGAATTTCTTTTCCTCGAAAACATGGTCGAGGCGGACAAGATCGTTCATAGGACCGTCTCCGAAAGGGAAGCGTCCCCTTTCACACGGCATATTGTCGTCAATTAGGCTTAATCCAAACTGAACGAACCTTGGCGAAAGCTGGGCCGCCGCGGATTTCGTTCAGTCCGCGCCGCCCTGATAGGCGCCGATGACGCGGATCACCTTGCCGTCGCGTTCGACCGAGACCTGCTGCGCAACCTCGGTGGCTTGCGGCTGGGGCTGGGGCTCCGGCGGTCTGGGCTCCGGCGTCACCGCGGCGGTGGGCCGCTTCAGGCCCTTGAGGTTTTCGCGCAGGCCTTTCTCCAGCCGCGGATCATTGGCGGGGACAAAGCGGGCCTCGCCGGGATTTTCCGGATCGCCGCCCATATAGACCATCAGGCCGTTCGGCCCCGAAACAATGTCGCCGCGCCGCAGCGTATTGTCCTGCAAGGCGAGCATGGCCGGGTCCTTGCCCGCCTGAGCCGCCTTCAGCGCCTTGTTGGCCGCGATCTGGTTGGCGATGCTCTTCTCGTGCGCGGCGTGGGCCTGTTGCGCCCTTTTGGCCGCCAGCGCCGGATCGGGCCGCGCCGGCTGCGGCGCCGCCGCCGGCTTCTCCTGAATGCCGAACAAATCCTCAAAGAAGCCGGCCTGCGCCGGCGTCGCCGCCGCGAGCACGGGCGCGCTGAGGAGGACAAGCAAACGCAATTTTAAGGTCATCATCGCCTTGCGCAGGGTCGGGGAGGGGAAAACCTGGGCAGAATGCGCCGGTCGGATTAACCTACCATTGTTTTTGTGCGCGCGAGGCGCCAAAGCCGGGCCAGCGGCGCGATTTGCCCGCCGCTGTGGCGCCGGCGCCTCATCATGACGAGAGTCAGGCGCTCGACGGCAGCCGGGACAGCAGGCCGATCAGCGCGCGGTCGTGCAACAGCACCATCCGCTCCTTGCGCTGCATCCAGTTGACCGCGTCGTCGATGGTCTGGGCGTCGTTGAGCTTGGCTTCCGCCATGGCGCGGTCGGGATGGATGTCGCCGCGCACGCGCGGCGGGGCTGGCGGCAGGAAGGTTTCATGGGCCTCGCGGAACTGCGGGTCCTCGTAGACCGCGCGCAATCCGTCGGCATTGTCGAACCCTTCCGCCGCATAGGCCTTCGACAATTCATTGGCGCGGGTGGCGATCGGCGGCGGGTTGCGCTCCTCCGGCGTCACCAGCAGGCCGATTTTCTTCAAAGCGACGCCGATGCTCTTCTGGCCGCTGGCCCAGGACAGGACGATCGCCAGGATCAGGCCGGCGATGGTGGGCGACATCCAGGCCACCAGCGAGGGCGAGATCAGCATGCCGGCGATCAGCATCATGACGCCGAGGATCACATGGTCGCGGTGGCGGCGCATGATCTGGTTGAAGGCGACGGAGCCGTCGTCGCGGCGCTGCGGCTCCCAGCCGGTGTCGAAGCCGAACAGGATGTGCAGCACATGGCCGGCGTGAACCAGCATCATGATCGGCGCCAGCAGCGCCGACATCAGCGTCTCGAACAGGGCCGAAAAGGTGAGGCGGATGGCGCCGCCGCCGCCGCGGCGCACCGGGCCGTCGAACAAGGCCAGGATCAGGCCGAACAGTTTGGGCGCGAGCAGCACCGCCATGGTGACTTCGAACAGCATCAGCGACCGTTCCGCGTCGAACACCGGCCAGGTCGGGAACAGCGTGAATTCCTGGGAGAAATATTCGGGGCGGATGTAGCTCGCCTGCAAGACCAACAGAATACCGACGGCGATCTGCGCCAGCCAAAGAGGCGAGGACACATAGGCCATGATGCCGGTGGTGAAATGCTGGCGGGTGGCGGGATGTAGGCCCTTGGCGAACAGGACGCGGCTGTGCTGGAGATTGCCCTGGCACCAGCGGCGGTCGCGCGCGGCGACGTCGATCAGCGAGGGCGGGCTTTCCTCATAGGAGCCGGCCAGCGACGGCAGCATGTAGACGGTGTAGCCGGCGCGGCGGATCAGCGCGGCCTCGACGAAATCGTGGCTGAGAATATGGCCGCCGAACGGCGGTTTGCCCGTGAGATGCGGCAGGCCGCAATGGGCGGCGAAGGCGGCGGTGCGGATGATCGCGTTATGGCCCCAATAATTGCCGTCGCGTCCCATCCAGCAGGACAGGCCATCGGCGATCACCGGGCCGTAGATCCGCGCCGCAAATTGCTGCACGCGGGCGAACAGCGTGTTGCGGTTGATGATCAGCGGCAGGGTTTGGATGATGCCGGAATCCGGATCATTCTCCATGGCGCCGGCGAGCACCGCGATGGCGTGTCCGGTCATCAGGCTGTCGGCGTCGAGCACCACCATATGGTCATAGGCGCCGCCCCAGCGGCTGACGAAATCGCCGATATTGCCGGCCTTGCGCGCCGTGTTCTTCTGGCGATGGCGGTAGTAGATCCGCGCCTCCGGGCCGAGATTGCGGCGCAGCGCCAGGAGCGCCCGCTCCTCGGCGATCCAGATGTCGGGGTCGGTGGTGTCGGAGAGGAAGAACCAGTCGAAATGCGCGCCGAGGCCCGTGGCCTGCACATCCTCGTAGATCGCCTGCAAGGCGCCGAACACGCGCGAGGGCGCCTCGTTGTAGATGGGCATGACCACGGCGGTGCGGGTCTTCAGCTCCTTGGGGATTTCGGGCTGCTTCGGCCGCGCGAACAGAAGATGCAGGAAACCCACCACGCCCGCGGCGAAGGACAGAGCGATCCAGGAAAAATTCGCGAGGAACAGGACCAGCAGCATCCATTTGAGGAAGGAGATGCCGCCCACGTCGATGACGCGGTACATCTGCCAGCCGCCCCAGACGGTCAGGGCGAGGCCGCCGCCGAAGGTCAGCGTGCGCGAAATCCAGGGTTGCGCGCGCTTGATGGTCCGCGGGCGCCGCTCCTTGGCAGGGTCGAAGCGGAACAGGTTCTGTTCCGGCATGTCCAGATGCGATTCCTCCGGCATGGCCGGGGGCAGCGCGTGGGTGGGAGCGGGAGCGGCGGCGGTCAGGACGTCCATCGATAAAGCCAGGTTTCGGAAACGGGCGCGCCCTGGGCTTCGAGCGTCAGGCGCAATTCGCAGGCGGTTTCGCCATTGGGATCGAGATCGAACAGAACGCGCAGGCGCTTCTGCTCGGGGGCGGGGAACAGCCGCACCCAGGAGATTTTTCCGGGATTGGCGGTGAGATTGGCCTTGATCTCCGCGGCCTTGGCGGGATCGCCGAGGAAATCGGCCTCGAAATCGACCTGAAAGCGGCGCTGTTTTGGCGCGCCGCCGCGTCCGCCGCGCGAGCCGATGACGGTGGCGTTGGGCGGCGAGATCGGCGGGCTCCAGCACCAGAACTGGCGATAGGCGAATTCGGCGCTCTGTCCCTTGGCGAGACCCTTCTTAACGCGCCAGAAGGCGATGATGTTCTGCGCCGGCTCGGCGTCGGAAGGGATTTCCAGCAGCTCCACCGAGCCCGGCCCCCAGTCGCCGATCGGCTCGATCCACAGGCTCGGGCGGCGCTCCCAATGCTGCACGTCGTCGTTGAAGGCGTTGAAGCTGCGCATGCGCTGCAGGAAGCCGAACCCCTTGGGGTTCTGGTCGACGAATTCGGAGATTTGCAGTTTTGAGCGGTTCGAAACCGGGCGGAACACCCATTCGCCGGCGCCGGTGGCCATTTGCAGGCCCGTCACTTCGGCGGCCGCGCCGCGCACGTCATCGGCGCCGCGCCGCTCCAGCGGCGTGAACAGGCTCGTGGCGCTCATGGTCGCGAGCCCGACATTGTCGATGTCGACGCGCGGGAACAGGGTGCATTCCGTGTCGATGATGGTGGCGTCGCCGGGATGCAGGGTGAAGCGATAGGCGCCGGTGACGCTTTCCGAATCGAGCAGGGCGTGGACGACCAGCACATTGCCGGCCCGCGTCGGCTTTTCGATCCAGATGGCGCGGAAGAACGGGAATTCCTCGCCGCGCGGATCGCCGGCGCGCAGCGACAGCCCGCGTGCGGTAACGCCGAAATTCTGGCCGGGCGCCAAAGAGCGGAAAAAGCTCGCGCCCTGGAAAATGGCGATTTCGGAGAGCGCGCCGTCGTCGCCGCGGTGGAAGGCGCGAAAGCCGGAGAAATCGAGATTGGTTGGCGGCGCGCTCATGTTGACGCCGCCGAAGACGAATTGGCCGGCGTCATAGCTCAGCCGCCGCGACAGCCCATCCTCGACCAGATTGATCTGCATCGGCGTGGTGAAGACGAAGCCGCGATGCAGCGGCTCCAGCACGAAGCCGCCGGGATCATTGGCCCAGATCATCCCTTCCGGCTTGGCGTGGATGGCGACATAGGCTTCATAGCTGAGCCCGCTCAACGGTCCCGGCAGGTCGGCGTCCGGCGCCGAGAAGGGTTTGGCCGCAAGCCCCCGGGCGGTGTCGAGGACCAGCGTGCTGGAGAAGGGCTGGATTGCGGTTTTCGCGTCCGGGGGCGACCCTTCAGCCAGGGCGGAACCCGCGCCGAGCAGCGAAACGGCCGCGCCGCCCGCCCATTGCAAAACATCCCGGCGCTTCAGCATGGCGTAGGGGTTCCATTCCCTGAAAGTTCGAAGGTACGTTGCGACATATAACCGAAATTGTGGCGGGCGCGAGGGCGATTTTTTGCTTTGTCACATTTAGGCTGTCGCCTATAGAGCCGGAAAACCAGACGGAGGAACCAGAATGCGCAAATGCCTCGCCATCGTGCTCGCCGCCGGTGAAGGCAAGCGGATGCGCTCCAGCCGTCCCAAGGTGCTGCATCAGGTCGCCGGGCGCTCCATGCTCGCCCATGTGCTCGACGCCGTGGCGCAGGCCGGCGCCGACGAACTGGCCGTCGTGGTCGGCCCGGGCCGCGAGGATGTGGCCGCCGAGGCGCTCAAAGCCTCCGCCCACGCCAAGGTTTTTGTCCAGGCCGAGCGACTCGGCACCGCCCATGCCGTGCTCGCGGCGCGCGAGGCTTTTGCGAAGGGCTTTGACGACGTCCTGGTGCTGTTCGCCGACACGCCGCTGGTGCGTCCGGAAACGTTTCGAGATTTGCGCGCGAAATTGGCGGAGGGCGCCGGCGTCGCCGTCCTGGGGTTCGAGCCGGAAAATCCGTTCGGCTATGGGCGGCTTCTGACCGACGCGACGGGCGCGCTCACCGCCATCCGCGAGCACAAGGACGCGAGCGCGGAAGAATTGAAGGTGCGGAGCTGCAATGCGGGGCTGATGGCGCTCGACGGCGGCAAAACCCTGGATTGGCTGTCCCGCGTCGGCAATGACAACGCCCAGAAAGAATTTTATCTGCCTGATGTGGTGGAGATCGCCCGGGCCGACGGCGCCTCCTGCGCGCTGGTGATCGCGCCGGCGGGCGAAGTGTTGGGGGTCAACGACCGCGTCCAGCTCGCCCAGGCCGAGGCCGAGCTGCAGAACCGCCTGCGCCGCGCCGCCATGGAGAACGGGGCGACGCTGGTCGCCCCCGAAACCGTGTTTTTCAGCTACGACACCAAATTGGGCGCCGATGTGCTGGTCGAGCCCCATGTCGTGTTCGGCCCCGGCGTCACCGTCGCCGACCATGTGGTGATCCATGCCTTCTCCCATCTGGAGGGCGCGACGCTCGCGGAACAGGCGACGATCGGCCCCTATGCGCGGCTGCGTCCCGGCGCCAATCTCGCCAGGGAGGCCAAGGTCGGCAATTTCGTCGAGATCAAGAAGGCGGAGATTGGCGAGGGCGCGAAGGTCAACCACCTCACTTATATCGGCGACGCGACCATCGGCCCGCGCGCCAATATCGGCGCGGGGGTGATCACCTGCAATTACGACGGATTCTTAAAGTATCGCACGGAGATCGGCGCCGACGCCTTTGTCGGCTCCAATTGCTCGCTGGTGGCCCCCGTCCGGATCGGCGACGGCGCGCTGGTCGGCTCGGGCTCGGTGGTCACCCGGGATGTTGCTGGCGACGCGCTTGCGGTCGCGCGCGGACAGCAAGTGGAAAAGCCCGGCTGGGCCGCCGCTTTCCGCGCAAAAATGCGGGCGCTCAAGTCGTCCAAGGCCTCCGACTAGTAAGTCTACGAATTGAAAACATTCGTGACTTGCCTTGAGTTATCGCTTCGCGCCATCTCTGCGGCGAAAGGAATCGATTCATGTGCGGAATTGTTGGCATCATCAGTCAGGGTCCGGTCGCGACGTCGCTGGTCGACGCGCTGAAGCGGCTGGAATATCGCGGCTATGATTCCGCCGGGGTCGCCACGCTGGAGAACGGCCATCTCGAGCGCCGCCGCGCGGAGGGCAAGCTGCGCAATCTCGACGCGCTGCTCCAGGACAAGCCGCTGAAGGGCTGGATCGGCATCGGCCACACCCGCTGGGCCACCCATGGCCGCCCCACCGAGAACAATGCTCATCCGCACGCCACGTCGAAACTGGCGGTGGTGCACAACGGCATCATCGAGAATTTTCGCGAATTGCGCGCCGAACTGATGGCGCAGGGCCACGAATTCGTCACCCAGACCGACACGGAAGCGGTGGCGCATCTGGTGACCGAGCAGATCAATCGTGGGCTTTCCCCCGTGGACGCCGTCGCCGCCTCACTGCCGCGTCTCAAAGGCGCGTTCGCGCTGGGGATGCTGTTCGACGGTTTCGAGGACCTCTTGATAGGCGCCCGGCGCGGCGCGCCGCTGGCGGTTGGCTATGGCGAGGGCGGGGAAATGTACCTCGGCTCGGACGCCCTGGCGCTCGCCGCCTTCACCGACACCATCACCTATCTCGAAGACGGCGACTGGGTGATTCTGCGCCGCGGCTTTGCCGAGTTCCGCGACGAATCCAACCGCGTGGTGCAGCGTGCAAAACTGAAGACGCAGGCGAGCGCCTTCCTGGTGGACAAGGGCAATTACAAGCATTTTATGGCGAAGGAGATTCACGAGCAGCCGGAAGTGGTGGCGCGCACGCTCGCCCATTACATCGATTTCGCCAACAATTGCGTGCGCCTGCCGTTCGACCTGCCGTTCGACCCCAAGGACTTGACCGGCATCACGCTGACCGCCTGTGGAACCGCCTATTACGCCGGGCTGGTGGGCAAATATTGGTTCGAGCGGTTTGCCCGGCTGCGGGTGGAGATCGACGTCGCCTCGGAATTCCGCTACCGCGAAGCCCCCATGCCCGACAACGGCCTGATGCTGGTGGTGTCGCAATCCGGAGAGACCGCGGACACGCTCGCCAGCCTGCGCTACGCCAAGGCCCACGGCCAGAAGATCATCGGCGTGGTCAATGTGCCGACCTCCACCATCGCCCGCGAGAGCGACGTGGCCGCCCCGACCCTGGCGGGGCCGGAAATCGGCGTCGCCTCGACCAAGGCGTTCACCTGCCAGCTGACCGTGCTGGCGTCGCTGGCCATCGCCTTGGGACGCGCGCGCGGCGTGCTCGGCGCCGATGAGGAAAAACGCCTGGTCAACGAGCTGATGGTCGTGCCTGGCCTGCTCGCCGAGGCGATGAAGCTGGAGCCGAGCATCGAGCAGCTTTCGCACCAGCTCGGCAAGGCCAGGGATGTCCTCTATCTCGGCCGCGGCCCGTCCTATCCTCTGGCGCTGGAAGGCGCGCTCAAACTCAAGGAAATTTCCTACATCCACGCCGAGGGCTATGCGGCGGGCGAGTTGAAGCATGGCCCCATCGCGCTGATCGACGAGCAATTGCCGGTGATCGTCATCGCCCCGACCGATCCGGTGCTGGAAAAGACGGTTTCGAATCTGCAAGAAGTTTCGGCGAGGGGCGGGAAGATCATTTTGCTTGGCGACGCCCATTCGATCGGGGAGGCGGCGACGTCGCTCGCGGGCGAGATCGTCATGCCCGACATGGCTCCGGATTTTTCCGCCATCGTCTATGCCGCGCCGATCCAGATGCTCGCCTATCACACGGCGGTCATTATGGGGAAGGACGTGGATCAGCCCAGAAATCTGGCGAAAAGCGTCACTGTGGAATAGCCGGAACTTCGCTCCCTAAAAATTCGTTTTACGAATTCTTGGGAGTGAAAGAAATGTGCAAGGCTTTTCTCAGCTTTATCTTGGCTTTGTCCTGTCTGTTTGCTGGCGCCGCGCAGGCGCAGCCCCCCCGGAGTCCCGAGGGGCGGGAGGCGCTCAAAACGGCCATGCTCGACGAAGCCTTCGCCGCGGCCAAATTCAAACTGTTCGCCGAACAGGCGCGCAGGACTGGCAAGAACGAGCTGGCCCATCTCATGGAGGTGGCCTCCAATATGGAATATGGCCATTTCCTGCGCTGGGCCGAATTGTACCGGCTCGTGGGCAACGATGCAGAAAACCTGCGCGAGGCCGTGAACGACGAAATCAACGACGACGTCAAGCTCTACGACCGCCTCGCCTCCGAAGCCAAGGCGCGGGGCGAAAACGAGCTCGCCGAACATTTTGAACAGGTCAAGGCGCAGGAGCTGAAGCAGGAGGAAGGTTTTAAGCAGGCGGTGGAAAAGGCGATGAAGGCCGAGTGATTGCCATTGGACGCGGCGGCTGTCCGGCTGGTGGTTGCGCCGCCTCACCCATGAGCATCGTCTGGCCTATCGCGTGACCGAGAACGCCCTGCAGATCGCGCAAGGCCGCAACCATTACTGACCTGGGAGCGGTCCAAAAAAACTTTGCCGCAATCGAACCCGCAAAATGACAGAATTGCCGTCCAAACCTTGAGCCTTGGCGTTTCTTCCGCGCGTTTTTCTGGGCGGGTTCGAGCACAGCCAAGGCAGATCGAGGTCAAAGCCAGCATGCGTTTTCGTTGGCGAAAGCGAACAGGACACAAGAGATGACGCATATTGACGAAGCCGCTTTGGCGACATGCACTTTAACGCTCAATCTTCTGACGAAACTCAAGAAATCCGGGGCGCTCTCCGAGGCCGAGATCGCCGAAATCTTTTCCGATTCGATTCGTCAGCACCGCGCCGTCAACACCCATGAGAACGAAGCCGCGGCGTCTTTCCTCGAAACCGCCCGCATCTCCGTCGAACAGGACTAGAGCATTTTCGAGCGAAGTGGATGCCGGTTCGCGTGAAGACCCGGAGGGCCGCGTCAGCGAATATGCGTCAAAACAAAGAACTAGAGAGCGCTCGGTGAACGGGAGTTCACCGAGCGCTCTCCAGCGCGCCTCTTTTGCCGAGCCGCCGGTCGGGTTAGGAAGGGCGAGGGGAGGCGATATGCGCATACTCGGCCTGACCGGCTCCATCGGCATGGGCAAATCCACCACGGCCGGCCTGCTCGCGGACCAGGGCGCCGCCGTGTTCGACGCCGACGCCTGCGTGCACAGGCTCTATGAGGGCGAGATCGTCCCGGCGTTGGCCGAAGCTTTTCCCGATGTGGTCAAGGACGGCCGCGTCGATCGGGCCCTGTTGCGTAACGCGGTCGTCGGCAAGCCCGATCAAATTGCTCTGCTCGAAAAAATCGTCCATCCGGCGGTGCGGCGCAACAAATGGGCGTTTGTGGCGGCGCAAGCCAAGGCCGGACGTTCGCTGTGCGTGCTCGACATCCCCTTGCTGTTTGAAACCGGCGATCAAAAACGCGTCGATGCGGTGATCGTCGTCACCGCGCCCCCGGAGGTGCAAAAGGCCCGCATTCTCGCCCGTGGCGGCATGGATGAGGGCCAAGTCGAGGCGATCCTGGCCAAGCAGATTCCGGACGCCGACAAGCGCCGCCAGGCTCATTTCATCGTCGAAACCCAGCACGGCCTCGCCCATGCCGAGCGCCGCATTGGCGTCATTTTGCGCGCGCTAAAGGTCTAAATGAGGGGCGCCGCCTCTGGCGGCCCCCTGGGAATCCGGAGGAAGCAATGCGTTACGGCAGCGGCAATTACGAGGCTTTCGCGCGACCGCGCAAGCCCGAGGGCGTAGACAACAAAACGGCCTGGTTTGTCGGGTCGGGGCTGGCGGCTTTGGCCGGCGCGGCCTTCCTCATCCGCGACGCCCAGATGGCCGGCGACAAAATCACCATCCTCGAAGAACTCGATCTGCCCGGCGGCGCGCTCGACGGCGCCGATGTCCCCGAAAAAGGCTTTGTCATACGCGGCGGCCGCGAAATGGAGGACCGTTTCGAGTGCCTGTGGGACCTCTACCGCTCGATCCCCTCGCTGGAGATCGAGGGCGCGAGCGTTTTGGACGAATTTTATTGGCTGAACAGGGACGATCCGAATTTTTCGCTGCAGCGCGCCACGGCGAACCGGGGGCAGGACGCGCGGACCGACGGCCTGTTCACGCTCAGCCGCCGCGCCCAGCGCGAAATCGCCCAACTCTTCCTCGCCAGCCGCGAGAGCGTCGAGAACAAGCGCATCAACGAGGTATTTGGCGCCGAATTCTTCGCCAGCAATTTCTGGCTCTACTGGCGCACCATGTTCGCCTTCGAGGACTGGCATTCGGCGCTGGAGATGAAGCTCTACCTGCACCGTTTCATCCATCACATCGGCGGCATGCCGGATTTTTCGACGCTAAAATTCACGCGCTACAACCAATATGAATCCCTGGTGCTGCCGCTGCACAAATGGCTGATCGAACGCGGAGTCAAATTCCGCTACGGGGTGCAAGTCACCGACGTCGATTTCGCTCTCACGGCGGACAGCAAGCAGGCGACGCGGATCCATTGGCGCGAGCGGGGCGGGGCAGGGGGCGTCGATCTCGGACCGGACGATCTGCTTTTCATCACCATCGGCTCGCTCACCGAAAATTCCGACTGCGGCGACCATTTTACGCCCGCAAAACTCAACGAGGGCCCGGCGCCCGCCTGGGATCTGTGGCGGCGCATTGCGGAAAAAGACCCGGCGTTCGGGCGTCCCGATGTGTTTGGCGGGCATATTGCCGAGACCAAGTGGGAATCGGCGACCGTCACCACGCTGGACGCGCGCATTCCCGCCTTGATCGAAAACATCGCCAAGCGCGACCCGTTCAGCGGCAAGGTGGTCACCGGCGGCATTGTCACGGTGAAGGATTCGAGCTGGCTGATGAGCTGGACGGTCAACCGCCAGCCGCATTTCAAGGCGCAGCCGAAGGACCAGATCGTGTCCTGGGTCTATGCGCTGTTCGTCGACAGACTCGGCGATTACGTGAAAAAGCCGATGCAGGCCTGCACCGGCGAGGAAATCACCCAGGAATGGCTCTATCATCTCGGCGCGCCGCTTGAGCAAATCCCCGAACTGGCGGCGACCGGAGCCAAGACCGTGCCGGTGATGATGCCCTATGTCACCGCTTTCTTCATGCCGCGGCAGAAGGGGGATCGGCCCGACGTCGTCCCCGACGGGTCGAAAAACTTCGCCTTCATCGGCCAGTTCGCCGAGTCCCGGGAGAGGGACTGCATTTTCACCACCGAATATTCGGTGCGCACGCCGATGGAGGCGGTCTACACGCTGCTCAATGTCGAGCGCGCCGTACCGGAGGTGTGCAATTCCACCTATGACCTCCGAAAGCTTCTGGCGGCGGCCGCTGCGTTGCGCGACGGCAAGACGGTCGATGCGGTCTTTCCCGGAGTAATCCGCGATGCGCTGGTCAAATGGGCCGACAAAAAGGTGGTCGGGAAACTCTTGCGCGAGTCCGGGCTGATCTCGGGTTAGGGGATCGGCCCGGAGCCCCGCAATTCGCAGCGCGGGCCGGGGCCGGGGACGTCGGCCCAGCCCCAGACTTTTACGGTTTGGAACGGCGCGAGCGTCATGACC
This sequence comes from Rhodoblastus acidophilus, assembly GCF_025961575.1. GTDB lineage: Bacteria > Pseudomonadota > Alphaproteobacteria > Rhizobiales > Beijerinckiaceae > Rhodoblastus > Rhodoblastus acidophilus_C. The sequence goes on along the minus strand of NZ_JAOQNX010000018.1, from coordinate 23,694 downwards.
ATTTGCGTCGGCGCCGGCGCGCCATAGGGGTCGGCGGCGGGAAAGATTTCGAACACGGCCTGCACGGGAAAATTGTTGTAATTCTCGGTGATGCAGGCGGTCTGATCGCCGCCGTTATAGTGTTCGAACACGGCCCACCAGACATTGTTGACTTCCCGCTCGAAGGCGAAGGCCGGGGTCGCCGCCGCGAGAAAGACGGCGGACAGGAGAACGCGTTTCATCCAAACCTCCTTTGACCGGAAGCCGGGCCAACCCTTTTCGCGACGCCTTTGTTCCGGAATTCGCTTGCTCTGGCGCCGCCAGATCGGTTATCTAGATCTATCCAGGCCCTGCCTGTCCGAGAGCCGCATGACCTCTGTCGCCAACCAGACGCCCTTGCTGAACGTCGCGCCCCAAGCGCTGACGGCGTCTGCGTTTGAGCTCGGAAACCTCCTTCTCCTTATCAACCCCTGAGGGCCGGCCGGGCTTTGCCTGGGCGCTCAGGGGATCGTTATTTCAACCCGAGTTTTTCGCTCTCGGCCTCGCACGCTTGCGCGTTATGCCCAAAAAATCTAAGGCAGGCCAAAGGGCGTCCCAATTGGAGACGATCATGACCGATCAAGACCGCGTTTATATCTTCGACACCACCTTGCGCGACGGCGAGCAATGCCCCGGCGCCTCCATGACGTTCGAGGAAAAGCTGGAAGTTGCCGAATTGCTGGACGTGTTGGGCGTCGACATTATGGAGGCCGGTTTTCCCATCGCCTCGCAGGGCGACTTCGACTCCGTGTCGGAAATCGCGCGCCGCGTCAAAAACGCCTCCGTCGCCGGTCTGTGCCGCGCCCAGGCCAAGGACATCGATCGCTGCGCCGAAGCGGTGAAACATGCGCGCATCCCGCGCATCCATACCTTCATCAGCACCTCGCCGGTCCATATGCGCTACAAGCTGCAGATGGAGCCGGAAAAGGTTTTGGAACTGATCGCGTCCTCCGTCTCCCGCGCCCGCAACCATGTCGCTTCGGTGGAATGGTCGGCCGAGGACGGCACCCGCACCGAGCACGACTTTTTGTGCCGCGCGGTGGAGACCGCGATCAATGCCGGCGCCACCACGATCAACATTCCCGACACTGTCGGCTACACCACGCCGGACGAATATCGCGCTTTGTTCCAGATGGTGCGCGAACGCGTGCCGAACTCCGACAAGGCGATTTTTTCCGTCCATTGCCACAATGACTTGGGCCTGGCGGTGGCCAATTCCATCGCCGGCGTCCAGGGCGGCGCGCGGCAGATCGAATGCACGGTGAACGGCATCGGCGAGCGCGCCGGAAATGCGGCGCTGGAAGAAATCGTCATGGCGATGAAGACCCGCGCCGACGTGCTGCACTACACCAACCGCATCGACACCACTCTGTTGAACCGCGCCTCAAAACTGGTGTCGGCGGTGACCTCGTTCCCGGTGCAGTACAACAAGTCGATCGTCGGCCGGAACGCGTTCGCCCATGAGAGCGGCATCCACCAGGACGGCATGCTGAAGAACGCCCATACCTATGAGATCATGACGCCGGAGTCGGTCGGCGTCTCCAAAACCTCGCTGGTGATGGGCAAGCACTCCGGTCGCCACGCGTTCAAGGAGAAGCTGAAGGAATTGGGCTATGATCTGGGCGACAACGGCCTGGAGGTCGCCTTCACCCGCTTCAAGGATTTGGCCGACCGCAAAAAGATCGTCTATGACGAGGATATTGCGGCGCTGGTCGACGACGAGATCGCCAACGCCCATGAGCGCATCCAGGTCGTCGCCTTGTCGGTGATGGCGGGGACCAAGGCGCCGCAATCGGCGGCGCTGACCTTGCAGGTCGATGGCGAGCAGAAGACCTGGCAGGCCACCGGCAACGGCCCGGTGGACGCCATTTTCAACGCCATCCGCGCCCTGGTCCCCCACGAGGCCAAGCTGGAGCTGTTCCAGGTCCATGCGGTGACGGAAGGCACGGACGCGCAAGCGGAAGTGTCGGTGCGTCTGTCCGAAGGCGATCTGGTCTGCGCCGGCAAGGGCGCGGACCCGGACACGCTGGTCGCCTCGGCGCGCGCCTATGTCTCGGCTTTGAACAAAGTGTTCGCCCGCCGGGCGCGCGGGACGGAAACGGCCGCCGCCGTCTAATTGGGGGCGGCCCCGTCCAGGGGCCAATCCCTCGTATTGCTCAGCCCAAAAAAATCCGCCGGCAAAAAAATCGCCTCCCCAGGAGATTTTTGCCGGCGGACATTGCGCTGTTGAGCCCTTGGGCTTTGGGCTGCGAGCGCCGGGTTGGGAAACCCAACCACGACCCGACCATAGCGGGTCGCCGCGCCCCAATCCATTACGGGTTTCCGCAAGCTTTTGGCGGCGGTTCCCCTCATCAGGCCCAAAAAACAAAACCCCGCCGGTCGGGCGGGGTTTGGAACGGGAAGGGGTCATCCCCTCACGCGGTGATGCGCTCGTCGGCGTCGGAGGGTTCGCGCAGCACATAGCCGCGGCCCCAGACGGTCTCGATATAATTGCGGCCCTCGGAAGCGTTCGCCAGTTTCTTGCGCAGCTTGCAGATGAAGACGTCGATGATCTTCAGCTCCGGCTCGTCCATGCCGCCATAGAGGTGGTTGAGGAACATTTCCTTGGTGAGGGTGGTGCCCTTGCGCAGCGAAAGCAGCTCGAGCATCTGATATTCCTTGCCGGTCAGATGCACGCGGGCGCCGTTCACTTCGACGGTCTTCTGGTCGAGGTTGACGATCAGGTCGCCCGTGGCGATCACCGACTGGGCATGGCCCTTGGAGCGGCGCACGATGGCGTGGATGCGGGCGACCAGTTCGTCCTTGTGGAACGGTTTGGTCAGATAGTCGTCGGCGCCGAAGCCGAGGCCCTTCACCTTGTCCTCGATGCCGGCGAGGCCGGAGAGGATCAGAATGGGAGTCTTGACCTTGGCCACGCGCAGGGTGCGCAGCACCTCATACCCGGACATGTCGGGCAGGTTCAGGTCGAGCAGGATGATGTCATAGTCGTAGAGCTTGCCGAGGTCGATGCCCTCTTCCCCCAGGTCGGTGGTGTAGACGTTGAAATTCTCGGACTTCAGCATCAATTCGATGCTTTGCGCGGTGGCGCTGTCGTCTTCGATCAATAATACGCGCATGTGAAGTCCTCACCCCGCCCAAAGAATACGGCGCCTGACCGGCCGCCGGCCTTGTCCCCCGACTGAACGCGAGCGTCGACGCGAATCATTACCGAACGAGCTTAACGCCGAATGGTTAACAAAACCTGATTCACCCTGGCAAGCGGTCTCGGTCATTATCCTCGTTGAGTCGCCGCGGCGTATCCGCCGGGAGAAAATTTCCTGCGGAAACCGTGCGAAAACGAGGGTTCCGCCCTCTCGCCCAGCTTCCTCCGCCCATATCGCGCTCCGCTTGAGCGGAGCTTTACGGCGGGCCTGAAGCGAGTGTTAAACATGGCGGTTAACGAAGCCTGAACGCCGCGCCGCGATTTTTGGGCCTTCCCTGCATTTTTCGGATTCAGGCGAAAAAATGTCGCGCGGGTAATAAAACGGCAACCTCCCTGGGCCAATGTTCCCCTGTCTCGCGGAACCATCAAGTTTGTGGAACAGGCCTTGCAGCTTGGCGTATTGGAGTTTCTGGCATGAAGTCGCGGGATACGCTCGTCCGTTTGAAAAAATTCCAGGTGGATGAAAAACGCCGCCGCGTCGCCCAGATCGAAATGATGATCGCGGAATTCGGCCGCATGGCGGGAGACCTGGACCGGGAAATCGCCGCCGAGGAGCAGCGCACCGGGGTCAAGGACCAAAACCACTACGCCTATTCGACCTATGCGCGCGCGGCGCGCACGAGGCGCGACAATCTCGCCCATTCCGCCGACGAGCTGAAGCACCAGCTCGAAGAGGCGCGGGCGGCCCTCGATCTCGCCAATGACGAATTGTCGAAGGCGCAGGTTCTGGAGAGCCGCGAAAAGGGTCCGGCGCTGGTCGACCTCGCCCGCGACGCCATGGACCTCTCCGGCCTGCGCGGCGCGCGCGCCTGAGGGAAAGCTTGCCTTGCGGCCGCGCCTGTAGCAAACAGACCGTTCCTTTGCGCGCGGCCGTGGGAATCGCCTGAATGCTCCCCGAAACGTCTTCTGAAAGCCTGTGCGCTTCGCGCGAAGATTTGCCTGTGCTGGACGAAACCGGGCCAGCAGGCGTTTCGGACGATGGCGCCCCCTCGGGGCGGGCGCCGGCTCGCAGGTCCCGCATGGATTTCATCAAACGCAACCTCGATTACATCTGGCCGGCGATCGGCTTTGGCGCTGTCGGGGTCTCTTTCTGGCTGCTTTACCGCGAATTCGCCGGACAGCAGCTCGGTCCGCAACTGATCGCGGCCTTCCGGGCCATTCCGGCGACCCATTACGCGCTGGCGGTGCTGTCGACCCTGCTCGCCTATGCCGCGCTCGCCGCCTATGACCGGATCGCCCTGACCCATCTGGGCATTAAAAATATTTCCTGGCGCTTCGTCGCCGCCTGCTCCTTCACCACCTATGCGCTCTCGCACAATATCGGCGCCTCCGTGGTCTCAGGCGCGGCGGTGCGCTATCGCGGCTACACCTCCAAGGGGCTGAGCGCGGGGCAGGTCGCCATTCTTGTCGCGCTCTGCTCGCTGACCTTCGTGCTCGGCGAGGTTCTGCTCGGCGGCGCCGGCCTGCTGATCCAGCCCCATGCTTTGGCGCGGATCGGCGGCCTGATGCCGGAATTCCTGCGGCCCTGGCTCGCCGACCCGCGCAGCGCCCAATGGATCGGCGCCGCTCTGGTCGGCGCGGTCGCGCTTTATGTCGCCGGTTCGGCCTTCCATCTTCCCTCGCTCACCATCAAGGGCACGCGGATCGAATATCCGCGCCTGCCGATCGTGCTGCGACAGTTGATCGCGGCGCCCGCCGAACTGATCGGGGCGGCCGGCATCATCTATTTCGCCCTGCCGGAGGCCGGCAATCCCGGTTTCGTCGTGGTGCTGCTGGTGTTCATCTTCTCCTTTTCGGCGGCGCTGGCCTCGAACGCGCCGGGGGGGCTGGGCGTGCTCGAACTGGTCTTCCTGAAAGCCATGCCGGGCGCGCCGCAGGACGGGGTGCTGGCGGCGCTGCTGCTGTTCCGTCTGCTGTACCTGCTGATCCCGCTCGGCCTCGCGGTTTTCGTCGTGCTCGGCTTTGAAAAGCGGCGGCTCAGGGAGGCGATCGTCCACCATCATCAGACCGCCGGAGAGAAGCGGGAGCCGACGGAGCCGAAATAGGGTTAGGCTCCAAGCCGGCCCCGTTCGTTCGTCCATCTCGCGCGGCAAAAATATCTCAAGGCGCAAATAAAAACGCCGGCCCTGCGGCCGGCGTCAAAAACCCCTGGGATCAAAAAGCCTACTGCCGATATTGCTGCAACCGCGTCGTGCGCAAACCGGCGAGCCCATGCTGGTCGATCGACATCTGCCAGGACAGGAATTCGTCCACCGTCAGCGTATAGCGGCTGCACGCCTCTTCCAGCGACAAAAGCCCGCCGCGCACCGCGGCGACGACTTCGGCCTTGCGCCGGATGACCCAACGTTTTGTGGAGGGCGGGGGGAGATCGGCGATGGTCAGCGGGCTGCCATCTGGACCAATGACATATTTGACCCTCGGGCGATGGGGCTCGGTCATGCTACTCACTCACTTACGCGGAGAACCCTTACTACGGCTACCGACAGTAAAGCTGGCCGCTTAAGAAACACTTTCGCGCGAGGGTGCAAATCGACCTATAAATGCTTGTTTGGGCGTCGGTTTCTTGCCAATTCCTTTCCAGCGCGGCCAAACTGTCCCCAATTGAGGCGCCTGCACATGCATGGTTAACCATCCCGCGACGAACCGGGCGCGCCCTCTTTTGGCCCGGGCGCGTTGAAATCGGGCGGTTGAACCCTTATTGAAGAGGGGTGGCCCCGAGGTCTCCGCAAAGACCGGAGGCTCCGCCGCAGGAAAGTTCCCTCCCAGATGATGACGCACGCCAAAAATTCCCTCGATCTGGCCAAGCCGCCGGCGCAGACCCGCGTCGTCGTCGCCATGTCGGGCGGCGTCGATTCCTCTGTGGTCGCCGGCTTGCTCAAGGAGCAGGGCTATGACGTCATCGGCGTCACCATGCAGCTCTATGACCACGGCGAGATCGAGCATCGGCCGGGCGCCTGCTGCGCCGGCCAGGATATTTACGACGCGCGCCAGGCGGCGGACCTGATCGGCATTCCGCATTATGTGCTCAATTACGAGCAGAATTTCCGCGCCAAGGTGATCGACGCCTTCGCCCAATCCTATGCCGAGGGCGAGACGCCCATTCCCTGCGTGGCCTGCAACAGCCAGATCAAGTTCATCGACCTGTTCGGCATGGCCCGCGACCTCGGCGCCGATATTTTGGCGACCGGCCACTACATCGCCTCGCGGCGCGACGAGCAAAGCTCGCGCGGCGATGGGGAAGAGGAGAGGGCGCTTTACCGCGCCCTGGACCCGGACCGCGACCAGTCCTACTTCCTGTTTTCGACCACGCGGGAACAATTGCGCCTGCTGCGCTTCCCGCTGGGCGAAATGAGCAAGCCGGAGGTGCGCGAGCACGCCCGGCGCCTCGGCCTCGGCGTCGCGGAAAAGCCGGATAGCCAGGACATTTGTTTCGTCCCGACCGGCCGCTACAGCGACCTCGTGGAAAAACTGGCGCCGCAAGCGGCGACGCCCGGCGACATCGTCCATGTCGACGGCCGCGTGCTCGGCCGCCATGCGGGCGTGATGAATTACACCATCGGCCAGCGAAAAGGCCTGGGGCTCGGCGCTAGCGCCAGCGCCGGCGGGGAGCCGCTTTATGTGGTGCGGATCGATGCGGCCAACGCCCGCGTCACTGTCGGCCCGCGCGAGGCCCTGTCGACCAAGCGGGTCACATTGCGCGATGTGAACTGGATCGGGCCGGGAACGCTGGATGACGCGCTGGGGCGCGAGATCGCGGCGCGGGTGCGCTCGACGCGCCCGCCGGCGCCGGCGATGATTCTGCGGCGCGGCGACGAGATCGTCGTCGAGTTCGTCGAGGGCGAGAACGGCGTCGCGCCGGGACAGGCTTGTGTGTTTTATGAGAATGAGGACGCCCGCGCGCGCGTTCTCGGCGGCGGTTTCATCCGCAGCGCGGAATCCGCCCAAGAGGAGCCGGCGATTCGCCGGAAAAGAGCATGAATCAAATGCCGCGCGATCTCGCGCAGATTGAAAACGCGCATGTCGAGGAGGCCTATGCCCGTTGGGCGCCGATCTACGACCTGGCCTTCACCGCGGTGATGGCGCCGGGCCGCCGCGCGGCGGTGGCGGCGGCGCAGCGGCTGGGCGGCAAGGTTTTGGATGTCGGCGTCGGCACCGGCCTGGAATTGCCGATGTTCGACGCCGATGTGGAGTTGGTGGGCGTCGATCTCTCCGAGCCCATGCTGCGCCGCGCCCAGGACCGCATCGCCCGCGATTCGCTCACGCGCGTGAAAGGCCTGTGCGTGATGGACGCGACGCGGCTCGCTTTCGCTGACGGAACTTTCGACGCGACGGTGGCGCCCTATGTTCTGACGGTCGTGCCGGACCCGCAGGCGACGATGGCGGAACTGGCGCGGGTGACGCGGGTCGGCGGCGAGATCGTCCTGGTGAATCACGTGGGGGCGGAAGCAGGTCCGATCGCCTGGATCGAGCGCTGGATGGGCAAGCGCTCGGCGTCGCTGGGCTGGCGGCCGGAATTTCCCTGGGCGATTCTTGGCGACTGGATCGCTTCGCGCAAAGATTTGAAGCTGGTGGAGCGCCGGAAGATCGCGCCATTGGGGTTGTTTACGCTGACGCGGATTGAAAAGCTGTTTTAGGCGCTTGCCCTTCCTTGACAGGGGAGGGTGGGGCGTCTTATAGACCGCGCACTCAAACGCGAGCGCGGCTCGTGTTCGGGGCGGAGTAGCTCAGCCGGCTAGAGCAGAGGAATCATAATCCTTGTGTCGGGGGTTCGAGTCCCTCCTCCGCTACCACTTTTACCTTCGCTGACGTTCGTTGAAGATCGCAAACGTACTCAAGTACCTGAATTCACTAGCACTCATTGTTCCGCTGGCGTTCGGGGATGGTCGTTGACCCCCGCTTGCAGTCGGGGAAATTGTTGGTAACTTCGTTGGTAAGCCGAATTACCAACGCGGTGCGTACCAACAATGTCGCTCTCCGATCTCCAATGCAAAAATGCCAAGCCTGGGCCGAAGGTCGTGAAGCTGAGCGACGGCGGCGGCTTACAGCTATGGGTGACGCCTGACGGCGCAAAAAGATGGCGGCTGGCCTACCGCATTGCCGGCAAGCAAAAAGCGCTGGCCATCGGCGTTTACCCGTCGGTCGGCCTGAAAGAAGCCCGCGAGGCGCGCGAGACGGCGAAGAAGCAAATCGACGCCGGCCAAGACCCTTCCGTCATCAAGAAAATCGCAAAGTCCACGCGAACCGCGTCTCTTGAGGCCACGTTTGATGCGCTCGCCGCCGAATTGCTGGAGAAGAAGCGCCGCGAAGGCAAAGCGGCAGGGACGTTGGAACATTTCAGTTGGTATATGGCGCTCGCGCGCCCGGTCATCGGCGCGCGACCCATTGCGGAACTTTCGTCCGCCGAGGTTCTTGCTGCGCTCCGGGTTGTCGAGGCGCGCGGGCGGTTAGAGACGGCGAAAAAGATGCGCGCCTCTATTGGCGAGGTTTTCCGATTCGCCATCGCCACCGGACGCGCAGAGAACGATCCGACCTCGGCGCTTAAGGGCGCGCTCACCGCGCCGGTCGTGAAACACCGGGCCGCGATCATCGAGCCGAAGGCGTTTGGCGGGTTGCTTCGCGCCATTGATGGCTACGCCGGCGCGCCAGAGACACGGGCCGCGCTGGAATTGCTCGCGTTGACCTTTGTTCGACCGGGAGAACTTCGCGCCGCTGAATGGGCCGAGTTCGACATGGATCGCGCGCTCTGGACCATCCCGGCTGAAAAGATGAAAATGCGCCGGCCCCACCGCGTTCCGTTGTCGCCGCGTGCGTTGGAAATTCTCCGAGACATGCAGCAGATGACCGGACGGGGCAAATACCTCTTTCCATCCACGCGCTCCGCGACGCGCTGCATGTCCGAGAACACGCTGAATGCCGCTCTGCGCCGGCTTGGGTTCGAGAAAGACGAGATGAGTGCCCACGGCTTTCGCGCCGCCGCATCTTCAATGCTCAACGAATGCGGGCTTTGGCATCCCGATGCAATCGAGCGCCAGCTTGCCCATGAAGACGCTGATTCGATCCGCAAGGCTTACGCCAGGGCGGATTTTTGGGATGAGCGCGTCCGAATGATGGATTGGTGGGCGAGCCAGTGCGCCGAAATGCGCGGTGGCGTGCAGCCGAAAACGGAATGCGACGCTGCATAAGAAATCTGGCGGCAATCTCGCCGCCCGATAAAGCGGCCGGGCGAGGCGCTGCTACGCCTCAATCCCGACCATCATAACGCGAAGAAGGGTTTCGCATCATGTCAAAGAAAGATAACACCGGAAAATCTCCGATCAAGCGTCTGTTTTCCGAATTGCTGAAGGTCGACGCCATTCTGCGCGATCCGCCAACCGCAATGGATGACACTGAATACGGCGCGGTGGTGGATCGCCATTGGGCGCTTCGTGAGCTGATCGCTTCCCACCCTGTCGGATCGCTGGCCGACCTCGCTTGGATCAGTCAAGCACTGAGCCTTGAAACCGACCGTGACCCTGAGTTCACCAACGACGCGCCGGGCTCGGCTCGTGCGCTCGCCATGGTGATCGCCAACGGTGCGCTCCAGCTTGCAGGAGCGGCCCGATGAAAACCGCATGGATGCTCTTGGCGCGCTACGACGGCCTGCCCATTATCCCGGTGGAGAAGGTCTGTGCCGACTTCTTCACCCATCTGGAGCCGGTAAAGTTCGTGCAGAAGGTTGACAGAGGCGAAATTAAGCTTCCGCTCGTCCGTATCGAAGGGAGCAAGCGCGCGGCGCGTGGGGTCCACGTCAACGACCTAGCCGCCTGGATCGATGCGCGCCGGGAGGCGGCGGCGAAGGAGCTCAGGCAACTTACCGAATAAGCGGAGGGCCGGCGATCTGCCGGCCTTCTTCGTTTTAGCGCGCGAGCCTCAACATCAGGCCCGCGCGCCACGCATTAAGGCAACCTGGATGGAAGACGATCAAGACGACAAGCCGAAGCGACGCCGTAGCAAGCGGGGTGATATTGTGGGCAGCTTTTACGCTGAGCCCGAACTTCCGGCTTGGAGCCTTCGCAAGCGCGATTGGGACGGCATCGCGGATAAATGCGATCTCGACTTTAAGGACAATTCTAACAGGGCCAGGATTGCAATCAGCGAAATTTCCCGGCGCTATTTCTATGCGCGCGAAACCGAAATTTTGGCGTTCAACGCGGTGACCGTGAGAAAATTTGTCGCCAAGATCGAGAGCGCGGCCAATGAACTCGTGTCGCTGCTTTCATCCGAAACCGATTCGCGGGAGATGTTGGCGACGCGCGACATTCTGAGCGAGGCTTTGCTCAATCCGCTGGACCTAGCGCCTGCCTGTCGAAGCGGTGACAGCGATTTTGACATAGCCATGGCCGCTGCAATCGAGAGCGCGAATCCGCTGGCCGACGCGGTTCGCGTTGTGTCGCGAATCGCCAAAGCAGCCAAAAGCCTGTCGCCCCCCGAAACAATAGACATTGGCCCATCCCAGCGTGATCCGCTCTGGCCAAAGACGCCGACATCGACAGCGTGGGCGAAGATGCTGCGCGATATTGATCGCGTCTTTAGCGCCTTAAGGCTGCCAACGAGCGCGGGGAACAGCAAATACAGCAAAGAGAAGCCGTCTCAATTTACGGAGTTCATGCTGGAATTGACGCGGTGTTGGCCTGAAACATTTCAGCTACACAACCGTGGGCTGGACGGGAAAGAATCCCCGACAGCCATGGCGAGCGCGATCAATGAAACGCGCCGATCAAGCAGAGGGAGCTTAGCTCGCGAGGCCGAAAGCTAAGCCCCCTCGCGACCAGAGCGATTGTGATTTTTTGTCCTCCGTCAGCCCTGGCTGTTCTGGAGGACGCGATGCAGATTGAAGACGAAAAGAAGCGTAAGCGGCATTCAAACCCGATCCCCGTCGAGGTGCGTCTGAAAGTCGGCCGCCTGAGCGTGGATGAAGTGCGCGCACTTAAGGATGTCGGCAGAACTACCTTCTATGAGGACGTTAAAGCCGGCCGCGTGATCCTTGAAAAGGACGGCCGCCGCAGCAGCGTGCGTGGCCCCATCGCAGCGCTCTACATCGCCGGCCTTCCGATGCCGAGCACCACCGAAGCCGCCGCCGCCTAATCTTCACAAACGAAAACTGCCCGGCGTTGCAGCGCTGGGCAGTTTCATCACGATTGATGCAGGTCCAATTAAATGGCTACCCCAGCCCCCCTCAAAAATCAACCGCCGCGCGAGAAGCCGCACGTCTATCTGGCCGGAAAAATCGCCCAGCACGGCTGGCGCGAGCGCCTGACGTATCGCACGATCTATCCGCGCAATCCGCTCGACCCGAACGAGTTTGAAGACACGCCGAATTTCGTTTGCACCGGACCGTTCTTCGCCTGCTTCGGCCACGGCCTTTCCCATGTTCCTGGGACGCACGGGCAAGGTGAGAAAAACAAACGTGCTCGCGTGTTCGATGTTTCCCTCGCCAGGATAGCGAAGTCGGATTTCGTGTTCGCCAGCATAAACGAGACGGATTGCTTCGGCACTCTCGTTGAGATCGGTCACGCCCATGCCATTGGCGTTCCTGTTTTTCTGAATCTCGGACCTGACCTGACAAGGCGGCAAGTCAACGATTTCTGGTTTGTGGCCCAGGCATGCCACTTGGTTAACGGCAATCTCGAAGAGGCTTTCTGGAACGCAATCCAGGCGTGGCGTTCAGCGCGCGCGTTGAGCGTGATGGGGGGCGGCAATGGCTGACCTCGGTCTTGAATTTATCGTGGCCGAAATGGACCTTAGCGACCACGGCGAGCAAAGCGATGACTTCGCCACGCCCACGAACAGCACCAAATCCTGGCGCGTGAAAAATCGTCAGATCGCGCTGCGTCTCGCCGAAGTTGGCGCTCCCGTGTTTCCCTGCAACACCCATAAAAACCCGCTCGTCAAATGGCGCGCGGAATCGACGTGCGACGCGCGGACCGTCGAGAAATGGTGGCGCAGTTTTCCCGACGCCATTCCTGCCATCGACCTCGCCAAAGCTGGCCTGATCGTCTCCGACCTGGATCGCCACGGCGGCCCCGACGGATTGCAGAACTTCTTTGACCGCGTGGGCGATCCGACCAAGTTCGGTGCTCCGATGGTGGCGACGGCGAATGGCGGCGTTCATCTGTATTTTCTGAACCAGCCCGACGCCCCTTTTGGCAATTCGGCCGGCGAGTTCAAGGGGCTCGGCGTCGATGTTCGCGGCGCTGGCGGTTATGTCATCGCTCCAGGCGCGACGCTCCCAGACGGGCGTCAGTGGCGCACCGAACCGGGTTCGCCTGATCTGGTGGAGGCGTTCGACACTGGCAAGATTCCGGCTCTCCCCGAGCGAATCGCCGCCGCGTTGCGCGCGAAGCCCGAACCGGAAGCCCAGGCCGCGACGAATTGCGATCCGCTCACCAGCGCGGCAGCGGCGGGCGAGCGCGAGCGCGCCTGGGCGCGCGTCAAGCTCGACGCACAGGCGAAGGAACTCGCCGAAACCGCGAAGGGTGGCCGCAACAACGCTCTGAACGAAATGGCCTATTCCATGGGGCGCTGCGTTGGCGCAGGCTGGATTTCTCAGGAAGCCGTCGTGACAGCCCTGGAGGGCGCGTGCCGTGCGAACGGTTCCTGGCGTGATGATGGCCCGCGCACTTGCCGCGCGACTATCGCCAGCGGCCTGAATGCCGGCCTGTCTCAACCGCACCCGCCGCTGGTTGATCGCGAAATGCCCGGCGACGAGCAGGCTGAGCGCCTGGGCGCGCAGATCGCCGCCGCGCTCGGCGCGCGCGAAAGCAATCCGATTCCGAACCATCTCGCGGTGGGTTCCGACCCCGAGACTGGCGAAATTATCCAAGGCGAAGCGCCGCACGCCGCGCCTCATGCTCAGCAGCCGCGAGCAGTGGAAATGGAAATCATCAGCGCCGCCTCCCTCGCTGGCAAGCCTATCCCGGCCCAGCACTGGCTGATCAAAGACCTGATCCCGCACGGCAACGTGACCATGCTGGCCGGCGATGGCGCTACGGGCAAGTCGCTGCTGGGTCTGCAACTCGGCGCAGCCTTGGCGACAGGCAAACCTTGGATCGGCTTCTACACCGAGAAGGGCCGTGTGCTGTTCATCAGCGCCGAGGATGAAACCGCCGAATTGCACCGCCGTCTCGCGCGCATCGAGCCGCGCCTTGATCTGCTGAGCGACCTGATCATCGCTGACCTCGCCGGCAAGGATGCGGTACTCGCCGCGCCTGAGGGACGCGAAGGCCTGTTGAAGCCGACAGCCCTCTTCACCGCGCTAGAGCGCATCATTGCTCGTAACCAGCCGGACTTGCTGATTCTGGACACGTTGGCCGACCTGTTCGGCGGCGACGAAATCAAGAAAGTGCAGGCGCGCCAATTCATAGGCATGCTGCGTGGGCTCGCCCTTCAGCACGACATGACCGTGGTGCTGCTTTCGCATCCGTCGCAAAGCGGCATGAATTCCGGCACTGGCACCAGCGGCAATACGGCCTGGAACAACAGCGTGCGCTCCCGCCTCTACCTGGAACGCAGGCTGAGAACCGACGGCAAGCGCGTCGTCGAGGATGATCGCGACCTGCGCGTTCTCTCGACGAAGAAGTCAAATCGCTCGCCTACCGGCGGACAGATCGTCCTGCGCTGGAAAGATGGCAAGTTCGAGCGCGAGACGCAAAGCGCCGTGAATGCCGCCGACGCCGCGCATCACGCCGACAACGTGTTCCTCGCGCTGCTGGAGCAGTTCATTCGCGAGAAGCGGGCCGTCTCGCCAAACAAGGGACCGACCTACGCGCCCGCGCTTTTCCAGGGTCACGAGAATGCCAAGGGCATGAGAAGTTCAGAGCTCGGCCGCGCGATGAACCGACTGCTGCAATCCGGCCGCATCGAGGTTGAGGGCTTCGGCCCGCCGTCGAAGCCGCGGCAGCGCCTTGTGATCGTGTCGCAGGGCATCGGTGGGGATGTTTCAGGCGAAAGCGAGGAGGGCGGCTCGACCGACCACGACCTGCCCGAGCCTGCCGATTAGGTGGCTTCCAACCGCCTTCCAACCGGAAAAACGGCCTTCCAACCGGCTTCCAACTACCTCCCAACCCTGGTTCCAACCGCCATGAAAAACCTTCCAACCGCTTCCAACGGGGGTGTGTTCCAACCCCCCTTATACCCCCCGGCGGTTGGAAACCGCCCTGAGGACCGTTTGGACGGCCCGGGCGGTTCCAACCCCAACCACCAATTGACCGCCCATGCTCTCGCCGCCCGCGCCGGCGCGGTGGTGCATGCGCGCGACATGCTGAAACGCATCATGCCCTTCACCGACTGGTGGGAACCCGACCGCCCCACCTTCTCGCGCGCAGCCATCTGGCTCGCCATCGTGAACGAATGGACGGCGCTCGCCGCGTTCACGCCCGCCGAAGCCCGCGCCGTCGCTGAACGGCTCGAAGTGCCCCTGGCGCGCGCCACCATCGCCGCCAAACAGCACTGAAGACAGAGGAAGAGAACATGAAACCGAGCAAGAAACTGACCCCCAAACAACAGCGCTTCGTCGAGGAGTACATCATCTCCCTCAATGCAACGAAGGCCGCCCTCGAGGCCGGCTATAGCGCGAAGACGGCAAAGTCGCAGGGGCAGCGTTTGTTGACGAATGTTGACATCGCCGACGCCATCTCGGCCGCCAAAAAATCCCGCTCCGAACGCACGGAAATCACAGCTGACCGGGTGCTTCACGAGCTCGCGGCGATTGCCTTCCTCGATCCGGCGAAGGTCTTCACGCCGACCGGCGAGGTCCGCTCGCTTGAAGACATGGACGAGTCCGTGCGCCGCGCCATCGCCTCGGTCGAAACCATTTCGTCGAGCGACGGCGACGCTATCAGCACCGTGCGCAAGGTGCGTATGAACGACAAGCTGCGCGCGCTCGAATTGTTGGGCAAGCACCTGCAATTGTGGGTGGAGCGCGTGAAGCTCGGCGGTGAGCAGGAGAACCCGCTGCACCTGATCGTGCAGCAGATGATGGGCAACGCCCTGCCGGTTCGCCCCTAATTTCCCAACCACATCACCAAACCTCAACCAGGACAACGATCATGACGAAAATCCAAGGATGGACCACTCACGGCGAAACCGCGCAAACGAAGCTCCTGGCCGGCATCCTGCCGCCGCGAGGCATTCACGCGCTGACTGGTCCCGACGCCGCCACCAACACCGCGTTGGCCGCTGATTTGGCCGTGGCGCTCGCTGCCGGCGACGTCGGATGCGGCTTGGGCCTGCCCGACGCCAACGGCACGCGCGCCTCGCTGGCCGGCTTCTTCGGCAACAGCATCGGCGAGCCGGGCGGCGTGGCGATCATCGCAGCCAATCGCGGCAAGATGGCCGCCGCCGTGGAAGCCGCCGCCCTGGCTCGCGGCGTCACCGTGGCGCTACCAATCGCCATCGCCTCTGCGAGCGGCGACCTGCGCGGACTCACTGACGGCACCGTGCAACTCTATCGCGTGCGGGACGAACTGCCCCGCCACCTGCGCTTGCTGATCGTTGAGGCTGGCGTCTCGCATGATCCAATCCGCCGCTCCGCGCTCCACTCCGCTCTGACGATCGCGGAGTCGGTGTGCGGCTGCGCGGTGCTTTTCGTCACGCAGGACTGGCCGGCAGGCATTGCTGGCGCTGAAAGCGTCGTTCTGGAGGCTGCAACGGACCGTCTGACGCTCGCGCAGCCCCCGGTGGGCGTGGCTGGCTGGACGCGCGCCTTCCGCACGTCGCGTATCCTCCTGGCTGGCCGAGAGGCTATCGCCATTCAGCCGGGCGCGATCCTGCCGCACACCCCCAACTGGAAAGCGGTCGCGCCCGCCGCCGCGCCGGTCCCGGCTGCGGAAGTCGAGCGCGAAGTCACGAGCCGCGCTGTCATCTTCGTCACCGGCCGGGCGCTGACCCAGGAGGAAATCGCACCCTGGGCGGCCTATCGAAATGTCCGTAACGAGGTCGATGCATTGCCGAACGCGGGCGAGCCCAACGACGGCGGCGTGCGGGAAATCGTTATCGTTCCGAACGACCGCGACCACCGCGCCCAGGAAGCCGAAATCCGCCGCTTCAAACTGGAGCAGGAAGCCAAGTCCCGAGGTGTCGACGGCCGAGTCGTCATCAAGATTTCCGAACGCTGCGTCGCGGCCTGAACGGAGAGCTTGCCATGAACCAGATCGACGCCCTCATGTCCGACTATCGCATCGCCGATTTTCACCAAATGGTCGAGGACCAACTCGCCGAATGGGACGCAAAGGGCGTCGGCATCGTGCCGGAGCCCGCTCAGGAGAAAGTTGCGACCGATGTCCCTGGCCAGCGCGTAGTTCCGTCAGGGACCAGCGCCATCGAGCAGCGCGCCCTCGACCAACTCTCTCTCGCCGCTTTCCGCGCCGCCGCGGAAAAATACAACGTCCCGGCCGACGTCCTGATTGGCATGGCCGAAAAGGACTCCGGTCTTGATCCGTTTGCGCGCTCGCGCGGACCCGGCGCGAAGACGCGCGGCATGATCAAGATGACCGACGAAGACGTCGCTAAGTCGGGCGTCAACCCCTACGTGCCAGAGCAGAACATCGACTACGCAGCCAGGAAGCTCGCCACGCTGATGCAGATGCACGGTCTTCCGCCGCAGGACGCGGTGAAGGCTTTCGCTGCCGGCAACGCCGACCCGGCGTCCTGGGGGCCGGACGCGCACAGCTATGCGGATGATGTGCTCGCGCGCACGCAGCGTATCACCGACACCTATTTCCCCGCGCCCGCTCCTGAGCCGCCCGCGCCGCCCGCGCCGGTCAAAGAGCCTGGCCTGATGGGAAATCTGAACGACGCCCGCGTGGCGATTGATCAGGGCCTCAATATGGCCGTGCAGGACATTGACGGCGTTGCTCGCAAAATCCTGCCGACCAAGATCATGAACGCGCTCGACGCGGCCGACCGCTGGTTGCTCAACGGTAAGACCGGAGCGGAAGTCGCCGAGGAACAGAGCAAAAAGCTCGCCGAGGAATACACGCCGAAGATGCGTGAATCCCTCGCCAAGAAGTGGTGGGATTCCGACAAGAGCAAGTTCGGCGACGCGTTCACCGACTGGCGCGCCTATTCCGGCACAATCCTCCAGTCCATGCCGGAAACGCTCTTGTCGTCCGGCCCGGCGCTGAAGCTCGCCAAGGGTGCGTTTGCCGCGTCCATGGCGCGCGGCGCGACGGCGGCGGAAGCTGCGAAGCACGCTGCAACTGTGGCGACCGTCGCTGGCGCGGCCACCGAAGGCTTGCTGGGTGGCGCGCAGAGCGAGCGCGAGGTTCGGCAGGAAATCGAAAAACTCCCCTTTGAAACGCTGCGCCAGTCCGACGCCTTCAAGGCCATGACGGGGCAGGGCATGTCGGAGGAAGCGGCGCGTAAGGCGCTCGCCACCGACATGGGCGCGCGCGCCTTCATTACCGGCGGCATCGCGACCGGCATTTTCGGCGGCATGGGCGACCGGATCATCGCCAAGACCTTCCTTGGCCGGGCCGAAGGCGCTGGTCTGAAAGACTTGGCGAAGCGCCTCGCTGGCGCCGGCCTGGGCGAAGGGCTCGCCGAGGAACTGCCGCAGAGCGCGCTTCAGCAGCTTGCGCAGAATGAGGCGGTCAAGAACGCCGATCCGAACAAATCCCTTATGGATGACGTCGTGAACCAGGGCCTTGGCGGCGCTGTCACCGGCGCTGTCATGGGCGTTGGCATGGGCGGCGCGTTCCATGGCGCGACCAAGGACACCCAGCAAGGCCAGTCGCCAGCGCCGGCACCGCCGCCGCCGCCAGCAACTCCCAGCGCACCGCCGCCGGCTCCCGCGCCGACTGCCAGCAATCAGACCGTGCCGCTGGCGAGCGATGCAGGTACGCCGCCTTCGACGCCTAGCGGGCCGCTGTCTGCCGCGCTCGCCGCTGGCGCGCCGGATCATGCGCCGCTGGCGACCATCGCCGGCAAGCGCGTGATGCTGAACGCTGTGCCGGAAAGCTTCCCCGATCACACCTTGCAGATGGCGGGTCATATCGTCGGGCAGGACGCTGACGGCGTGCTGTTCCTTGGCGACGATGGCGTGCAGCAGCTTATCAGCCACGAGGAGCTTGCGGGCGGAACGTCGAAGATCGTTCCCGCACCGGACGCCCCCCACATGCCCGAGCCGCGTTTTGTGCCGCGCGAGGAAGGCGCTGCGCCGTCCGCGTCGGCCGAGCCTCCGGCCGGCCGCCCTAAACCCCAAGAAAATCAGGCGATACAGCCTGAAAACACCACTTCAGCCGGCACTCTTCCTGAGCCTGTCATTGAAGCGTCAACGCCGGTCGAACCCGTCAAGGAATCCTTGACGGCTGAAACGCCGGCAGCGCCTGCACCCGCCGAGGTGGTCGAAGAACCGTCCAGCGTCGGCGAGACAGCCACAGCGAAAGCTCCGACTGTTCGGCCGCTGAAGCAGCAGGACAAGCCGCTTTCGGAAATGTCTGAGCCTGAACTGCGCGAGCGCATGAAATTCCTTGCGGACCAAGGCAAGGCGTCCGGCTGGAGCGCTCGGCTCACCAAGGCTCGCCGCGACGTCGAGCGCGAGATTGATGCGCGCAAGAGCCCCGCTGGCCAGGGTCAGCCACAGGCGGTTCAATCCGCGCCAGTCGAGCAGCAGTTCGGGGCCATGCCGACCGACAGTGAGGGCGGCGAACCGGGCGACCGCGCGCGTGTCCCGGGCAAGGCCGCGCAGCCTAGCGCCGCCGAGTTCGCGCGCCTGCTCGCGGAAATGTCTGAGCCGGAATTTCGCCAGCGCCTCAAGGCTATCGCTACGCTAGCGAGGTCCAACGGCTCGAACCGCGACTTGGTCGCGAGCCGCCGCGAGGTTGAGACCGAAATCAACCGCCGCCGTGCTGCCGCCGATGAGCCGACGGCGATGAAAGCCGCCGCGCAACCCCGTACCCAGGCGAAGGCCACGAAGCCCGCTGGCCGCGCGCCCAAGGCGTCCGTCGCGCCCGCCGCGCAGGAAGCGTCAGGCTTGGATGCGGCCAGCCTGCGTGAGCACATGGAGCGCGGCCCTCACGCGCCCCTGATCGCCAAAATGATCGATAGCGGAAAGATCGTGCTGCACGACGATCATGCTGCTGCTGGCGAGAAACGTGGCGTACAGGGCTTCACTATGCCCGATGGCACGATCCATCTGGTTGCGCGCCACCTGAGGCCGGACAGGGCGTATAGCGTTCTGCTGCACGAGGCCTTCCACGCTGGCGCTGAGCCGCTCGTTGGCTCGCAGGGCTGGCGCGCTCTCATGAGCCGCGTTCAGGCGGCCACCGACACCGCCATGGAGCGCGCCCTGTCTGGCAAGGCGCACACGAACGGCGACTTCTGGCGCGCCGCGCTCGACCGCGCCCAGGCAGCGAACGCGCCGGCCGAACACATGGCCGAGGAAGTCGCCGCCTACATCATCGAGAACGCCGAGGCCGCTCCGCGCGGCCTGCGCGAAGCCGTGGATAGCTTCGTCGGTCATGTGAAGGCCTGGGCGCTTCGCCGCTTCGGCAAACAGTTAGGCGACGTCACGCCGAGCCAGTTGCGCTCGCTCGCGCTCGCGGCCCTACGCTCTTGGGACGGCAAACCGAACCCCAAGATTGCCAAGAATGGCGCGCGCTATTCGATTGCTGGCGACCCGCCTGAATCCGGCGAAACAACCCTCGACGGCATCCGCCGCCGCGTCGCCGGCTTCATGATGGATCGCCTCACCGGCGGCAACAACCCCGAGACGAGCGCGCTTGGGCTGATCCCGACGCGCCCGCTGTTCATGGAAATCGCCAAGCATCTTCCGTCGGCGCGTCGCTATCTTGATTCCAAGACCGCCATGGACACCATGCGCAACGATCTTGCGCAGAAGACCGATGACACGCTGCAAGCGTGGTTCCGCTACGCGAACAAGATGGTTCGCGATGGCGCAAAAATCTCCTTCCCGAACCGAAAGGAGAACCAGGCTCTCATGGACCTGATGCACGAGGTTACGCGCGAGCAGGTTGACCCCAGCAAGCCGTGGCGTGGGCAGGAGCGCCCGATCAGCCTGGAGGACGACGAGGCCGCTGCGCGCGAGCAGCGCCGAGAGGAAATGTGGGGCGTGCTGAAGGATCAGTACGACGCCCTGTCGCCGCCCGCGAAGGTCATCTTCAACGAGATTCGCGACTCCTATAAGGAAATGGGCGACGCGCAGGAAAAGCTCGTGCTGGAAAACGTGAAGCGCGCTATCGACGCCAACATCAAGCGCGCACAGCGCCGCTATGCGGATGATGTGAAGGCGGCGAACAGCGACGCGAGCCTGTCCGATGCGGAGCGCGCCGACGCCATCGACAAGGCCAAGAACCGGCTTGCTCATGCCGAAACGATTGGGAAGCGCGCCAGGGCGGCGCGCCTAAAGCGCCTCCGGGCAGAGTTCGAGCGCAATCGCCTACACGGCCCTTACTTCCCGCTTGCGCGCTTCGGCAATTACTTCGTCACCGTCCGCAACGACGAAGGCCGGATTGTCTCTTTCTCGAAGTTTGAGAGCGAGACAGATCGCAAGCGCTTCGCTCGCGAACAGTCGCAGGTGAAGGGCCAGCACGTCGAAACCGGGCTGATGCAGGAAGGCAAAGACCGCGGCAAAATGGTCGATCCCCGGTTCATGGAAAACCTCGACGCGATCCTCGACGACAGCAACGTCTCGCGCGAAGTCCGCGATCAGGTGTGGCAGCGCTATCTCGAATCCTTGCCGGATATGTCGATGCGCAAGCACCGCATCCACCGCAAAGGGACGATGGGCTTCAACACGGATGCGCTGCGCGCCTACGCGCACACCATGTTCCACGCCGGCCACCAGATGAGCCGCCTGAAATACGGCATCGACCTGCAAGAGCATCTGGACGAAATGCACAAGGAAGTTGAAGTCAGCCCCGACCCGGTTTGGTCTGGAGCCATTGAGGCTGAAGCGCGCCGCACGCACGACTTCATCATGAATCCCATCGGCGCCACTTGGGCACACAGGCTGACGTCGTTCACCTTCCTGTGGACGATGGCGTTCAATGTCTCATCCGCAATCGTGAACATCGAGCAGACGTTCAGCAAGGGCGGCGCGGTTCTCGCCTATGACGCAGACACCCAGGCCGGCGTGGTGCGCGCCATGCGCGAGCTCGCCAGCGCGACTGCCGACTTCATGCGGGGGCGTGGCTTCATCGAGAACTCCAGCGGGCTCGCCGATGAAGAGCGCAGCGCCATTCAGAAGGGCTACGAGAGTGGCGTCATCGACAAGACCCAGGCTCATGATCTGGCGTCTATCTCGGAAACGGGCGTCTCCTATAACCCTGTCCTGAACATGGTCATGAAGGCCGCGTCGGCTCCCATGCACCATACGGAGCGCGCCAACCGTGAAGTGACGTTCCTTGCCGCCTATCGCATCGCGCGCAAGGCGGGCCTGTCAGAGGCCGAGGCGGTGAAGAAGGCGTCCGATCTGACCTGGATGAGCCATTACGACAATCAGGCGTCATCCAAGGCGCGCGCGATGCGCGGCGACATGGCGCGCGTGATTTTCGCGCTCAAGTCGTACCAAGTGAATGTGCTGTTCCGCGCCTTCCGCGATCTGCACCAGTCGTTCAAGGGCGAGACGCCGCTTGAGCGCAAGATGGCCATCGGCCGATTCACGACCATGGTCGCCATGTCCATCCCGATGGCGGGCCTCACCGGCATGTTCATGATGAGCACGCTGATGTCGCTGGCCAGCTTTTTCATGGGGCTGGCGGGAGGAGACGACGAGCCCGAGGAATCCCTGCGCCGGATCGTGCTTCAAGCGACGGGCGACAGCCTGATCGGCAAGGCCTTCGGCGGCATGCTGATGGATGGCGTGCCGGGCTGGATCAGCGGTACGGCGCTGTCCGACCGCATCGGCAACGCTGACCTTTGGTTCCGCTCGAACAATTACGAGGCCAAGAACGCGGATGAGGTTTTCCTCCGCGTGCTCGAACAGCTATTCGGCGCGACCATCGGCCTGACGCATCAGATGGCGCAGGGCGCTGGCGAAATCGGCAAGGGCAACACTTGGCGCGGCGTTGAGAAGCTGGCTCCAGCGGCGGTCAAGAACCCGATGAAGGCGGCGCGCTACGCCTATGCGGGCGGCGTGCTCGACAAGAACGGAAACCCGGTCGTGGAGAACCTGTCGGTGCTCGACCTGTTCAAGCAGTTCTTGGGCTTCACCCCCGCCCAGGTTCGCGAGCAACTGGACCGTAACACGTACCAGCGGAACCAGCAGAACCACATCCATGAGGCGAGAGGAGCGGCGCTCCGCGAGGCTGCGCGCGCCCGCATGGCCGGCGACGAGGACGCGCTGAACGCCGCCATGCTGAAGGTGGACGCCTACAACGAGCGCTATCCCGAGGAGCACATCAGGGCGAAGGACGTCACAGCGGCGGCCAAGCGTCTTCGCACCAAGGGCGAGCGCATGGAGCACGGCGTCGACCTGGACGACAAGCTGGAAGACCGGATCGGCCGGCACACCGCGCCATCGGTTTACGGGCGCTGAAACTGACCATTTTTTAAGAGGAGAAAACCATGAACGAGCAGCACACCCCCGACGAACTCCTGAGCCTGACCCACGAGGAGCGCGCCGCCCTCGCCGAGGACGACGCCCCGCAGCAGGTCACCGAGCCCGAGCAGCGCGACGTGGAGGAATTGGAACTGCGGCAGGACGTGACACCTGTCCTGACCGCCGCGCCCGTCGCCGTCGCCGACAACCTCCAGCGCGTTGCGGCCTTCGAGGATGAGGCACAGCGCCAGTTCGAGGACGGCCAGATTACGTCCGCGCAATACCGCGACGCCCTAGCCCGCGCCGCCGACGCCCGCGAGCAAGTCCGCTGGGCGCAGCGCAAGGCGGAACTCGCCAACGACATGAAGCGTCAGGCCGAGGATAACCAATGGAGCGCCGCCGTGACCGACTTCATGGCGACCACCGGCGCGAAGATCGCCAACTCTCGCGCTGCACTGATCGCATTTGACGAGCATGTGAAGGCCGTGACCAGCAACGCGGCGTATGCTCACCTGTCTGACCGGGCGCAGCTTGAGAAGGCGTTCAAGAGCTTCACCGACGACCTGAACGGCACCATGGGGCTGAAGCAGCGCGCGGCGGCCTATGACGATATGGGCGGGCGCGACGGTGGCGGCAGCGGCTCCGCGCGCGACTTCGCCGCCCTCGACCGTCTGGCGAGCACCGACCCGATGGCCTACGAGCGCGCTATCGGCAAGCTGTCGCCGGCCGAGCAGGAAGCCTACGCGAATTTCGCCGGCTGAAAGGTCAGCCGGGGCGGGCGGCGTTGCTGCCGCCCACACGCGATGCTGCGCCGCCGCTTCCCCCGCGTGTGCCCCCTCTAGAGCGCGTTCGGCGAGTTCCGATTCGATAGGGGATTCCCAATTGGCTTGAACGATGCGATTCTTCCCGCGTGATTTCGAGGAGGAATCCCATG
>NZ_JAOQNX010000017.1 GCF_025961575.1 Rhodoblastus acidophilus | reverse complement strand
GCTTGGTCATGATCTCTCCTGATGCGCGGCGATCATCGCCGCTGTCAGGCACAAAAGCCACTTATCGTCCTGTCCAGATTCTCCGGGCCAGCTCTGATGGACATTTTGTGCGTGATCTCCAACTGCCCGCAGATCAACAACCCCTGCAACGGTTTCATCCCCACGCCGGTCCAGGCTTTGATTTGGGACGCTCCGGAGGCGTAAATGTTCACGAAAATCCTGATTGCCAACCGGGGCGAAATCGTCGGCCGGATCGGAAAAACCTGTCGAAAAATGGGCGTCAAAAGCGTCGCCGTCTATTCCGACGCCGACCGTTTTGCACGGCCCGTGCTTGATGCGGATGAAGCGGTGCGCCTCGGCCCGGCGCCCGCCGCCGAGAGTTATTTGCAGGCGGATAAAATCATCGAAGCCTGCAAGCGGACCGGCGCGCAGGCGGTGCATCCCGGCTATGGCTTTCTGTCCGAAAACGTCGGTTTTGCCGAAAAGCTGGCGGCGGAAAACATCGCCTTCATCGGGCCGCGCCCCGAGCATTTGCGCGCCTTCGGCCTCAAACACACGGCGCGCGACATTGCGCAAAAGGCGGGAGC
This sequence comes from Rhodoblastus acidophilus, assembly GCF_025961575.1. Taxonomy (GTDB): domain Bacteria; phylum Pseudomonadota; class Alphaproteobacteria; order Rhizobiales; family Beijerinckiaceae; genus Rhodoblastus; species Rhodoblastus acidophilus_C. The sequence goes on along the minus strand of NZ_JAOQNX010000017.1, from coordinate 109,340 downwards.
GCCGCTACTGCCGGGCACGAGCATTTTGGAGACGGTCGAAGACGCCCTGGCTGCGGCGGAAACCATCGGCTATCCCGTCATGCTGAAGAGCACGGCGGGCGGCGGCGGCATTGGCATGCAGCTCTGCGAGGGGCCCGAATCTCTCCGCGAAAAATTCGAGAGCGTGCAGCGGACCGCTCAGGCCGGTTTTGGCGACGCGCGGCTGTTTTTGGAACGTTTTGTGGCGCGCGCGCGCCATGTCGAAGTGCAGATTTTCGGCGACGGCAAGGGCCGCGTCGTCGCGCTCGGTGAGCGCGATTGTTCGCTGCAACGGCGCAACCAGAAGGTCATCGAGGAAACCCCGGCGCCGGGGCTTTCCGACGCGCTCAAGTCCCGCCTGCGGGACGCGGCTTGCGCTCTGGGCCGCGCCGTAAAATACGAGTCGGCGGGCACGGTGGAATTCATCTACGATGTCGCCCGCGACGATTTTTACTTCCTGGAAGTCAACACGCGCTTGCAGGTCGAGCATCCCGTTACGGAAACGGTGTTCGGCGTCGATCTGGTGGAATGGATGATCCGTCAGGCGGCGGGCGAAGACGTGCTCACCGGCGTCGATCTCACCCAGCGCGGCGCGGCGATGGAGGCGCGTCTTTACGCCGAAAACCCCGCGCAAAAATTCCGCCCCAGCGCCGGCCTGCTGACGGAGGTTTCGTTCCCTGCGGACGCGCGCATCGACGGCTGGATCGAGACCGGCGCGGAGGTCACCGCCAATTACGATCCCATGCTGGCGAAGATCATCGTCCATGGCGACACCCGCGACGCGGCGCTGGCAAAATTGCGTGCGGCGCTCGACGCCACTCGCGTCTGCGGCATCGAAACAAATCTGGCCTATTTGCGCGCCGTCGCCGCATCGGAGGTTTTCGCGCGGGGCGAGGTCGCCACCAATGTGCTGCCCCACTTCGCCTTCCAGCCGCGCTCGCTCGACGTGCTGAGCCCGGGCGCGCAATCGACCATCCAGGAATTGCCCGGGCGCCTCGGCCTTTGGGATGTCGGCGTGCCGCCGAGCGGCCCGATGGACGAAAACAGTTTTCGGCTGGCCAACCGCATCGTTGGCAATCCGGAAACCACGACCGCCCTGGAGATGACCGCGCGCGGCGCGACGCTGCGCTTCAATTCCGACGCAATGTTCGCGCTGGCCGGCGCGCGGATGAAGGCGACGCTCGACGGCGCCGAGATCGCCAACAATGTTCCTCATGCCGCCAAAGCCGGACAGGTCCTGGCGGTCGGCGCCGTCGAGGGACCGGGCCTGCGCACCTATCTGGCGCTGCGCGGCGGTTTTGACGCGCCCGAGTTTTTGGGCTCGCGCGCAACCTTCACGCTGAGCGGTTTTGGCGGCCACGCCGTGGGCGCGCTCAAAGCCGGGGACGTCCTGCATTTCGGCGACGCCCCTGCCCTGAGCGAGCCCCGACCAGCCCGCGAGGACGAACGGCCGCCGCTCACCCATGACTGGCGGCTGGCGGTGATCTACGGCCCCCACGGCGCGCCCGACTTTTTCCTCGACGCGGATGTGGAAGAGCTGTTTTCCGCCGAATATGAGGTGCATTTCAACTCGGCGCGCACGGGCGTGCGTCTGATCGGCCCGAAGCCAAACTGGGCGCGCGCCGATGGCGGCGAAGCCGGTCTGCATCCCTCCAACATCCACGACAACGCCTATGCGATCGGCGCCGTGGACTTTACCGGCGACATGCCGATCCTGCTCGGCCCCGATGGCCCGAGCCTCGGCGGTTTCGTTTGCCCCGCCGTCACCGCGCGGGAGGATTTGTGGAAGCTTGGACAGCTCAAGCCGGGCGACAAGCTGAAATTCGTTCCCGTCGCGCGGGAAAACGATCCCGTCGCCGGACCCACGGTGAAAAGCGCGCCCGGCTCCGGCATTCTCGGCAAGGTCGAGGGCGAAATCCCGGCCGTCTACCGCCGCGCCGGCGACGACAACTTGCTTGTCGAATATGGCCCGATGGCGCTCGACATCGGCCTGCGCATGCGCGTGCATCTGCTGGCGCAAAAGGTGCGCGAGGCCAGTCTGACCGGCCTGATCGACATGACGCCGGGCATTCGCTCGCTGCAGGTGCATTACGACAGTTCGGTCTTGTCGCGCACAAGACTGCTCGATGTTTTGCGCGAGATCGAGGCCGACATGCCGTCGACCGATGCGATGAACGTCCCCAGCCGCATCGTGCATCTGCCGCTGTCGTGGAACGATCCGCAGGCGCAGCTCGCCATGCGCAAATATCAGGATCTCGTGCGCCCCAATGCGCCCTGGTGTCCTGACAACATCGAGTTCATCCGCCGCATCAACGGGCTCGACGATGTGGCGGCGGTGCAAAACATCATTTTCGACGCCAATTATCTCGTGCTCGGCCTCGGCGACGTCTATCTCGGCGCGCCCGTGGCGACGCCGGTCGATCCGCGTCACCGCCTGGTCACAACAAAATACAATCCGGCGCGCACCTGGACGCCCGAAAACGCCGTGGGCATCGGCGGCGCCTATATGTGCGTCTATGGCATGGAGGGACCGGGCGGCTACCAATTGTTCGGCCGCACCATCCAGATGTGGAACAGTTTTCGCACGACGCCGGAATTCGCGCCGGGGTCGCCATGGCTGTTGCGCTTCTTCGACCAGATCAAGTTTTTCCCGGTGAGCGCGGAAGAGCTTTTGGAGGCGCGCGCGGCTTTTCCGCATGGCGGCTATCCCGTCAAAATCGAGCAGACCGAATTTTCTTACGCCGACTACAAAAAATTTCTCGCGCGCGAAGCGGACGGGATCGCCGCGTTCAAGACAAAGCAGCAAGCGGCTTTCGAGGCCGAGCGGCAGCGCTGGCGCGACGCGAAGATTGACGACGCGCCGCTGGATGAAGCCGCCGCCGCGCTCGGCTCCGGCGGCGAAGTCCCGGACGGCTGCATCGGCCAGTTCGCCGAGGCGCCCGGAAATGTCTGGCAATGGCGGGTCGGCGAAGGCGATCACGTCGAGATCGGACAGCCCCTCCTGGTGATTGAGTCGATGAAAATGGAAATTTCCATCGCCGCGACGGCGCGCGGCATTGTCCGCAGCCAATTGGTCAAGCCCGGCCAGACGCTTCGCGCCGGCGACCTGGTCTGTGCTCTGGAGGAAGTGTGATGGCCCTGTTCACCCTGAGCTCCCTGCGCGCCCGCTATGCCGAAAATCCGCAAAACCTGTTCGACGTCGTCGAGGAGGTTTTGGCGCGGATCGACGCCTGCGACGATCCCGCGGTTTTCATCAGCCGCGTCGCGCCGCAAAACCTGCGCGCCGCCGCCCGCGACCTTTTCGCGCGCGAACCCGATTCCAAAAAACTGCCGCTTTGGGGCGTCCCCTATGTGGTGAAAGACAATATCGACGTCGCCGGCATGGCGACCACCGCCGCCTGTCCCGATTACGCCTATCAGGCGCAGCATGATTGCCACCGTGGTCGCCCGGCTACGCGCGGCGGGCGCGCTGCTGGTCGGCAAGACCAATCTCGACCAGTTCGCCACCGGCCTGAACGGCACGCGCTCGCCCTATGGCGCGCCGCGTTGCGTGTTCAATCGCGATTACGTGTCCGGCGGTTCGTCTTCGGGCTCGGCGGTGGCGGTGGCGCGCGGCCTCGTCGCCTTTTCTCTCGGCACGGATACGGCGGGATCGGGGCGCGTGCCCGCCGCCTTCAACAATATCGTCGGCGTCAAACCCACGCCCGGCCTCGTCCCCGCGACGGGCGTGGTCCCCGCCTGCCGCAGCCTCGATTGCGTCAATGTCTTTGCGGCCGATGTCGCCGATGGCGTTGCCGTGCGCCGGATCATCGAAGGGTTCGATGCGCAAGACCCTTATTCCGCGGCGCCCGCGCCCATCGGCTTGCCGCCGCAGCCGCGCGTTGGCGTGCTGACGACGGGCGATCGCGAATTCTACGGCGACGCGGAGAATGCAAAGCTTTATGCGCAGGCGGTCGCCCAAGCGGAGACGCTGGGGTGGCGCGTGGTCGAATTCGACTATGCGCCCTTCGCCGAAATCGCCGCGCTGCTCTATGAAGGGCCGTGGCTGGCGGAGCGGCTCGCAGCCATCGAGCCTTTCCTCGCCCAAAAACCCGAAGCCCTCGATCCGACCGTGCGCGGCCTGATCGAAAGCGCGAAAAAATTCTCGGCCGCCGACGCCTTCCGGGGTCAATACCGGCTGCAAGAGCTTTTCCGCGCCGCTGACAAGGAAGCCGAAAAATTCGATGTCCTGCTGCTGCCGACGTCGCCCACCATTCACACGGTCGAGGCCATGAAGGCCGACCCGGTGCGGCTCAATGCGCAATTCGGCCGCTACACCAATTTCGTCAATTTCCGCGGCATGGCGGCCATCGCCGTTCCCGCCGGCTTCCGCGCCGACGGCTTGCCCTTTGGCGTCACCCTGATCGGCCCGCCGCAGAGCGACGAGGCGCTGGCGCCCTTCGCCGCCGCCTTCCACGCGGCGTCGGGCTGCGGCGCCGGTGTTGCGCGAGAATCCGTTCCGGCGCAGGCGCCGGCGCCTCTGACCGGCAGCCTCGAGATCGTCGTCGTCGGCGCCCATCTCGCCGGCCAGCCCTTGAACTGGCAACTCACCCAAGCCGGCGGATGGCTGGTCGAAGCGACGCGCACCGCGCCCGACTATCGGCTCTATGCGCTCGCCAACACCACGCCGCCCAAGCCGGGTCTGATCCATGAGCCGGGTTTTGCCGGACCGGGTCTCGAGGTTGAAGTCTGGTCGCTGCCCGCCGAAGCCTTCGGCCGTTTCGTCGACGCCATCCCGGCGCCGCTCGGCGTCGGCAAGATCACGCTCGCCAGCGGCCGGCGGGTCACGGGATTCCTTTGCGAGGCGCATGCCCTGACTGGCGCGCGTGAAATCACCAACCACGGCGGCTGGCGTGATTTTCTTGCGTCGCAGCGCTGACATCGCGCGCTGCTGAGGACCAGTAGCCGCTCGTGTTGCGGCTACGGATTGCTGCTCAGCTTCATTGCAATCAGCCCAGATATGATCAGCGCCGCGGCGATCAGACGACCAAAGGTTGCTTGTTCGCCCAGCGCGACAATGCCAAGCACGAAGGCCCCAATCGCGCCGATGCCGGTCCAAATCGTGTAGGCGGTTCCGAGGGGCAAAGTGCGCATCGAAAGCGCCAGAAGTCCGAGGCTCCCGATCAGGGCCACGATCACGGTCGCAGTCGGCCAAAGACGCGTGAACCCGTCCGACTGCTTCATCGCGTAGGCCCACGCAATTTCCATCACACCGGCGAGAAAGAGATAGACCCAAGCCATGACCGGCCCCTTTTCAGGACCGGGCCGTCCCGGACTTCTGTCCCGCACGGTTGCAGGAGGAGGACGTTGCCTCGCTTCACCACATTTTTTAGTGTTTCACGAGCCTGTCAAGGTCAACCTGTCCACGTTGCTGTCCGCCGTCAACGCGATCAACTCGAAGCCGCGATTGCTGTTGAGGCGATGGCCGCCACGTCGGCGCGGATCAATCGCCCTGGCCGGTTCATAGGCTGGGACCAGTGGGATGTCGTCGCCTTGGTGCTTGCCGCTGGCGTGCTGAAACTCGCGGCGCTAGCGATCGCCTGATCGCTTTTATTCGAACCGCTACGAAATTAAAGCCGCGTTTCAGCTCGGTTTTTGTCGCTTTTCGTCTGTGTGTGTGAATCGATGCACGTCAATACATGCGCAAGCTTGCAGAAATTGACGAATAAGCGTAAAGCGCGTCAACCTAACGAGGTTGCGAAATGCGAATCGTTCATCGCGAGCAAATTATTTTCAATGAAAGCCGCACCGACTACACCCTTTACTGTTACGGTACGTCATATCTCTTGAAAACGGTGACGTGCGAGGGGCAGTACGAGCAAGAGGTTCTTGAAGTCCTCAGTCAAGCGAACGCCCAAGCGTGGCTCAATGGAACCGAAGACGACGAACGACAGTGTAGCTGAGCGCCTAGCCGCAAAATCTCAGGCCGCCTCGTCACCGGCCCTATGCGTGCGGAGACTTTCCAGCGCGCTCTCGATATGCTGAAGGGCGCGGCTTTGCGCCGAAGAGTTACCCTGTGCGGTCCTCAACTCCGCAGCTGCATAACGTAGATCGATTTCAACCAATGCCAAAAAACCGCCGCAGCTCTTGCCGTTTTCGTCGCGGTCAAGGGTGTTGTCGTTCGTCAATTGCTACCTCGGCATATTGCCACGTTCCAAAGTCGAAACGGCACAACGAGACAAAACGTCGCACCGTTCAAGGCGACCAACGTACAATGCCGTATCGTTAAAATTAGTTAGAAACATAACATTTATAACATTTAACCCACGCATTTAGCGCAAGTGTGCTATTCTTAATAGTTATGGCTCGCTGGCCGGATGCAACCATGTTCCCGCGAATGGGGGAGCGCACAACCACGGTCGCCATGCGCCCCGGCGTCAGGCCGCGCTCACTTCTGATTGCGGCGTTTTTGTTTCAAGGTCGTCAGACCAAGCGAAGAATTCTGACGGACGAACATTCAATTCTTGGCAGAGCGCCACCATCAAATGAGCGCTAATGCGCTTTTCGCCATTCTCGACGGCTAACATCACTTCAACTCCCACTCCGATAGCTGCGGCCAAGTCAGCTAACGCCCGAGTGCGCTCGAAGCGGATACGACGCAAACACGCACCTACCTTTACGTCGATTTGATTCGTGATAGCCATTCCAACCCTCGAAATCTTTAATTGCTCTGCGTCACACAACTAACACGCGTCAACATTAACACGGCCTTAACATATGCAACTCTAACGTGACCGCGACATGCTGTCACTCCGGCGGGGCGACGCCGCGTCCCCGTATGGAAAAAGACCGATAGAATAGGCGTTTAGAGCATTTAAGCTCAAGCTCTTGCATTTGCAATCATGTGACGTAGGGTTGCGAGATTGAGCGCGACGACAGGATTCGCGCAACCTACGTTTGTAAAGGTGATTGCGTTTCGTCAGCCGGCCTGGCTGCGCAGGGGAGAATTCGATTATGAAGACAAACAGCAGCGACAAGCTGAGTGAACTTGTGCAGATTAATTTGCTTTATGCTCAGGGCGAGTTGGACCTAGCTTTTTTCGACCGATCGGCGCTGCTTCGCGCTCGCCAACACCTCGACCATGCTTTGAAGGCGATCCGCGCCGAGAAGCGCGCCAAGCTGAAAATCGCGAAGAACGACGCCGCCTGAAAGTTAAGGCAGCCAATCGGACGCCCGGCGATCTGCCGGGCTTTTCATTTCAACCCAACCTCGGCAATCGATTTATGGTGATGCTGACCGTCGGACGCGGCGGGAAACCGCGTCGGCTGACGATCACCCGCAGCATTTATTGCCATGTCGCGGCGGCTTGGTCGCGCGCACGAACGCGCTCATGAATTTGCCGTCCACCTGTTTCGCCAGGGCGTCCACATCCAAGCCCTGGCCGACCAGGAATTCACGCGCGTCCTCGACCTTGTAGACGCGAGTCGGCTCAATGCCGATCTCCTCGAAGCCGGCCTCGCATAACTTGGCGCGGAAATCGTTCTCGTCGAGCGCGCCGGCGATGCAGCCGACCCAGGCGAGCATGTCCCTGCGGATTTCAGCCGGAATGTCGCCGCGCGTGACCACGTCGGACACCGCGAACCGGCCGCCCGGCTTCAGAACGCGGAAGGCTTCGCGCAGCACCTTGTCCTTGTCGCCGGACAGGTTGATCACGCAGTTCGAGATGATCACGTCCACGGAATTGTCCGGAAGCGGAATGGCCTCGATTTCGCCCTTGAGGAACTCGACGTTGGTCGCGCCGGCTTTCTCCTGATTGGCGCGGGCGAGCGCGAGCATTTCGTCGGTCATGTCGAGGCCGTAGGCCTTTCCCGTCGGGCCCACGCGTCTGGCCGAGAGCAGCACGTCGATGCCGCCGCCAGAGCCTAGGTCGAGAACGGTTTCGCCGAGCTTCAATTCGGCGAGCGCCGTAGGGTTGCCGCACCCGAGCGACGCCAGGACAGCGGCGTCGGGGAGTTCGCCCTTTTCATGCTCGGCGTAGAGGTTGGAGGTGATGGGATCGCAACCGTCCAGCACGGCGCCCCCTCCGCCGCAGCATGATCCTGAGGACGAAACGCGGCGCGCCGCCTCGGCATATTTTTCGCGGACGACGTCCTTGATCGCGGAGTCAGTCATTGCAACCTCCTATGCTTTGATGACGGCCTTGGGATTGATCGCCTTGTTGCGGGTGCAGCACTCCGCGAACAGAAAGCTCAGGATTTCCTCCAGCGCTTCGGTGCGGGCGGAATAGCGCAAGAACGTGCTTTCGCGCCGGACCGCGACCAGCCCTTCGTTCTTCAGCTTGTCGAGATGATGCGACAGGGTCGAGGGAGGAATGCCGAGTTCCGCGCCGATCTCGCCGACCACAAGCCCATTCGGATGCGCGGCAAGCAGAAGCCGGATGATCCGGAGTCTGGCCTCCGTCCCCAGCGCCGCCAGCATGTCGGCGTAGCGTGCGACCTGATCGTCCACCGAAGCCCCCTATTCTATATTTCTATAATTGCAGAAACAGCAAACGTCAACGCGAGGGAGCGGGACGTTTCAAGCTCGATCCGCAGTCGCGAGGACTTCGCGCCAACGTTGTTTGAACAAAGCATTGCGAGAAATCAACGTAATCGAGAACTCATGGCGCTCGCGACCACCTCTTCTGCCAAGGAGGCCAAGCCTAACGCTTGTTGGGCTTCACGCCCAGCCACCAGTCAAGCAAGGCGCCTTGAACGACGAAATGCTCGACGTGGACAACCGTGATCCGACCGTCAGAGTTGCGACTCTGTTGACGGCGGCCACCGCGCCACCGCCGGAGCCGATCCGGCGGCTCGCGCGCAAGTTCGACCCGGTTGATCGTCGGGCAGAAGCGGTCCTTGGCCATCGCCATTCGAAATGCGCGGACGAACAGGCGCGAAGCGCGCCTACCTCCGTTAAAGGAGGCCTTCTTCGGTGGGTGAAGCTGCCGTTCGCGCCCTGGGCTCCGGCGTCACCACGTGCGACCGGCCGGCGCTGATCAGATTTGGTGGTCGGCTCGCTTCAGAGCAGTTTGAGTATGTCCGCAAAGACGTCGTCCCAGTTGGCCTGGTCCATTTCGACGAGGCCGAGACTGCGAAGGAAGAAGGCGCCTTCTGCGGCGATCAGCGCCGTTCTGATCCGACGCTCCGCCTCGCAGGACGGATCAAGCTGGGCTATCCACTGGGCGTACCAGGCGCGGACATTCTGCACTTGGCCGGGCAGCTGAAGCAGCGCGAGCAGCAGGCCGACCAGTTTCGTCTGGGTCGCCTCATCAATGCGGCCAGACGCCAGAATATACCCCCGCGCGCGCTCCAGGCTGTCGGCGTCCGGCGGGGTGTTTCGCGCGAGCTCCGCCTCGAAAAGTTTGACGCCGCGTTCGACGATCGCTGAGATCAGGTCGTCCTTGCCACCGAAACAATATTGCACGCCGCCCTTGGTGATGCCGGCGCCCTTTGCGACGGCGTCGAAGGTGAGCGCGGCCGCGCCTTCGCGCAGAACGATCTGTTCGGCGACATCCAGCACCTTGTCGCGGTCGATGGTTCGCGTCCGGCCCATTTTTCCTCTTTTCAATACATACGTATGGATTTAAAAACTCGCCGAGGCTTTGGCAAGACCCCCCGAACGACGCACGCCGCTCCACCTATCGCATGACGCAGACCAGCGCCGCAGCAAAGGCCCGCCGCAAGACGAGATGAACAGGATCGACACCGCCATGAGACAAAGAGAATGCCGGCGCTTGCCGGGCGTCCTGACCCTCCCGGGCGTCGCCGCCTGTCTTGTTCTGGCGCTCGCCGGCTGCAAGCCCGCCAACGATCCGGCGCCCGCCGCCGAGGCCGCAATGGAGGTGTCCACCGCCATCGCCGCAGCAGTCGAAGCGCCGCGGACTGTCGATCTCCCGGGCCGCCTGTCCTCGACCCGCGTCGCCGAAGTGCGGGCGCAAGTCGCAGGCATCATTCAGGAACGCGCCTTCAAGGAAGGCGCCAGCGTCGCGGAGGGCGACGTGCTGTTCCGCATCGACCCCTCGATCTATCAGGCCGAGGTCGACGCCAAGACGGCGGCGGTCGCGCGCGCCGAGGCCAACCGGATTCAGGCGCTCAAACAGGCCGAACGCGCCGACGCGCTGCTGGAAAAGCGGGCCGCCAGCACCGCCCAGCACGACATCGCCACCGCCGCTCTCCAGCAGGCCGAGGCCGACGTCGCCAGCGCCAAGGCGCAACTCGTCCGCGCCAAAATCGACCTCGATCACGCCACGGTTCGCGCCCCGATCGCCGGACGCATCGGCCGCGCGCTGGTCACCGAGGGTTCGCTGGCGCAAGGCGACGCGACCCGGCTGGCCGTGATCCAGCAGATCGACCCGATCTACGCGGACTTCAGCGCCGACGCCTCCGAGGTCGGACGGCTCATGGACCGCGCCGCCGACGCCGCGGCGACCGAAGTCCGGCTGGTCAGCGCCGACGGCGCACCGCGCCCCGGCGCCGGAAAACTGCTGTTTTCCGATGTCAGCGTGGACGCCGGCACCGGACAGGTGAGTTTGCGCGCCGCCTTCGCCAACCCCAACGGCGCGCTGCTGCCGGGGGCCTATGTCCGCGTCCGCGTTCCCTTCGGCGTGACGGCGGGCGCGGTGATCGTGCCGCCGCAGGCCATTCAGCGCAGCAGCGCCGGCGAGGCGCAGGCCTATGTCGTCACCGGCGACAAAACCCTTGTTTTGCGCCCGCTGCGCACGGGCGCGCTGACGGAGGCCGGCTGGATCGTGGAAGACGGCCTGAAACCCGGCGAGACGATCGTCGTCGAAGGTTTTCAGAAAATCCAGCCGGGCATGCCGGTCACGCCAAAACCGTGGCGCGACGCCGGCGCGGCTGCGGCCGCAAAACCCTGAGCCGTTTTTCGAAAGCGCGGACATGACCAATTTCTTCATCGACCGGCCGATTTTCGCCTGGGTCATCTCGATCTTCATCGCGCTCGGCGGCCTGATCGCGCTCGTCTTTCTGCCGGTGTCGCAATATCCCGACGTCGCCCCGGTGACCGTTCAGGTGACGGCGACCTATCCCGGCGCGCCGCCGGAACGGCTCTACGATGGCGTCACCCGCATCATCGAGGAGGAGCTGAACGGCGTTCCCGGCCTGATGTATTTTGAGTCGACCAGCGACACTTCCGGTCAGACCCAGATCATGATCTCGTTCGCGCCGGGCTCCAACGCTTCGGACGCCACCGTCGCCGTGCAGAACCGGATCAAGCGCATCGAGGCCCGCCTGCCGCGCGTCGTGATCCAGCAGGGCGTCACCGTCGAGGAGGCCAGCACCAGCTTCCTCCAGGTGGTGACGCTGTCGTCGCGCGACGGCGCCCTGAGCGAAGCCGATCTCGGCGATCTCGCGGCGCGGCGCGTCCTCGGCGAGTTGCGGCGCGTGCCCGGCGTCGGCCGCGCCATCCTGTTCTCGACCGAAAAGGCGATGCGCGTCTGGATCGACCCGGCCAAGCTGGTGGGCCTGAATCTTTCGCCCGGCGATGTCACCGCGGCGATTTCCGCCCAAAACGCCTTGGTCGCCTCGGGAACGATCGGCGCGCTGCCGGCGAGCCCCGGCCAGCGCATCGTCGCCAACGTCCTGGTGAAGGGCCAGCTCACCACGGTCGGCGAATTCGAGGACATCGTCCTGCGCGCCAATCCCGATGGATCGCTGGCGCGCCTGCGCGATGTCGCGACCGTCGAGCGCGCCGGCCAGTCCTATTCCAATCAGACCCGCCTCGACGGGCGCCCCGCCGCCGGCATCGGCATCCAGCTCGCCCCCGGCGGCAATGCGCTTGCGACCGCGGCCGCCCTCAAGGCGAAACTGGCGCAACTGCAAAAGACGCTGCCCGCCAATGTCAGCGTCGCCACCCCCTATGACACCACGCCCTTTGTCGAGGTTTCGATCCATCAGGTGCTCAAGACGCTGGTCGAGGCGATGATCCTCGTCTTCGCGGTGATGTTCCTGTTTCTGCAAAACCTGCGCTACACGCTGATTCCGGCCATTGTCGTGCCGATCGCGCTGCTGGGCGCCTGCGGCGCGCTGCTGATCGGCGGCTTTTCGCTGAATGTGCTGACCATGTTCGGCATGGTGCTGGCCATCGGCATTCTGGTCGACGACGCCATTGTCGTCGTCGAAAATGTCGAGCGCACCATGGCCGAAGAAAAACTTTCGCCGCGCGAGGCCACCCGCAAGGCGATGGGGCAGATCAGGGCCGCCATTATCGGCATCACTTCGGTTCTGGTCGCGGTCTTCGTTCCCATGGCGGCGTTTCCCGGCTCGGTCGGGGTGATCTATCGCCAGTTCGCGGTCAGCATGGCGACCTCCATCGCGCTGTCCGCCTTCCTCGCCTTGTCGCTGACGCCGGCTTTGTGCGCGACCTTGCTCAAGCCCGTCGCGGAGGGCCACGAGCCGCGCGGCTTTTTCAAGATCTTCAACCATGCGTTCGCAACCAGCAAGCGGACCTATCTGTCGGGCGTCGCGCGCATTCTTCGTCGTCCCTTGCGTTCGCTCGCCGTTTACGCGGCGCTGCTGGCCGCGCTCGGCTGGGGTTTTTCGCGTTTGCCGTCGAGTTTCCTGCCCACGGAAGATCAGGGCTATGTGATCGTCGACGCCCAGACCCCGCCGGAATCCTCCGCCGAGCGGACGCTCGATGTGGCGAAGCGGATCGAGGACCATTTTTCCGCGGAAAAGGCGGTCGCGGGGCATGTGCAAATTCTCGGCTTCGGCTTTTCCGGCCAGGGCCAGAACACCACGCTGGCCTTCGTCAACCTGAAGGACTGGAAGGAGCGCGGCCCGGAGGACGGCGCCGACGCCATCAGCGCCCGCGCCAATGCCGCGCTCGGCGCGCTCCCCGACGCGGTCGCCATGGCGCTCGCGCCTCCGGCGATCGACTCGCTGGGCAATTCCAGCGGGTTCAACTTCCGTTTGCAGGACAAGGCCCAGCAAGGCCATGCCGCGCTCGCCTCGGCGCGCGACCAGCTGTTGAAAGCGGCGAGCCAAAGCCCGATCCTTCAGGGCGTCTATGTCGAGGGATTGCCGACGGCGCCGCAGATCGAACTCATGATCGACCGACAGAAGGCGAATGCGCTCGGCGTCGCCTTCGCCAGCATCAACGAGGCGCTGTCGACCAGCCTCGGCTCGGTCTATGTCAACGATTTTCCCAGCCAAGGCCGGATGCAGCAGGTGATCGTGCAGGCGGACGCCGCCCGGCGCATGAAGCCCGACGACCTCCTGAGCATTCATGTGCGCAATGCGCAGGGACAGATGACTCCGCTGCAATCCTTCGCCCGGATCGGCTGGACTATGGGCCCCGCGCAGGTGGTCGGCTACAATGGCTATCCGAGCATCAAATTTTCCGGCAGCGCGGCGCCGGGCTACGCCAGCGGCGACGCCATGGCGGAGATGGAGCGGCTCGCCGCGCAATTGCCGCAAGGTTTCGACTTCGCCTGGACCGGGCAATCGCTTCAGGAAAAGCTTTCGGGCAGCCAGGCCGTTTACCTGTTCGCCCTGTCGCTGCTGAGCGTCTTCCTGTGCCTCGCCGCGCTCTATGAAAGCTGGTCGATCCCGCTGGTGGTGCTGCTGGCGGTCCCGACCGGCGGCCTCGGCGCGGTTGTCGCCATGTTGCTGCGCGACTTGCCCGACGACATCTATTTCAAGGTCGGCCTCGTCACCGTGGTCGGCTTGACGGCCAAGAACGCCATCCTGATCGTCGAAGTCGCCAGGGAGTTTCTGGCGCAGGGGCGCTCGTTGCGCGAGGCGGCGCTGGCGGCTTGCGAACTGCGCTTCCGGCCGATCGTCATGACCTCGTTCGCCTTCATTCTCGGCGTGACGCCATTGGCGATGGCGACCGGCGCCGGCATGAACAGCCAGCGCGCCATCGGCACAGGCGTGCTCGGCGGCATGATCGCAGCGACCGTGCTGGCGGTGTTCGTCACTCCGCTGCTCTATGTGCTGATCGTCCGTGTTTCTCAGGGAAAGAGCAAGCAGACATTGGCGTCCCACGTCGATCTCGCCGACACGTCTCAAACCGTATGATGTCGTTGACGCTGGCAGCTTGGCGATGTTTCTTTTTCTATTTCGTCTTCGTCCGGTGTCGAAAGAGAAGCATCCGTTCGGGCAAAGACCAGAATCCGCCGATCACGACCGCACACCATGGGCTTCACAGAAAATGGCTACGGTGATGGTCGCGTTTTTGGGTCAGACACAAATGGAACGACAGGCGCCCATCCCGAACTTGAGCGGGAGCGAGAAACGAATCCCACCCCTTCCGCCAATCGCCCACTGTCCGACCCCCTCATATGTCGTGGAACGGATGTCGCCGCGGGCGCTGCGGCGCAAGAAAGCCAAGGTCAAGAGAGGCGCCGAAACGACCGCCAGCGCAACGAGCCGCTCCCCGGGCGGCTTTTTCGCGCCTTGCTCTATTGAACAACTCGCGAACAGAGTTCGGAAAAAATCGGAGACTTCCGCGCCATTTCAGCAAAAAGCCGCACCCCCTTGGGATGCGGCTTTTTTTTGCAACCGTTTCAAGCGGTTGAATGGTCGGAGTGGCGGGATTCGAACCCACGACCCCTAGTCCCCCAGGCAGCCAAAGTGGTTTTCAGACACATTCAGAAGCTCTTATAACCGTTGTTTCTGTTGACTTTTATCATCAGAACCCATCAGCACTAGTCAGGAGCCCGCGCTATTTTGTGTCCCATGTGTCCCATTTTCGTGGTATGAGACTAGGGGTCTGACCTGAAGGGGCGCAAAATGACCAAGCTGACGAAAGAGTTCGTCGAGCACGTAACGGCATCAACGAAGCAGCGCCTCGAATTCACAGACGAAGGCTGCAAAGGCCTTCGTCTGCGCGTCACGAGCACGGGCAAGGTTTGGGGATTCTTGGCGCGCGGCAAAGGTCAGGCCACGACCGTCAGGTTGACGCTAGGTCGCTACCCCGCAATGTCGCTTGCGCAAGCCCGAGCAAGAGCCAGCGCCGAGAGCGCGAAGCTTGAGGGCGGCCAAGACATCCGAGCCGAGGCAATCGCCGCAAAGCGCGAAGGCATGACGTTTGGCGACTTGGTTGAACGTTATCTTGCGCATGTCGAGCGCACGAAGGCGTCATGGAAGAATGACAAGGGCTATTTGCAGCGCCCGCTGAACAAGTGGCGCGATCGGGTAGCCTCCAGCCTCACGCGCAGCGACTTCGCGGAACTGCTGTCCGACATTGCGGCAACCGCCCCCGTGTCCGCGAACCG
Organism: Rhodoblastus acidophilus; assembly: GCF_025961575.1. Taxonomy (GTDB): domain Bacteria; phylum Pseudomonadota; class Alphaproteobacteria; order Rhizobiales; family Beijerinckiaceae; genus Rhodoblastus; species Rhodoblastus acidophilus_C. The sequence continues at coordinate 94,066 of NZ_JAOQNX010000017.1, read as the reverse complement.
TACGCAATCCGTCCTACGTACGATGCTCGGCTATGCCGTTGACCGCGATCTAATCAAAGAAAACGTCCTGGCCGGCGCGAAAAAGTTCAGCGGCAAAAAGGAGAGGGCCAAAGACCGGGTACTGTGCGACGCCGAGCTGAAGGTTCTTTGGTGGGCGCTTGATGATCCCTTGTCGCCGACGTCGCGGAGCATTGAGCTTGCGCTTCGTACGATTCTATTGACGTGCGCCCGCCCCGGCGAGGTCGCCGGGATGAAGGTTGAAGAGCTGGAACTAGACACCCCTGCCCCGCAATGGACGATCCCCAAAGAACGGGTAAAGAACAGACGCGCCCATATTGTGCCGCTATCACCCCTCGCCGTTGAGACGATTAAGGAAGCGCTCGCCGATAAGCGCCGTGGCATAGACGGCGAAAGCCCCTACGTGTTCGCGAGCAAATGGGCTTCAACGGACGGCATTGCTCGGCACAGCCTTTCGCAGGCGACGCGGCGGATTTGCTCGGACGCGGACCATATAGAAAAGGGCCTGAAGCCATTCACGCCGCACGACCTGCGTCGAACAGGCGCGACGCTATGCAGGAAAAAGGTAGGCGAGGAACCCGGCGTCAGCCGCGACACGGTCCGAGCATTGCTGAACCATGTCGACGGATCAATCACAGGCGTTTACGACCTTTACGACATGCTTGCGGAGAAACGTGAAGCGGTCGAAAGGCTGGCGGATAGGATCAAGATGATTGTTGCATAGGCTCGCAAACGGATACGAAAATGATTTTCTAAAGCGCGATTGAACAGCGTTGCAGGATTGATGGGGCATGAAAGGCAAGAAAAATGCTAGAATTAAACACAAAAAAGCGCTGCCCATATTGCGGAGAAACGAAAGTAAAATTTAGCAAAGAACATATCATTTCCGCCTCAGTTCTTCGCAGAGTTTTTGGGACGCCGGTAAAAAATATCGTCGGCGGCGAATTGTTTGGCGGGCGGAATTTAATAGACAATGAACCAACATCAAAACACGTATGCAAAGATTGCAATTCGAGCTTAAGCCCTTATGACACGGAAGCAGCAATATTCGTTGGCGAAATTTGCGCCCATCATAATCTCATTGGCAGAAGCGTCTCCTTTAATTTGAATCGCATGAACTGGCTAATGAAAACCCACCTCAATTGTTTACAAATAACTAAATCAATCAGAACAGGTGACAGATACCATTTTTCCGAAGAAATTTACAGATCAATCTTAAATCGGGAGCGGGTTAATAGCGATTTATACGCCCTAGGGCTAGAAGGCCTTGAAACAGACGCACGTAATTGGAACATTGATGACATGAAAAATGTTTCATTTTTCCATTACAGAAGCGTCGAGTTTATTGATCAGAATGTTTTAGTTTCAGATTTTCGTATCAAATCTCTACATACATTCATTTTTCTGCCAATCAATAATGAATATCTATTTTTCAAAGAGCGCGTCGCGAGCACACTGAAAGAGATGCGAAACGAAGTTGGAATCAAACCCGAACTAGTTACGCCGGCGCTGCAAGAATCTCACCACATACCCGTAACGAGCATCGTTTCCCGCAACGATTTGGTCCGCCTCTTTGAATTGGAAGACAGAATGCGGGCACCTGGACACTGATCGAAACGCGGTGCCGCTGCAAACTGTCCTACATGCCCATATCCATGCTCTCGGAGCGTGCCGGGCGTGACGTGCAACTCGGCGAGGCGCTGCCCGGCTGAAGTGTCGGGCGTGCGGCGAGCGGCCTTCGGAAGTCACCCTGGTAGATGATCCAGCCGCAGGCGCTCCAGGCGCGGGCGGACGTCCGCAGGTTCGGATTGGGTTGAAATGAAAAGCCCGGCAGATCGCCGGGCGTCCGATTGGCTGCCTTATCTTCAGGCGGCGTCGCTCTTCGCGATCTTCAGCTTGGCGCGCTTCTCGGCGCGGACCGCTTTCAACGCAAGGTCGAGGTGTTGGCGAGCGCGAAGCAGCGCCGACTGGTCGAAAAACGCAGCTCCAATTCCCCCTGAGCATAAAGCAAATTAATCTGCACAAGTTCACTCAGCTTGTCGCTGCTGTTTGTCTTCATAATCGGTTTCTCCCCCGGGGCAGCCAATCCGGCTGGCGGAACGCAATCATCTTTACCAACGTCGGTTGCGCGGATCTTGGCGTCCGGCTCAATCTCGCAACTCTACGTTATCCAATTGAAAATGCAAGAGCTTGAGCCGAAATGCTCTAAATGCCTATTCTGTCAGTCTTTTTACCTACAGGGATGCCGCATCGCCCCGGAGTGACAGCCTGTCGCGGTCGCGTTAGAGTTGCATCTGTTAAGACTGTATTAACAATGACGCGTGTTAGGTCCCTGACGAAGGGGCATTCAAGATTTCGAGGTTGCAATGGCTATCACAAATCAGGTTGACGTTAAGGTTGGCAAGTGTTTGCGCCGCTTTCGCTTTGCACGCAATCGAACTTTGGCTGATTTGGCTGCGGCTGTCGGCACAGGAACAGAAGCACTGTTAGCCTTCGAAAATGGCCAACAACGGATACATGCCCGTTTGATGGTGGCGCTGTGCAAAGAGTTGAACGTCCGTGCATCTGAGTTCTTCGCTTGGTCCGAAGACGTTCAAACGAAAGCTCCACAGCCGGAAATTACTGAGGGTGAAGTGCGACGGGCGCATGGCGGACAGTAGCCGTGCGCTTCCCTATTCGCGCTCGCCTCGGGTGAAGTGTCTGGTGGCCTAGCTATAACGATTGCGAATAGCGGGCTTGACCCAAATTGGTTGGGTTATGTGTTTGAAATGCAATGTTTCTAGGTGATTTTGACAAAACGTCATTGTACGAAAGCCACACCAAAGGGCGCGACGTTCTGGCTCGTTGCGCAGTGAGCGCGGTAAAGCGGCAAACGCCGAGGTGGCAATTTGACGAACGATAACATTCGCGACCGCGATCTTGACCGCAAGAGCTGCGACACGCTCTTAGAATTAATTGAGATCGAACTCCTGTATGCGGCGGCGGAGTTGCGGGCTGCGAAAGACGACGCTTCGTCGCAAATTCGTGCCCTTCAGCACGTCGAGCAAGCGTTAGAAATAATCCGCGCGCAGCGGGCTAGAAACGCGGCTGATTGAGGGTCACCTTACAACTTGTCCGAGCCATCAACTGCACTGACGTTCGCTGTCTTCGGTCCCGTTGAGCCACGCTTGGGCGTCGACTTGACTAAGGATTTCGAGAACTTCTTGTTCGCGTGAACCTTCACATGTGGCCGTCTTCAACAGGTATGACGTTCCGTAACGGTACAGCGTATACGCCGTGCGGCTATTACTGAAGACGATTTCTTCATGATGGACCATTTTCATGGCAAAGCCTCATGCAATAAGCATGCATACACTAATTGCGTATATAAAAACAACGGTTTTTTAAGCATCGTGACGCACGTGATGTCTCGGAAGGCTACGTACGGATTAGGCGGATGCTCGCGAGGTTCAACCTGCGGAGATGAAATCGCCCTAGCTTGAAGCCAGGGCGCAACGTTGCAAGGTCCGCACTCGTCAGATGATCGCGAGCACCGCGAGCTTCAGAAAGCCAGCGGCGAGCACGGCGGCGGCGACGGCCAACAGGTCCCAATCCACAAACGGGCGGTGGCGATTGATCCGCGCAGACGTGGCGGCCATTGAGGCGACAGCAACGGACACGTCCAGCGGTTCGCACGGAATCACCGCAGGCAGGTTCCGCACCTCGGCGGCGGGCGCTTCGATTGTGACCGCCTCGGGCATGATGGGCGCAACTTCCGAGACGACCGCGACAGGTGCCGCGCGTTTTGCAATGGCCTTGCGGCGGGTCGACGGCCTGCGTTCAGGCGCGGCGGGCGCATCGCCCCCGCGTTCTTTTCTATTTGCTTTCATGATAGTGTGCCTTTCGGTTGTGTCGCGCTTGCTTTCCAAGGCTTCCGGCGTGACGTGATCGCGGGCGGGTCGGCGTTAAGTCGGCCCGCTTCTTATTTTACCGGCTTGGCTCTGGCCTTTGTTGCGCTGGCCTTCGTCGGCTTCGGCTTGGTCGACTGCGCTTTCTGCGCCGCCTCCACTTCGGCCTTTGCGCTCTCCAGCGCGTCTTCAACGATCTGGAGCACGCGGCGCATCGCCTCCTGATTCCAGGTCGATTTCTTCGGCTTGGTCGGTTGGCTGTCCGCCAGGAACGCGCGCTTCAGCGCGTCGACCATTAGGAAGTTGATTGACCTGTTTTGCCTTTCGGCTTCTGCCCTTATGAGCGCCATTAGCTCAGCGGGTAGCCGGATCGATGCGGTTACGGTCCCGCTCTCTTTCATTGCAGGACTCCGTTTGCGGCGTGTTCAGCATAGTGCGCATTTGTAGTCAGTCAACTACAATGTGTTCACGTTTGCGCGTCTCATGCCGCTTCGGCGGCGGCGTTATTGTCAGGATCGCTCAAAGCGTCGTCCACCTCAAAGGCGACCGTCTCCAGCAGATGAAGCGCAACCCGAAGGGCGCTCACGGCGTGGTCGGAGTTGACCACTGCCGCGAGGTCGGAAGGGTTGCTGTCGTCGCTGGTTTCGACGTCATCGAAAACAGCCATGTCGGCGATGCAAGCGCGAACGCGGTTGATGCAGCGGCGCGACAGTTCCTCGTGCTCAGCATTAAGCTTGGTTGTTTTGTGGGTCATTTTGGTTCCTATGGATATCTTATGAATGAAACGCCTTCAGTGTTGTTTGAGGGCGCGCATATGGTCGCGCCTTATTATTGCTTTGTCAACGTTATCAGCCTGCATCATAGTTGTCATGACTTGCGTGAATATTAACTCATGACAAATAGCATTCCCTCATTATTTTATTTTATTGTTCGCGAGTTGATCGGCAAGGCTTGTCATGCGGTCGCACGACGCCAGGATTTCGTTGCATATTTGCAAAACATTCTTGCAATTTTGCGCATTCTTGCACATGATTTTCCGTCCTGATTTGCCCGCCCTTGAGCACGGATGAACTGTTCGAGCGGGTGAGTTACCGGGTTCGCCCCCGGCAGGCCAAAGGGGCAGGTCTTGAGCGCGTGCGGGAGCGTTCGACCTGCCCCAATCTTTTCAAGAGAAGTGCGCCCGCTCCGGTGCACGAATGAGCCGCCGAGGCCGAAGCGGGCGCGAAGTTCGGAGAACCCCCCCAGCGGAATCAGTGAACGATGAAGCGTGCAAAGGCCGCGTGTGCTCGGGTCGCGCCGATCTTGTGAGCCAGACACTTGAAGCCGGTCAGCTTGAGCGCCGTTGAAATGACGTCAGGCGCGAACAGCGCCGGGCGTTGAACCATGAAGGCGGCGGCCTCCAGGCAAACGCGTTTGGGCAAGCCATCGAAAACAGCCATAGCCGCGACGCCGTTCTGTGCTTGCCGAAGCTCTCGGATCGCCGGACGCAACAACATCGGCGTGTCTGTCGACGTCGGCGGCCCTGTCGGCTTGCGCCTGATCGAAACGGGCGCGACGGTCATTGCGATTGCCGCCCCATCTGCGTCGTACGCGCGACGATCCGCGACACGCCGTCCGGCTCAACGCCCGTGATCTCGAAAACGTCGCCGCTGCATTCGCGTCGGATCAGGTCGCCGCTATTGAGCGCCCACGGCAACGCCTCGCGGCTGAAGCTGAAAACAGGCTTGCGGCTTTCCGCCATCGGGTCGGCGCGCGTCGTGGTGCCGGAATTGATCTTGAGGACCATTAAAGATCGCCACGAGAAAACCGCCATCAACGTGACGGCGTGATCCTCAAGTGGTTGCGGCCTGAAGTTGGGGCGCATTTTGCAAGGAATGATCGTGACGACTTCGCCGAACTCCTGATCTATCGACGCCGAAACGTCTTGCATCCCGGCGAGCCAATTGGTTTGCACGTAGCTCATGGGTTACCTTTGCTGTTGCTGTCCGTTCTTGTTCAGGTTTCCGTCGAGTGGAATCTTGACCATGCTCGCCGCCTGCCGTGCGACCTTGTCTGCGCCGGTCAACTCAATTTGAATCGAGCTGTGAACTTCGGCCTGTCCGCTCACCTGTCCGGCCACGTTGACGTCAACGGGTTTGCTGTTGATCGCGTTGACGGCGGAAAGCAGCGCGGACAGGTTGCCCTTATCGCTCGCCGCCCCGGAAGAAGGTTCAGCGGCAGGCAAGCGGAATTGACCGTTGTTCGCGCCGAAGCCGCCATAAAGCGAGGGCTCGGGTTTTTGCATACGTTCAAGCGCAGCGGCGGCCCTGTCACCTGCCAACGTAGGCGCTCCGAGCATTTCGCTTGCCCTGCGATGCGCGAACGGGTCGGTGTAGGTCAGGCGCTCATAAGCCGCCTTCAGGAAGGATTCGTTTTTCGGGTTCTGATTGTCGTACCGTTCGAACAGGCTATCAGGAACCCACTTGCGGTAAGTAGATCGGCCCTGGCGCGCTTCCTCCCAATGTCCAGGCCCGTGCGGCCTTACAGTCGAGTCGATCAAACCGAGGGACTTCAAGCCCCACATGGCTTCGTGAATCGCGCCCGCCGCTACCGCCCCGGCTGCGACGCCGAGCGAGGCGGGCAAGACTGCGCCGAGGGCTGAACCGCCAGCGGTAGGCGCTGCGCCGGCAGGCGCTCCAGGCACGGCGGCAGGAGCAAGAGGCACGCCCGGCGTTGCGGGCTTGCCCGTGATGCTTTCCAGCACTTTCTTCGACAGGTCCAGCGCCGACTTGAGCCCCCAAGCCCCGCCGATAACCGAAGCCAGCGCGGCGGCATAAGTGGTTGTCTGCTTCTGCGCGCCGTCGAGACTGGAAAGCCAGCCGGTGAGCTTCGTTCCGAGATTGGCAAGCCCGGTCAACACGGGCTTGTTCGCCTCAACGAATTGGTTCTTGGCGTCGTCATAGGACGCGGTCAGGCGGTCGACGGCGGCGGCGAGCCCATCCATGCGCTCGCGCGCGATCCGGTCGGCTGTGCCTCCCGCGTTTTTCAGAAGGTCTTCGTATTCCTTGTTCGTCTGAAGCTGCTGAATCGCGGAGACGCCTTTCGCGCCCTGCTTGGTGCCCAGGAATTCAAGGATTTGCTGCGCCGACATTTTTTGCAGCATAGCTTCCCAAAGCTTCGCGCCGTCGACCTGACCTTTTGACGACTCGAAGAACGCGCCGGCTTTCTTGCCGATCACATTTAGGTCCTTGGCGCTGGTATCGCCGAACGCACGGTCGTATGCGTCGCGAACAGCCGCGCCGAAAACAGCTTTCGTTTTGAACGCGCCGGCTTCGGCCTTCTTTTGCAAGCCCGCGATTTCGTGCGTCGGAAGTTCCTTCAAGCCGGCTTCAGCGAACGTGAGATTTAAGTTTTTCGCGTTGAGCTTGCCGGGTCCGACATAGTCGTCATACTTGATTCCTGCGGCCTGAAGCGCGATGCGTCCTTCGTTGGTTGGCATCATCACACGCGCGCCGAGCTGCCGCCAGAACACGCCGCTTTCATCGCCGCCGAACTGTTCGCGCTTGAGCACCATTTGCGTGGCCGCGACTTGCTCCGGCGAAATATGGGCGGCGGTGGTCGCGGCGGCGGCGTATTTCCACCCGCCTTCGATGTCCGCAGGCGACATCGCACCCATCTTGTTCTGAACAGCGGCGATGTCCGCGAAGCGCTTGCCCAGGCGGTGCGCCTCTTCAGGCGTCGTGACATGGTGCCCGGTGCCGAAAATCATACCCTCAAGGATACGCGCGCCGTTGGCGGCAGTGGTGCCGATCGCCTTGGCGAGCTTTACGCCCTCTTCGGTCATGGCGGCGGCGGTGCCGGCGTCCATGTGGCGTTTGACGAATTCCGATTGCGCGTGAACAACCGCCTCGGGCGTCTCGCCGTATTTCTGCGCCAGGGTCGTTTGCTGCTTGCGCAAAATATCCATGTCGGCGTCGGAATAATGCCCCGCCGCCTTCATCGCGATTTGCTCGCGTTCGATCGGCAGATATTCCTTCACAGCGTCGGCGGCGACATGGGGGAATTTATAGGCCGCATAGCTCGCCGCGCTGGCGGCGAGAGTTTTGAAGGCGGCGTTTAGTCGGTGAAGAACCGAAAGGTGTTTTTCTGCGGCCAAAGTTGCCGCGTTAAACTGGCCCGGCAAGTTTCCGAGCGCGTTCGTCTTGCCGGTCTTCTCCAGGTCCTTGGCGACCTTGTCGGCGAGCTGCGCAACGGCCTTCAAGACGGCGCTGGCCTTGTCTTCCGCGCTAATGGTCGCGGTGACTTGGGGGTTAGACATCCTTCTGTCTCCAAATGAAAAAAGCGGCCCGGTCGGGGCCGCTCTGTTCGTCGTAAGGCGTCAACGCTCGCGCTCTTTCTTCAGGTCAGCGATTGCGGCGAGATATGAAAAAAGCCGCCGAAGCGGCATCGCGTGCAACGTGGCGATGTCCTGCCGATAGTCGGCGAGCAAAAGCGCGATCCAGCGCCTTACGAATTTGTAGGGTTTTCCTCGGTTCCCGTGAGGCCGAGAATGATGTCAGTCACGGCGGTACGAACGGTCATGTAATCGCGCGCCGCAAGCCCGCGCAGGACGGTGACATCATGCCCGCACATGTCGGCGAGAAAGCGCATCATCGCGGCGTTGTCGTAGTCGAAATCAACGCGGCCATCCTTGACGCGAATCTTGAAGGGCTCGGCATGGTCGAAAAACGAGCCGGCGAGCGGTTCGCGCAGTTCGAGCGAGGTCACTTGCCCCTTATGCGTCATAAGCGGACGCGACAGGTTGACGGTCGCGACAGGCAGCGGCGCAGGAATCACGGTCGAATTATTCGGGTTGTTCGGGATCATTGGTCGGCGTCCTTCAGTTCTGAATTTTCGAGAGGTCAACGCCGAGCTGTTGGCAGGCGGCGGCCAGGTTCATTCCCTCGGCGGCGAGTTTCAGCGCGTAGCTGATTTTGTTGGCCTCGGAGCGGGCGGCGTGGTCGCCCAGGTCGGCGCGGTGACTGAGCGCAGCGAGGCGGATTTCGGCGCGACGCTTGAGGGTCGGTTCGGACATGTCGGCGGTTTCCTGAGAGATGGTTTGCGGTTCGGATGGTTCAAGGTTTTCGGCGGGCAAGCCGCCGAGGATCAGCGCCGCCCGTTCGGGCGGCAGGCTGTTCGCGTCATGGGTGAGCGCCAACAGAATTGCGGCGTCGGCGTGCTCCTGCGCTTCAGGAAGCCCCATGATCGCGTGGCGGTATTCGCGCCGCTGCTGTTCGGCCTTGCCGGCAGGCGAAGCCAAGAACGCTTGGCGATCGGCTGCCGCTTTGGCGGCATTTCGAGCCGCAATGCGTCGCTGTTGCTCTTGGTGCTGCGCTTCGAGTTGCCTTGCGCCGTCAGCATGGTGCCCGGCGTGAACCGCTGCGAAAACTCCAGCATAGGGAGAAGGCGGTTCGGGCAAGCCGAGCGCCGCCCGGTCTTCTGCGGTTAAGTCGGTCATGATGCGCCCCTATCAGTAAGGCCAGGCGAAGCCGAACGGGTAGCCATAGCCGGGTACGGCGTCGGCTGGCACATAAGGCCCCGCCCGAACCGCGCGGCGTTGCAAGCGCGGATCGCACATGATTTCGAGTTTGCGAATCTCGGCACGCAGCTCCTTGGCGTTGCCGTTCTGCGTCGACCGCCACCTGTCGCCGTCGCGGATTTGTTGGCTCTGCGCTCCGCTAAGGAGGGCGTACAAAGCCGCGCGAAGCTGCGGCAGGTACGCGCAAGGGTTGTCAATCGCCTGCGGCGGTGCCGAGGGCGCAGGAAGGCCGCTAGACCGCAGAGGCGGCCTATTGAACGCTGTCATGTTGTCACCTGTGGGTTAGTTGTGACGAGCCGCCTTCGGCGCTTCGTCGTCTTCTTCGATCGTTTCGTTGCGATCCTGCGTCGTGACGACGCCTTTGAACGTCAGGCCATATTGCGCCATTAGCGCGCGCTCAGCGGCGACTTGCGCAAGGTGCGTCTCCAAATCGCGGCCTCGCCGCGCAAGCACGTCCTCCAATGTTTCAATGTTGTTTTCCAGGGCCAGAACGTCCGCTTCAACGGCCTTCTTCGGGTCGGGCTCAAACCTGCCAATCCCAAGGAACTTGCCGGCGCAATAAGCCTCACGCGCTTGCCAGAACGGCGGCGCACCTTCCGGCGTCTCAATTTGCCCCGTCTCGAACATTTCTTCAGCCCATGCCTCGAACATGATCCGATAGAACCGTTCGAGGATGTTCCGCCGCCGCTTCATGTTAATGCGATGCGGCGCTTCCATCGCCATGCGCGACGCGCTGAACGATGTTGACGCGAAGTCGCCGGAAACCTGTTCGTACGCGAGGCCCGCCGCTCTCGCTGCCTTGCGCGTCAACGACTTGTCGAAGGCGTCAAACGTCTGGTGCGGATTTTCGACCTTGTTGAACTTCAACTTGTCGCCGGGCGCCAGATGATTGACCACACCCGGTTGCGGCTGAATTTTCGCTTGACTGTAACGTTCTTCACGAAGTTTGACGAAGCCGTCTATGATGGACATGGCGTCGTTCACTTCGAGCGAGCCGAAAGCGTGTTGCGGCGGCAGGTCTGATTCGACGGTCAACGCGAATTGGGTTTGCAGCATCGCGTTCGCAAGGGTGAACTCGCCGAGGCTTTCCTTCTCCTGCGCTGGCGTCAACGCGGCGATCAGCGGCGACAGGCCGCGAACCTGCCGAGGGTCGCGCAGCTCGAAAATGTGCGCCACTCTCACGCGGCCCCATGACGTCCGCGCGGGAACGAATTGCGCCATGGGCGCAACGACGGTATTTCCGAGCGGCAGGCTTCGCAGGTAGAAACCTGCGATTTGCCCGCGATCGTTGAACGCAACGCCGCTCAGAACCTTGCGGCCATCTTCGATGCGCGTAATCGTCGTGTCGAGTTGGCGATTGTCCAACAGGTTGACCTTCGTCCGCGTCGTCGCGCCGGGCACGCGCGCCCATTCGAGTGTTGCCAACGTCTCGCCGTTCAGCAAATACGCGCGATACGCGGCGGCGGCGATTTGGTGGCCGTCGAAGCGTCCGACGTAATCGCATTCGATCGGGCTGTTGATCCAAGCGGCCCATTTGGTTTCGATCGCGTGCGACAGCGCCCGCGCGGCTTCATCGGAAATGCCGAGCGCTTGCGCGTCCGGTTTGCTGGAGAGCGTCAAGCCGGTTCCAACGCCGTCCACTTCCAAGTTGTCAAGGATCGTCGCCAGCGCTGGATTGGAGGTTGCAAGGTCATTCGCAACCGCCGAAGCCAAAGGCGCTTCCCGCGCGTGCTGCCCGCCCATTGTTATCGCATATGGAACGTTCGCGCCCGTGCTCCAGCCATACCCGCCGAAGGGCACAGAATAGCGCGCCCAGGCAAGGCGCGGTCCCTTGCCATCAGTGCCGTCCATGAAGCCGGCTTGCGCCTTCAGCGCCTCGGCGAGCGCCGCAGGCGGCGCGACGGCGGGCAGGCCCGCCGTTTGCGTGATGTTAGGTGCGGTCATGACTTCAGGCCCTTACGTTGACGCCCTTGGCGGCGGCCTGTTCGGGTGAAATATAGCCCCGCGCCACCGCATATCCGGCGGCGGTTTTCGCGATTTCCTCCGCACGCGACGCCTTGGCGTCGCCGCCCGGCGAGAGGTTCCGCGCGTCGGCGAAGGCGGATGCAACGCCCACGGGTCCTTCGATTGACATGGCTTCGAGAAACGGACTTTCAACGGGCATTTTCTGGAGAATGTTCGCGACCTGCGCCGACGTCATGTTGGTTGTCAGCGCAAGTTCTTTGGCGACGTTCGGGCGTTTCTTGCCTTCGGGGCCGTTCAAGATGGCGTTAATGCGGACGCGTTCGGCCAGGATCGCTTCGCTTCTGATTTCCGCTTCGCTGCGCGCGGCGACGGTCGGACGTTTCGTCTTACTGGTAACGTTCATGGGTGATGTTCTCCTGATTGGAGTCGTGAAGTGCGGCCAGCCGCGCGGCGGCGTCCGCTATGCTCGGTTTCGGCGTTGCCGATTTCGGCGGGGGCTTCGTCATGGTCGCGACGGCCAAGGCGTAAGCGAGCGCGTCCAGAGGTTCATTGCCGCCGCCAGAACGCGACGACATGTGAAACTCTTGCCGCGCGTATCCCCGCACGAAACGAGTTTTGAGGGTTTCGACAGTCAGTCCCTCAAAATAGGATGCGTCCAGATGGTCGGGCAGGTGAATGAAGTTCGGCCCGACTTCCTGCATGTTCAAGCGGCGGTGAATGGACGCTTTCACGCCATCAACGCCGACAAGATACAAAGTCGTCATGTTGCGAAGTTTTGAGCCCTTGCGGATCGTCGGCTTGTCGAATCCGCCCACGCCTTTAACTGCGAGCACGTTGCGCGATTTCTTGCGCTGCGCCGCGCAGAACTCGGCGACGTTCGAGGTATTGTAACCGCTGTCGATAGCGCACGCCGAGAGCATGAGCCGCCGCCCGTCGCGCAGGACAAAGACAGCGCCGCCGAGCAAGGCGTCGAAGTCCCGCCATACTTGCGCGCCTGACGTGTCGCCGTGCAGCACGATATGATTCAAAACCCAAGCGCGCTTATCGGTGACGTTGACACCGACGAAGGAAACCTCCAGGCGTTCGGCCTGAACGTCCGCGCCTGCAACTACCATGTCAATTTCGGCGGGATACGGCGCGCGGACCGGCTCGGCGCGTTGCTGAAGTTCCGTCGCGTCGACCTTCAATTCGCCGCCATCGTCAAAGACTTCGGCCAACGTCGTGTTGTGGAAGACGCGCAGCTTTTCCGGCGTGTCGGCTTCCTCGCGCTGTTGCGCGACGGATGCAAGCGAGCTGAAAACCGAAACAAGCTCGGTAGCGTGAAACGAGCGAATTCCCGGTTCAGGGTTTTCGTTCGTCGGTTGCCAGTCGCCGAGGTCGATTGCCCGCAGGCGTTCGGCTTCGGTCAGGTGGTGCCCGCAATCGTCGCAAACGAGGCGCGCGGTATGCGGCTTGCCTTTTTCCCATTTCAATTGCTCGAAGCGGAAATAATCAAACGCGCCGCATTCGGGGCACGGGCAGAAAAACCGTTCCTGCGTTCCGCGATCGAACCATTCCTTGACGCGTGACGCGCCTTTGGCGGTCGGCGTGCTGGCGATGATCCGCTTTCGGTTCCTGAAGGTGCGCGTGCGCTTCGTCGCCAACGTGACCGGGTCACCCTCCGAACCTGCCGAAGCGGCGAAGCGGTCAATTTCGTCGAGGAAAAGCCAGCGGATCGCGCGGGCGGCCAAATCGTCAGGTTTGAAGGACGATGCGACGTTCAGCGAGCCGCCCGGAAAGAGTTTGTGCGTCAGGCTGTCGCCGCCGCCCTTCCTTCCGCCGCCGACGATCTTGCGCAGGCCCGGCGACGCCTTAATGACCGGGTCCAGGCGGTTGCGCACGAAGTCAACGGCCTTGCCCTCTGTCGGCGACACGTGAAGGACCGGCCCAGGGTCCTGCGCCATCGCGAAGCCGAGCGCGCAATCGATCGAAATCGATTTTCCCGTTTGCGATGCGAGCATGAAAACGAGCGTGTCGGCGCATTCGTCAGCGACGGCGTCGACCATGCCGCGCTGATAACGCGTGAGGCGCAGCGGCCCCGGCTCGGCGTTGCTCTCGGATGGAAGGACGATGTTCTGTTCGGCCCATTCGGCGGGCGTCAGACGTTTTGGCGGTTTGAAGGCGGCGAGGATTTTTGACGCAAGGTCAAAATCATACATTCAACTCAGCGCCTCCTTATCGAAAGTTTCCGGGTCGGCGAGCACGCCGAGCGCAGCGACGGCCTCTTGATCGATCAACGCGCGGATTTGCCGTTCATCGGTCATGCCAGCGAGGCGAGGCGCGAGCTTCGAGCCGATCGAAAGAAAGGCCGATCGGGCGCGAGTGGCGATGTCGCGGCATACGGCTTCGACGGCCTCGCGCTCAACCAAGCGACCTTCGGCCTGTTCGAGCTGAAGGCGCATCTTCCGCGCGCGCATTTGCTCGGCTTCGGCCTTCGAGCGGTTAAGCGCTCGGCGGGCTTCATCGTCCAGGCTGTTGCCGTTCGAGGCGCGGCCTGCGACGCGGTTACCGTTGATCCGGTCTTCGTCGAGGCGTAGCTTGATCGCGGCGCTTGCTTCGTCGTGGTCAAACGTCTTGTCGTTCGGATCGCGAAAAATGCCAGCGTCGTTCAGGTGACGGAGCGCGACAGAGCGCGCGATATGGTTTTCGGCGGCGAGCGCCGAGATTGTTGCGCGTGTCACCGCGTGAAGTTCCTTGTTCTTGATGCGCAAACGGGATGTCGCAAATATGCTGAAGCCTGCAATCGTGCTTATGTTTTCATTTATTTCCACATGCTCGCATGCGGACACGTTCAACTACGCGTGCAAGTCCTGCTCATTTCCAAGCACAGGTGCGGGTGACGGATGCAATGTTGTACCCGGAAAGACTTATCCTCTCCTCATAGATGACAGCAAAAACGTCCTCGAATGGCGAGGAAAGAAATACAAACTGACTGAACAGTCTGACTGCGCAAGGTTCGGCTGGCACGCTGAAGGAAATGGCGTGTCGTTCGATTTCTGCACTGCGACTCAGGGTTATGGCGCAATCGAGGTCTACGGAGAGACGAAAGTCCGCTGCGATCAAAAATGACCCTTTGGCACCAACCAAAAAACCAACGTTTTCAGTAAAGAAAACGCGGCAGCGCGCCGCACTGCGTTTTTCAGCATTGCCGGAAGGACCCGCGCACCCTCCAGGCAGGCGGCGGGCGGGGTGCGGCGCGTGCCCAGGCGCACAGGCGCTAGGGCTGATAGTTTGGCCCTAGGCGGCGCTCAGGACAGCCGCGCTACAGCCCTAGCCGCCCCATCTGTCGCGCCGGCCTAGCAAGGCTTTCTGCTTGGCTAGTCGCGCGGGAGATTGTCTGGGTTTGCGCCCCGCTGTCCGTCGAGCGCCCGTTGCAGCTCTATTTCGACTTGCGGGCGAAGCATCATCTCCGCCGCGAACTTCCAAGAGCGGCGCGGCGCTGCCCCATCTTGCCCCATCGCGGTCGCTGGGGTCTCGCCATAAATGGCCTTCACAGCCTTTCGCCCGCTGCCGGTGCGTATCATCAACGCACGTCCGCCGTTGGCTTCGAGGATGAAAGCCTTTCCGATCGCTAGGCTTGCCGAACCGCCGCCCGTGAGGCGATAGGTCGAACCCGCGAAGCTTCCTCGATTCCACGACGGGCCGGGGGAGAACGTGCCGATATTGAGCGCGCCGATCTTCGCTTTGTTGACCGTCCAGCTCGCACTTATGTTTCCTTGCGTCGACGGCTTAACAAGCGGCGTCGCGTCTCTGAATTTCGAGGGCGCGACGCCGATGTCGATTGCCATTTTCGCGATTGCCTGCTTGCGCGCCTGCCGGGCTGTCTTGTCGACTGCGCGACGAAGGCCGTTTACCGTCTCGCGCGCGGCAAGCTCCATTCGCTCGATGAACTCTTTGGCGTCGAGTGTAACACTTATCTCAACGGCCATCGCTCGCGCCTCCCATCTGGCGGCGGTGCAACTCGGCGACCAATGACCGCTGTTCGAACTCGGCGTTGATCTCCTGTTCGCGCCCGCCGAGCTGTCGCAAGTGTTCGGCGCGATCGGCGAGGGCTTGCGCGACATCGGGATTGATCGCCTGCGCGGCGGCGAGACGGTTCGTCGGGCTCATGGCGTTCGCTCCATAGGATAGCGCCCGCTCTGGCGGCGGGGCGTGGTTTTGATCTGCTCTGCCCATTTGGGCTTTTGGCTGCGCTGGACGGCTGAACAAAAAGCGCCGTTGCGTTGCGCTCATAGTCCAAGGACTTGGAGAGGGTGCAACGGCACCCCCTCCAAGCAGTCCCGTTGCAGGCGCAACGTTGCAGTGCAACGGGGCTGTTTTCTAGGCGTTGCGCCACATCGGCGTTGCACCTGCAACGGGCCGTTGCACCCACCCGTTGCACCCCCCCTTTTCTCAGCAAGGGTGCAACGGCAGAAATTGGGGTCAAAAGGTCGTCAGTCGTCATCAACTGCGGTGAAACCGGCGCTCGGCTCGGTCGCTTCAGAAGCGACCGCGATGCGCTTTCCCCTTGCCGTGACCGTCCAGCGCGAACCGATCTTTTCGACCAATTTTTCCTGCGCCATCCGCTCAAGATCGCGATGGATGGAGCCCTTGTTTATCCCCGTGGCCTCGCTCCATTTCTGGATTGATCCGCTAGGATCGGAAAGCGCGGCGCGCAAGATGCGCTCGCGCCGGCTGGTAGTCTGCGCCTCGGCTTTCTCCAGGGCTGTTGCAGCATCATCCGACGAAACAGGCTTGGCGGCAGGCATGACCAACGGGCGGCCCTTGTCGTCCAGCATGTCGCTGATCGTCACGGGCGCGATTGCAAAGGCCATGGGGTCGAAGTCGAACCCCCTCAGCTTTCCCTGCCAGTGAAGCGTAGTGATCCGCGCGCTGTCGTCCTTCCAAAGCGTCAAGTTGCCGTCCGCCTCGTTCGCGACTGAGCCCGCCCCGTAGGGCAGTAGATTGTCTTTCGAGGCGTTCTTGACCGGATGCGCCGCCACGACAACAGCGGGGCGGCCTTCGGTCGCACAAAGCGGGCGAAGGCGTCGCAAATAAGCCAGAGCCTCCATATTGTCGTTGGCGTCCTTGCCGTCGAAACCGGCCTGCAAAGTGTCGACGATGACGAGTCGCCAGGGCTTCGCCGCCGCCTTCGCGAGCTTGCGCATCAACTCCGGTGCGGTCTTGACTGAGACAATGTGCAAGTTGGCGTCCAGCGCGGCAACGTCCGCGTTGTGGGCGACGGCGGCGGCGCAGAGCTTCACACGAAAGTCTTCGGGATTTTCAAAGCTGAAATAGAGCACCTTTCCTTGCCTGACTTCCATCCCCAGGATATCCCGCCGCCCCGTGGCGACTGCGATTGCGAGAGACGACAAGAACAGCGTCTTGCCGTGCCCGGTGCGCGCAGTCAGTGTGTAGAGATAGGCGGCGACGATCGCCGGCTCGGCAACGAAGGATTGCGGGACATATTCAGCCCGGAACTGCGAAAAGCTCTTTATTTTCGGCTTCTCTGCCTTCTCCGGTTCCTTCGCGTTGTCGTTCGCGACATGGGGGCGTTCGCCCATTTCCTCGGCTGATAATTCCACAACGCCGAACGCTAGCCCGTCCGGTTGCTTCGTTGCGGCCTTTGCTTTCATGAACTCGCGGCGCAACGCCCGAAGATCGAACTCGCCGGGCACTTTTTCAGATGAGAGTTTTTCGACGTAATGGCCGGTCCCCTCGCAATTCTCAGCGATCGCGGCCCAATCCTCAAATGTGAAGGCGTCGCCATGATCGCCCGCAAGTCGCGTCGCGAGCTTGATGCGGTTCGCCGAGAAATCCGGCGCATCGTCCAGCGCATCGTCAAACCTGAGGATCGCACGCATTTTCGCGTTTCGATCGGCCAGCCCGTCGAGGTCAAACTTCGCGCGGACGGCATCCCATTCCGGCATGTTGTCGAGGGTGAGGCGCGCGGCGTCGGCGTCGCTCACCTCAATGGGGCGCGTCCGCGTCTGGATCGCCTCGCGAATGAACGCAGGCAAAGCCGGAATTGAACCGGATGCGAAGGCGCTTGCCAGATCGGGCGCTTTGGGCGCGGCGGAGTACCGCTTGCCGTCCTCACGCCAAGCCCCCGGCGCAATGACATAGCCGCCCCTGCCGCGAACGTTCGTGTCGAGGTCGGCGAAAACGCCTTCGTGGTTGCCCATGCCGTCAGGGTCGCGAAAGAAGACATGCAGTCCGCCCGATTGGGTCGCCGTGACCGGCGAGCCTTTCGGCAACTCTTGCCCTTGGTCGTTCAGCCAAGCCGCCAGTTTGCGCGGCCCGTCTTTGCCATTGCCGAAATCGACATCGAGAATAAGCAAGCCATTCGGGCCGCCGCAAATGGCGGGCACGGCGTCCGGGTATTCGCTCCAGAGCTTGCGGACAATGGCGGGGTTTTTGGTTGAGCCAACATATGCGGGTTCACGCCCATAGTTGTCGCGGAACTCGGCGGCGGCCTCGGCGATCTCTGACGCTGTCATAGCCGTGTCGAGGTGCTGGAAGCGTTTCGCGATCGGGTTTTTGTTCACAGCCGGAAAGATCGCGAGGCCAGCGCTTACAAGGCGCAGGGCCAGCTTGCGATTATGGGACTGGCGAGCTTTCGTCTCGCCAGAGGTTTCAGCCATTACGGGCTTCGGGTTCGGGGCCATTCAAAAAACTCGCGTGTGTATGTTTATCGCTGCCCCATGCGGGCCTGTTCATCCTGCCGCCTGCGTCGCGTCTCGGCGGCGATGTTCGCGGACAGTACGCCGAGGTATTGCCCAACCAATGCGGGGTTTTTCAGCGCGTAGCCGCGCCCGAATTGCCGTTCGATCTCGGCCAGAGCATCCCGGAAATGCTCGGCCGTCAACGCGGACGCGTTGTCGATAAATTCGCTCATGTATGTTTGTCCTCGGGAAAGAAAAAGCCGGCAGGTGCCGGCTCAATTCAAAACGTCATCAGGACCCGCGCATCGCGGATCGATCTTGCAGCCGGCGAGGCGAAGCGCTCGGCGGCGCTCTATCTCCTGCTCAACGAGATGGCCGAACGATTCGTCATCGATCCATGGAAGCAGCTCGCATGTCGGCATTTGCCGGAAAATTTCCGCTGCCTCTCGCTGACAGTCGGCAATTACCTTTAGCGCTTGGGCCTCGCTCATATTTTCCCAATCGGGTTGCACCGCGCTCATGCGATCGCCTTTCGATCGGCGTCAATGTCGCGCTGGAAATCGTCAAGCACTTGGTCAAGCCAAGCCCACGTGCTCTCGTAAAATTTGGAGTTATCCAGGCGGACCGCTTGGCAAACTCCAAATGCGGACACCAACAGCGCGTGGGGCTCCTCAGTCGGATCGAAGCCCGCACAGATTGGAACCGCGCCGCCGCGATAGACACGCCAACCGACGACGGGATGAATCGACACGCCGACGCAGGCCCGAGGCCCTTCGCTGCGGTCGCTCGCGACGATCACGACATGGTCGTCCTGCGCGGGCACAACCGGCGCGGTCGCCAAAAGCGCTTCGTCCGTTGTTTCGTAGCTCAGGAGCTTTTCGCGGCCATCGGCGAGCGTGGCGCGTGTCTCATATCCTTGCCGCGTCGGGCGTTCAGCGATGCGGCGCACGCTGGCAAGCGGTAGCAGGTCGCCGTCAGAGGCTATCAGTAGATTCGACATGTGGCGGCTTCACTTTTTCTTTGGCGGCTTGGGGTCGGCAGTTTCGGCGGGCGTCTCAGTGACGTTCACAGCAGGCTTCGCGTCGACAGAATTTGCTTGCGGCGTGTCGCGCGGTGCCCCGGTCAATGCGGCGTGCATTTCGGCGGCCTGCTGGCGGCGCTCAGCTTCGGCAGCGGCTTCAAGGGTGGCGATCTTTCGGGTGATCGGATCGACGGGCAAGCGCTTTGGCTGCGTGGGCTCGGCGTTCGCGGTAGGCGTCCAGCCGAACGGGATGTAACCGCTCTGCGTCGCCGGGTTCAGCTTGCGTTCCACGGCCTCCGCGACGTCCAGCCAGTCGCCGTATGCTAAGTGGTACGTTCTTAAGACGGCGCGGGGGACTGAACTGCGCGCCTGAGCAAAGACGGCTCGCCAATGTGCAAAGCCGGGCGGCAGACGTCCGTTGGCGGCAACGAAAAAGCGACGGTCTTAGCGTCGCCGGTTGTGTCGGGGTAGGTGATTGAAGCGGCTTCTGCCGCTGACGCGTAGCGGTTCATTCGTCTATTCCTCAAAAATTATGGCGTTGAAAATTGCCAAACGGCGCGTCGCGATGAAACTTCGCGCCAATTCTCTGTTCATACTGAAGCGCGCATAGCCGTCGTCGGCAGTCCTCGCGCAAGTCTAGCTGTGCGCTAACACTCAGCTAGGCGGTTCTTTTTGCTATAAGCGGACCGCTCCCCGCCCCTTCCCCTCAAGCTAGGTTTTGCCTAGCGGGTCGCCCTATTCACGATGATTGCAGCGCATTCGGGCAAAGCTTCGCCGTTCGCAGAAATGGGGTTCTGCGGCAGGTGTGGCCGTGCTTGGCTAAATTTCGGGGCAAATCGCCCGATAGGGGCATCAGCGCATATTTTAAAATATAAGTCAAGTGCATCCTGAGTTGTATGCATGGCCTATAATGTCATAATGCGACTATAAGCGCCAAAACGACGTATGTTCGTATGTACTATTTTCACAAATACGACATAACGACGTTGCGTTACTTAGACCATTGAACGTTGCAACGTGTGACGTCCTGGACAAAAAGAAAGCCCCCGGCTTTCGCCGAGGGCTGTCCATGGATTTGCTGCGTGTCACGACAACGCCACGTCGTCCGGTGAACGCCTGCGCCTTTGCCCCAGACGTCCTTCCGCGATGTCGTCCAAGATGCTCGGCGACCATAGCGGCGTGTTGCCAAACCTCACGGTGGGCGGCGGTAGGTAGCCTTCTGCAAGCCATCGATCGACGGTAGGCAGACTTGCCTTCAAGAACGCGGCAAGGTCCCTACGGCGCACCATAGGGCGGCGACCATGAACAAGCTCAGATTGGGGATTTCGATTTTCAGCGGCCATTGCCTCACCTCGCAAGCAGGCGCAATGCGCCCGTCAGTTGCGAAGGTGATTGCGGGGGCTTTCTCTGCGCTGCCCTGAACCCGCTGGCTGTCGCCGGTTTGCAGCGCTGACCGTCCAATTCGTCCAGCGCGTCCAGTCGGTCCTTCAAATCCCGACCAGCAACCTGTCCCCTACTTCCTCGCCGTCCCCATGGGCGCGCGGTGGCCTATGCGGGATTGGTCGGCTGCCAGTTTTCAGTGGCATCGATCGGGCGTGAACGTAACAGAGCGGGGAATCGGTGGTCAAGAGCGCCTGATGGTGCTTTGGGACCAACGACGATTCGTGAGGATTCGCAGGGGCGGCCCGGCTACCTGTGTCCCATTTCCGAACCCAGAAACGAAAAGAGCGGCGGGAACTATCCGCCGCTCTTTGCTAAACCCTTGGTTTCCTTGGGTTTTAATGGTCGGAGTGGCGGGATTCGAACCCACGACCCCTAGTCCCCCAGACTAGTGCGCTAACCGGACTGCGCTACACTCCGACTGTGTCGCCTTATAGAGAAGCCTTTTCGTCCTGGCAACGCGGCTGTTGAAAAAAACATCACGCCAGAAGACGCGCGCATTCCGTCAGTTCCGCCAGGATCGCCTCCAGCCGGTGGCGATCCTGCATCGACAGGCTCGTCACGCCGCTCGCAAGCGCGGCCGGCTTGGACAAACGCGCGACGAGCCCTGCGTCTGACGCCGGCGCAGGCGTATCGGTCCCTGCAAGCGCAGCATCTGTCGACGCCCGCAGGGCGAGCCCCGTCGCCAGCGGCGTCGCCCCGCGCGGCGCGGCCGAGGCCGCGAGCACCGCGCGAATCCCCTGCTCCTTGAGGATGCGCTGCACCCCCTTGATCGTATAGCCCTCGCTGTAGAGCAGGACGCGAATCGCAGCCACCAGCGCAATGTCGTCGGGACGGTAATAGCGCCGCCCGCCCGCCCGCTTGACCGGGCGAATCGCGGTGAACTTGGTTTCCCAGAACCGCAGGACATGCTGGGGGAGATCAAGCTCTTCGGCCACTTCGCCAATGGTGCGAAAGGCTTCGGTGGTCTTGTCCATCTGCTTTCCCTCGAACGCGCATCAGCTCTCGGGCGAGAGCGCCGCCCTCGGGCCGCGCCTCTTCCCAGAGACAGAGGAGATGACCTGTCGAGGAGACTTTACACAAAATTCAGCCGACGACGAGGCGCCGCCGGCTGGCGCGGCGCGACTCAGTCGGTTTCGCCGTTCATCCGGGCGCGCATAATGTGCGAGGCGCGGAACACCAGCACGCGCCGCGGCGTGATGCGCGCCTCCACGCCGGTCTTGGGGTTGCGGCCGATCCGTTCGCGCTTGTCGCGTTGCAGGAAAGTGCCGAAACTCGAAAGCTTGACGTTTTCACCCCGGGCGATGGCGTCGCTGATCTCCGAGATGACCATTTCAACGAGTTGCGCGGATTCCATCCGCGAAAGACCGATGCGGCGAAACAGCGCCTCGGCGAGGTCAGAACGCGTAACCGTGTGCTTCTCCGGCAGAGTTACCGTAGAAGAAGTGGCGGGCCGCGTTTCAACTGAAAGAGCATTTGAGGACATCGCCTCACCCCATAAAACAAATGACGATTATTTAACTTGGCTCAACCTCGGCAGGAGCCGAGCGAGCCACACATTCGCAACCTGAGGAAGAAACAAAACTTTATTGGTTGCGACTTAGCGGTAAGTCTAGGCCGGATACGCGGCTTGTCAAGGCGACCGCGTATCCGCAAAAGCCGTAAAATGACGGTTTTTCAATGCTCTTGCGCCCAAAAATCGGGCTCTACCAACGCAGGATCGCGGCGCCCCAAGTAAAGCCGCCGCCAATCGCCTCGATCATCACGAGATCGCCGGGCTTGATCCGGCCGTCCTCACAGGCCACGGCGAGGGCGAGCGGGATGGACGCTGCGGAGGTGTTGCCGTGATCCTGCACGGTGGTCACCACCTTTTCCGGAGGTATCCCGAACTTTTGGGCCGAGGCGTCGATAATGCGCCGGTTGGCCTGGTGCGGAACGAACCAGTCGAGATCCTTGGCGGTGATTCCGCAGGCCGCAAACGTCTCGGCCATCACGTCCGTGACCTGCCCGACGGCGAATTTGAACACTTCCTTGCCTTCCATGCGCAGGAAGCCGACCGTCTTGGTGGTGGAGGGGCCTCCGTCCACAAAAAGCTTGGCCCGGTGCTTGCCGTCGGAGCGCAGGCAGGACGCCAGAAGTCCGCGCGGAAGATTGTCGCCTTGCCCCTGCTCGGGCTGCGCCAGCTCCGACTGATCTTGCGCCTCAAGCACGATCGCGCCGGCGCCGTCGCCGAACAGCACGCAGGTGGTGCGGTCCTCCCAGTCGAGAATGCGCGAAAAGGTTTCGGCGCCGATCACCAAAGCCCGCTTGTGCGAACCGGAGGCCAAAAACTTTTCGGCCGTGGTCACGGCGAAAACAAAACCGGCGCAGACCGCCTGGAGGTCGAAGGCGACGCCTTTTGTGATTCCCAGACCCGCCTGGATCATGGTCGCGGTGGAGGGAAAGGTGTAGTCGGGCGTCGAGGTGGCGCAGACGACGAGGTCGATGTCGTCCGGCGTCAGGCCGGCGCGGTCGAGCGCGACCCGGGCTGCCGCGATTCCCAGGGTGGAGGTGGTTTCGTCATCCCCCGCGATATAGCGCTGCCTGATGCCGGTGCGCTGGACGATCCATTCGTCGCTGGTGTCGACGGTGGATTCCAGCTCCTTGTTGGTCACGCAGCGTTTCGGCAGCGCCGAACCCACACCCTTGACCACCGCGCGCAGGCGAGAAACTCCGCTCACTTTATTGTCCTGTTGCTAGCGGGCGCTCCGACGGGGCCGCGGCCGCGACGGTCTGGCCGTCGACCTGCTCTTCCGCCAGCGCCATCATGTCCCGAATTTTTTGCAGCAAAGCGCGGCGCACCATGCCGTGGGCGATTTCGATCGCGCCGGAAAAACCGTTGGCGTCGATGCCGCCATGGCCCTTGATGACCACGCCGTCGAGGCCGAGCAGCACGGCGCCGCTGGTCTCGCGCGGCGTCAGCCGCGTCTTCAACTCGCGAAAGGCGCCGCGCGCGATGAAGGCGCCGATCTTGTTGATCAGCGAGCGCGTCAGGCTCTCGCGCAGATAGGCGGTGATCTGCCGGGCCGTGCCTTCCGCCGTCTTCAGCGCGATATTGCCCGTAAAACCCTCGGTGACCACGACATCCGAGGTTCCCCGGCCGATGTCGTCGCCCTCAACAAAACCGTGGTAGCTGAACAGCGGCGAATCGATCTGTTGCAGCAGGCGCGAGGCGGTCTTGACCTCCTCGATGCCCTTGACCTCCTCGACGCCGACATTGAGCAGACCGACGGTCGGGCGCTCGATGTCGAACAAGGCGCGGGCCATGGCCGCGCCCATCATGGAGAGATCGACATAATGCTGGGCGTCCGCGCCAATGGTGGCGCCGACATCGAGAACGATGGAGCGGCCGCGCAGGGTCGGCCAGATCGCCGCCAGCGCCGGGCGCTCGATCTGCGCCATGGTGCGCAGGCAGACTTTCGACATGGCCATCAGCGCGCCGGTATTGCCGGCGGAGACGGCGCAATGGGCCGCGCCTGATTTGACCGCCTCGATCGCCATCCACATGGAGGAGACCCGGCGGCCCGCGCGCAGCGCCTGGCTCGGCTTGTCGGCCATGCCCACGGAGACGCTGGAGTGGATCACCTTGCTCGCCGCGCGCAGTTTCGGGAAGGCGTTCAGGTGTTCGGCGATCTTCTCGGTGTCGCCATAGATGATGAAAACAGAATCCGGCTTGCGGTCGAGGAACTGCGCCGCGCCGGGAATCACTACCGAGGGGCCGAAATCGCCGCCCATGGCGTCGAGCGCGATCCGAACAGGCTCAACCATCGCAAAAGAATCCCAACCTTTTCAACCGGCCGTCGGCCCTGGCCCTTGTTTTCACGCCACGCTTGGCCTTTGGAAGCGCGCGACAATAGCTTTTGCGGCGCTCTTGGCAAGCCCCAACACGCTCCAGATTGCCGCAGGGGCGTCGCCGCCTCAGTCCTTCTTGATTTTCGACAGCGCGGCGAAGGGCGAAGGCGCGGGTTCGTCGTCCTCGACATGGCCGTCGAAAGCGACGCCCGGCTTGCGCGGATAGGGATCGAGGCCTAGCGCGAGGAATTCGCAGGCCAGCGCGCCCAGATCGACCTTGCCGTCGATGATCGGGTCCGGCGGATCCGCCTGCTCCGCGAGCAGGCGCGCCTTGTCGGTCGCGGCCTCCAGTTCGGCCATGGCGCGCTCGTAAGCCGCCTTGGCCTCGGCCTCCGGCGCGAAGGCGATTTCAAAGGGTTCGTCGACCTGCGTCTCGAACGGGTCCAGCGTGACCACGCAGGTTTGTGTGACGACGGCCGTGACGCGCCCTCGCGCGAAAAGGCCCTCGCGGCCCCGGCGGATCAGTTGCGCCTCGACGGTCAGGTCGCGCAGGCCGACGAGCTCGTCGAGCTCAGCGAGCTTTTGGCACTCCTCCGGAGTCGCGGAGAAACGCACGTTCGATCCGCCCTCGCCGACGCTGTCGACGGCGACGGTGCGGGAAAACGGCGACGCATATTCTTCCATGACGGCTCCAATCTCGCGTTGCGGATGTTCGCGTGTCCGCGGCGTTTGAACTCAGGGCGCGGAAAAAGGCGCCTCGCCGCGCAGAAAAGTTTCGACCGGGACCTCGGCGAGCGCGGCTTCGGCGCGGCGGAAATAGGCGGCGAAGGCCGTCCCCTCCCCCTGCCCCGACAGAATGTTGCGCGCCAGCGCCTCGGCCAGCGGCGCATCGCCCTGCTCCGCCGCCTGTACATAGGCGGCGCCGCGCCCGGAAAAGGCGCCGGCGAGCTTTTTCATCCGCTTGGGGACGCCGGTGTCCGAAATGCCTTTTTCCCGCAACGCGTCGTCAAACAGCGAAAAAACCGCGTCGGAGGTCGCCTGGGCGAGCTCCGGCCCCGGCGCTTCCGCCAGAGACAGGCGGCGCAGCACCAGGCCGGCGTTGAGGACCATCACCTCGAACCGGCCCTCGAATGTGTCCGGGGCGCCATAGGGCGGCAGAAAAAACGCGGGCCGCCGCGATTGCGCCGTAATGGCGCCGGCCAGCGCAGCCGCTTCGTCCCTGAAGGGTTTCTTGCGAAAGAATCCGAAAATCATTCGGCGCTATCCTTGAATTGGCGCGCGGCCACGCCTTGCTTTTGCCCCGCGTGGGGGTTAGGCGTGTGAACGCTTGAGCGCAAGAGCCTTTCGCGGATTTTCCGGAGATTCAGGAATGAAGTCGATCGCCAATGGACGTGTTGGACGGAGCCGCGCCCTGAAGGGGCTTGCTCCCGCCCTGTTGGCGCTGAGCCTTCTGTCCGGCTGCTCGACGCTGGACCAGGGCACGATCACCCGCGGCTACGTCTTCGACGACCAGACCCTGGCGCAAGTCAAGGTCGGCGCGCCCGCCGAACAGGTGCTCGCCCTGCTCGGCACGCCGACGACGACGTCGACGGTCGGCGGCGACGCCTGGTATTACATCAGCCAGAGAGTCGAACAGCCGATCCCGGCCATGCCCGCCAAGGTCACCAACCAGCGCGTCTACGCCGTTTATTTCGACAAGAACAAGCGCGTCACCCGAATCGCCAATTACGGCCTGGAAGACGGCCGCGTCATCGACATGACCTCGCGCCAGACGGTCGCCGGCGGCGGCGAGAACCGCCTGCTGCAGGGCATGCTCAAGCAGATCTCGGGCCTGAAGTACCAGATGTTCTGAGAAAGCCCCGCGCGGCTGCGGCCGCGCCCGATTTTTGCAGCCCGTTCGGTGAAACCTTTTCACCGAGCGGGTTTTTTATTTTGCAGCGTTTTCTTCCTTTGGCGGGCTGCTGAAAAACCCGTGCCCCCCCGCCCTTCGACGCTTCGGCAAGCTCAGCGCTGCTTCGCAGGCTCCTCAGGGTGTGGGCTACTTTCTTTCCGTCCGCGAACCCTTGCAACGAAAAAGGCCGGGCTTTTCGCCCGGCCTTCTATCTTCAGACCTGTCGATCAGGCTCAGTGCGCCAGAATCGCCAGCAGCAGCAGGGCCACGATGTTGGTGATCTTGATCGCGGGATTCACCGCCGGGCCGGCGGTGTCCTTGTAGGGGTCGCCGACGGTGTCGCCGGTGACGGACGCCTTGTGGGCTTCCGAACCCTTGAGGTGACGCACGCCGTCCTTGTCGACGAATCCGTCTTCAAAGCTCTTCTTGGCGTTGTCCCAGGCGCCGCCGCCCGAGGTCATCGAGATCGCGACGAACAGGCCGTTGACGATCACGCCCAGCAGCGAGGCGCCCAAAGCCGCGAAGGCGGAAGCCTTGGAGCCGGAGATCGCGAGCACGCCGAAATACACGACCAGCGGCGACAGCACCGGGAGCAGCGAGGGAATGATCATTTCCTTGATCGCCGCCTTGGTCAGCATGTCCACGGCGCGGCCGTAATCCGGGCGCTCCGTGCCGTCCATGATGCCGGGCTTTTCCTTGAACTGGCGACGCACTTCCTCGACCACCGAGCCCGCCGCGCGGCCGACGGCCGTCATGGCGATGCCGCCGAACAGGTAGGGAATCAGGCCGCCGAAGATCAGGCCCGCCACCACATAGGGGTTGGACAGATCGAAGGACACCTGGCCCATGCCCTTGAAATAGGGCAGGCCCTGCGCGGTGAACGCGTTCAAGTCGTTGGTGTAGGCGGCGAACAGGACCAGCGCGCCGAGACCCGCGGAGCCGATGGCGTAGCCCTTGGTCACCGCCTTGGTGGTGTTGCCGACCGCGTCGAGCGCGTCGGTGGACTGGCGCACTTCCTTGGGCAGGCCCGCCATTTCCGCGATGCCGCCGGCATTGTCGGTCACCGGACCGAAAGCGTCGAGCGCCACGATCATGCCGGCGAGGCCGAGCATGGTGGTGACCGCGATCGCCGTGCCGAACAGGCCGGCGAGCTGGTAGGTGGCGATGATGCCGAACACGATCACCAGGGCCGGCAGAGCCGTCGATTCCAGCGAGACCGCGAGGCCCTGGATGACGTTGGTGCCGTGGCCGGTGACCGAGGCTTGCGCGATCGACACCACCGGGCGCTTGCCCGTGCCGGTGTAATATTCGGTGATGTAGACGATGGCGCCGGTCACCGCGAGGCCGATCAGGCCGCACAGGAACAGGTTGAGGCCGGTGATGTCCTGGCCGGCGACCTGGCCGATCGAGCCCCAGCCGGTGGTGATCTGCGTCGCCAGGCCCAGGCCGACCACGGACAGCGCGCCAGTGGCGATCAGGCCCTTGTAGAGCGCGCCCATGATCGAATTGTCGGAGCCGAGCTTGACGAAATAAGCGCCGGCGATCGAGGTGATGATGCAGGTTCCGCAAATCGCCAGCGGATAGAGCATCGAGGCTTCAAGCGTCGCCTTGCCGGCGAAGAAAATGGCGCCGAGCACCATTGTGGCGACCACCGTCACCGCATAGGTCTCGAACAGGTCGGCCGCCATGCCGGCGCAGTCGCCGACATTGTCGCCGACATTGTCCGCGATCGTGGCGGGGTTGCGTGGGTCGTCTTCCGGAATGCCGGCCTCGACCTTGCCGACGAGGTCCGCGCCGACGTCGGCGCCCTTGGTGAAGATGCCGCCGCCGAGACGGGCGAAGATCGAGATCAGCGAGGCGCCGAAGCCCAGGGCGACGAGCGAGTCGATGGTTTCACGATCGGCGAAACCCAGGCCGAGCTGGCTGGTGAGGACATAGAAATAGCTGGCGACGCCGAGCAAAGCGAGACCCGCGACCAGCAGGCCGGTGACCGCGCCCGCCTTGAAGGCGATGTCGAGGCCGCCCGCCAGCGAGATCGTCGCGGCCTGCGCGGTGCGCACATTGGCGCGGACCGACACGTTCATGCCGATAAAGCCGGCCGCGCCGGACAGGATGGCGCCGATCAGGAAGCCGACGGCCGTCTTGGCGCCGAGCAGGAAGAACAGGGCGATGAAGATGGCGACGCCGACGATGCCGATGGTGATGTATTGCCGCTTGAGATAAGCCTGCGCGCCTTCAGCCACGGCGCCGGAAATTTCCTGCATGCGCGCGTTGCCGGCGTTGGCCGCCATCAGGCTCTTGATGGTGACGGCCCCGTAGACCACCGACATCAGGCCACACGCTATAACCAGCCAGATTGTCATACTCCCTACCCCTCGCTCGACCGCTTATGAAAAAACCGGATCGCTCCGGTCCTCGCGGATCGGATTCCGTTTAGTGCTCACGGTTCGGCGCAGAATGTTCCACAAAGGCGCGGGGGGAGCAATCGGGGCTGTGGAGCCGCCTCATTGGTATAAAGTTGGGATCGATTGACCGAGATCAATCTTTTCGCGCCAAAGCCTTGAAACGCCCGCCGCGGCGCAGTTTTAGTGCGGGTTTCCGGGAAAATGCGGCGATTGGACGCAGCGGGCTCAGGCTTCAGACGTGGCTGAAACGGTCGCGTTCGAAGGTTTGGGGAAGGCCGTCGGGGCCGGCCAAAATTTCGCGATCCGCGACCGCGCCGATGCTTGTGACGGTGAGCTGCGCAGTCTCTGCGAGCGACTCGAATTTTTGCGCAAGCCCGGGCGGGACGGAGCAGAGGATTTCGTAATCGTCGCCGCCGGTGAGGATCGTGTCGAAGACGCGCGCGTCCGCGGCGCGCGCGGCCTGCGCCGAAGCGGAGAGCGGGATTTTGGCGAGATCGACCTGGGCGGCGGCGCCGCTCGCCCGCATCATGGCGCGCAGATCGCCGATCAGGCCATCGGAAACGTCCATGGCGGCGCTTGCGCAGGCCCGCAGGGCTGGCGTCAAAGCGAGTCGCGGACGCGGGCGCAGGTAGCGGTCGATCAGCGCGTTCGCCCAGGGCGGAAGCGGCGCGCCCTCCCGTTCGGCGCGGCGCAATGTTAGGCCCAGCGCGGCGTCGCCGATGGTTCCGGTGACATAGAGCAGATCGCCTTTTTGCGCGCCGGAGCGGCGGATCATTTTTCCATGGGGGACGGCGCCCAGCGCCGTGATCGACAAAGTGAGCGGCCCCGAGGTTTTGACGGTGTCGCCGCCCAGCAGGGCGATGCCGGCGGCCTTGGCCGACTCGCTTAAGCCCCGCGAAAATTCGTCCAGAAACGACTCGGTCCAGCCAGGCGGCAGGGCCAGCGACAGCAGGTAGCCGAGCGGGTCCGCACCCTTGGCGGCGAGGTCGGAGAGATTGACCCCCAGCGCCTTGGCGGCGATGGCGTCCGGCGGGTCGTCGGCGAAGAAATGCGTGTCCGCGACCAGGGCGTCGGCGGTGAGGACGAGGTCGCAGCCGGGCGGCGGCGTCAGGCAGGCGGCGTCATCGGTCAGGCCGAGGCCCGCCGGCCCCGCAAGCGAGGCGAAATAGCGGGCGATGAGGTCGGACTCGTTCATGGCGCGACGAAGGCCCGTGGACCGCCCTCGTCCTTCGAGACGCCGCCTTCAGCGGCTCCTCAGGATGAGGGCTAGGGAAAGAGCAGCTTACGCCGAAAATTCGTCGGCGCGCGCCTTGCGCGCCAGCGCGTCGAGGACCGCGTTGACCATGCCGGCCTCCTCGCGCTCGAAAAAGGCGCCGGCGACATCGACATATTCCTTGATCGCCACGCGCGCGGGCACGTCGCCGCGCTTCATCAATTCGAACGCGCCCGCCCGGAGAATCGCGCGCAACAGCGCCTCGATGCGGCGCAGCGGCCAGCCGTCGGCCAAAATCTTGTCGACGGCGCGGTCGATGGCCACCTGGTTTTCCAGCACGCCCGAGACGATCGAGCGGAAGAAGGCGATTTCCGCCGGCTTGTACTGGTCGCCCTCGACTTCGGCGCCGATCCAGTAGACCTCGAACTCGGCCAGAATTTCCTTCAAACCCTTGCCGGCCACTTCCATCTGATAGAGGGCCTGGCAGGCGTTGAGGCGGGCGGCGGAGCGATTTTCTGCGGCCATTTTCTTAGCGCGCCTCTCTCTTCAAGCGATACATGGCGAGGGCCGCGCGCGCGGCGTCGCCGCCCTTGTCCAGTCGCGCCGGATCGGCGCGCTCAAACGCCTGCGCCTCGTTTTCCGTGGTCAAAATGCCGTTGCCGAGCGGGATTTTGCGGGCGACCGAAAGGTCCATCAGCGCGCGGGCGCTCTCGCCGGCGACGATCTCGAAATGATAGGTCTCGCCGCGAATGACGCAGCCGAGCGCGATCACGCCGGCATAGGGCGCGCCGGACTTTTCCGCCGCGTCGAGCAGGATGGCGGCGGCCGCCGGGATTTCCAGAGCGCCGGGCGCGCGGAACACCGTATGGCGCGCGTCCGACGCTTCCAAAGCCTGGGTCGCGCCGGCGAGCAGCAATTCGCCGATGGCGTCGTAGAAACGGGCTTCAATGATGAGAAAATGCGCGCCGTCAACGGGTTTCGCCGTTTCCGGGGCGCGGCTCGGCTCCGCCATCGGACCTTCCTTTTGTTCGGGTCCGAGTGAATAGAGCGGGCCGCGCCGGCGCGCAACCGTTTAACGCGGCTAGTATGTCCGGCGCGAGCCGGTCACCGCCTGATAGACGAGCAGCACCACGACGGCGCCGAGCGCCGCGATGATGATGGAGTACAAGTTGAACCCGCTCACCCCGCCCATGCCCAGCGCCGTGGCGATGTAGCCGCCGACCACCGCGCCGACGATGCCGAGGACGATGTCCATCAACATGCCCGAACCCGTGTGGTTGACCAGCTTGCTGGCGATGAAGCCGGCGATCAGGCCAAGGACGATCCAGCTGATAATTCCCATGGTCACGCCTCCCTTAGAAATCACCTAAACGCGAAACTCGAGGATTAGATACCCGCCGCCCCCTCAAGAAAAGCGGATTGTCACTTGCGCGCCGCCGGGGGCGGGGCAAAATAATGTGAGCCGTCGCCTCGGCGGCTGACCCTCCCGGAGGATGCGATGAGCAATCTCGAAGACGCCGTCAACGAAGCGGTTCCGGACAACAATTACGTCAAGCCGCTGATGATCGCGGCGGGCGCGCTGCTGCTCGGCCACCTGTTCGGCGGCAAGAAGGACGCGCCGGTCGACCCGGCCAATCCCACGCTTCCTCCCGCGCAGGGCGGCGGCGGCTTTCTCGACAATATCGGCTCCGCAATCAGCAACGCTCTGGGCGGCGGGCAGCAGCCGACGCAATATCCGGGCGGGCAACAGCAATATCCCGGCGCGCAGCCATATCCGGGCTCGCAATACCCGGGCTCGCAGCAGTACCCTGGGCAACAGCCGGCGCCGCAGCAGGGCGGCGGCGGGTTCCTCGGCGGCGGCGGTATTGTCGGCGGCATCATCAACAGCCTGTCCAACAGCCCGCTCGGCGGCGTGATCGCCGGCGCGGCGGCGGGCACCGCCGTCTCCGGCGGCCTCGACATGCTGCTCAACCAGTTCCGCGGCGCCGGCCATGCGGATCAGGTCAACAGCTGGGTCGGCACGGGCCAGAACCAGCCGATTTCGCCCGACCAGATCAACAGCGTGCTGGGACAGGGCAAGATCGCCGAAATCGCGGCGCAGGCGGGCATCAGCCCGGAGCAAATGTCGCAATTGCTGGCGCAGGCGCTGCCGACGCTGGTCGACAAGCTGACCCCCGGCGGCCGGCTGCCGCAGGGCTGACGCGCATCGCATGCCCGGCCGCAAATCCGGGCATGCGCGAAAAGTTCAGATCGGTTTCGCCTTCAGCGTCTCCCGCCAATGCGTCGCGCGCTCCTTGAGCTTCGCGGCGCCGATATAGGGCGACTCGTCCTCATCGAGCGTCTCCAGCACCTCGAAGGAGAACTGCGCTTCGCCATGGCTGCGCCAGGCCTCGAGCAAATCCCGTCTCGGATGGGAGTCGCGGCGCAGCGCGAACCAGAGCCGGTTCTGGATCGTCGCGAGATCGACCCATTGGCCGACCCAGACCTCGCCCGACGCCGCGCAGCGCACGGCGAACACCCCGCTCGCGACCTTGCGTTCCTTATAGGCCGCCGTCGCCGCTTTGCGCGCCTCTCCCTTCATCGCCAATCTCCGTTGCGCTGCGGCCCATCCGCATCCCGACGCTTATTATTATACGGGTGATATTGACGCAATATTTTTATCCGGGTAATATTTTGCCTCAACCTGGGCTTCGCAGCATGTCAATATCTTCCACCAATCCGAGCACGGCCTTCGCCGGCGAAAAACGGCTGTTTTCCGGCCCGTTGGGCGAGGTCGCCCTGGCCGTCAAGGCGGCGAGCGAAGTGGAGTCGTCGCACACGATCCTGGTCTTCGACGACGCGACGGGGCGGGTGATCGATCTGGACCTGCGCGGCTCCGAGGCCGAGGTTCTCGGGCGTTTGTCCCCGCCGGAGGAGGAAGCCGAGGCGGCTGAGTCGGAGCCGCAGGATGGCGCGAGAGGCCGGGGGCGGCCGAAACTGGGCGTGGTCGCGCGCGAAGTGACGCTGCTGCCGCGGCAATGGGAGTGGCTGTCTACGCAACCGGGCGGCGCCTCCGCCGTGCTGCGGCGACTGGTGGATGACGCGCGGCGCAAAGGCGAAGCGGGGCAGCGCAGGCGCGCCGCCCAGGAAGCCGCTTACCGTTTCATGCTGGCGATCGCCGGGGACCGGCCCGGCTATGAGGAGGCGACGCGAGCGCTGTTCGCCGGGGATCGGCTAAAACTGGCGCAAGACATCGCCGATTGGCCCGAGGATATTCGCGCGCACATCATGGCGCTGGCGTTCGGCGCGGGGGACGCGCCCCCGTCGCCATAACACGACTATTCCGCCGCCGCCTCGGCGAGCCGCGCGGCGTAACGGGCCATGGTGTCGACCTCGATATTGATGCGGTCGCCCGCCTTGCGCGTGCCAAAATTGGTCTTTTCCAGCGTGTGCGGGATCAGCAGGATCGTAAAAACCGTTCCCGAGACCTTGTTCACCGTCAGCGAGGTTCCGTCGAGCGCGACCGAGCCTTTTTCCGCGATGAACTTGGCCAAGGTTTTGGGCGCCTCGATCTCGAAATGGGCCATGCCGTCGAAATCTTTTCGCGAGACAATGGTCGCCACGCCATCGACGTGGCCCGAGACCATGTGGCCGCCGAGCTCGTCGCCGATGCGCAGCGCCCGCTCCAGATTGATGCGGTCGCCGACCTTCCATTCGCCCGCCGTGGTCACGGCCAGGGTTTCGGCGGCGGCGTCGACCTCGTGCCAAGAACCTTCGCCGCCCTCGCCCTGCGGGCCGAAGCCGACCAGGGTCATGCACACGCCATTATGGGCGACCGAGGCGCCGAGGACCAGGCTGTCCGCCGGATAGGACGACGCCAGCTTCAGGCGCTTCAGGCCGCCGCGCTCCTCCACATTCAGAAGCGTTCCGACGTCGGTGATCAGGCCCGTGAACATTTAGACTCTCTCATAATGGGTGTAGCTGTCGGCGCCCAGCAAGCCCTGGGCCAAAAGTTGGTAACAGGCGGGGTCCGCGAGCTTGTGTCGCGCGTTTTCGTCGAGCGCCTCGACCCCGTGTCGGCCGAGCGGCCGCTCTCCGGTGAAGAGGAGAACCTCGTCGGCCAGGCCCTGCGCGATCAGGTTGGCGCCGACGCGTGGGCCCCCCTCGGAAAACACCCGGGTCAGGCCGCGCCCAGCCAAAAATTCGAGGGCGGCGCGCAGGTCGATCCGGCCGTCGACCAGCGGGCGCTCGACCGTCTCGATCCCGAGTTTTTCCAGCGCGCCGCGGCGCTCCGGATCGGCCTGCGCCCCACAGAAGACCAGCGTTGGCGCCTCGACGGCGGTGGCGGCGAAACGCGAGCGCGGCGGCAGCTCGCAGCGGGCGTCGAGGACGATGCGCAGCAATGGCCTGATCACGCCCGGCAGGCGCACGGTCATCAAGGGATCGTCACCCAAAATGGTGCCGACCCCGACCATGATCGCATCGTGCTGGGCGCGCAAAACATGGGTGCGCAGATTGGCGGCGAGGCCGGTGATGGCGAGGCGGCGGTCGTGCTCGGCGCCGGCGGCGAAACCGTCGGGCGTGTGCGCGATTTTCAGGGTCACCATGGGGCGATGTTCGGTGACGCGCAGGATGTGGCCGCGATGGGCGCGACGGCACTCCCGCGCCAGCACCTCGGTCTCGACTTCGATCCCGGCGGCGCGCAGTTTCGAAAACCCCTGCCCCGCCGTGCGCGGGTCGGGATCGGTGAGCCCGCCGACGACGCGGGCAATGCCGGCGGCGATCACAGCCTCGGCGCAGGGCGGAGTCTTGCCGTGATGGGCGCAGGGCTCCAGCGTGACATAGAGCGTGGCGCCGCGCGCGGCTTCTCCCGCCTGGGCCAAAGCCATGGGCTCGGCGTGCGGCCGACCGCCGGCTTGGGTCCAGCCGCGGCCGAGCACCACGCCATCCCTGACCACCAGCGCGCCCACGGCCGGGTTGGGCGAGGTCGCGCCAAGCTCGCGCGCGCCAATCGCCAAGGCTGCGCGCATAAAACGGAGATCGTCCGGCGAAACGCTCATCCCTGCTCCGCCTTCTTGCCGTCCTCGGCGAACTCGTCGAGCAATGGCCCGAAATCGCGCGCCTCGCGGAAATTGCGATAGACCGAGGCGAAGCGCACATAAGCGACCTCGTCGAGGTTTTTCAGGCCCTGCATCACCAGTTCGCCGATCGTGTCGGAGGCGACTTCCGCTTCGCCCGAACTTTCCAGCTGCCGCACGAGGCCATTGATCATGCGATCGACCCGCTCGGAATCCACGGGACGCTTGCGCAGCGCGATCTGCACCGAGCGCGCGAGTTTTTCGCGGTCGAACGGGGCGCGGCGCCCGGTTTTCTTCACCACCGTAAGTTCGCGCAGCTGCACGCGTTCAAAAGTGGTGAAACGGCCGGCGCAATCGGGGCAGACGCGGCGGCGGCGGATGGCGCCGGAATCGTCGGTCGGGCGCGAATCCTTGACCTGCGTGTCCAGACCACCGCAAAAGGGACAGCGCATTTCACCTCCCGAACAAACTCGACGCGAATCGCTGGCGCAATTCGAAAGCGGCGCCATTGTGCATTTTTGCGAGTACAGGACAAGAACGCCCACAACATGTAGAGTGCGCGTATGATCATTCCAGGGCTGCGGGATTTTTTTGACGCGCACGACCGCCTGTTCGTGCTGACCGGCGCGGGATGCAGCACGGGCTCGGGCATTCCCGATTATCGCGACGGTTTTGGCGCGTGGAAGCGCGATCCGCCGG
Source organism: Rhodoblastus acidophilus (assembly GCF_025961575.1). GTDB lineage: Bacteria > Pseudomonadota > Alphaproteobacteria > Rhizobiales > Beijerinckiaceae > Rhodoblastus > Rhodoblastus acidophilus_C. The sequence continues at coordinate 58,399 of NZ_JAOQNX010000017.1, read as the reverse complement.
TCAATTTTTCGGCTTTCATGGGGTCGGAGGCGGTGCGGCAGCGCTATTGGGCGCGCAGCATGGTCGGCTGGCCCAAAATCGCCGGCGCCGCGCCGAATGTTTCGCACCGCGCGCTGGCGGCGCTGGAGGCGCGGGGAAAAATCGCTTTGCTGGTGACGCAGAATGTCGACGGGCTGCACCAGGCCGCGGGCAGCGCCAACGTGCTGGACTTGCATGGGCGGATCGACGCTTTGCGTTGCATGGGCTGCGGCGCCCGGGACTCTCGCGAGAAATTTCAAGGCGAGCTGGCGCGGCTCAACCCGGATTTCGCGGCGCTGGAGGCGGCGGGCGCGCCCGACGGCGACGCCGATCTGAACGCCGATTTTTCCAGCTTCATCGTCCCGCCCTGCCCCGCCTGCGGCGGCGTGCAAAAGCCGGATGTGGTGTTTTTCGGCGAAAGCGTTCCGCGCGAGCGGGTGGAGGCGGCCTATGCCGCCGTGCGCGCCGCCGACGCCGTGCTGGTGGTCGGTTCGTCGCTGATGGTCTATTCCGGGTTTCGGTTTGTCGAGGAGGCGGCGCGCCTGGGAAAACCCTGCGCGGCGGTCAATCTCGGCCGCACCCGGGCCGACGCGCTGCTGACCTTGAAAGTCGAGGCGGATTGCGCGGCGGCTCTGTCGTTGCTGCTGTGATGGCTACCGTCAACTCGCCGGCAGGGCGTCGGCGACCTCTTGCGCCTCGCTGGCGTCGGCATGGATTTCGTCGCGGATGACGCGCAAGGTCACCTCGTGCAGATAGCTCTGCAGCGCCCGGTTGAGTTCGTTGAACTCCGGCCACAACACCTGATTGACGAAATTCTTGGGGACCCGGATCATCAGCGTCGTGCGCCGCTGTCGCTTCAGCCGGTAGGGTTTGAGCCCGTAGCGCCGCGCCAGGGCGACGAACAGATGGCGCGACCATTGGTCGGGAATCGAGAATTGCATCTCGATCGGCGGATCCTGTCGGCCAAACTCGGCCAGGCGCGCCCTGACCCGCTCAAGCGCGGCTTCCGCGGCGAGCCGTTCTCCCGGCGTCCCCGCGCCGGCGAACAGCGCCTCGATCTTGCGGAGCTTTTCGCGCAATTGCGACTCTGTGGACATGGCGCGCTCCGGGAAGAAGCAGGGAACAGGAACGCATTGCGCGCAATGCGATCCTGTCCCCGCTTAATTTTTTGTCAGTAGATCGGGAAGCGGTTGGTGAGCGCCTCGACCTTGGCCTTCACCCCGGCCTCGACCGCCGCATTGCCGGCCTCGCCATGCGCCGCCAGACCGTCCAAAACCTCGACGATCAGCGCGCCGACCTGTTTGAATTCGTCGACGCCGAAGCCGCGCGAGGTCGCGGCGGGGGCGCCGAGGCGAATGCCGGAGGTGATCCACGGCTTTTCCGGGTCGAAGGGCACGCCGTTCTTGTTGCAGGTGATTTCGGCGCGGCCGAGCGCGATTTCCGCCGCCTTGCCGGTCAGCTTCTTCGGGCGCAGGTCGACCAGCATCAGATGGTTGTCGGTGCCGCCGGTGACGAGGTCGAACCCGCCCTTGAGCAGGACGTCCGCCAGCGCAGCGGCGTTTTCGACGACCTGATGCGCGTAGGCCTTGAATTCGGGACGCAGCGCCTCGCCGAAGGCGACCGCCTTGCCGGCGATGACATGCATCAGCGGGCCGCCCTGCAGGCCGGGGAAAATCGCCGAGTTGATCTTTTTGGCGATCTCCTCGTCATCGGTGAGGACGAGGCCGCCGCGCGGGCCGCGCAAAGTTTTGTGCGTGGTGGAGGTCACGACATGGGCGTGGGGGAACGGCGAGGGATGAGCGCCGCCCGCGACCAGGCCGGCGAAATGCGCCATGTCGACGAACAGATAGGCGCCGATGCTGTCGGCGATCTCGCGGAATTTTGCGAAGTCCCAGACGCGGGCATAGGCCGAGCCGCCGGCGATGATCAGCTTCGGCTTGTGCTCCTTGGCGAGCTTTTCCACCTCGGCCATGTCAATGCGGCCGGTTTCCTTGTTCACGCCATAGGAGACCGGCTTGAACCAGCGGCCGGACATGTTGACCGGCGAACCGTGCGTCAAATGGCCGCCAGCGGCGAGGTCGAGGCCCATGAAGACGTCGCCGGGCTGCAGCAGCGCCAAAAACACCGACTGGTTGGCCTGCGAGCCGGAATTGGGCTGCACATTGGCGAAGCGGCAGCCAAAAAGTTTTGTGACCCGCTCGATGGCGAGGTTTTCGGCGATATCGACGAAATGGCAGCCGCCGTAATAGCGCTTGCCCGGATAGCCCTCCGCATATTTGTTGGTGAGCACCGAGCCCTGCGCTTCCAGCACCGCGCGCGACACGATGTTTTCCGAGGCGATCAGCTCGATTTCCTTGCGCTGGCGGCCCAGCTCGAGCTCGACGGCCTTGAAGATTTCGGGATCGGATTCGGCCAGCGAGGCGCTGAAAAAGCTGTTGGAATGGCTCATGGAGGCTCCTTTCGGGCGGCAGGCGGGCAAGGCCGGGGGGATTGAGCGGGCCAATAGCACGCGAAACGCGCGGGCGCAAAGGCGTTGGACTTGGCCGCGAGGTCATGCATTGTGAAGCGGCGCCGTTCAAAGGGGTCCGCCATGCCCAGTGTTGTCCAAGCCCTCGCCGCCGTGACGCTGACGCTCGCGCTGGTCGCGCCCGCCCACGCGGCGGCTTTAAACCTGACCGAGGCCGATGCGGGAAAAAATTTTCAGCTGCGCGTCGGCGATCAGGTGGAGCTGCGGCTGAGCGAGACCGCCTCGACCGGCTATGTCTGGACGGAACAGTCCAATGGCGCGCCGGCGCTCCAGGCGTTGGGCAAGAGTTCGGATTATTCCGCCGCCGCCATGCCTGGCGCGCCGGGCGCGGCGATTTTTCGCTATCGCGCCCAGGCCGAAGGCGCGGCCGTGGTCAGCCTGAAGCTGGCGCGCGACTGGGAGCCGGCGCCTGTCAAAGAATTTTCGCTGCGTTTCGACGTCAGGCCCTGAAAAAGATCAGCTGGCCTGACACTTCTTCATTCAGCTGGCCTGACACTTCTTCATGAAGCTGGTTTTGGCGGCGCCCGACAATTTCCGGCCGTCGCTGCCGACCGCTTTTTCCTCGCAGGCGTCGGTCTTGCACTTTTTCAGGAACGACGTCTTGGCGGCGCCGGCCAGCGGCTTGCCGTCCTTGCTCACGGCCTTGGCTTCGCACGCCTCCTGCGCAAAGGCGCCACCCATTGTGGATAAGGCGCCGCCCATTGCGAGCAGCAAAACCGTCGTCGCGACCATGATCTTCTTCATTGGCGGCCTCCCCGAAAAAATTTCCAAATGATAAGGGCCGGCGCTTGAAAAATTCAAGCGCCGGCCGGAACCCCTCATCCGTCTCGCGCCTTCAGCGCGATCCACCTTCTCCCGCAAGGGGAGAAGGGGTTACTGCGCGGCCACTAGGGGCAGGCCGGAGAGCGCCATGGCGAGTTCGCCCTCGTCGTAATGAACGTCGACGAGATTGCCGGCGAAATAGTTGATGTAGGCGCCCATGTCGAAATGGCCGTGGCCCGAGAGGCCGAAGACGATAGTTTCCGCCTTGCCTTCCGCCTTGCAGCGCAGCGCCTCTTCGATGGCGCAGCGCACCGCATGGGTGGATTCCGGCGCGGGAACAATGCCTTCCGCACGAGCAAACAGCACGCCGGCTTCGAAGCAGGCGGTCTGCTCGATGGCCCGCGCCTCGATCAGGCCGAGTTCGTAAGCCTGCGACACTTGCGCGGCCATGCCGTGATAGCGCAGACCGCCGGCATGGAAGCCCGGGGGAATGAAGGTCGAGCCCAGCGTGTGCATCTTGACCAGCGGGGTGAGATGCGCGGTGTCGCCGTAATCATAGGCGTATTTGCCGCGGGTCAGCGACGGGCAGGCCGCCGGCTCGACCGCGATGATGCGGCGCTGGCGGCCGCCGCGCAGCTGCAGACCGAGGAACGGGAAGGCGAGGCCGGCGAAATTCGAGCCGCCGCCGGCGCAGGCGATCACCACGTCGGGATCGTCGCCCGCCAGTTCAAATTGCTTGATCGCCTCCTGGCCGATGACGGTCTGGTGCAGCAGCACGTGGTTCAGCACCGAACCCAAGGCATATTTCACGTCGGGATTCTTGACCGCGACTTCCACGGCTTCCGAAATGGCGATGCCGAGCGAGCCGGGGGTGTCCGGGTTTTCCGCGAGCGCGGCGCGGCCCGATTCGGTCTCCATCGAGGGTGAAGAAATGCATTTCGCGCCATAGGTCTCCATCAGCGCGCGACGATACGGTTTTTGGTCGTAGGAGCAGCGCACCTGATAGACGGTGACGTCGATGTCGAACAGCGAACCGGCGAAGGCGAGCGAGGAGCCCCATTGACCCGCGCCGGTCTCGGTCGTCAGCTTTTTGATGCCCGCCTGCTTGTTGAACCAGGCCTGCGGCACGGCGCTGTTGGGCTTGTGGGAGCCGGCGGGCGAGACGCCCTCATATTTGAAATAGATTTTTGCCGGCGTTCCCAGCTTCTGCTCGAGCCGGCGGGCGCGGATCAGCGGCGACGGACGCCACAGACGAAGAATGTCACGGACGGGTTCGGGGATTTCGATTTCGCGCTCGGTCGAGACTTCCTGGAGAATCAGCTCCATCGGAAACAGCGGCTCGAGGTCGGCGGGGCCGACCGGCTGCTTGGTGCCGGGGTGCAGCACCGCCGGCGGGGTCGGCAGGTCGGCGGCGATATTGTACCAGAACTTCGGAATCTGGCTTTCCTCGAGCGTATATTTCACTTGCGCGGACATGACGTACCCCGTGGTTTCCTCAGGCCGGCAGTCAAGAGCAAGCGGTTTGACCCGTCCTTGACCTATGTCAGGCATGCAGGCGGCATGACGCCGCTGAAGGCTTGATTTTGGTGATTAAATTCTAGTCCGCTGGGCAGACTGCATAAGAATGCGGCGCCCGTGGCGTCATGCGCCGCTCTCATCCTCGAAGAAAATCTTTCCCTCGAACATCTCCGTGCCGGTCACCGTCGCCCATTGGTTGAGCATGAGCGCGGCGAATCGCGTCTCCTCCTTGGCGCGGAAGTCGGCGCGCCGGGCCAGCATCGAAAGCTTCGCGGCGAGATAATGCGCCTCCGCCACCGCCTCGCCGAGCAGCGCCGCCCTCTCGTCGGATTGCGCCGCCGCTTTCGTCGGCGCGGGTTCGGGCGCGCGCGGTTCGGTCACATTGAAGCCGAGGCTGGCCAGCGACGAGCGCACGCGCTCCGCAATCTTTCGCAGCGCCAGGCGCTGCAGCGTGACCTGGGTGATATCAATGTGAGAGACGATGAAGCCGGAGCCTTGCCGAGGATCGAACGGGGTGATCTCCATGCGGAACCAGCGTCGCTCCGAGGGGCTGTGGCACGGATAGTCCAGCGCAAATTCCGACCTGTCGCCGTTGAGAACGGCGCGGACGCCCTCCAGCGCGGCTTCGCCGTCGGCGTCTTGTTCCGCCCACTTTCTGCAGACGTCGAGATAGTTTTCGCCGATATAGGCGCCGGCCCGGCCGCCATTGTCCCTGGCGAAGGCTTCCCAGGCGGGATTGACCAGCTTGACGGTTCCCGCCCCGTCGACCACCGCGACATGCGCGGACAAAGTTCTCAAGCCGTCGAGGTCACCCGCTTCGATTTCCCCGATGCCGAGGCTTGCCCCGCTCATTCCCGGCGCATGCGACATGAACACTCCACTTTTGATGCAAGAAGTCTCAAGACTTGATTTGAATCAATCGCTTATCGCCTTGCGTCATTTTGCGCAATTGTTTTTAGGGAGGACTTTGGCGCAGCCACGGCGCCGTCGCCACGCTGTTTCGCTTTTTTTGGCGATAGATCAGACTGTTCGGAACCAGGCGCTGGCCTGAAAAACAAAACGGCCCCGGACCGCGAGGTCCGGAGCCGCATCATGCGAGCAGAAATCGCCCTATTGGTCGTCGGGCGCGGCGTCGAAGCGTTCGGCCTGCGCCCGGACCGCCGAGGTCGGGGCCGGCGCGGCGCGGGCCGCCGTCGGCGAAAAGCCGTCGCGCTGATAAATGTCCTCGCGGAACTGCACCACGCCTTCCGGCGTGCCCCAGGCGGTGATGTAGACCCAGTAGACATTGACCGGCGGCTCGATCTTCACATCCAGGCGCTCGCCCGAGGCGATGGTGGCGTCGATGCGGTCGCGGTCCCAGCCCGGCTGGTTCTTCAAAAGCCACGCGACATAGTCGCGGACGTTCTGCAAGCGCATGCAGCCCGAGGAGACGAAGCGGAAATCGTCGCCGAACACGCCCTTGGCCGGGGTGTCGTGCATGTAGACGCCATAGGGATTGTTGATGTTGATGCGCACCACGCCGAGCGAGTTTTCCGTGCTCGGGTCCTCGCGGAAGCGGTAATTGGTCGCCTCCAGCGAATGCCAGTTGATCTGCTCCGGCTGAACTTCCTGGTTGTTCTTGTCGAAGATGTGGATGTGGTTGTCGCGCAGGTAATTGGGGTCCTGCTGCATCTTCGGAATCAGATCCTTGCGGATGATCGAGGCGGGCACCGTCCAATAGGGATTGAAGTCGACGTCGAGCGCGCGGGTCTGCATGACCGGCGACTGGCGGTCGATTTTTCCCACCCCGGCGATATGGCGCGTCGCCACAGTGTCGTTTTCGACCGTTTCCACCAGAGCGGCGGGAATGTTGGCGGTGACGAAGCGGTCGCCCAGATTCGCGGAAAAGCTGCGCAGGCGGACGATATTGGTTTCGAGCTGCTTCAGGCGGTAGTCGGCCGGGACGTTCATGGCGTCGAGCGTCGACTGGTTGACCACGCCGGTTTCGATCAGGCCGTGGCGCGCCTGGAAGCGGCGCACCGCCGCCTCGACATAGGAATCATAGACGCCCGAGGTGGTGGCCGCGGGGTCGAGGTCGCCGGTGACGATCAGGCGCTTGCGCAGCGCCGCGACCGCCGGTCCGCTCGCGCCGAGCTTCAGGCTGCCGGCGGCGCCGGGCACCCGGCCCCAGCCGCCATTGGCGACGATGCGGCGATATTGCTCGATGGCCTGTTCGGTGGCGGACAAAGTGCGCGGCGACAGAAGCGGGGTGGTGGAGCGCGTGACGCTCAGGCGCGCAACCGAATCATAGGTCTGCGCCCATTCGGCCTGGCCGGAGTCCATGGCGACGGCCGGGCCCGCGAGCAGGACGGACATAAGCGCTCCCGCACGGCCAAGCTTGCTCCCAAAGCATGCGGAAAGGTTTGGAATCGCGAACAAGTTCTGAACTCCTTGGGCGGGCGCCCCCCGGAACGGTTGGCCGCCGCTGCTGAATTTGCGAAAACAGTCTTCGATTGCCGTTAACAGAGCGCAAATAGCGCGGCGATTTTAAGGCGACGCGGGGGAAGGCGGCGAAAAAAGCCGGGCTCAAGCAACGAAAAAGCCGGGCTGTGACGCCCGGCGCAGTCAGGGATTTTCGTGACGGAACCCGCAGGCGCGGCTTTCGCGCATCACAGGCGATACTTGATCTGGTCGGTCCAGAAACGCTCCAGGCGAATGAGCGCGTTATTGACGGTGCGGAATTCGTCGACCGAGACGCCGCCGATCTGCTCGACCGTGACCACATGCTTTTCGTAGAGGCCGGCGACGATGTCGCGGATGTCCTTGCCTTCCTTGGTCAGGCTGATGCGCACCGAGCGGCGGTCGACGCGCGAGCGGGCGTGATGCAGATAGCCCATCTCGACCAGCTTCTTGACATTATAGGAGACGTTCGAGCCGAGATAATAGCCGCGGGTGCGCAATTCGCCGGCGGTCAGTTCGGAATCGCCGATATTGTGCAGCAGCAGCGCCTGGACGGCGTTGATGTCGGAACGGCCGCGGCGGTCGAACTCGTCCTTGATGACGTCGAGCAGGCGGCGATGCAGACGCTCGATCAGCGTCAGCGCCTCCAGATAGACCGGGCGGACTTCGGCGCCGCGCTCGGCGCGGAGGGCGGAGATGTCCGTCTTCATAGCGTTGTTCATGGTGTCGGCCCCTCGGTTCGTCGCGCGCCTTGTGTTCGGCGCCCCTTGATGGATGCAACATAGGGGGCGGGGATGAAAACGAGTTTAAACAACAGTCTGAATCGAAAATGAACGCGGTTTGGATGAATTGAAGTGAATCCTTTTTGAATCCAGGGTCCGTTTACCTTGAGTATTCGTTATCGGCGGGAACAGGTTTTCCTTTGCCCTTGACTCGCGCCAGCGCAGCGTCAACCAGACGATCCAGCGCGCCTGTTTCGCCATTGGCCCGGTTCACCCGCCAGGACAGGAACAGATAGAGGGTCAGCAGGACGACATCGACGCCCTTCATCAGCACGCCGCCGCCGGTGAAGAAGCCGGGCTTCATCGCCGAAACGAAAATCTGCGCGATCAGGGTGAGCAGCCAGACCACGCCGCCCCAGGGCGCGACCATCCACAGGCCGACGGCGGCGACGAGGTCCATCACCGCGAAAAAGATCACGGCGGCCATCACCGCCGCGGAGGCGTCGAGAAAGCCCTCGGCGGGGCTGAGAATGCGCCGCCACTGGTCCAGGCCTTCGGCGATCCAGAGCAGCGCCACCACGCGGAAGAACAGCGTGAGCATAAAGGTCCAACGCGCCTGATCGGCATCCGCGTCGCGCTTCGCCCCGACCTGGATGGCGGCGGCATAGTCGGCTTCCGTCGAAGTATTGGGCGCGTAAGTCTTCATTCAAGCTTTCCGGCCGCGCGTTTTATTCGCGCCGCGCTCTTCGGATTGGAGCCAAGGCAAGCATCGTTAATCGATTTGCGGCCGGGCCGCAAAATTTTTCGAGGCGCCGCCGGGAATGTGCTAAGCGAAGGCCCAAGGCCCCCCAAGAGGAAGCTGGAACCTGACAAGGACCCCGACATGAACAAAGCGCCCCTTCCCTCCGGTTTTGACCTGGCTCTCAATCTCTCCCGCCGCCCCCGCCGCAACCGCAAGTCCGACTGGGTGCGCCGCCTGGTGCGCGAGAACGTCTTGACGGTCGACGACCTGATCTGGCCGCTCTTTGTCGTCGAGGGCGAGAATCTGCGCACGCCGGTCGCCTCCATGCCGGGCGTCGAGCGCCTGTCGGTGGACCAGACCGTCGTCGCCGCGAAAAAGGCCGCCGAACTCGGCATTCCCGCCATCGCTCTGTTCCCCTTCACCGATCCGGCGCTCAAGGACCCGAACGGCTCCGAGGCGCTCAACGAGAACAACCTGGTCTGCCGCTCCGTGCGCGCCATCAAGAAGGAAGTGCCGCAGATCGGCGTGGTCACCGACGCCGCGCTCGACCCCTACACCAGCCACGGCCATGACGGTCTGATGGACGGCGAAACCATTCTCAACGACGAGACCGTCGCGGTGCTCGTCCAGCAGGCGCTGAACCAGGCCCGCGCCGGCGCCGATGTCATCGCACCCTCCGACATGATGGACGGCCGCGTCGGCGCCATCCGCGAGGCGCTGGACGCCGAAGGATTCACGGATGTGCAGATCATGGCCTATGCGGCCAAATACGCCTCCGCCTTCTACGGCCCGTTCCGCGACGCCATCGGCACCAAGGCGGCGCTCACCGGCGACAAGCGCACCTATCAAATGGACCCCGCCAACACCGATGAAGCGCTGCGCGAAGTGGAAATGGACCTCGACGAAGGCGCGGATATGGTCATGGTCAAGCCCGGCATGCCCTATCTCGACATCATTCGTCGCGTAAAAGATACTTTTGGCGTCCCCACCTTCGCCTATCAAGTCTCCGGGGAATATGCCATGATCACCGCGGCGGCGCAGAATGGGTGGCTCGACGGCGACAAGGCCATGCTTGAAAGCCTTTTGGCGTTCAAGCGGGCTGGCGCCAGCGGCGTTCTCACCTATTTCGCGCCGAGAGTGGCGGAAATGCTCAGGAAAGGGTAAAAACCCTCGGGGCTCGATACGCGACGCGGGCGCGCCCCAGCCTTTCCGCCCTCGGAGGAGGAGAGGTATGAGCGCGCCCAAGGATGCCGGAACCGCTCGCGCGGATGTCCGGAAAAAACTCTTTCCCGACGGTTTCGGCCAGACCGAGCGTCTGCTGCTGGAGCCCTTGCAGCCGGCCGACGCGTTCGGCCTCGTCATTCTGACCAACGATCCGCTGGTCGCCCACGGCGCCTCGACGCTGCCGCAGCCTTTCACCATGGATGACGCCCGCGCCCTGATCGCCCTGCCCCGCAGCGGCGGCGGCTGTTTTGCCGCTCTGCGGGTGCGCCAAACCGGCGGCGCCAGAGAAATGGGTCGGGGCGCCGGCGAGATGATCGGCTGCGCCGGCATTCTCGTCCGCGAGCCGGAACGGGGCGATCTCGGCGATCTCGAACTCGGGTTCTGGCTGGGCGCGCCCCATCACGGCCGCCATTACGGCGCCGAGGCGGCGCAAGCCATGTTGGAACGGACGCACCGGGCGTTTCCGCGCGCCCGCATCGTGGTCGAATGCCCGCCGGAAAACTACGCCTCCTGGCGTCTGCTGCGGCGCATGGGTTTTGAACCCGGCGCCGGCAAGGGCAGCCGAAAGAACGCGGAATTATTGGCGTGGCGCGCGGAGGCCGAGGCGGAGGCGTGACGGGGCGGCCGCTCCAAGGCGACGCGACTGGCCTCGGCGCCATGAAAGCTTTTTCGTCACGATGACATTGAAGCCAACGCCCCAGCCCCTCATCCCCCGCCTTCTCCCCGTAAACGGGGAGAAGGAGCCGATCCGTCGCGCCCTGTCGCGCCCCCCTGTTTCGTCGCGTCGCCTAAATCGGAAACCGCACTTGCGCGGACAAGCTTGCGCGGCCTACAAGCCGCGCTGTGCCTGACTGAGCCTGTGCGTAAATGTCTCTGCTGCTGATCTTTCTCGCCGGCCTTGCCGCCGGTTTCATCAATGCGCTCGCGGGCGGCGGGTCGTTCCTCACCTTCCCCTCGCTGATCGCCGCCGGCCTGTCGCCGATCGCCGCCAACGCCACCAGCACCATCGCTTTGTTTCCGGCCCAGGTCGCCACGACCTTCGCCTACCGCGACGGGCTGCGAAAATCGCTCGACGATCCCCGCATCGACGGCCACAAGCTCGCGCTGATCTCGCTGGTCGGCGGGTTGTTCGGCGCGGTGCTGCTGCTGTCGACGTCGGAGCAGGTTTTCGCCAAACTGGTGCCGTTCCTGCTGCTCGGCGCAACCGCCGTGTTCGCCTTCGGCATGGTCATGCCCAAGCAGACCGACAAGCATTGGCTTGGCCCGACCGGCGTGCTCACCGCCCAAGTGTTCGTGGCGATCTATGGCGGCTATTTCGGCGGCGGCATCGGCATTTTGATGCTGGCGGCGCTGACCCTCTACGGCCTGCGCGACATCGTGCTGATGAACAGCCTGAAGATCGCGCTGGCCACGCTGATGAACCTCACGGCGACGGTCGTCTTCCTGTTTTCGGGAAAAATCTATTGGCTGGAGGCGCTTGTCATGGCGGTCGGCTCGATCGCCGGCGGTTTTATCGGCGCCCATGCGGGCTCGCGCATCAAACCGCTCTACGTCAAGATTTTCGTCATCTGCATCGGGCTGCTGCTCAGCCTGCATTTTTACCAAACCCTGTGAGGTCGTGATGTCCCTGCCCGCTCAGATGCGTGAAATCTTTTTTGACGGCGCCGGCGGACCGGAGGTCATCAAAGGGCGCGAGGCCCCGGTTCCCGCGCCCGGCCCCGGACAGGTGCTGGTGGAAGTGGTCGCGGCGGGGGTCAATCGTCCGGATTGCATCCAGCGCGCCGGGCTCTATCCGCCGCCGCCCGGCGAGACGCAGATTCCCGGCCTGGAAATCGCCGGCCGGGTGGTGGCGCTTGGCGACGGCGCGGGGCTGAAGATCGGCGACGAGATCTGCGCTTTGGTCGGGTCCGGCGGCTATGCGGAATTTTGCGTGGCCGAGGCCGCGCTGTGCCTGAAAAAGCCGGCGCCGCTGTCGCTGGTCGAGGCGGCGGGCGTCCCTGAAACCTTTTTCACCGTCTATGACAATGTTTTTACCCGCGGCGCACTTCAGCCCGGCGAGGTTTTTCTCGTCCATGGCGGCTCCAGCGGCATTGGCTCCACCGCCATCCAGCTGGCCAAAAAGTTCGGCGCCAAGGTTTTCGCCACTGCGGGCTCGGCGGAAAAATGCGCGTTCTGCCTGGAGCTTGGCGCGGATGTCGCCATCAATTACCGCGACGAGGATTTTGTCGCGGTGGTGAAAGAAAAGACCGGCAAGAAGGGGGCCAACGTCATCCTCGACATGGTCGGCGGCCCCTATTTGCAGCGCAATGTCCAGGCCTTGGCGCCCGACGGGCGGCTGGTGCAGATCGCCTTCCTGCAGGGGTCGAAGGTCAAGGATTTTGACTTCATGAGCGTGATGTTGAAGCGGCTGACCATCACCGGCGCCACCCTGCGCTCGCGTCCGCTCGCCGCAAAAGCCGCGATCGCCTCCGCCTTGCGTGAAAAAGTCTGGCCTCTGCTCGACTCCGGCGCCGTAATGCCCAAGTTGCATGCGACCTTCCCCTTGGAACAGGCGCGGCAGGCGCATGAGCTCATGGAAAGCTCGGCGCATCTTGGAAAGATCGTGCTGGCGACGGGGCGCTAAAAACCCCGCTCGAACTGCGCTGAACTTTCCCTGCCGATCCTCGTTCCTTGAACGCCGGCTGCGGCCGGCGCCCAGTGGGAGGACCGATCATGCAAACCAGCATGCAGGAAGCCGAGATCCACGCTTACGCGCGCCAGCTTTTTGAAGCGCGCGGGCCCAAGGCCGCCGCCGAGGCGGCGCAGAAGGCGCAGGCCTTCGAGGAAAAGGGCGACCAGGACCAGTCGCGGACCTGGCGCCATATCGAGGACGCCATCAAGCTGATGCGCGGCCCGCACCAGCCCTGATTACAGTCCCCGCGCCCAGGCCGGACGCAAAGGCGCCCGGTCGGGCGCGGCGATGGCCGCGCGCAACTGCTCCAAGAGCTTCGCCTTGTCGGCGCCGAGCGTGCCCTTGAGCACCAGCCAGTTCGAGGCGTGGTCGCTGCGGAACACGGTGCGGCGCAGATCGAGCGTGTCGACGAACAGCTCCATCTCGCGCATGAGGCCTTGGATGCCGAGCGGCGTGAATTCGGGATAGTTTGCGCGCAGGCGCGCATCGCCTTTGGGGAAGCTGACCACCAGGGTTGCTAAAAATTCCGGTTGCGTTTCATTGGCGAGGCGCGCGGAATTTTTGGCGTGCTGATCCGAAAAAACTTCGCCGCCGAGGCCGTTGAGGATCATTACCGAGCGCTTGATCCCGGCCTCGCCGAGCTTGAGCAGGGCGTCGCGGGTCGTGTCGAACGTCTCGCCCTTGTTGATCTTTTCCAGCACGAGATCGTCGCCGGATTCCGCGCCGACATAGACCATGCTCAGGCCGAGCTCGGCGAGTTCGCGCAATTCCTCCACCGATTTCTTTTTCACATTGCGCGGCAGGCAATAGCTGGAGACGCGCCGCACCGCGGGCATGTCGCGCTTGATCGCGTCCAGGATGGTGACCAGCCGGCGCGTCGACAGCGTCATGGCGTCGCCGTCGGCGAGAAACACGCGCCTGACATCGCCGACATAGACATCGGCGCAACGCTTGATGGTCTCCAAGATTTCGTCTTCGTCGCGGGGGCGGAATTTCTTCTGCGGCGCGGTGTACATTTCGCAGAAGGTGCAGCGGTTCCACGAGCAGCCGTCGGTCACGGGCAGGATCAGCGATTCCGCTTCGCTTGGCGGGCGGAAGACGGGCTCGACGTAACGGATGGGATTCATGCGGCAAGACTCCTTGCCGCAGTTTAGCTGAACCTGCCGCGCCGGGCGACCCCTTCTCCCCTAGCCCTTCGGTAGACGGGCTATGGGGAGAAAGTGGATCGCGACGACAGCCGCGAGACGGATGAGGGTACCAGGACAATGACGAACGAACCCCTCATCCGGCCCCTTCGGGGCCACCTTCTCCCGCAAGGGGAGAAGGGGTCGCGGTCAAGGCGCCTTCACGCCCTGATAGTTTTCGCGTTGCGAATGGATGTACACCGCTTCAAAATTCAGCGCCGAGATGAAGGCGACTAGGGCGAGCAGCGGCGCGACGATCGCGAACACCAGGGCCAGCCGCTCCCAGGCCAGGCGCATGAACACCGCGACGATCAGCGCCGCCTTGGCGAGCATGAACACCGAAATCAGCGACCAGCGCGGAATTCCGGCAATGCCGAAATAGGCGACCAGCCAGGACAAAAAACTGAGCGCGAACAGCCACGCCCAGACCACGAAGAACAATCGGCCTGAATGCTGGCGGTCGACCGCCGGGGTCGCAGGAGTCATGGCGCCTCACCACAGATAGAACAGAGCGAAGATGAACACCCAGACGAGATCAACAAAATGCCAGTAGAGGCCCATGATCTCGACCGCTTCGTAACGGCCCCGGCGGCCCGTGAAAAAGCCGCGACGGCCGTCGTCGAAATCGCCGCGCGCCACTTTTCGCGCGATATTCGCCATGAACAGCAGGCCGAAAGACACGTGCAACCCGTGAAAACCGGTGATGAGGAAGAAGCAGGAGCCGAATTGCGCCGCGCCCCATTCATTGTGCGCGGGCCGCAGGCCCTCGGCGATCAGGTTGCGCCATTCCATCGCCTGCAAGCCGACAAAGGTGAGGCCGAGCAGAACTGTGGCGAACAGCAGCGCCGCGCATTTCTTGCGCTCGCGGCGATGGGCGGCGTTGATCGCCAGCGCCATCGTGCCCGAACTTGAATCGAGAATGAGCGTCATGACGATGATCAGCAGAAACGGGATCGGCTTGCCGCCGACGTGGATCGTGAAAACCTCCGCCGTATTGGGCCAGGCCTCGGTGGTGGTGTGGCGCACGGCGAGATAGCCGAGCAGGAAACAGGCGAAGATGAAGGCGTCGCCGAGGATGAACACCCACATCATCGCCTTGCCCCAGGTCACGCCCCGGAACACGCGTTGATCCGCCGACCAGTCGTCGGTCATTTGCCGCAAGGCGCTTTTTTTGGCGACCGTCAGATCCGTGGGCATGAAAAACCTCCTCAGATCAGGCCGCGACAGAGCGCCACCAGCCCGCCGCCCCAGCCTTGCAACAATGCGAACAGGAACAGCCAGACCAGCAGCAAAAAATGCCAGTACATCGCGCAGAATTTTACGCGGGTGCGCGCGGTCTGGCCGAGGATGTCGCCACGAGTCTGGGCCAGCGTGATCGCCAGCGCGACCAGTCCGCCGAGCAGATGCGCGCCATGCAGGCCGGTCATCAGATAGAAGAAGGCGGCGCCGACGTTGGAGCCTACTCCGAAGCCGGCTGCGGTCATTTCGCGCCAGGCGAAGATTTGCGCGAGGATGAAGGCGCAGGCGGTGACCGCGCCGAGCAGCAGCAGCGCTTCCGCCCTGCCCGCTTGCCGCCTTGCGGACGCGCGCGCCGCGCCCTCGAGACCGAGGCTGCTGACGATGAGCAAGCCGGTGTTGAACCACAGCAGCGGCGGCGCCGGCGGCGTCACCCAATCGGCATCGCCGGCGCGCATCAGGAACGCGCTTATGACCAGTGCGAAAACCACGCCGACCACCGCCAAAACCATCACCAGACCGGTGGCCGAGGTCGGCTCGCGCTCGTCGGCGGTCAGCGTTCCGCCCCCGGGCTCCAGCCAGGGTTTTTGCGCGAGATCGTGACGCACGAGATAGAAGGCGGCGCCCACAGCCAGCAGCCAGATGAACAGCACGGCGACAATCATGCGCGCGCCTCCGGCTGATTCTGCGGGATGTAATCGCGCGGGGCGCCGGGCACGCTGTAGTCATAGGCCCAGCGATAAACTTTTGGCGCCTGCGGGCCCCAATTGTCGTGCGGCGGCGGCATGTCGGGCGTCTGCCATTCCAGCGTCGTCGCCCGCCACGGATTGCGCGCGGCGACTTCGCCATGGCGCCAGGAGCGGATGAAATTATAGACCAGCACCAGTTGGGCGGCGCCGACGATCAGGGCGAGCACGGTGATGAAGATGTTGAGGCTGGTCACCGATGGCGGAATGAAGGCGGTCTGGCCCAGTTCGTAATAGCGCCGGGGCACGCCGAGCACGCCGAGATAATGCATGGTGAAGAACATGGCGTAGGTGCCGAGGAAGGTGATCCAGAAATGCGCCAGCGCCAGTTTCTCGTTCATCATCCGGCCGGAGATCAGCGGGAACCAGTGGTAGATCGCGCCGAAAATCACCAGCAGCGGCGCGATGCCCATCACCATGTGGAAATGCGCGACGACGAAATAGGTGCTGTTCAGCGGCACATCCACGGCGACATTGCCGAGGAACAGCCCGCTCAAACCGCCGACGACAAAAGTGACGATGAAGCTCAAGGAATAGAGCATGGGCACGTTGAGATGGATGTCGCCGCGCCAGATGGTGAAAATCCAGTTGTAGACTTTTATGGCCGTCGGAATGGCGATGATCAGCGTGCTCGTGGCGAAGAAGAAGCCGAACAGCGGATTCATGCCGCTGATGAACATGTGGTGGCCCCAGACGACAAAACTCAACACGCCAATCGCAATGGTCGCCCAGACCATCATGCGATAGCCGAACAGGTTTTTGCGCGCATGGGTGCTGAGCAGGTCGGCGACGATGCCGAAGGCCGGCACCGCGACGATATAGACTTCCGGGTGGCCAAAAAACCAGAACAGGTGCTGGTAGAGGATCGGGCTGCCGCCGACATGGGCGAGTTGCTCACCGTTCTGCACGATGGCCGGCATGAAGAAACTCGTGCCGAGCAGGCGGTCGCACAGCATCATCAGCGAGGCCACGAACAGGCCGGGGAACGCGAGCAGAGCCATGATGGTGGCGATGAACAGGCCCCAGATGGTCATGGGCAGGCGCATCATCGTCATGCCGGGCGCGCGCAATTGCAGCACCGTCACCACATAGTTCAATCCGCCCATGGTGAAGCCGGCGATGAACACGCACAGCGAGGCAAACATCACCACAATGCCGTATTGGCTTCCGGGCGTTCCCTGAAGCAAAGCTTGCGGCGGATAGAGCGTCCAGCCTGCGCCTGTGGGACCGCCGGGCAGGAAAAAGCCCGAGAGCAGGATCAGCACGGCGAGCAGATAGAACCAGTAGCTGAGCATGTTGATGAAGGGGAACGCCATGTCGCGCGCGCCGATCATCAATGGGATCAGGTAGTTGCCGAAGCCGCCGAGAAAAACCGCGGTGAGCACATAGACCACCATCATCATGCCGTGCATGGTGATGAACTGATAATAATGGTCCTGGTCGATGAAGGAGAGCGCGCCCGGGAAGGCGAGCTGGATGCGCATCAGCCAGGACATGACCAATGCGATGAAGCCGACGAAAATCGCCGTGCCCGCATATTGCAGCGCCACCACTTTGGCGTCCTGCGAGAACACATATTTGGTCCACCAGCTGCGCGGATGCGGGACCTCCTCGTCTTCAAAATCGTCGGGATGGAATCCCTCTTCGCCGGCGCGCACTTCCACCATTTCATTTCTCCTGGCCGGTCGCGGGCAGAGCGGCGAAGCCGCGCTTCTGCTCGTTCATGGCGGTGAATTTTTGCTGTTGCGCGATCCACTTTTCGTAGTCGGCGTCGCTTTCAACGACCAACGTCCCGCGCATAAACGGGTGGCCGGTGCCGCAATAGGCGGCGCACAGAATTTCAAACGTTCCGGTTCGCGTCGGCGTCACCCAGAAGAAGGATTCCGAGCCCGGCAGCATATCCATTTTGGCGCGGAATTCCGGGATGTAGAAATTGTGGATGACGTCGATCGAGCGCAGCAGAATCTTGACCGGCTTGTTGACGCGCAGATGCAGGTCGCCGCCGTTGACGATCAGATTGCCCTTTGAATTGGGATCGTAGGGATTGACGCCGAGCGGATTTTCCGCGGTGACGAAACGCGCGTCGGCGCGGCCGAGTTTTCCGCCTTCCGCGGGCAGGCGATAAAACCAGTTCCATTGCTGGCCGACGATCTCGACTTCCGCCGCATCGGCGGGCGGATGGATGTAGCTGTTCCAGACGACGAGGCCGGGCGCCAGCAGGAACACCACGCCAATGGTCGTGGCGATGCCAAGGTAAGTTTCGAGCTTACCGCTCTCCGGCTCGTAATGCGCGCGCCGCGTTTCCGAATGGCGATAGCGATACACGCACCAGCCGAGGAAGGCGATGACCGCGACAAAGGCGGCGCCGGTGACCCAAAAGGTCAGGCGCAGGGTGTGATCGATTGTGCTCCAGTCGGCCGCGATCGGCGTCATCCACCAGGGGGTGAAGAGGTGAAACAGAACCGAGGCGACAAGGATGACGAGAATGACTCCGGCAACGATCATCAGCAGTCGCCGGCAGCCCGACGCCTCCCGTCCATAAAGAGTTACGAGACAACATTGCGCCGACGGCTTGCGTGGCGGCGCAGGAGAAACGTGCGCCGCGGGACGCGGTTCCGGTGTGACGCGCGCGACGGCGAAAATTGCCGCGGCGAAACAAAATTCGGCTTCATTCCGTTGACTCGGCGGACTGGAGACGCGCATGAAATGGACGGAGCGCTTGTTGTGCGCTTTCTTCGAGCGGCTGGTGACGCGTGGCGCGCTCGACCTTTTGTTGCCCTCAGGAAAAGTTTCGATCGGCGACGGAGCCGGGCCGCATGCGGCGGTTCGGCTCACCGACGACGCCGCCGTGGCGGAGCTTTTGCGCGACCCCGATCTCAAATTCGGCGAGCTCTATGTGGAGGGGCGTCTGACCATCGTCGAAGGCGATTTGCCGACCGTGTTCGCGCTGGTCTTCCAGCATGGCGTTGCAATGCGGCGCGGCGCCGCGCGCAGGGCTTTCGATTTGCTGCGCCGCATCCGACACCGCGTCAATGGGGCGAATGGCGTTTGGCGAGCGCGCCGCAATGTGGCGCGCCACTATGATTTGAGCGCGCGATTCTACGACCTGTTCCTCGACGAGGACCGGCACTATTCCTGCGCCTATTTCGAAACGCCGGGTTTAAGTCTGGAGGAGGCGCAGCGCGCCAAGCGTCGGCATATCGCCGCGAAATTGTTGCTGGCGCCGGGCCTGCGCGTGCTCGACATCGGCTGCGGTTTCGGCGGGCTGGCGCTCTATCTCGCGGGGATCGGCGAGGCCGGAGCGGTCGAAGGCGTCACGCTGTCGCAAACGCAGATCGAGGTGGCGCGCCAGCGCGCAAAAAAACGCGGCCTCAAGCATGTGCGCTTCGATCTGCGCGACTATCGCGATGTCGACGGCGTCTATGACCGCATCGTTTCGGTCGGCATGTTCGAACATGTCGGCCCCCGGCATTATGATGCGTTCTTCCGCACATGCGCGCGGCTGCTCGCCGAGGACGGGGTGATGCTGTTGCACACCATCGGCCACACCTCGACGCCGGGCGTCACCAATCCGTGGATCGTGAAATATATCTTTCCCGGCGGCTATCTTCCCGCGCTGTCCGAAATTTCCGCCGCGGTGGAAAGAGCCAGACTGCGGGTCGCCGATGTCGAGGTTTTGCGGCATCATTACGCCGACACGCTGCGCGAATGGCGCCGGCGTTTTCTGGCGCGGCGCGACGAGGCGCGCGCGCTTTACGACGAGCGGTTTTGCCGCATGTGGGACTTTTATCTTGCTGTCTGCGAGGCCGCGTTTCGCCAGCTCGACGCCGTGGTGTTTCAGGTGCAGATCACCCGCCGCAACGATGTCGTGCCGATCACGCGCGCCTATATCGCCCAGGCCGAGGCGCGGCTGAAGCGCATCGAGGCCGGGCGCGCGCCGCTGGCCGCGGAGTGATCGCTGGCGGGCGGCTGGTGAAAGACCCGTGGACCGCCCTCGCCCTTCGAGACGCCCGCTGACGCGGGCTCCTCAGGGTGAGGGCCAATACATTGGTTCAAAAGACTTCTAAACCGCGAGTTTCGCGGCGATTTCGTCCAGGGCCGCATTCACCACCGCCAAAGCCTCCGTCGCCTGCTGGCGCTTGTGCGCGGGCGCGCGATCCGGATGGTGGCGCGCGGCGAAATCACGGCGCGCCGCATGGACCGCCTCCAGCGTATAGGGCGCGTGCAGGCCGATCTTGCGCGCGATCTCGGCGGAGCTCGGGCTCACCGTCACAGGGCGATGCGGCGCCTTGTGATCGGCATGGTCGAGGCGCTCGTCGAGCAGGCGATGTTCGATGGCGCGCTGGCAAAAACTCGCGCCTTCGGGCGAGGCGAGCGTGGCGAACACATCGGGCGCGCGGCGCACCAGCGACAGCAAATGCCGGAAGATGGCGATGCTGCGGTCGGTGCCCATTTCGAATTCGAACCGGCCGTCGCGCAGCTCGCGCGCCAGCACGATGCGCAGCGCGTGGGTCAGCTCCAGCGCCAGCTCATGGTCGGCGAGCAGCGAGGCGTTGATGAAGGCGTCGAGGTCGCGCACGTGCCTGATATGGGCGCCGTCGAGGCAGGCCTTGGCGAAAATGTCGCGCAGCTCGGCGCGCAGCTCGTCGCGCTTTTGCGCCAGACCGGCGAAATGTGCGAAGGCCGCCGCGCCGGCGCTGGCCTCGGCGTAGAGGCTGTCGTCCCTTGTCAGCGCGCCGCAGAAGAAGCCGAGCGCGCGAAACCTTTCGCACTCTTCGGAGGTCAGTTCGGGTTTCGGCGGCGGCGGCGCGATCGGCTCGGCCGGCGACGCGCGGCCGAGAATGCTGCGCATCCCCGTCAGAAAAGAGACGGGAGCCTGCGCTCGTCTTCGGGTCAATTCGAACAAATCCGCCCCCAAACGTTACGTGCGGAAACAATCTAAGGTTGCATTGGTGAATCCTTGGTGAGTCGCGCCGGCCTGGTTCAGCATGGGGTTAAGATTGGGTGAACGTCGGCGCGCTTGTTCGCCTGCTTTTGCGCCGCTAGATAGGGGCATGCGGCCCTCGCTTCTCGATCCCCTGTTCGCCAGCCCCTCGTCTCTGCCGGGAATCGGGCCGAAAAACGCGCAATTGCTCGACCGCCTGCTGGGGAGCGCGGAGCATCCGGCGCGGGTGCTCGATGTGCTGATGCATCTGCCCCATGACGGGGTGGATCGCCGCAACCGGCCGACCATTGCGCAGGCGCCTTTGGGGGCGGTTTCGACCATAAAGGTGCGGGTGAGCGAGCATCGGCCGCCCCGCGGAAAAGGGCCGTATCGGGTGCTCGCCGAGGATGGGACCGGCGACCTCACCCTGATCTTCTTCCGCGCCAATGCCGGCTGGGTGGAAAAGGCGCTGCCGGTCGGCGCGACGCGCTGGGTGTCGGGCCTGGTCGAGATTTTCGATTTTTACAAGCAGATGGTCCATCCAGACCGCATCATCGACGAGGAGGGGCTGAAAAGCCTGCCGCCGGTCGAGCCGGTCTATGGGCTCACCGAGGGGCTTTTTCCACGCGTCATGGCCAAGGCGGCGGCGGGGGCGCTGGCGCGGCTGCCGGACCTGCCGGAATGGCTGGATGCGGGTTTTGTCCGCTCCAACGGTTGGGCGCGGTTTGGCGAGGCGCTGGCGCGCGTGCATGGGCCGCAGGCGCCGGCCGATCTGAAGCCGGAGAGCAGGTTTTTCGCGCGGCTCGCCTATGACGAATTGCTGTCGCATCAACTGGCGCTGCGGCTGGTGCGCAGCAAGATGCAGGTGCTTTCCGGGCGCCCGCAGCGGGGCGACGGGGCTTTGCGCGCGAAAATTTTGGCCGCCCTGCCCTTCGCCCTCACCGGCGACCAGAGCAAGGCTCTGGAAGAGATTTCCGCCGATCTGGCGTCGGAAAAACGCATGTTGCGGCTGCTGCAAGGCGATGTCGGCTCCGGGAAAACCGTGGTCGCGCTGCTGGCCATGGCGCAGGCGATCGAGGCGGGGCGCCAGGCGGCGCTGATGGCGCCCACCGAGATTTTGGCGCGCCAGCATTTCGAGACCATAAAACCGCTGGCGGAGGCCGCCGGTCTGAGCGTGGCGCTGGCGACGGGGCGGGACAAGGCGAGCGAGCGGCGCGCCACTCTTTTCGCGCTGGGGTCGGGCGCAATGAATATTGTGGTCGGCACCCACGCGCTGGTGCAGGACGATTTTGTCTATCGCGACCTCGGCCTCGCCGTGATCGACGAACAGCATCGCTTTGGCGTGCAGCAGCGTCTGGCTTTGGGTGAAAAGGGGGCGGGCGTCGACGTGCTGGCCATGACCGCGACGCCGATCCCGCGCAGCCTGGCGCTGGCCTATTTTGGAGATATGGATTTTTCCGCCTTGCGCGAAAAGCCGCCGGGGCGGCAGCCGATCACGACGCGGACCATCAGCGCCGAGCGCATCGATGAGGTGGTTGCGGGCCTTGGGCGCGCGCTAAAGGAGGGGGCGCGCGCCTATTGGGTTTGCCCGCTGGTGGCGGAGAGCGAGGAGAGCGATCTCGCCGCCGCGCAGGACCGCGCCGAGGATTTGAGGAAATTTTTTGGGGACAAGGTCGGGCTTGTCCATGGGCAGATGAAGGGGCGCGACAAGGACGCCGCCATGGAGGCTTTCGCCTGCGGCGAGACACAAATTTTGGTGGCGACCACGGTCATCGAGGTCGGGGTGAATGTGCCGGAGGCGACGATCATGGTGATCGAGCACGCGGAACGCTTCGGGTTGGCGCAATTGCATCAATTGCGCGGGCGCGTCGGGCGCGGCGACAAGAAATCGTCGTGCATCCTGCTTTATTCCGGGCCGCTCGGCGAAACCGCCAAGGCGCGGCTGGAGATTCTTCGCCAGACCGAGGACGGTTTTCGCATCGCCGAGGAGGATTTGCGCCTGCGCGGCGAGGGTGAGATTTTGGGATTGCGCCAGTCTGGGGCGCCCGGGTTCAAGATCGCGCGGCTGGATATCCACGCCGATTTGTTGCGCGCCGCCCGCGATGACGCGGAAAAGATTTTGGCGTGCGACCCCGACCTGCAGGGCGAGCGCGGAGAAAAACTGCGGCTGCTGCTCTATCTGTTCGAGCGCGAGACGGCGCTCAAGCTTTTGCGGGCGGGGTGAAGGCGAGAGGGGACGGCGACAAATAAAAGGGCGCGGCTTTCGCCGCGCCCGGCTGGCGCCTCAATGCGAGACGGGCGGGTCTTGCGCCTTGGGCGCGCCAGTCATCACCGGGATGGTCTTGGCGGCCATCTCCTTCGCCGCGGGCTTCTGCACGGTCAGATGCAGCACGCCCTTGTCATAATGGGCGGCGATGGCGTCGGCGGCCGGTTCGAACGGCAGTATGATCGAGCGGTTGAACGCGCCGAAGCGACGCTCCATCACATGCCAGTCCTTCTCATCCTTCCTGGTTTCGATGGTTTTTTCGCCGGAGACGATGAGGCGGTCGCCCTCGACGCGCACCTTGATGTCCTTTTCCTCGACGCCGGGGATTTCCAGCGTCGCCTCAATGGTCTTGTCTGTCTCGGCGATGTTCATCGCCGGCATCGGCGCCATATTCATGGCCTTGGGCGTGTCGAACATGTTTGGACGTTCGCGTCCGAAAAAATCCCTTTCAAGAGCGCGGAAGGGATCGGCCATGAAGTCGCGGGTCCACAAATCCGGGAGCATGGTTTTCATGACATCCTCCTGTCCGCCGCGCAGGCCCCCTGAACAGGGGGGTCGCGCGGCGCGTCGGCGGAGGTCTCGCCGGTCTCAGGCGAGAGCCTCTCGCCACAGTTGACATCCTATCAACTTTTGTGCTGGGCGCATTGATCCCGGTCATTGTCATATTTGGCCGCCGGCGCGGCTGACAAGCCCGGCCTGCGCGCCTATAAGAGGTTTTGCGCCGGCGGAATCCGCTCCGGCGCTTTTTGTGTTGATTCCGGAGGGAAAATGTCGGGCACGACCAGATCGAGCGAGGGGCTGGACCCGCGCCGGCGCAGAATCCTGTTCCGCTGCTGGCATCGCGGCATGCGCGAGGTCGATTTGCTGCTCGGCCAATTCGCCGACGCCCGCATCGACAGCTTGAGCGAAGACGAACTCGACCAGCTCGAACATTTCATGGACGCGCAGGACGTGGATATTTTTTCCTGGTTCGCCGGGTCCAAACCTGTCGATCCCGCCTATTCCAGGCCGATCTTCGAGACGATCAAGGCGTTTCATACCCATAACGGGCCGATCAACGTGTGAGGCTTTGCGCGTCGGCAAGATTCCTGGATTGCTTCGCTCCGCTCGCAAGGACGGGGGAGAGGAGCTTTTTTAACTTCAAACGGCTTCCCCGACATGACCGATCTCCTCCGCGCCCGCGATGAATTTTTGCAAGGCCGCTCGCTGATCCTTTCGCGCGCGCCAGAGGGGTTTGACGCCTTTGTCGCCGCCGACCTTTTGCGCGCACTCGCCAAATCCGGCGAGGGGCGTTCGGTCGCCCTCGTCCATGTCGCCCGCGATCCGCAGCGCCAGCGCGCTTTCGCCGAAGCTTTTGCCTTCGCCGCGCCGGAAGCGGAAATTTTGGAGTTTCCGGCCTGGGACTGCCAGCCTTACGACCGGGTGTCGCCGACCTCCGCCGTCGCCGCGCAGCGCATGACGGCGCTGGCGCGGCTTGCGCGCACGCGCTCCTCGCTGGAAAAACCGCGGCTGCTGCTGACCAGCGCCCCCGCTCTGGCGCAGCGGGTGCCGCCCCGGCGCGACCTCGCCGCCAAAAGTTTTTCCGCCGCGCCCGGCGCCGCGGTCGATCTCCATGAGCTCTGCGGCTGGCTCGAAGCCAATGGATTTGTTCGCGCCTCCACCGTGCGCGAATCCGGCGAATATGCTTTGCGCGGCGGCATTGTCGATCTTTTCCCGCCCAGCCTGCCCGGCCCGGTGCGGCTCGACTTTTTCGGCGACGTGCTCGAAACCATCCGCGCCTTCGATCCGGAATCCCAGCGCACCACCGCGCAATTGCGCGCGCTCGACCTCGTGCCGGTCAATGAGGCGCCGATCACCACGGAAACAATCAAGCGGTTCCGGCAGAGCTATATCGCCCATTTCGGCGCGCAAACCCGCGGCGATGCGCTTTATGACGCGGTGAGCGAGGGGCGCCGGCCCGGCGGACTCGAGCATTGGCTGCCGCTGCTCTACGGCAAGATGGACACATTGTTCGACTATGTCGACGACGCCCCCATCCTGTTCGACCATCAGGCGGACGCCGCGACGCATGAGCGTTTCGAGCAGATCGCCGATTATTATGCCGCGCGCCGCGACGCCTTTGCGCAAAATCCGGCGACCGCCAATTACAAGCCGCTGCCGCCCGACGAACTTTATCTCACGCCGGACGAGTTCAAGACGTTTTTGGACCGGGCGCCGACGGGGCATTTTTCCCCCTTCGCCGTTCCGGATGGCGGCCCGAAAGTGATCGACTGCGGCGGCGTTCCCGGACGTAATTTCGCGCCCGAGCGGGCCGACGAAAACGTCAATGTGTTTGAAGCGGCCATCGACCACATTCGCGCGCTTCAGGGCGAGGGCAAAAAAGTCATCGTCGCCGGTTGGACCGATGGCTCGCGCGAGCGTCTCGGTTCGGTGCTCGCCGAACATGGATTGAAAAAACTCGAAACCGTGTCGTCGCTGTCGCAAGCGCAGGGGTTGCGCGACGCCAAGGCGGCGCTGGCGGTGATCGGCGTCGAAGCCGGTTTTGTCGCCGGCGATCTCGCGGTGATCGGCGAGCAGGATATTTTGGGCGACCGCATCGCCCCGCAGCGCCGCCGCAAAAAACGCGCCGAAAATTTTCTCGCCGAAGTCTCGGCCTTGGGCGCGGGCGATGTCGTCGTCCACGTCGATCACGGCATCGGCCGCTTCATCGGCCTGAAGAACATTTCAGCCGCGGGCGCGCCCCACGATTGTCTCGAAATCCACTACCATGGCGGCGACAAGCTTTTTGTCCCCGTCGAAAACATCGAGCTGTTGTCGCGCTTCGGTTCTGAAGACGCCGAGGTTTCGCTCGACAAATTGGGGCACACGGCCTGGCGTGAGCGCAAAGCGCGGCTGAAACTGCGCATCCGCCAGATGGCGCAGGGGCTGATCAAAATCGCGGCGGCGCGCATGCTGCACGAGGCGCCCAAACTCCCGCCCGCCGAAGGCCTGTATGCCGAATTCTGCGCGCGCTTTCCCTATGACGAGACCGACGACCAGCTCTCCGCCATCGAGGCGACGCTCGACGATATGGCGTCGGGCCGGCCGATGGACCGGCTCATCTGCGGCGACGTCGGGTTTGGCAAGACCGAAGTCGCCCTGCGCGCCGCCTTCGCCGCTGCTTTGAACGGCGTGCAGGTGGCCGTGGTCGTGCCGACCACTTTGCTCGCTCGCCAGCACTACAAGAATTTTTCGCAGCGCTTCGCCGGCCTGCCGGTGCGGGTCGCACAAATGTCGCGCATGGTGTCCGCCGCCGACCAGCGCGAGGCGAAAAAAGGCATTGCCGAGGGCTCCGTCGATATTGTCGTCGGCACCCATGCGGTGCTGGGCAAGACCGTGTCGTTCAAAAACCTCGGCCTCGTGGTGATCGACGAGGAGCAGCATTTTGGCGTCGGGCACAAGGAGCGTTTAAAGCAGTTGCGGGCGGAGGTGCACGTTTTGACGCTGTCCGCGACGCCGATTCCGCGCACGCTGCAACTGGCGCTGACCGGGGTGCGCGAATTGTCGATCATCGCCACGCCGCCGGTGGACCGCCTCGCCGTGCGCACGTTTGTGACCCCCTTTGATGATCTCATCGTGCGCGAGGCGCTGTTGCGCGAAAGATTCCGTGGCGGCCAGAGCTTCTTTGTTTGCCCGCGTCTTGAGGATTTGGATGAGGCCTCGGCCTGGCTGCGGCAGAACGTGCCTGAGGCGAAATTCACCATCGCCCATGGCCAGCTTTCGGCGACCGAATTGGAAGACCGCGTCGGCGCCTTTTATGACGGCAAATACGATATTTTGCTGTCGACCAATATTGTCGAATCCGGGCTGGATATTCCGACCGCCAACACTTTGATCGTGTGGCGCGCCGATATGTTTGGCTTGGCGCAGCTTTATCAATTGCGCGGGCGCGTCGGGCGTTCGAAAACCCGAGCCTATGCGCTGTTCACCACGCCGGTGAACCGCACCATTACGCCGCAAGCCGAAAAACGTCTGGAAGTTTTGTGCTCGCTGGACACGCTCGGCGCCGGTTTTCAGCTCGCCAGCCACGACCTCGACCTGCGCGGCGCCGGCAATTTGTTGGGCGACGAACAATCCGGTCATATCCGGGAGGTCGGCTACGAGCTTTACCAGCAGATGCTGAACGAGACCATTGCCGCGCTCAAGGCGGGCGGCGGCAAGGAGGAGGAAGAGGCGTGGTCGCCGCTGATCACTTTGGGCACGCCGGTCACCATCCCCGAGCATTATGTCGAGGATTTGGATCTGCGGCTCAATCTTTATCGGCGGTTGGCGACGCTCGACGACGAGGCGGAGATCGAGGCTTTTGCGGCCGAGATGATCGACCGGTTCGGGCCTATGCCTGATGAGGTCAAGCAGTTGATGCAATTGGTGGGCGTGAAAGCGCTTTGCCGCCATGCGCATGTGGACAAGGTGGAGGCTGGGCCGAAGGGGATTATTATCGGCTTCCGCCACAATTCCTTCGCCAATCCGACCGGTCTGGTGCGCTATATTTCCAAGCAGGGACCGGACGCCAAGGTGCGGCCCGACATGAAAGTGGTGTTCACCGGCGGGGATTACGCGAAGGCCGAGAGCCGGCTGAAGGAGGCGCGGAAGATTTTGCGGGAATTGGTGAAGATCGCGGAGAAGGTTTGATCAATTGTCGCTTCTCTCAGACCTCAGCGCCACCGCCAGACGCCGTTTCGGCGCCATGGCTTCATGCAAGACGCGGTAAACGACGACCTCTTCTTCATTGACGACGCCGAAATACAGCAGGTGCGCGGCGCTCCCACGCTTTCTTCCGGCAAGTTCGAGATGGAAGGATCGCAGCCCCGGAAAAATTTCGCTGCGATCCTGAATGGACGCGCGCGCCGGATCGGCAGCGATCATCTGCAAACCCGCCTTGATGAGGTCGGCATAGGCGCGGACCTGGAGCGGACCGAACAATCGTCGCGTCTGCTGCAGGATTTGGACGATGTCAGCGTCCGCGAGCGCCGAGAGGCGGAGCCTCAAGCATCATCTCTGAGCACGTCGGCGACGATATCCTCTATCGACCTGTCTGAAAATTCGCCGCGCCGCGCCTGTTCCATGCCCAGATTGATCTCGCGGCGGAGAATTTCGAGCTTTTCCTTTTCCATGTCTCGGTCGCGCTTGAGCAAGCGCAGCGCGTCGCGCACCAGTTCGCTGGCGGAGGCATAGTCGCCGGACGCGATTTCCTCGCTGACAAATTGCGCCATTTCCGGGGTCAGGTTGACGTTCATGGTCGGCATGTCGAGGCTCCCTGGGCAGGATCATCCGATATTGGCAAGAATTGTCAATTCATCCCTTTCAGTCGCCGGACCAATCGACGACGAGCAGGCCGGGGGTGCGTGAAAATTCTCCGACATTCGCCGTCACCAGCGTGGCGCCGCGCCGGCGCGCCTGTGCGGCGATGAGAAGATCGTAGGGGCCGATCGGCGTTCCCGCGCGCTTGAAATGCGCGCGAAGCTTGCCCGCCTCGGCCGCGTCGTCCGCATCGAAGTCGAGAAGATCAAAACCTTCGGACAGCAAGGCGTCCAGCGCCCGCATGTTTGCCTCGGGGCGCGCGCTGTTGGCGGCGCCGAACCGCAGTTCGAACAGCGCGATGGACGACAGGGTCAGACGCGAGCGCGCTAGCCGCTCCGCTGCAAAACGTCGGCGGAGGATCGGTGGCCGGCCGTTCAGCAAGCCAATGATGACATTGGTGTCCAGACTGAGCACGGCCGACCTCAGTCGAACGCAATGTCGGTGTCGCGTTCTGGCCGCAGATCATCGTCGCGGATTTGGGGGAAGTCGCCCTCGCGCAAGGCATCCAACGACGTCCAGAATTTGTCTGGATCAAAAGAGGTTTCGGCGATCGGCTCCAGAATCACCTTGTCGCCAATCCGACTCACCCGCACTTCCGTTCCGGTAAGGCGGAACTCCTTTGGCAGCCGCACCGCCTGGCTGCGGCCATGCATGAAAATTTTTGCGGTCGCGGTGTCGCTCATTGCAGCCTCGGAGGCTTGATGTATATCGCGTGATATATATCAACTTGCAAGGCGCCCCGCAAGGGTCACCGCTTTTTCCGTCGCGCCGAGAATGGCCGGGGCGCCGTTGCAGCGACATCGCCTTCGGCGATCAGCGCCTTTCGATAAAGATCGCGCTGCTCGTGGATCGAGGCGATCACCAGGCCCATGGGCACGCCAATGTCCACCAGCGCCGCTTCCGACAATTGCAGGCTGGCTTCCGTCGTCTCCGGCACCGCGTCGGTCGCGCCGAGCGCGTAGAGATGGCGGGCGTGGAGGGCGTCGCGGGCGCGCGCGACAATGGTGAGGTCCGGGCGGGCGGCGCGGGCGATCCGCACCACTTCGTCCACGGCGCTGGGCGTGTGCATGGTGATCACCACCGCCTTGGCCGTGGCCAAACCGCAATTGGCCAGAAAATCCGGACGGGTCGCCTCGCCCCAATAGACCGGCTCGCCCTTTTCGCGGGCCGCCGCCGCCACGCCGGGGTCGGCGTCGATGCAGATGTAGTCGAGCTGGTGCGCGCGCATCAGTTCGGCGACGATCTGGCCGACGCGGCCATAGCCGATGATCAGCACGCGCTCCGCCGCCGCCAGCTCGGGGGCGGCGATTTCGACCACCCCGGCTTTCGGCTTGCGCGAGGCGAAATTGGCGATCAGCGGAATGAAGGTCATCGACAGGGTGACGGCGATCATCGCGTCATCCGCCAATTGCTTGGAGACGATGCCCGCCAGAACCGCCGCTGCGAGGATCAGGAAGGCGAATTCGCCGCCGGGCGCCAGCAGCAGCCCGATTTCCCTGGCCTTTTGCCCCTTGGCGCCGAAGGCGCGCGCCAGGCCCGCGACGATCGGCGCCTTGAGCGCGGTCAGGCCGAGCGCCAGACCCAGCGTCGTCACGGGATGCGCGATGACGCGCAGCGGATCGAGGTCCGCGCCGACCGAAACGAAGAACAGGCCGAGCAGCAGGCCCTGGAACGGCGCGATGGTCAGCTCCACGGCGCGGCGATATTCGGTTTCCGCCAGCAGCAGGCCGGCGATGAAGGCGCCGAGCGCCATGGACAGGCCGGCCGAGGCCGCCGCCACGGCGGTCGCGATCACCACCAGCAGGCAGGCGGCGATGAACAGGTCGTTCGAGCGCGCCGCCGCCACCAATTGGAAGAACGGCCGCAGCACGACGCGGCCGACGCCGGCGATCAGGCCGAGGGCGGCGAAGGCGTAGCCGAGGGTCAGGAGCAGGTCGTGGCCGCTTTCGGCCGACATCGACATCACCAGCAGCAGCGGCGCGACCAGCAGGTCCTGGAACAGCAGCACGGAGAAGATGGCGCGGCCGGAAAAACTGTTGAGCCGCTTTTTCTCCGCCAGAACCGGGACGACAATGGCGGTGGACGACAGGGCCAGCGCAATGCCGAGCGTGGCCGAGGCCGCCCAGTCCTGGCCGAACAGGTGGGCGCAGATCATCAGCGCCAGGCCGCAGGCCGCCGCCTGCGCCGCGCCGAGCCCGAACACGTAGCGGCGCAGCAGGATCAAACGCTCCAGCGACAGCTCCAGACCCATGTTGAACATGAGGAAGACCACGCCGAATTCGGCCAGCGTGGCGATCTGGTCGCTTTTTGCAAGAAAGGGAATGCCGACGCCCAAAACCTCGTTGATGCGGCCGAGGCCGTGGGGGCCGATCAGCATGCCGGCGAGAAGAAAGCCGAGCACCGGCGACAGCCGCAATTTCTTGAACAGCGGCACGACCACGCCCGCCGCGACCAGGAACAACAGCGGCGCTTGATAGGGGGCGAGATCCAAATGTGCGGGCAAAGGCTTTTTCCTCCGGGGGATCAGGATATAAGATTCGGGGCGGGCGCCAACGTCCAGCAATCCTTACGCCAGGATGAACATGCGAAACGGAATTTTTGAAGCAGCGGGGCTGGACACAGGTTTTGCGCCGGCGCCCTGGCCCTGGGCGGAGGCGGAGGCGGCGCGGATCAGCGCCCATTGGCGGGCGCGGCTCGCCGAAAAACCCAAAATGTTCGACGGGCAGGTGCTATTGCTGCGCGACCCCGCCGTTGTCGACACGCTTGAGGGAAAGGTGTTGCGCGGGCGGTTTTTCCTCACCCCCTTCCGCAACTTCATGGCCTGGCGCGATTTTGGCTGTCCCGACGACAGCGTGTTCAACTGTTTTTCCATGGCGGCGCTGCGTTCGTCCGACGGGGCCTGGCTGTTGGGCGAGATGGGCGCGCACACCATGAATTCCGGAAAAATCTACTTTCCCGCGGGCACGCCGGATCGCAGCGACATTGTCGGCGACCGCGTCGACCTCGTCCGCAGCGTCGCCCGCGAAATGCAAGAGGAGACCGGGTTTGCCGCCGATGAGGCGCCGGGCGGGGATTTTCGCGTGGTGGTCGAAAAGCAGCAAATCGCCTGCATCCAGCAGCGCCGGCTGGCCCTGACCGCCGACGAGGCTTTGGCGCGGGTGGCGGATTTTCTGGCGCGCGATCCCGACCCCGAGCTGACGCGGCTGGTGGCGGTGCGTGACGCGGGCGATCTCAATCCTGGCGCCATGCCCGGGTTCATCCTGACCTATTTGCGCGACGCCTTCGCCACGGCGGGGTCTGGCGCATGAGCCGCAAAGCTGATCTCGCCGCCGCCCGCGCCGAGCACGAACGGCTTGGCGCGGCGCTCACCGAGCATGACCGCGCCTATTATCAGGAGGACGCGCCGAAAATTTCGGACGCGGATTATGACGCCCTGCGGCGGCGCTATGAGGCGCTGGAGGCCGAATTTCCCGAGCTTGGCGGCGCCGGTTCGCTGACGAAAAAAGTCGGCGCGGCGCCGGCGGAAAAATTCGCCAAGATTACCCACGCCATTCCCATGCTCTCGCTCGGCAATATTTTCGCCGACGAGGACATTTTTGAATTCGTGGCGCGGGTGAAACGGTTTTTGGGGAGCAGCGCCGACATCGCCTTTACGGCAGAGCCGAAGATCGACGGCCTCTCCTGCTCGCTGCGCTATGAGCGCGGCCATCTGGTCAGCGCCGCCACGCGCGGCGACGGCTCCGTGGGCGAGGATGTCACCGCCAATGTGCGCACGATCGCGGCGATCCCGCAAAAGCTTTTGGATGCGCCTGATGTGCTCGAGGTGCGCGGCGAAATCTTTATGAGCAAGGCGGATTTTGCCGCCCTCAACGCGCGGCAGGCCGAGGCGGGCGAAAAGATTTTCGCCAATCCGCGCAACGCCGCCGCCGGATCGCTGCGTCAGCTCGATCCGTCGATCACCGCGCGGCGGCCCTTAAGATTTTTCGCCTATGCCTGGGGCGAGGTTTCCGCCATGCCCGCCGACACCCAGGCCGGCATGATCGCCTGCTTTGCCGGGCTGGGATTTCCGACGAATCCGCTGACCAGTCTTTGCGAGACGCCGGAGGCCATGCTGGCGCATTTCCGCGCCATCGAGGCGCAACGCGCGACGCTCGACTATGACATTGACGGGGTCGTCTACAAGGTCAACGAGCTCGCCTTGCAGGGGCGTCTAGGGTTTGTGGCGCGCGCGCCGCGCTGGGCCGTGGCGCATAAATTTCCGGCGGAACAGGCGACCACCGAACTGTTGGCGATCGATATTCAGGTGGGGCGCACCGGCGCGCTCACCCCCGTCGCCAAGCTGAAGCCGGTGACCGTCGGCGGCGTGGTGGTCTCCAACGCCACTTTGCACAACGAGGATGAAATCGCGCGCAAGGATATTCGCGTCGGCGACACGGTTGTCGTGCAACGGGCTGGCGATGTGATCCCGCAGATTGTTTCCGTCGTGTCGCATCAAGAGGGGGCGCCCCCCTATGTCTTTCCCCAGACCTGCCCCGCCTGCGGCTCGGCGGCGCTGCGCGAGATCGATCCGAAGACGGGAGAGGCCGATGCGGTGCGCCGCTGCACCGGCAGTCTCGCCTGCCCCGCGCAGGCGATCGAAAAACTGCGGCATTTCTGTTCGCGCAACGCTTTTGACATTGAGGGGCTCGGCGACAAACAAATCGCCTTCTTCTTTGAAAAGGGGCTGATCCGGACCGCCGCCGATATTTTCACGCTTGAAGAGCGCGACAGAGCGAGCCTGACCAAGATCGAGAATTTCGAGGGATTTGGAAAGGTCTCGACGCGAAAGCTTTTTGCCGCCATCGCGGCGCGGAAAAGCATCGTTCTCAACCGGTTCATCTTTGGGCTGGGCATCCGCCATGTCGGCGAGACCAACGCCATCCGCTTCGCCCGCGCCTTCGAAAATTTCGAGGCTTTCCGCGAGGTCGCGCGAAAAGCGGCGCCGGGAACGCCCGAGCGCGACCATCTCAACGCCATTGACGGGATTGGCGATGTGGTGGCGGAGGCCGTGGCCGACTTTTTCATCGAACCGCACAATGAAGCGGCGCTGGATGCGCTGCTGGCGCAGGTCACCCCGTTCCCCATGGAGGCGGTGAAGAGCGATTCGCCGGTCGCGGGCAAAACCGTTGTGTTCACGGGATCGCTGCAAAAAATGACGCGGGACGAGGCCAAGGCTTTGGCCGAGCGGTTGGGCGCAAAAGTGTCGGGGTCGATTTCGAAAAAGACCGACCTGCTGGTCGCCGGCGCCGATGCCGGATCAAAACTCGCCAAGGCGCGGGAGCTGGGGGTCGAGACGATTGATGAGGACGGGTGGTTGCGGCTGGCGGGGGTGGATGAGGGTTGAGGGGCGCGCGGTCGCTCACATGCTTAAGCGGGGCCTCAAGACTCGTTGAATTCGGCGTGTCCCCAAGCGCCGGACGATGGCTGCTCGCTTATCCGGCTAAGTTATCCCCTGCATGTGGAGGGGTCGCGCGCTTGGGGAATATTAGGAAGCGGCTCAAAGCAGCTGTTACCGATCGGGCTGGCGACGGTCCCTTCTTTTGCCCGTTTCCGACGTTCGGAATGTTGAGAAAGGATGTCGCCCTGACGTCTTGGCGCATTGGGCGGCATTGGCCGGTCATCGGCTGCCGTGCAGGTGTTCCCTGCGCGCCCGTGAATGGTATAGGTTGGCGCGTTTTCAGCAATGGAATTGCGCTATGAGGGATGGTGTCGATGGCCGGGAGATCGCGCGCGAACGGATCGCGCGCGAAGCGGAGGCGCGCACCGGGACGCTTGATCTCGCCGGGCTTGGGCTCACGGAGATTCCGGCGGAAATTGGGGGGCTCACGCATTTGCGGGAGCTGGATATCGGCGCAATAGTCGGTGAGAACGACGATTACCACGAGAGTAATATATCAGACCTTGCGCCGCTTTCGCGGCTGACCACTCTGCAGTCGCTCGACTGCTGGTCAACTCAAGTGGTCGACCTCGCGCCGCTGGCGGGACTGACCGCCCTGCGGTCACTTGACTGCTCGTCTACGCAAGTCGCAAACCTCGCGCCGTTGACGGGACTGACCACCCTGCAGTCGCTAAGATGCTGGGACACGAAGGTCGCCGACCTAACGCCGCTGGCAGGCTTGATCGCCCTGCAGTACCTCAAATGCTGGGGCACGCATGTTGCAGATCTCGCGCCGCTGGCGCGCCTGAAAGCCCTGCAGACGCTCGATTGCTCGTCTGGGCAAGTGGCCGACCTCGCGCCGTTGGCGCGCATGAATGCCCTGAAGTCGCTCGATTGCTCGTATACGCAAGTGGCCGACCTCGCGCCGCTGGCGCGCCTGAAAGCCCTGCAGACGCTCAATTGTTCGTATACGCAAGTGGCCAACCTCGCGCCGCTGGCGCGCCTGAAAACCCTGCAGACGCTAAATTGCTCGGATACGCAAGTGGCCGACCTCGCGCCGCTGGCGCGCCTGAAAACCCTGCAGACGCTAAATTGCTCGGATACGCAAGTGGCCGATCTCGCGCCGCTGGCGCGCCTGAAAACCCTGCAGACGCTAAATTGCTCGGATACGCAAGTGGCCGATCTCGCGCCGCTGACCGGCCTGGCGGAGCTTTCCCAACTGGAAGCCAACGGCTGCCGCCTTGCGGAGCTGAGGCGAATTGCGTGCGAAGCGCCGTCCCTGGAAAACCTCAAACTGTGGAGGTCGCGCGCGCCCGATATCCCCACGGCGATTCTATCGGCAAACGATGACGAAAACTGCCTGCCGGCGCTTCGCGCCTATTTCGCTGAGTCCGGTCCCTGCGACGCGGTATTGGAGGATGTCAAGCTGATGGTGCTCGGCAACGGCCGGGTGGGCAAGACGCAGCTTTGCAATGTGCTGATGGACAAGCCCTACCAGCCGGATTCCGACTCGACCCATGGCGTCGTGGTCGCGCGCCACGAACTGAAACGCAGGGGCGGCGCGCCGTTGCCGCTGCATATCTGGGATTTCGGTGGCCAGGATATTTTTCACGGCACGCATGCGCTGTTCCTCAGGGATCACGCGATTTTCGCGCTGGTGTGGGCCGAAAAATTAGAGACGGCGGCGGCGGACCCGAAGGACGCGCGGTTCGGCAACCGTCCCCTGCCCTATTGGCTCGACTATGTCCGACACGCCAGCGGAACGGACAATGCCGTGGTCGCCGTGCAGACGCGCTGCGACGCGCCGAGAGATGAAGCGAAATGGCCGGTGGACGAGGAGGCGTTGAAGCAGGAGTTCGGCTATTTCAACCGCGTCAATTTTTCCGCCGCAAAACCACGCGGGGTCGCCGCCTTGAGCGACGCGCTGAGCGAGGCGGCGGAGTACGCGCTGGAGCAGGAGGGCGCGCCAAAAATTCCAGAGGCGTGGGCGCGGGTGAAGCGGGCGCTGGAGGGGGCGGAAGACGCCGACGCCTTGCGGCCGGTGGCGCGGCGTCGGCATCGAGTGCTGACAACAAAAATTTTTGCGCGGCTGTGCCGGCGGCTCGGCGTGAAGAGCGAGCCCACGCATCTGCTCTCCTATCTGCACCGCACCGGCGTGGTGTTCCATCGGCCCGATCTGACGGACCGCATCGTGCTGGACCAGAGCTGGGCGCTGGAGGCGATCTATGCCGTGTTCGACCGCGCAAAGGGGACGCATGCGCGCATCCTGCGGCAGAACGGACGGTTCAGGCCGAGCGAACTCGCCGTTTCGGCTTGGTCCGACCGGAGCGACGGCGATCGCTCGCTGTTCCTCGACATGATGCGCGCCTGCGGCGTGTGTTTCGAGATTTGGGAGGACGACGGCGAGCTGGAATTGGTGGCGCCGGAACTGCTGCCGGAGCGCGCGGCGGTGGAGGCGGCGATCCGACGAGACTGGGAGACCGGCCAGGAGATTCGCGCGCGGACTTACAAATTTCCGTTCCTGCACGACGGGCTGATCCGCGCGGTGATCGCAAAAATCGGGCGCGAGGCGCGGGCGAACGGGACCTATTGGCGCGACGGCGTCAGCGCCTTCGAGACGGGAACGGGCGCGCGGGTTTTGATCGAGCAGAACCGGGGCGCGGACTGGAGTGGCGAAATCCGCATTTCTACGCGCGGCGGACAGGCGGATGCTTTGCTGGCGAGCGTTTGCAAGGAGTTGGAGCGGATGCAAGAGCGTTTCGGACTGAAGGGCGAGGTATTGGCGCCGGCCGAACCAGCGCGCGAGACGGCACCGGAGGAAACCCGCTTTGGCCGCGACCCCAAAGCGCCGCCGCGCGCCTATGTCTCCTATGCCTGGGCCGACGAGAGCGACCGGAGGCGCGAGGAGAAGGTGGATGCCCTGTGCGAGGCGGCGGACAAGCGGAAGTGGGAGGTGCGGCGGGATAAAAATGTGCTGACGCGCGCGGACAGCATTTCGGATTTCATGCGCGAAATCGGCGCGGGGGAGCGGGTGTTTGTGTTTTTGAGCCATAAATATTTGCGCTCGCCGTTTTGCATGTTTGAGCTGTTCGAGGTTTGGCGGCAGAGCCGGCGCGACGACGAGGAGTTTCGGCGGCGGGTGAGGCTGTTTGTGCTGGACGATGCAAAAATATGGTCATTGAAAGACCGGCTCGCTCACGCGAAATATTGGCGGGCGGAATCTCAAGAGCTTGGCGAGGAACTCAAGACGAGCGGCCCGGACTTGCTCAGCAAGAATGACTACGAAGCTTATCGCCGCATGGGCGAGTTCGCGACCCAGATCGGCGACATTCTGGAGGCTTTCGCCAGCCGGGTGCAGGTAAAGAATTTTGACGAGTTTCTCAGATGGGGGTTTGACGATCCGACAGTTTCGCCATGATGCGCGACGAAACTGTGGGTGAGTTGACCGGCATTCGCGACAAATAGAGATGGGTCGAATTCAAAGACGAAGAAACAGAGGAATTGGCGCGATCTTTTTCGATTTCCGCGCATAAAGGCCGAACACCTTAGCTGCAAGTTTCAACCAATGTCCGCGTTGCGGCACCAAGGCGACTTCGCGGGCAGCGCTTGCAAACTTCCGCTTTCCGCCGATTGCAGACCAGTCAGCAGCTTTGATCTGGCTCGCCTCACATCTCTATGCTCGCCCAGACGCGTCGCGGTGAGCTTTTTTTGGCGCCGCCTCGACCGCCCCTGAGAGCGCATTTTTCGAAAAATTCTATTCCTGGTTGAAACGTAACCGCGCAAAATCGTGCAAAACACGCGCGTTTGTGCAAAAAACACGCGTTTTTTGACGAAAAACATGCGATTTTTAGGAGCACTCGTTCTGGGTTGTGGCGGCGATGACGGGGGTGATCAGTGTTCGTCCTGATCCCTGTCGGCGGAATGGGCGGCTGTTTCTCTTTTCTTTACAGATGGTTGTGAGGGGCGTTCGACCTCGACCGAATCGTTTCACGTGAAACAAAACGTGAACAAATTTTCGCCTCATTGACGGTTTTCGCGGGTTTTGCCGTTTTCACTTTTCGCGAAAAAGTCGGTTTCGCACGTTGGCGCCATCCAGGCCTCAAAATTCCCCCCTCGCGTCGCATTCGTCACGCGGAGGCGTGGATTGCTTCGCTGCGCTCGCAATGACGGTGGAGACCTCGTGGAAACCCGTCGAGAACCGCTTTGACATTCGCGCGCTCCTGAATGCGCTGGACACGCCGCCGGCCGCTTCCTATGTGAAGTCGTCATGATCGACGACGTCTATTCCACCAAAATTTTGGCGCTTGCGGCGAACATTCCGCATCTCGGCCGCCTGCCCGCGCCGCAGGCTTCGGCCAGCGCGCATTCGCGGCTGTGCGGATCGAGCGTCACCGCCGATCTGTCGCTGGTGGACGGAAAGGTGGCCGAGTTCGCCCAGGACGTGAAGGCCTGCGCGCTGGGGCAGGCTTCCTGCGCCGCCATGGGCCGGCACGTCATCGGCTCGACGCCGGAGGAATTACGCGCGTTGCGCGAGACCATGCGCAAAATGCTGAAGGAGAACGGGCCGCCGCCGCAGGGCAAGTTCGCCGACGCCGGGGTTTTGGAGGGCGCGCGCGACTACAAGGCGCGGCACGCCTCGATCCTGCTGATTTTCGACGCGGTGGTGAAGGCGCTGGATCAGATCGAGGTCGGCGCGGAGAGCTGACGAAAAAAAGCCCCCGTCCGCTGCGGACGAGGGCTGGGATTTTGGGGCTCTGGAAAAATCAGCCGCCGCTCACCACTTTCAGGTGGCGGATTTCGCCGTTGCGATAGGCTTCGAGAAAATCGCGATAGTTGCGGAAGGAGACGCAGCCGTTGGAATCGCCGCGCGGGCCAAGCATGAAGGTGTGGGCCAGCAGGCCGTTGCGGCCGTGGACGCTGCTGTCGAGGGGGGTGAGGCGGATCGCCTGGACGCCGTGGAACAGGGTTTCACGCAGGGACAGTCGATAGGTCGCCGGCGGGGTCGACCCCTTCATGCGCAGATGCACGCCATTGGGATTGTCGAAATAGGGGCCGAGGCCGGAATGGGCTTCGAGTTGCTTGCCGCTCGGCAGGGTGACGGTGTGCGCCGAAATGTTGTAGACGGCCACGCCTTCGGTGGGACGGGCGGCGGAAAACAGGCCGCTCGACATTTTCAGCGCGCTGCCGCCATCGGGCGAGGCATAGGCGAGCTGCGGGCCCTTTTCCCTGGGCTTGTCGCTGCTGCCGAACAGTTTGTCGAAGAAGCTGCGGGTGTCGGTTTCCGCTTGCATCTGCGGCTGCGCGCGCAGGCGGCGGGCGGCGACGCGCGGGGACATGCGGGGTTCCGTGACGGCGGGGGCCGGGGTCGCCTTGTCCTCGACCTTGGCGACGCGCGCGGGGGCGAGATCGCTCGGGCGGGAGGGAGGCTGCGGGACCACCGTCTCCTCCTCGGCGAGGCGCAGGCCGAGATCGGCGGCGCCCTTTTGCGGTTCGGTCAGCGGCGCGGCCGGCGCGGGGGCGGGCTGAGCCTCGGCCTCGGCGACCTGCTGTTGCTGTTGCGCCTCGGGCTCGGGGGTATACATCGGGTCGGACTGGAACAGCGACCGGTCCAAGGCGAAGGGGCGCCCGTCGGCGACGATATTGCCGCCGCTGGCGTAATCGGGGTCGAACAATTCGCCGAAGGGGCTGACCGCCGGGCGAATCTCCGCGGCGGCGAGGCGCGGGGTCGGTTGCGGGACGACGGCGGCCTGCATGGGCGCGTCTGCGGCTGGCGCGGGTTTGGCGGCGGTTGCGCCGTGCGGCGGCTCAGGGGCGATCGCCTGGTTGGCCAGGCCGCCGGCGACGCGCAGGGCGACCAGCGCCGAAAACGACATGGCGGCCAGGACCGGGACGGTCCGGGTGAAGATTTTGCGCGGCAGGCTGGCTTTTTCCATGGCGTCCAGCGCGGTGGCTTCGAAACTCCAGTCGGTCATCCGCCTACTCTCACAAACTGACATAACGTGACGCCGGGTCTACGCCCGCCGCGCGATGATTCGGCTGGTGCGCGGCGCGGGGGCGAGAGCCGTCCGACATTGCGGTCCGGTCGGCGCCCGTTTGCCCATTTGAGCAAAACATGCCTAAAATTCGATTAAATGTGTCGCGGTTGTCTTGCATGTCGTTTGCCTGCTCCGCCCGCCGGACGTCCCCCTTGCGCTTTCAGTGACCGGCGGGTCGCGGTCGAGCGCAAATTTCTCCCGTCCCGAAAAGCGCCGCTTTTCGGGTCCATTAGCCAACAGAACACAAGGATTGCCGCTCAGAGGCGCATCGCCGCGCCGCCTACAGCGAACTCTCTTCCATCAGGACCGGCGGCGCCGACGCCATTGGTCAACGCCCCAGCCCCAGTCAAAAAAGACCTGAAAAAAGGCGAAAATGAGGATCACGAGAAATTTATTTGACAGTTACACGGAAGCCACACCAGTTTCAGGTAAGCCACACGGCCCCGTTTCGGTCTTAAATTTCAGGCCGATCGCGCCAGCGACGCAAGAGAATCCGGTCGAGTCCGGCGAATGCGCCATAGAGCGCGAGGCCACAAAGACAAAGCAAAAATACGGCGGCGTACATCACCGGAATTTTGAGCCGGTA
The DNA here is from genome assembly GCF_025961575.1 of Rhodoblastus acidophilus. Taxonomy (GTDB): domain Bacteria; phylum Pseudomonadota; class Alphaproteobacteria; order Rhizobiales; family Beijerinckiaceae; genus Rhodoblastus; species Rhodoblastus acidophilus_C. The sequence goes on along the minus strand of NZ_JAOQNX010000017.1, from coordinate 18,043 downwards.
GCCCGCCTCGACGATGCGGAAGGCCAATCCCTCCCCCTGCCCCGCCGCTCCCGCGGCCAGTTCCGCCGCCACCACGCCGACCAGCGACAGACCGGCGCCGATTCGCAATCCGACGAAAATCGACGGCAGCGCCGAGGGCAGCCGCAGCCCGAACAGGATTTTGGTCCGCGACGCGCCCTTGAGGCGGAACAGTTCGACCAGACCCCGGTCGGCGCCGCTCAGGCCGGCGCTGGCATTGGACAGAATGGGAAAGAAGGCGACCAGCGCGGCGCAGGCCAGCACCGCCGCATGGGGCTCCAGGTAGATCAGCAGCAGCGGCGCGACCGCGATCAGCGGCGTGACCTGCAAGACCACGGCGACGGGCAGGAAGGCGCGCTCCAACAGCGGCGACCAGGCGAACAGCAGCGCCAGCGCCACGCCGCCCGCCGTCGCCAACGCCAACGCCTGCAAGGCTTCGGCAAGCGTGGTCGCGGCGGCGCTGAGCAGCTGCGGCGCGTTGGCGAGCAGGGTCGAGACGATCAGGCTCGGCGCCGGCAGTTGCGCCGGCGGAATTTTGTACAGGACGACCAGGGCCTCCCAGAAGCCGATCAGGGCCGCGAGCGCGATAACGGGGATCAGGCGCGCGATCATGCGGCCTCCATCGCCTGCCGCAGGCCTTCGCTGAGGCGCACGCAGGTTTGCGCATAGGCCGGGCTGGCGCGCAGCGCCGCCCCTTTCGCCCGCGCCTCCTCCAGCGCGACCAGGGCGTGGACGCGGCCCGGGTTGGCGCGCAGGATGCAGACGCGGTCGGCGAGATAGGCGGCCTCATAGACCGAATGGGTGACGAACAGGATGGTGACGCCGGCGCGCAGGTTTTGCAGCGCGTCGTTCAGCTCCCAGCGGGTGATTTCGTCCAGCGCGGCGAAGGGCTCGTCAAGCAGCAGCAGGTCCGGCCCGTCCACCAGCGCGCGCGCCAGAGAAACGCGCATCTTCATGCCCCCGGACAATTCGCGCGGCAAAACTTTCGCCAGCCCTTTCAGCCCGACCCGCTCCAGCGCCGCCTCGACGCGCGACGCCGCTTCGCACCGGCTCACGCCGGCCAGTCGCAAGGGCAAGGCGACATTGGCGGCGACATCGGCCCAGGGCATAAGGTTGGGCTCCTGGAAGACGAAGCCGATCTCAGGCCTTTTGTCGGACCAGTCGATGACGCCGCCGCTCGGGGTTTCGAGCCCGGCGACCAGACGCAGCAGCGTGCTCTTGCCGCAACCGGAGGGGCCGAGCAAACAAAGGGTTTCGCCGCGCCGGACGGTGAGGTCGACGCCGTCCAGAGCCGGGGCCGTGCGACCGGGAAAGGTGAGGGACAGGTTTTGGAGGGAGAGAAGGGGGCTCATCGGCGTGAAGGGGCCTGCCTTCTCCCCTTGCGGGAGAAGGTGGCGCCATAGGGCGTCAAACGGCGCCCGTCCTTCCGGACGGGCTTTGGCGCCGGACGAGGGGGCGCCCGCCACCGCTCAGCACGTCCCATCGTGGATAACCCCCTCATCCGTCTCGCGCCTTCGCCGCGATCCACCTTCTCCCGCAAGGGGAGCAAGGGAGGCCCTGCATTTGACCGCTCGCATCACTTGCCGTCCAGCCCAAGACCGTGATTGACGAAGCGCAGGTCGAGCCCCTTGGCGACATCGAGCCCTTTTGCCGCCGCGCCCGCCTCCACCATTTCGGCGTAATGGCGCTGGACGCGCGCCAGGTCGATCGCGCCGATCCCCTTGGTCAGCGCATCGCCGGATTCGACAATGCCGAACGCCTTCATCTGCGCGATAGAAAAGGCGATCTGCGCGTCGTCGATATCCGGGTTCTGCGCCTTGATCGCGGCATTGGCCGCGGCATTGTCGCCATGGAGATAATGGACCCAGCCGAGGATCGAAGCTTCGACAAACCGCCGCGCAACATCCGGGTTCTTCTCCAAAAAGTCGCGGCGCGTCTCGATGGTGGTCGAATAGGTTTCGAAGCCGTGGTCGGCGAGCAGGAAGACGTTCGGCTTGAACCCGCCGTCGCGCGCGATGGCGAAGGGTTCGGAGGTGACATAGCCCTGCTGGATCGAGGCTTTATCGGCGATAAAAGGCGCGGAATTGAAATTATAGGGCGCGACGTTTTTCCGCGAAAAACCCCATTTCTTCTCCATCCACGGCCAGACCGTGGTCAGCGTCGCCAGGCCAACAAAAGCCTTGGCCTTGGGCAAATCCTCGAACCGGTCGAAACCCGCGCCCGGATGCGACATGAAGATCAGCGGGTCTTTCTGGAAGATCGCGGCCAGCGTGACGATCGGAATGTCCTCCGCCAGAGCCGAAAACTGGCCGATAATGTTGTCGCCCATGTAGAAATCGACTTTTCCCGCCGCGAGCAGCAGACGGTTGTTTTTTTGGGGGCCGCCGGGGAGGATGGTGACGTCGAGGCCGTATTTCGCATAAGTGCCGTCGGCCAGCGCCTGATAAAAGCCGCCATGCTCGGGCTGGGCCAGCCAATTGGCGGCGAAGATCACTTTGTCAGCCGCTTGCGCCGCCAGGGATTGGAGGAGAAGCAGGCAAACCAGGAAGGAAGTTCGGAACAAGGGCGCGCTCCGTCAAAACTCCCCGCAGCAGAAGCCATTGGCGCGCGGGGGTCAAGCCTCACCTTTTTCCCAGCCGAACACGCTCCTGCCGCCGAATTCCTCGGAGCGGCGGCGCTCCTCGCCGACGACCGCTTCAAACGTCTTGCCGCCCGCAGTCTCCAGCCGACGCGCCTGCGCGTCCAGGCGGCGCAGGGCTTCGAGCCTGTCGTCATTGCCGAGCTTCGCTTTGGCGACGGCGCTTTTCAGCACGCCGATCGTCTGGTCAAAAACCTTCGTCGCGACCGGAAAGGGGTGTCGGTCCTTGCCGCCATGCGCCAGGGAAAACCGCGCGGGATCGGAAAAGCGGCAGGGCGCGCCATGCACCACCTCCGCGACCATCGCCAGCGACAGCACGGTGCGCGCGCCGACGCCCGGGACCATCAGCAATTCGGAAAAATCTTTTGGACCCGCATCCGCCGCCGCGGCCAGCGCGCCCTGCAGACGGCGCATCACCACATTGTCGGACCTGACATCGTGATGCGCGGGCATGATCAAATGCGGCAACATCATCTGGATCGGCTCAGGCCTGGGCGCCAGCGCCGCAAATTCGCGCGCGCAGCCGTCGGGGCCGAGGTCGCGCAAAAGGTCCAGTTGCCGCGCCCGCGATTTTTCAGCGCGGCGGTCCGTCAGATTGACGATTTCGCCCTGGTTCCGGCCGTCGATGGCGGCGTGGGGCGCATCGACAAAATCCTCCAAACCCTCGGAGAGCCAATGGTAGCGGCGCGCGGTGCGGGCTTCGCCGTTCATGCCCTGCTGCACCACCACCCATTTGCCGTCGTCGGCGACGACAAAACCGTGGAGATAGAGGTCAAAACCGTCCTGCACGGCGGCGCTGTCGACCTTGGCGACCATGCGGCTGGCCTGGGCCAGCGCCGCGCCGTCAAAACCGACGCGGGCGCCGATCTCCTGCAATTCGAGCGGGGTTTTCCGCGAATGTTTTCCCCGACCGCCGCAGACGTGAAGCCCCAGTTCGCCCGAAAGCGGCTCCAAGCCCCGTTTCAGCGCGCCGATCACGCTGGTGGTGATTCCCGAGGAATGCCAGTCCATGCCCATGACGGCGCCGAAGGACTGGAACCAGAAGGGATGAGCGAGACGCCTTAAAAATTCGTCGCGGCCGTAATGATGGACAATGGTTTCCGCGATCACCGCCCCGAGCCGGGTCATGCGTTGGCCGAGCCAGGCGGGAACGCGTCCACCATGCAGGGGAAGATCGGCCCCGCCCGCGCGCCGCGCCATCAGTGCTGCCGTCCTTCGCCCGCCATTGCCTCACCCTGTCGCCGCAGCAAACCACAGTTCGGCGCCGCCGGGGAGCGCCCCCGAATTTTCCCGGCGCTTGCGCCCGCGCAACCCCGGACGGAATCGGGAATTTTTCCCGAACGCCCACGCTGGCTTCGCGCGGCGGCCACCGTTAATCTGTCGTAAATACGGCGGAAACATGCGACAAGCCGGCCGCCCGGCCCAAGGAATCATCATGGACGCCCTTTCCCTCTCCCCGCTCGCCCTGTTCATGCAGGCGGGTCTTGTCGGCAAGATCGTCATGGTCGTGCTCGGCCTCGCCTCCATCTGGTGCTGGCTGCTGATCGTCGAGGCCCTGTTCGGCCTGGCGCGGCTGTCGCGCGCCTTGCGCTTCACCAGCTCCCCCCTGCTCGAACCCTCCGACCTCGAAGGCCATGAGGAGGCAAAGATCCGCATCGCCGGCGAAACCGTGTCCGAGCGCCGCGCCCGCGTGACCGAGAAACTGACGCGCGGCCATATCGAGGTGCTGATGAAGGCCGAAGGCGGGCTCGCCAATCTCGCCGTCATCTCTTCGGTCGCGCCGTTCATCGGCCTGTTCGGCACGGTCTGGGGCATTATGGCGAGCTTCGCCGGCATAGCGGCGGCGCACGACACCTCGCTCGCCGTGGTCGCGCCCGGCATCGCCGAGGCCCTGGCCGCCACCGCCTATGGTCTGGCCGCCGCCATTCCCGCCTCGATCGCCTACAACCGCCTGGGGGCCGCCTTCAGCCGCATAGGCCAGCGCATGACCCACCGCGCCGCCGATCGCGCCTCGCAATTCTGCCGCGACTTCGCCTGAGGAGTTTGTCCATGGCCGGCGGAGCCCCCAACCCCAATGGACGGCCCGGATTTTTCCGGCCCCAGGCCGATATCAACGTGACGCCGCTGGTCGACGTCATGCTGGTGCTGCTGATCATCTTCATGGTCACCGCGCCGCTGCTCGCCACCGGCGTCAAGGTGGACCTGCCCCAGGCCAAGGCGGCGAAACCGCTCGATCCCAAGGAACCGATGGTGGTGGCCATCGACCGCGACGGAAAAGTGTCGCTCGGGTCGGAACAGGTGGACCGCGCCGATCTGATCGAACGGATCAAGCTGAAAATCGGCGACGATCTCGGCCGCACCATTCACCTGCGCGGCGACAAGGACGCCGCCTTCGGGCAGATCGTCGCGCTGATGGACGAACTCGCCGCCAACGGCCTCACCCATATCGCGATCGTCACCGACAGCCGCAAGGACAAGGCGGCGTCGACCGAGCTGCGACAATGACGGTCGCGCCCGCGATCAGACCGGTCTGGCTGCGCCCCACCGCCCTGGCGCTGATCGTGGCGGCCCATTCCGCGGCCTTCATCACCTTCAACCCCGACGTGGTCCCCGCGCCGCCGCTGGAATCGATGGAAGTCGGGCTGGTCGCGCTCGGCGAATCCGACGCGGACCAGAAGCCGCAAGAAGAGATCGCGCCCGCGGCGCCGCCGCCCACGGAAGCCGCCGCAGCCGCCGCGCCCCCCGAATTGACCGCGCCGCCGCCGCAGACCGTCGCGCCCGAGGCGCCGCCGTTGCCGGTCGCCAAGCCGACGCCGCCCAAGCCCGTCGCCAAGCTGGAAGATCAGCCGGACCCGGCGGCCGAGCGCCGCAAGCGCGAATTGGCGGAAAAGCGCCGGCAGGAGCGCGAGGAAGAGCGCGAAGAAGCGCTTGAGCGGCGCAAGGCCCAGCAGGCGCGCGCGGAAGCCCGGCGCGGCGCGGCCCATGGCGCGCAGCACGCAAACGGCATGTCCCCCAGCGCCTATGCCGGCCTGGTGGTGGCCGAGCTGAACCGCAAGAAATTCTTCCCCGCCGCAGCGCGGGCGGCCGGGGTCACGGGCTCGGTCGGCGTCGCCTTCACCATCGGACCCTCGGGCCGGGTGATCAGCCAATCCATCACCCACTCCTCCGGGAATGGCGCGCTCGACGGGGCGGCGCACGCCATTTTGAGTTCACTGCACACCCCGCCCCCGCCCGGCGGGCGTTTTTCCACCGCGACCAGCATCAGGTTCAACCTGCGCTGAACCCACCCCGCGCGCCGGCGATCCGGTTGGCGGGCTGACGCGAAATCAACCGCTACCCGCTAGGCAGGCGACGTTCGCGCCGACATTCATCGACGGCCGCCTGTCATGCGGCCATCGACTCGGACGCCCCCGAAAAGATGCGCCGCTTCCCCAGCGATAACGATTTTACCTGGACCCTGCTTCAGCCCGACGCCCCCGCCATCGCGGCCTTTGACCGGCTCGACGGCTGGCGGCGGCTCTACGCCGACGAATTCGCCGTCGTCCATGTCCGCGATGCGAAATAGCGTCAATCGTGGCGGTGGCGATGGTGCAGGTCGGGATAGTGCGGATGCGCGTGGACTAAACCTTCGTGACGGTGGCGATGCGCGTGCGGCTCAACCACGGGGCCTTCGTGCGCGTGCCGGTGATGTTCGTCATGCACATGGGCATGGTCATGCTCCAGCGCATCATGGACATGTTCGTGATCGTGGCGTTCGGACAGATGCAGCCAGACGCCCAAGGCCATCAGTGCGCCCGCGCCAAGCAGGCGGACCGAAAAATCCTCGTGCAGAACTGCGACGGCGGCGAGCGCGCCGATGAAGGGGGCCAATGAAAAATAGGCGCCGGTCCGCGCCGTCCCGAGATGGCGCAACGCCAGGATGAACAGGACGAGGCTGACGCCGACGCCAAAGAAACCGAGCATCGCCGCGGAGAACAGGACGTCGGCCGGCGCCCCCGCGCCGCGATAATAGAAGGCTGCGGCGACATTGACGCCGCCGGCGACGAGGCCCTTGACCCCGGCGATGACGACGGGATTGGCGAACGACAGTTTTCGCGTCAAATTGTTGTCCACGCCCCAGCACAGACAGGCGCCGGCGACCAGCAGCGCGCCCTGGTCCAAGGCCACGCTGCTCCCCCGCCACGACAAGACGACAGCGCCGAGGAGAATGGCGAAAGCCCCCGTCAGCAGCCGCGCGTCAAAATTTTCGCGAAAAACGATCCAGGCGATCGCCATGGTGGCGAGCCCTTCGAGATTGAGCAGCAGCGAGGCGTTGGCCGCGCTCGTCTCGCTCAGGCCGAGCATCAGCAGCAAGGGGCCAAGCAGCCCGCCCGCCACAATGATCGCCGCGAGCCAGGGAAGATCGCGAAACCTCAAGGGCGCTTCCGCCGGCGCGCTTTTCAACGCGCGCCAAGCGAGGTGAGAGATGGCGAGACCGAGGCCGGCGCCGAGATAGAGCGTCCCCGCCAGCAATTGCGGATCGATCTCGACCAGCAAAAGTTTCGACATCGGCGCGGTGAGGCCGAACAGCAGCGCGGAGCCAAGGGCCAGCGGAACGCCCGGCCACAAATGCGAAAGTTTGTCCGCCATCGACGCCGCCTCCCCTAGCGGAGGTTACATCGCGTCGCGGCCGCATGTGCAAGCGCGGCCGCGAAAAAATCAGCCGGCGTAAACCTCGAAAAGGCGCTCTTCGGTCGCGCTGTCCATCGTGCCGTCGATCAGCGGCAGCAGCGCCATTTCCTCTTTCTGCACATGGATCAACATGCGCTGCACGAATTCAGCGCCGGCGCGCTGGAACTGTTTCCAGCTCTCCTCGTCGAAGCCGGTTTGTTGCGCCGTATCGCAAAGCCCCTTCAACCGCTCCGCCACCGGGCGCATAAAATTGTGCTCCTCGGTGAGGTGGTCGCCGATCAACTGGTCGCCGACCGAGGCGAGCATGGGAAACAGGTGCTGCTCCTCGAAATCGAAATGGCGGATCGTGTCGGCCTCAATGGCGGCGGCGAGATCGCGCAGCAGCGGGTTTTTGGCGTCGAGCGGGGTTTTGCGCGGGATCATGGCTTCGAGGCGCTCCATTAATTCGATGGTGGCGCTGTGTTCCTCATGAAGAGTCTGGCTGATGCGGTTGGCGAACATTTGAAACTCCTCAAGTTGTGCCTGAAGCGACGCGCTTCACAATTCCGGCGATGAAGGTGGCGAAAGCCAGGGAGCTCGCGAGGCCGACCGCCGAAGCGAGCGCGGCGAGAATGGCGTTGTCGAGCACGATCGCGACCGACAGTCCGGCGAGCGCGGCGAGGTGGCACCAGGCATGGACAGTCAGAGGCGCGCTGGCGCCCAGGTCTGACAGCAGCACCGGCCCGCCGCTCGCCCGCGTGACATGCATGGAGGCCAGGAATGGCGCGATGCGTTGCAGGATGGCGAAGAGAAAGGTCATCAGCCAGCCGCCAAGCGCGACGAGGCCGAACAGGGTGGCGCCGCCTGGCAGCCCGTAAAGCGCGGCGAGGCCGACCAGCGGCGTCAGCGCCAGCATCGCCCAGGAGATTTTGACCAGGACGAAGGACAGGCCCAGGCGCTTGCGCATACCTTTTTTCAAAGTCGCGCGCATCAGCTGCACATGCACGGCGATCGCCGCGAGGCCGAGTAGGCATGACGCCGACAGCACGAGCGCGTTTCCGAAAAAGGCGCCCGTCGAAGCCAGAGCCACCGTCGCCGTAGCGAGGAAAAATCCGACCCAGGCCAAGCGTCCCTTGGGCGCGCTCGCCAGGGCGAACATCGGCACGAGGACGTGGCTGAACCCGAGCGCCAGCAGGCCCATGAAACCGAAGGCGCCCAAGATCATGTGGAGCAGCGCCAGCCCGGCGTGGTCGCTCAAAAAACCGATGCAATTGTCGAAAGCCAGCGCGAGACCAAGCGCCAGCAGAAGGATCAGTGAGACAAAAGCCGCCCAGCCATAGGCCTGGACCAGTGGCATGCTCGCGGAGCGCCTTAGATTGTCGGCGAACAGGACGGCGAACAGCAGCAATCCCAGGACGCAGGCGGTCGCGCCGACGATCATCGCGCCGACATGGCCAAACCCCATGCCGCCGACCAGGGCGAGTGCGCCGGGCGCGAGCAGCCAGAACACGATTTTGATCGGAGCCACCGCCGCCAGCGGGCGCGAGGTCGCAACCGGCAGCAATTGCACGGAGGCCCCCGCGGCCGTCATCACCAGCACGCCGACGGTGAGAAGATGCACGGCTGCGAGCGATTTTCCCACCCCGCCGCGAAATTGCGTGAATTCGCCGGCGGCAAAAATCAGCGCGACCCAGAGCGCGACATGGAGCACGCTCGCCGCTGCGAAAAAGCGGAACGGAACCGAGGCCGGCAACAGCCGGCTTTTGGCGGAGGCGAGAAAGGCGGTCATGCGCGCGGCCGGGTCATTTCGAGCGCGACATGGGTGGGCTGATCGGTCATCCGCAGCCGATGACGCCAGCCGCGCTCATTCAATTCGGGATAGAGCAGCAGCGGCTCCTGGCTCAGGTGCGCCACCAAAAAATCCTCGGCCATGCCGCTGTCGATCAATTGCAGCACAGTGACCATCGGTTCGGGACAGGGCAGCCCACGCACATCGACATGGAGCCCTTCTTCGGCCTGCCAGACGCGGGGGCCTTCGTTTGCGTCCAATTTCGTCTCCCCAGTTGCGCGGACAACTGGGATACACTGACCGTCGGTCAGCCTCTTTGCCCCCCGGCAAACAGCGCGCCGATTATATCCAGAAAACCATCAGGCGCGGGTCGGCGCCAGCCTCGCGCAATCGAGTCTTGCGACAAACGGCTTTCGGCAAGTCTGCCGCCCCGACCACAGGGATTCCCCCATGCCTACCCTCGAAATCACCGCAATGATCGGGTGCCCGCTCAAATGCACGTTCTGTCCACAGGACAAGTTGCGCGGGCTCTACGGCAAGAACACCAAATATTTCACCCTCGAGAATTTTCAGACCGTCATTTCAAAAGTGCCGAAACATGTACGCATCGATTTCTCGGGCATGGCCGAGCCCTGGGCCAATCCCAATGCGACCAAAATGCTTCGCCATGTCCTCGAACAAGGTTTTAATGTCGCGATCTACACGACGCTCTATGGCATGAGCGCGGAAAACCGCGCCGAAGTCATTTCACTGTTGCAGACCCATGTCGCCCAGGTGGAGGTGCTGAATCTGCATCTGCCAGACGCTAAGGGCAACATGCTGGGATGGCGCCACAGCCAGGAATATGAGCAGAACCTGACGGCCTTCGTGCAATTCGGCCTCTCCGGCGCGCTGCGCCGCTTCGAGGCCATGACCATGGATTCCTCCGGCGAGGTCCACCCGGACTTGCAACATCTGGGCATCAAGCTCGGCTCCTTCTACGGCCACACCCGCGCGGGCAATGTCGAGGAGCAGAAGATCGGCGAGCAGGCCCATTGCGCCACGCCCGAACACCATTCGGCGGTCGTGTGTCCGTTCGCGCGCTTTTACGACAACAACGTCTGCCTGCCGAACGGCGACGTCTATCTCTGCTGCATGGATTATGGCCTGCAACACAAGGTCGGCAACCTGCTGACCCAGGGCTATTACGAGATGTTCGCCTCGGGCGGACTCAGCGCCCTGCAGGCGGAGAACATGCAGCCGCGGTTCTCAAAGGAGTCCCTCTGCAAGACCTGCGACCGCGCCACGCTGGTGAAGGTCGGGGACAGCCATTTGATGTGGACGTGAGGTAGAAAAAACGGCGGCGCAAAGCGCCGCCGGTTTCTTCAGGCGATCCGCTTAAAAGCTTCGGATTGTCGCGCCTGGCCCTCGATCGTGTTGTCGGGGAAGAGACGCGCCAGCGCTTGCGCGACCGGCGCGAATTCAGGCTTTTCCAGAGGGACGAAAGCGTTGGGGGCGGCGGCGTCATCCTCGGGCAGGTAATAGGCCTTCCAGGCGTCCCCGGCATTTTCCCTGGCCTGATTGTAATTCATCACCTTGCGCTTGCGCTCCGCATAGGAGCGGATCGCCCAGTCGAGATGGATCAGGCAATGCTCGGCGCCGACATGCGCCACGCTCAGGCCGTCGAAATGGAATCCGGGCGTGTGCACGTCGCTGCGATAGGCGACGCGGTCCTTGCGATACAATCTGTATTGGCGGTGGACATTCGGATCATGACCTGAATGCGCCATGAGAGAGCCGTCGGCGGTCACGCCGCATTGATGCCGCACGAAGCCGAGGGCGTCGAAGCGGCCGTCCTGCATGACGGCGCGGGCGAAGGCGAAAAGCTGCGCCGTCGGCAGTTCGTCGTCGTCGATGCGCAGCACCCAGTCGGTCGGCGCCGCGCGGCTCATCTTCTCGACCATGGCCTCGATGATCGCGGTGTCGTTGTGCATGGCGACCACCCGTTGCGAGCGCGCCGCCAGCACGTCAAAAGTCCGGTCCGCGCTTTTCTGGTCGACGAACCAGTACGGGTTCAGGCCCAGCCCTTCATAATAATCCGCGATGATGGAAATATAGCTCTGCGAGTTCATCGTCGGAATGACGATGGAAACGCCTTCGTCGGCGCCGTCGGCCATTTGATGTCCTTTCGGTCAGGCGAAGGCGCTGAAACGCAGATCGGGCGCAATCGGATTGTTGGGATTGTCGAGCGCGCCGGGCATGGGCTCGTCGCTCAGTCCGGGGAAATCGTCGAGGTCGCGGCGCAGCAGGGTCAGCTCCACGGCGTCCGGCACCGGCACGCCCTGCACCACCGCCATGCCGCCGTAATTGTTGGCGTGGAGATGCACGGGCGCATGGCTCTCCGTGAGTTTCTCCAGGGCGCGACGAACCTGATCGTAATGCCGCCGGTCGCCCAGTCGGCAAAGGTCGTGCAATTCGCAGACGATGACATCATAGGCGCGCAGCAGGTCGGACGAGACCGTTTCCAGCGCCTGATATTCCGCGCCTTCGACATCGAACTTCAACAGTTTTCGGCCGGCGCTGCTGGCCTCTTCGACGCGGGCGTGCATGTCGGCGAGGCTGAGCAGCGGCCCTTCCGAGGTCGGGCCCCAGCCGAGACGGTGGAAGCGGAAGTTTTCGTGCGTCTCGGGCGGCCCTTCCAGCGTGTGGTCGAATTGCAGGACGGCCGCGCCGCGCCGGGCGAATTCCATGTCGAAGCTGACGTCATGGCCGACGCCGATGGAGAGCAGGACATCGGTCTGCAGGGCGGCGTCGGGCATCACATAGCCGCCGTCATAGGTGTTGCCGATGCGCAGCTTGACGCTGTTCTGCATGGCGCAGGGGCGCATGAGCTGCAGCAGCTCCAGCACCTGCTTCTGCGTCGGCGGCAACGGCCGCGCGCTGGGCGCATGCTCCGCCGAGGCGCCCTTGACGCCCGCGCAATCCAGCAACAAGGCGGCGGCGCGATCCCATGAGAATTGTTGCAGCAGCGCGGCCCGCGCGAGGTCCAAGCCCGCGGGACGGACGCCGCCGGCCAGGCAGACGCCGTCCATGGCCTCGACGAGCGCGTCGAGCTTGGGCTGCACAAACCGGCGCGGCGGGAACCCCGCCTCCCCCGGCAGCACGCCGCCATTGCACGGCAAGCGGACAGCCAGCGGCTCGGGGCAGAAATCATCGGTCGCCCCGCCGGTCGAGACGATGACGGGAAGGCCGCAGGCGATCGCCTCGAGCACGGGAAGATTGAACCCTTCGGCGCGATAGGGCGAGACATAGGCGTCGGCGAGCGCGAACAATTCCCGCACCTGCCCGAAATCGAGCGTGCCGCTGATGACGCTGATCGCGGCAAGCGATTCCGGCGTCACCAGTTCCGGACGCCGGGCCCCGATCGCCGCGATCGTGTGCGACATGGAGGCGCCGTAAACATTGCTCTGGTCCTTCAACACCAGGCGCACGCGACGCCCGCGCGCGCGCAGCAGCGCGAAGGCCTCGAGCAGCAGGTCGATCCCCTTGTTCCAGAAGGGACCGCCGATGTTGAGGAGGACCGTCTCGTCCGGCGCGAAGCCGAGGCGCGCGCGCACCTGCGCGCGCTGGTCCGGCGGCAGGGGAAAGAACAGATTTGTGTCGACGCCATGCGGAACGATGCGGACGCGATCCGCGTCGAACCCGGCTTCCGTCAGCCGTTGCGCCGACCAGACCGTCGGCGTGACGATCAGGTTTTCGTCGCGGGTGAAAAAGCCCATATCCGTTTCGGGCGCGAAGGTTCCGGCGCCCAAGCCCACCTCGGTGACCATGAAGGTCAGGGTGCGGCGCGTGTCGTTCGGCGCGCTGCGATAGGGCGGAAGAATCCGGTAGACCGCGTCGACCTCCTCGCCGGCATAGGAGGGAATGCCCGCGATCAGCGCCGTTTCTTCCGGCGACAGGCCGGCATTGTTGCGCGCCACGTCGAAATGGTCGGGAAACGGCGGGTCGGAATGGAAAAGGCTCACATCGCCCCGGCGCAGGAAGGCGAGCGCCTGGAACTGATTGACGAGCGCGTGAGATTGGTTGGATCCGCGCCAGCCTTCGAGCAGCAGTCGCATCGGCCTCTCCATTATGACCTGTCGTTGATCCGGATTAGCGACTCAAGCTTGCGCTAAAGTGGCGGTCCGCGCGGCAGACCGCGCCAGCCCGACGCAAGCCCGAAACCCTACGCTCCCGCGCTGATCGCCATGACCGATCTGGCGGCGAAGGAGTTCAGATGCACAACGCCGCCGCGCCACTCGACGACAACGCCCCCTTCACGCTGAGCCGCGACTGGCTGACCTCCCGCGAATTCGTCTTCCGCGCCAACGCCGCCGTCTTGAGCCGCGCCATGCGCTTTGCGCCCGACGGCACGATCGCCGGCTACAGCCATGCCAATGAATCCTTCTGGGATGTCGTCGATGGCGCGCTTCACATCCTGAACGCGGCGCGCCAGACCACCTGCATCCTCTCCCCTTCCGGGGCGAGCGACGGCGCCGTTTCTTTGTCCGGCGCCTTCATCAATGTCGAGCGCCCCGACCTCGCCAGCGGGAGCGTGCATCACGTCGAGGAAAAGCGCCCCGGCGTCGTTCCCCGCATCGCCTCGTTCGATCTGTTCGACACGCTGGTCGCGCGCAAATGCCAGGAGCCAACGGCGATCTTCCAGGCGGTGGAGCGCAAGTCCGGGGTGGCGCAATTCGCGCATCTTCGCCACACATTCGAGATGAGGCTGTTCGGCCGGGCGCTCTATGGCCTCGATGATGTCTATGCGGCGCTGTCGGCGGAACTCGGCTGGTCGCCCGATCTGGTGGCGAAGCTCAAGATGCTGGAACTCATGGAGGAGTGGGACAATCTGTTCCCGATCGCCGAGGTGGTGGCGCGCTTCGGACCGAACGACATCGTCATCTCCGACATGTATCTCCCCTACGATTTCATCCGAAAGATCGTCGAGGAGAAATGCTGTCTGCGCGGCAAGACCATCATCCTGTCGAATTATGGCAAGCATCTCGGCGTGGTCTGGCCGCAGCTGCTGACGCAATGCGAGATCACCCGCCATTACGGCGACAATGTCCATGCCGACATCGCCAGCCCCGCCCGGTTCGGCATTCCCACCGAACATATTTCCGTGTCCAACTGGTCCCAGGGCGAGCGCGTGCTGATCGACATCGGCATGCGCCCCTGCGCCGAGGCGATCCGCGAGGCGCGCCTGCGCGGCGACGCCGACGCGGCCGGACGCGGCGTGCGCGCGGCGCAACTCGAGATGAATCTGCCGCTGTTGGTCATCGGCAGCTATTTCCTGTTTCAGGCGGCCGAAGACTTCGGCGCCGACCGGCTGCTGCTTTGCGCCCGGGACTGCAGCCTGCTGCAGCGCGTGATCGCGTCTCTGGCGCGGCTGTCGGGCAATCCGGTTTCGACGCGCTACATCCGGGCGTCGCGAAAACTGTTCTCTTCGGGCGCGCCCGAATACGAGGCCTATGTCCGCGCGCATCTGAGCGGCAAGACCCTGCTGGCGGATGTGGCGGGGACGGGTCAGTCGTTGGCGCATTTCATCGAGGCCGCGCAGCTCGAATCGCGCGTAAAACCTGTGCTGGTCGTCGGCGAGCCGGCGATCGACACTTTTGGCGCCGTTCAAGTCGCCAGCCTGATCAAGAAGGATTTCTTGCCGGCGCGCCTGACCGTCGAAGCGCTCAACACGTCGCTCGACGGCACGGCGCTGACGGCGGCGTTCAGGACTCACGGCGTCGAGATCGAACTGGCGCCCAATGAGTTCAGCGAACGCGGGCGAAACCTGATCGCCCAGATGCATCACGCGGTCGAACAGGCCGCCGGCGTGCTCGATGCGAGCGCCGCCCGCCTGCCGCGCGCCCTGGGCGCGGAGGCGTTGCGTCAGGCCGCCAATGCGCTGATCGCGCTCACGCCGCACTATTGGGAGCGCATTTTCCCGCTCGTTCAGGAGCAGTCGCAAAATCTGAAACATTAGGCGGAAGACCAAGCACAAAAAGGGTCGGCTGCCGATGGCGGCCGACCCTTTTGCTTGGCGTCTCGCGCGTCAGCTGTCCGCGCGCCAGAATCGCCGATCGTGGGGAATGGGCTGGTGCCGGTGGAGCATGTCGAGCTTTTCCCGGTAAAGGCGCTCATAGGCGGCGTCGTCGAGCAGATCGACAGCCTCGAGATCGAATTCGGCGCCGATGTCGTAATAGAGATCCAGATTGGTCAGATCGGGCGTGGGCGTCAGCCCGGCTTCACGCTCGATCTGCATCTGCTCGAAACAGCCCTCGAGCCCACGCACCAGAGCGGGGATGTCGCGCAGCACGCTGGCGTCGCGATGACGCGCCAGTTTTTCGCGAATGACCGCGAGGCTTTGCGGATTGCGGCCGAACTCAATGGCCCGGCGCACATAGTCCTCGGGGCTGGCGCAGATCAGCTCCTCCAGGCCGGCGGCGGCGACCACGCTGGCGCAGAAGCGCGCGGCGAAGCCGCGGCCCGGCAGGGTCAGGATCGGCAGACCCACGGTGAGCGAATCCGCGGCGGTCGAATGCGCGCCATAGGGCGCGGTGTCGAGGAACAGGTCGGCGAGCGCGATGCGCGCAAGATGGGCCGAATTCCCCGCCTTCGGCGCGAACAGGATGCGTTCCGGAGCGACGCCCACCGCTGCGGCGGCGTCCTGAAGGCGCTTGTTGGTGTCGGGCGTCCCCGTCAGCAGCCAGAGCACGCTGCCGGGCGTCTCCCTGAGGATCGCCATCCAGCGCGTGAACACGGTGCGCGTCAGCTTCTGCATGCCGTTGAAACAGGCGTAGACGAAGGCGCCTTCGGGAAGGCCGGCCTGCGCGCGCGTCGGCGGCGGATCGATCGGGCGCTTGCGGTCGATCGGCTGGTTGCAGGGAATATGCAGCACGCGCTCGGAGAAATAGCGCTCGGAGCCGGGCGGCGCGATGCGCGCGTCGGTGATGCAATATTGATGATAGGGACTGCCCATCGTACCGGGATAGCCGCACCAATTGACGATCACCGGCGCGGGACGCCAGGAGAAGATTTTGGTGCGGGCGTGCTTGGTGTAGCCGTTCACATCGACCAGGATGTCGATCTCGTCGCGCAAAATGGCCTCTGCCGCCTGGCGGTCGGTCAGCCCGGAAATGTCCCGCCAGCCGTCGAGCGCGGCGCGGATGCGGATCTGCACGGGACAATCGTCTTTCGGCTCGCCGCAATAGTAGCCGAACGTCTCGAAGCGCGACTTGTCGTGGAGTTCGAGGACTTCGCTCAGGGCGAAACCGACGGCGTGGGCGCGCAGGTCGGAGGAGACGTAGCCGATGCGCAGGCGCCCGCGTCCGCCTGATTTTGGCCGCGGCTCGCAGGTGAACGGCGCCTCCTCCGGCCGGCCGACGAAAGCCTTGTTGTACCGATACGCCTTGGCGAGCTGAAACATCGGGTCGTCGGCATAGACCGCCAGCGCCATCGGCGACATGGCTTCGATCAGCTGGCGCTGCGTGACATGTTCGGAGGGGACCAGCACCGGCCATTTGCACTGGCGCTGGCGCAGCGCGATCCAGTGCTGCCCGGCTTCGGTGCGGTCCGGACGCAATTCGATGGCCTGGCGCAGGATGGTCTCGGATTCCTGCAGCAATTCGGAATTCTCGTAGACGCGGCCAAGATGCTGGAGCGTCATCAGCCGGTGCGCGGCGCGCTCCGGCGTGATCGTCGAGGTCGCCTCGAGATAGGCCCGCCAGATATCGACGGCGGTCGGGATCTGGCCGGCGTCCTCGAAGGCGCGGCCGAGATTGACATGCGCGGCGCCGAACGAGGGCTCGATCAGCACACAGGCGCGCAGGGCGTTGATCGAACCGGGCAAATCGCCGAGCTCACGCAACGCGACGGCATGGTTGAAATAGGCGTAGTGGACGAACTTGTCCTGGTCGTTATAGGCGATCCAGAGCTTGTAGAGATCGGCCGCCTGTTGCCGCAGTCCCAGGGCTTTCAGGCCTTCCGTCGCGTGGATGAGTTCGGCGAGGGAGAAGGCGCGGCGCTTGATCCGCGCGTCGAGATCGAGAAAGGGCGAATTGGGCGCCTGTGGCTGCGCCGCGGGCGGAGCCTCTTGCAGTTTGAGCGTCGCTGTCTTGGGCACGTCAGAAGCTCGTCGGGGTTTCAACCGGGCGCACAAGCGCGAGCCTGCCGCCTCGTCCCTTTCTGGGGCGCCGAGCTTGCCTCGGGCTTGCTGGCCCGCGGCGGGATTGGCGCCGCCCGTGGGCGGCGCCGTAAGCCTTAGCTGTTCTGGTAAGCGGCGATCACCGCATCCACCTGCGCATTGCTGAGCGAGGGGATCTGATCGGTGGTGAACGCGTGGGCCTGCGCGCTGGTCATCGCCACGATGTCAACCGTTTCGAGACCCTTCAGACCCGCCGTGCTGAGCGCCGCAATGTCGGCGGTCGACAGCGATCCGATCTGATCCGTGGTCAGCGCGGTCACTTCCGACGAGGTCAAGGCGGCGAACTGATCCGTGGTCAGCGCCTTGATCTGGCTGGTCGAGAACGCGGCGATCTCGGCCGTCTTCAGCGCGGCGACTTGCGACGTGCTGAGCGCGGCGACCGACGCGGTCGTCAGGCTGGTGATTTGCGATGAACTCAAGCCGATGATGGCGTTCAGCGCGATGGCGGTGATCTTGGAGCTGCTGAGAACTCCAACATCGCTCGTCGACAGCGCCGAAACCTGCGAGGAGGTCAAGGCCGCCAGTTGATCGGTCGACAGCGCCGCGGTTTGCGCGGTGGTCAACACGGCGATCTGGGCGCTGAGCAGGGACGAAATGTCCCGCGCCGTGAGCGCAACGACCTCGGTGGTCGTCAGCTTGGCGATATTGTCGGTGCTCAGGGCCACCGTCTGCGCCGTGGTCAAAGCCGCGATCTGGTCGGTGCTCAGCGCCACAGCCTGCGCCGTGGTCA
>NZ_JAOQNX010000016.1 GCF_025961575.1 Rhodoblastus acidophilus | reverse complement strand
ATGCCCGCCATGGCGCGAATCCTCCCCGCGCCATCGAATCAGATCAGGTACAGCTTGTGAATCGGCCGCGAGTCAGACTGGAAGGCCTTTGGTATGAAAAGCCGTGGACCGCCCCCGCCCTTCGAGACGCCCGCTGACGCGGGCTCCTCAGGGTGAGGGCTACTCTATTGTTCTATATAGAGAAATAAGCCTGCTGAGCTTTGAGGGCCGTTGATCACCCTTCGGGGCGCGCCCGGGCGCGCCATTGCGCCAGCAGGGCGCGCAATGCCGCTGGCTTCAGCGGCTTGTTGAGCACCACAATGTCCTTGCCGTCGGCGCGCGCGCGCATGTCTTCGGAGCGGTCGGCGGTGATCAGCGCCGCCGGCAATTGCGGGCCGAACTTCCAGCGCAGCGCCACAATGGCGTCGACGCCGTCGCCTTCGTCGAGGTGGTAATCGGCGAAGACCGCGTCCGGCGTGAAGCGCAGCCGCGCCAGTTGCGCGATGGCTTCGCGCTGGCTGCCGGCGGCCACCACCTTGCAGCCCCAGCCGGACAACAGGGTTTTCATGCCGTCGACGATCTGCGGATCATTGTCGACCGCCACCACCACCATGCCCGCGAGCGGCCCGGTTCCGGCCGGCGTCGGGGCGGGTTCGGCGGCGCCCGCCGCCGGGCGCGGCGGCGCCTGGACGCGGATCGCGGTCACCGAAAACACCGAGCCTTTTCCCGGCCGCGAGCGCAGCGAAACCTTGTGGCCGAGCACGCGCGCCAGACGCTCGACAATGGACAGGCCGAGGCCAAGGCCCGGCGCCACGCCGGCGCCGGCGTCGAGCCGCTGGAATTCCTGGAACACGGCGTTCTGCTTGTCTGGGGGGATGCCGATGCCGGTGTCCCAGACTTCGATGCGCAGGCGACCGCGCACCCGGCGCGCGCCCACCAGAACGCGGCCCTTCTTCGTATATTTCAGCGCGTTGGAAATGAGGTTCTGCAGCAGGCGGCGCAGCAGTTTCCGGTCCGAGCGCACCGCCAGCGAACAGGGGGCGAAGACCAGCTCCAACCCTTTCTTGCGGGCGAGGGGGGCGAATTCGATCTTGAGCTGGCGAAACAGCTCCTCGATCGGCACATTGGCCGGCTCGATCTTCATCGCGCCGGCGTCGAGACGCGACATTTCCAGCAGCGCCGAAAAAATGTCCTCGACCGCTTCCAGCGAGGCGTCGACATTTTGCGCCAGGGCCGCCATTTCCTCCGCCGGCGCCCCGGCTTCGGCGCGCTGCTGCATGGCGGCGGCGTAGAGCCGCGCCGCGTTCAGCGGTTGCAGGATGTCGTGGCCGGCGGCCGCCAGAAACCGCGTCTTCGAAATATTGGCCTGCTCGGCTTCGGCCTTGGCGCGGCCGAGTTCGTCATTGACCTTTTGCAGCTGCTCGGTGCGCTCGCGCACGCGCCGCTCCAGCGTTTCATTGGCCGCTTCCAGCGCCTGTTCGGCCTCCTGCTGCGCGGTGACGTCGGTATAGGTGACGACCAGGCCGCCATCGGGCATGCGCGCGCCGCGGGTCTCGATCACCCGGCCCGACGAGGCCAGGGCGACGCGGAACGGCTCGGCGGCGGTGAGCCGCTCCAATCGGGTCGCCACCTGCTCGTCGATCGGGCCCGGTCCGTACAGGCCGCGTTCCGCATTGCTGCGCAAAATGTCGTCGAGCGCCACGCCGAAATGGGTCAGGTCTGGCGACAGTTCGAACATTTCGCGGAATTCGCGATTCCAGCAGGTCAGCCGCAAATCGGCGTCGAACACGGAAATGCCCTGGCGGGCGAAATCCAGCGCATATTGCAGCATGTCGCGGTTGTTGAGCAGGGCGGCCGAGGCTTCGTCGACCAGCCGCAAGGCGGCGGCGCTGGAGAGATTGCGCCGGCGCAGCAGCAGCGACAGGACCAGACGCGACGAGGCCGCGCCGATCGCGGAGGCCAGCAAATGCTCGGCGATGCGCAGCAGGTGGATGTCGGCTTCGCGTTCGGGATCGTAGCTCTGCCCGCGCGTGACGAAAAAGCTGACGAAAGCCTCGCGGGTGCGCTCCTCGCCGAGATAGCGGGCGACGGCGGCCTCGACCTCGGAGGCGGGCACGGACGAGCGCCATAGACGAAACGCCTGGGCCATCGGCGCATTGGTGGCGCCGACGAAAATGTCAGCCTGGAGCCGTTCGATCGGATGCGGCCGGCGCACCAGCGAAAACACCACATAGGCGAGCGCATTGCCGGCGAGGCTCCAGAGCGCGCCATGGGCGAGCGTCGACAATTGCACGTGATAGAGATCCGCCGTGGGGGCGAAGGCGGCGTCGAGCGAGGGGGCGAGCAGCGCATAGGCCCAGATCGCCACGCCGGTGATCAGTCCGGCGATGGCGCCCAGCGCCGTGCCGCGCCGCCAGAACAGCGCGCCGACGAAGGCGGGCCCGAGCTGGGCGACGCAGGCGAAGGACAGCACGCCGAGCGAAGCCAGCAGCACCTCGCCGGCGGCGCGATAATAGAAATAGGACATCGCCATGATCAGGACGATCGCCAGGCGGCGCGCCAGCAGCAGCCGGGCGCCCGTGTCGCCGCCGTTCAGCGAGGCGCGGCGGCGCGCCAGGCGCAGCATCACGGGCAGAACGAGATCGTTGGTCACCATCACCGAAAGCGCGACGGATTCGACCACGACCATGGCGGTCGCGGCGGAGAGGCCGCCGATCATGGCGAGCAGGGTGACGAACCCCTGGCCCGCCGAGAGCGGCAGCGCGATCACCGAGAGGTCGCGGTTGAAGGCGTTGGGAAAGGTGAGCAGGCCGGCGATGGCGAGCGGCACCACGAACAGGTTGATGGCGACGAGATAGAGCGGGAAGACGAAGGCCGCGGTGCGGATGTCGTCCTCGTCGTGGTTCTCGACAATGGCGACATGGAACTGGCGCGGCAGGAACAGCATGGCGCCGCCGGAGATCAGCGTCAGCGTGGTCCACACCCAGGGATCGGGCGACGCGGAGATCACGTCGTGAATTTTCGGGTCGGTCCCGGCGCGGCGGAACAGGTCGCCAATGCCGTCATACATGCCCCAGACGACGAAGGCGCCGACCGCGAGGAAGGCGAGCAGTTTGACCGTGGATTCCGCGGCTATGGTCAGCATCAGGCCGCTCTGACGCTCGCCCACCGCGATCCGGCGGGTGCCGAAGGCCATGGCGAACAGAGCGAGCAGGATGACGGCGCCGGTGGACAGCGGGTCGATGATGTCGGCGGAGGGCTGGGCGAAGGGTTCGGAGGGGCCGAGGCCGATGGCCAGCGTGGTGGCGATAGCGCGGATTTGCAGGGCGATATAGGGGGTGACGCCCAGAACGGAAATCGCGGCGGTGACCGCGGCCACCGCCTGCGACTTGCCATAGCGCGCCGCCAGAAAATCGGCGATGGAGGTGGTGTTTTGCGCCGTGGCGAGGCGCGCCACCCGCGCCACCAGCGGCCAGCCGAAGCCGAACATCAGCATCGGCCCGATATAGATCGGCAAGAAGTCCAGGCCGTTGGAGGAGGCGACGCCGACCGAGCCGAAGAAGGTCCAGGAGGTGCAATAGACGCCGAGGCCGAGCGCATAGACGATTTTGCGCCAGGGATCGCGCGACAGCGCCGCGCTCTTGCGGTCGCCGTAGATCGCGAGGGCGAGCAGGCCCAGCAGATAAAGCGCGATGACCACCGCGCCGATCATCCGGTCAGGCATGGCGCAGGTTTTTCATGGGCGGGTTCTGGCGCAGAACGGCCTCCTTCATTTCATGCGCTTGTTTTGGAGGCGCCAGCATAACGCTTCACTCATTCAACGTCATGTCGTCGCGGCTGGCGCCATGCGGCGCGGTTACGCGACCCACAAATGTCTCTCGCGGCTTGGCGGGATGCCCGGGACAAGCCCGGGCATGACGTCCTGGGGTTGTCTCAATGACGCGCCCAAAACAAAAGAGCCGGCGCGAGGCCGGCTCTTAGTCTTCGAAAATTCCGCTTATTCCGCAGCGCGCTTCATTTGCGGATAGGAGCAGTCTTGCTTCTGATGCGGGTAGGTGCAATCGGCGTCGTTGGCGAACGGCGATTCAATGTCGCTGGCCTCGGCGAAGGGCAGGCCCAGCGTCGTCCACACATCGACCATGGCTTCGATCAGATGGGTGATGTGGGCGTCGCCGTGCAGCGGCGTCGGGGTGATGCGCAGGCGCTCGGCGCCGCGCGGCACGGTCGGATAGTTGATCGGCTGGATGTAGATGTTGTGGCGCTCCAGCAGCATGTCGCTCGCCGCCTTGCACAGTTCGGCGTTGCCGACGAACACCGGGACGATGTGCGAGCCGTTTTGCATCACCGGCAGGCCGGCGCGCATCAGGGCGTGCTTGGTCAGCCAGGACTGGCGCTGGTGCGCCATGCGCAGTTCGGGACGCTCCTTGGCGATCTTCACCGAAGTCAGCGCGGCCATGCACACGGCCGGGGGCAGCGCGGTGGAGAAGATGAAGCTCGGCGCGAAGGAGCGCACGGCGTCGCAGATCGCGGCGGAAGCGGCGATGTAGCCGCCGACCACGCCAAAGCCCTTGGCCAGCGTCGCCTCGATCACGTCGATGCGGTGCATCTGGCCGTCGCGCTCGCAGACGCCGGCGCCGCGCTCGCCATACATCGCCACCGCATGGACCTCGTCGATATAGGTCATGGCGTTGTATTTCTCGGCGAGGTCGCAGATCTCCTTGATCGGCGCAATGTCGCCGTCCATGGAATACAGGCTCTCGAACACGATCAGCTTGTTGCGCTCCAGCGGCTCGGCGGCGAGCAGCTCTTCAAGATGCGCGACATCGTTGTGGCGCCAGATCTTGCGTTCGGCCGAGGAGCGGCGGACGCCCTCGATCATCGAATTGTGGTTGAGCGCGTCGGACAGGATCAGGCAGTTCGGCAGCAGGTCGGCGATGGTCGAGATCGCCGCGAGATTGGAGATCCAGCCGGAATTGAAGACGAGGGCCGCTTCCTTGTGGTGGAGGTCGGCGAGTTCGTTTTCGAGCATGACCAGCGGGTGGCTGGTGCCGGAAATGTTGCGGGTGCCGCCGGCGCCAGCGCCCCAGGTCTTGGCGGCGGTCGCCATGGCCTTGGTCACTTCGGGATGAACGCCCTGGCCGAGATAATCGTTGGAGCACCAGATGGTGACGTCGCGGGCCGGGCCATTGTCGGGACGCCAGATGGCGTTGGGGAACCGCTCCGTGTCACGCTCGAGGTTTGCGAAGACGCGATAACGCTTTTCGGATTTCAGCTGGCCGATCGCATTCTCGAAAATTTCGCTATAGTGCATCGTGTTAAACCTTCTGGTCCGCACCGGCTCGCTCTGCCGCGGTCGATCTCGAGATCTCCACCTGACTCGGTCATCACGGCCAAGCCCAGGATTCCGATTGCCCTCGTTCGAGGGTCTTACGCCATCAAGCGACGTCTCACAATGACAGACACATCCAGAAAGGAGCTGTCGGGGGCAGTCTGCTTAACGTGGCGTCAAACAATCACGTCTGGCGCCCATTTTCTTTGCGCCAGATCATCATTGGACGAATCCCCAAGCTTTGCAAGGCCAGGGCGCGGGCGGGCCTCGGCGGTGTGTCAAGATCACTTGACGGCTGGTTCTGTTCGTTTCGGTTGACAGGCGCCCCCACGCCCCCTCCGGCGCCGGTTCGACCAAAGTGCAAGCAAATTGAACTGGATGTCATTTTTGAAAACCGCTGGCGCCGGCGACGCGGCAACGGCTGTATCATCTTGAGAATACAATTCCACGCATGCGATAGCATTTGCCTAAAGCAACGTCATTCGGGCGATAGACTGCGGAATATGCTGAGGCGACATTGCGAAAGTCTTGGAAAAAAAACTTGGCGGCCATATGGACAAAATTTCCTTGACAGTCTTTAGTATTAGACGCAAACCAAAATGAACGGACTCGGGCGCCCGGGCGCCGGGAGGCAGTGTGGATCAGCAGATTTCGCGCATTTTGATCGCCGACGACCATCCGCTCGTGCGAGGCGCGCTCAAACAGGCCGTGGCGGCCGCAGTCGCCGGCGCCGAACTGGTGGAATGCGGCAGTCTCGACGATGTGACCCGGGCGCTTGACGCCTCCGGCGACGCCGACCTTGTCCTGCTCGATCTCGCCATGCCCGGCGTGCGCGGCTTCTCCGGCCTTCTGGTGTTGCGCGCGCAATATCCGGGCACGCCCGTCGTCGTGGTGTCGGGCAATGAAGAGCGCGGCGTCATTCGCATGTGCATCGATTTCGGCGCCTCCGGCTTCATCCCCAAGAGCACCGACATGGAGACCATGCAGGCGGCGATCCGCGCCGTGCTGGCCGGCGATGTCTGGGCCCCCGCCGATGTCGATCTGGCGAGCCCGGCCGACCGCGACATGGCCGAAAACGTCCGCCGTCTCGCCTCGCTGACGCCCCAGCAGGTGCGGGTGCTGATGATGCTGTCGGAAGGTTTGCTCAACAAGCAGATCGCCTATGAGCTTTCGGTGTCGGAAGCCACGGTCAAGGCGCATGTCTCCGCCATCCTGCAGAAGCTCGGCGTGGAAAGCCGCACCCAGGCGGTGATCGCCGCCGCGCGCATCGAGGCCTTTTCCGGCGCCATGAATGGCGCCAACGGCGTCGCCGCCGACGGCCCTCATTAAATCGTGGGGTCTGGCGGGCGGGCCTCTGGCGCCGCGCCGCCGCGCCCCCATGTTTGAGCCGTCATGTCCTGGAGGCAAAGGCGGCTCGTGTTCGAACTTCAAAAATCCTTGTTGTGCGCCGCGGGGCTTTTGTTCGCGGTTGCCGCCGCGCGCGCGGAAACGGCGGTGCCTGTTCCGCCGCCCGCCGAGAATGGCCGTTTCTCCATGACGCCGGTCGCCAATGGATTTTTGCGGCTGGACACGCGCACCGGTCAGACCTCCCTGTGCACCGTGAGCGGCGATCAGGCGCAGTGCCGCGCCGGCGCCGATGAGCGCGCCGCGCTCGAGGGCGAGATTGCCCGGCTGACCCAGGAAAACGCCGCGCTCAAGGCCGGCGCGCCCGCGCCCGCCGCGCAGGACGAGGAGGAGCGTCGCTTCAACCGGGCGCTCGACCGCACCGAAAGTTTTGTTCGCCGCATGCTGCGGCTGTTCCGCGACACGGAAAAGCCGACATCGCCGTCGCTTTGAATTTTTTGAGGACCTGCAAACCATGAGTGACGACCGACATCCCTTCGCGCCCCGTCCGGCCGATCTCGCGCCGACGCGGGCTTCCGATCTCGAGCGCTTCCTCGGCGGCTCGCCCGCTGTCGTGCTGGCGCGGCTCGCCTTCCTCTCGCTGCTGGTCGGGTTCTTTCTGGTCTGGCTCGACATCCGGCCCATGGAGGTTCTGTGGGGCGTGCGGCATTTGTTCGAGCGGTTCTGGGCCGCCGGCTTCGACGCCGTCCGTGAGGTCGGGAGCTATGTCGCGGCGGGCGCCGTGCTTGTCCTTCCCGTCTGGCTGATCCTGCGGCTGTTCAACATGAAGCCGCGTGGTTAGGTTTTCTGACCACGGGGATTGCGTTTTCTGCATGGCTGGTGCGCGGTTTAAAAAATTGCGGAGGCCCAAGGGCTAAGGCATAGACAGAGGCACACCACGTACGGGCGAGTGTCCTCCCCACTTCGCTCCAGTGGCGCCAACTACCAGCCTTTCATGGCAAACCGGACGCGAAAGCGTCCGGTTTTTTTTGCCTTGATTCCCGCAAATGCTTTTTTGATTTGGCTCCTTGCCCGCTGGCGACGCTTGCGCCACTTATCGGGGCCGAAAGACTCAAGAAGGATTGGCGAATGACAAAGGCGCTTCTCGGCATCATCGGCGGCTCCGGGGTCTATGACCTGCCCGGGCTTACGGACATCAGGGAGGAAAAGGTTGTTTCGCCCTGGGGCGAGCCGTCGGACGCGCTGCGCTTCGGCCGCATCGGCGCGACGGAAGCCGTGTTCCTGCCGCGCCACGGCCGCGGCCATCGCCTTTCCCCCTCCGGGATCAATTATCGCGCCAATATCGACGTGCTGAAGCGGGTCGGCGTCACCGACGTGATCTCGGTTTCGGCTTGCGGCTCGTTCCGCGAGGAATTGCCGCCCGGCATGTTCGTCGCCATCGACCAGTTCGTCGACCGCACCTTCGGACGGGAAAGCTCGTTCTTCGGCAATGGCTGCGTCGCCCATGTCTCCATGGCCCAGCCGATCGCGCCGCTGTTGCAGCACCGCCTCATCGCCGCCGCCCACGCCGAGAACATCGACATCGTCAAGGGCGGGACTTACGTCTGCATGGAGGGGCCGCAATTCTCCTCCAAGGCGGAATCGCTCGGCTACAAGGCGGCCGGCTATTCCGTGATCGGCATGACCGGGCTGCCCGAGGCCAAGCTCGCGCGCGAGGCGGAAATGTCCTATGCGACGCTCGCCATGGTCACCGATTTCGACTGCTGGCATGACGAGATCGCCGCGGTGGAAGTGTCCGACATTCTGGCGATCGCCAAGTCGAACGCCGACAAGGCGGCGCGTCTGGTGGCGCGGCTGATGGCGGATTTCCCCGCCGAGCATCAGCCCTGTCCGATCGGCTCGGACCGCGCGCTGGACTATGCGCTGGTGACGTCGAAAGACGCGCGCGATCCCGAACTGCTGAAAAAGCTCGACGCGATTCTGGCGCGCGTGAGCGGGAAGTAACAAAAGGCAAGCGGGCCCCAAGGCTTAAGGGGACAGGAACAAATTGCTCTCGCGCAATTTGATCCAGTCCCCGCGCGGCGCTTGTGTTTTTGGAATGGGCCGCGTAAAAGCGCGGCTTCGCGCTCGTTTCCGACACCCCTGGAGGCGTGGGCGCGAAAATTCCAAAAGGATTGAACCCATGGCCGAGATCAAGACCCTCGCCGCCACGGTTCGCAGCGGGACCGGCAAGGGGGCCGCCCGCAGCGTTCGTCGTGAAGGCAATATTCCCGGAGTGATTTATGGCGGCGGCGAAGCCCCGACCCCGATCACCCTCAACTACCGCGAGCTCAACAAGCTCATCTATGCGGGCCACTTCCTGACGACGATTTTCGAAATCGACATCGACGGCAAGAAAGAGCGCGCCATTCCGCGCGATTACCAGCTCGATGTCGTGCGCGACACCCCGATGCATGTCGACTTCCTGCGCCTCAAGGCGGGTTCGCGCATCAAGGTCGCGGTGCCCGTGCATTTCGTCAACCAGGAAGGCGCCCCCGGCATCAAGCGCGGCGGTTCGCTGAACATCGTTCTGCACACCATCGACCTGCTGGTTCCCGCCGACAACATTCCGGAATCGATCACCGTCGATCTCACCGGCCTGAACTTCAACGATTCCGTGCACATCCAGTCCGTCGCGCTGCCGGCGAACTGCACGCCGATCGACCGTTCGAACTTCACCATCGTCACCATCGCCCCGCCGCCCGGCGGCGCTGCGGCGGCCGAGGAAGAAGCGGCGGCTGCTGCCGCGGCCGCGGCTCCGGCCAAGGGCAAGAAGTAAGCTTTGCGCTTCACAGGGCCGCCCGCTTGAAAGAGCGGGCGGCTTTTTCGTTTGTGGGAACGTCATGCCCGGGCTTGTCCCGGGCATCCACGCCGACCCGCGAGAGATCATTCTGCGGCAGTTCGCGTTGCGGCGCCGCGTGGATGGCCGGGACAAGCCCGGCCATGACGACATTCATGTGCATGGCTTACGGGATGGTCTCGTCATTGTAGGCCGGAGACTTTCGATGCTGCTCTTGGTTGGCTTGGGCAATCCTGGTCGGGACTATGCCGGTCATCGCCACAATATCGGGTTCATGGCCGTGGACGCGATCGCGCGCGCCTGCGACGCCGGGCCTTGGCGCAAAAAGTTTCAGGGCGACATGGCCGAGGCGCGGCTCGGGACCGAGCGCGCCATCCTGCTGAAACCCCAGACCTATATGAACGAAAGCGGCCGCTCCGTCACCGAGGCCGCGCGCTTCCACAAGATCGAGCTGGGCCAGATTTTTGTGTTTCATGACGAGCTCGACCTGGCGCCGGGGAAGATGCGCGTCAAACTGGGCGGCGGCGACGCCGGCCATAATGGTCTGCGCTCGATCACCGCCCATATGGGGCCGAATTATCGGCGCATTCGCCTCGGCATCGGCCATCCCGGCGACAAGGCGCGCGTCCATTCCTATGTGCTCGGCGATTTCGCCAAGGCCGAGCAGGGCTGGGTCGAGGCTTTGTGCGACGCCATGGCGCGCAACATCGCTTTGCTCGCCAAGGGCGACGACTCGCATTTCCAGAGCAAGGTGCATCTGGTCATGGAGGCCGCCGGTTTCGGCGCCGTCGCGCCGGTGGGCAAAGGGCCCGCTTGAGCGGGGGCGGCGATCGGCGTAAACCGCATGGGGCATGACCGATCGCACTCATTCCTCGAAAAAGCCTCCGCCCGCGGCGGAGCGACACGAGCCCTTGCCGGGGCGCAATCCCAAACCGCCGACCGACGATCCCGCCGCGCGCGACAGACTTGACGCGATCATGGCGAGCCCCTCCTACCGGATCGCCATCGACGACGACGATTTCCTCGAAAGCCCGGCCGCGCGCGGCCCCCGTCTGCAGCTCGATTTCCTCAAGGCCGAGGCGGGCTTGCGCAATGCCGGGGTCGACCGCTGCGTGGTCGTGTTCGGCTCGACCCGGCTGTGCGAGCCGGCGGCGGCGAAGCGCCGCGCCGACGCCGCGCGGCGGGCCGTGGAGTTCGCGCGCGAGAGCGGGCAAGATGCGCGCGCCGCGGAATTCGCGCTCAAGGCTGCGGAAAACGTTCTCAAACTCAGCCGCTATTACGATGTCGCCCGCGATTTCGGCCGGCTGGCCTCGCTCACCGATCCCGGCGGTCCCGGAAAAATGCGGATCATGACCGGCGGCGGTCCCGGCATTATGGAGGCCGCCAATCGCGGCGCCTTCGATGCGGGCGGCCAGAGCGTCGGGCTCAACATCCATCTGCCGCACGAGCAATATCCCAACCCCTATATCACGCCGGGCCTGTGCTTCCAGTTTCACTATTTCGCCATGCGCAAGATGCATTTCTTGCAGCGCGCGGTGGCGCTGGTCGCTTTTCCCGGGGGCTATGGCACGTTCGACGAATTGTTCGAAGTGCTGACCCTGTCGCAGACGCGAACCATAAAACCCATCCCCATCGTGCTGGTCGGCGAAGCCTTTTGGCGCGGCGCCGTCAATTTCGATTTTTTGGCGGAGCAGGGGGTGATCGATCCCGAGGATCGCGACCTCTTCTGGTTCGCTGAAACCGGCCAGGAGATTTTGGACGCGATCAAGCGCTGGGAGCGCGGCAAATCATGAAACTGTCCTTTGACGGCGCCGACCGCGGCGTCACTGGCTCCTGCCATCTGCTGGAGACCGCGGGCGTAAAAATTCTGGTGGACTGCGGGCTCTATCAGGGCGGGCGTCCGGCGGTCGAGGAAAACGCCGGCGACTTCGGTTTTTTCGCGCGCGACATTGATTTCGTCCTGCTCACCCATGCGCATCTCGATCATTGCGGCCGGCTGCCGCTGCTGGAAAAACGCGGTTTTCGCGGCGAAATCGTCGCCACCGCCGCGACCCGCGATCTCGCCCGCCTCGTCCTGCTCGACGCCGCCCATTTGCAGGAGGAGGAGGCGCGCGCCCATGCCCGGCGCGCCGAGCGTCGGGGCGAGACCGAGGCGCCGGCGCCGCTTTATGGGCTGATCGATGTGTTGAACGTGTTCGATCGCTTTGGCCGCGTCGCGGTCTATGAAAAACGCATCGAACTCGCGCCCGGCGTCGCCGTCACCTTTTTCGACGCCGGCCATATTCTTGGGTCCGCCAGCGTGCTGGTCGAGGCGGAAGGCAAAAGAATCCTGTTTTCCGGCGATATCGGCAATTCCGGCCGCGCCATTCTGCGCGACCCCGTCGTCCCCGCCGGCGGCATCGACGCCGTGGTGATGGAAAGCACCTATGGCGACCGCGACCATCGCGCGCTCGCGCCGACGCTGGATGAATTCTATGAGGCGCTGAACGAGAGTTTTCGCCGCGGCGGCAATGTCGTCATTCCCACTTTCGCGCTGGAGCGGGCGCAGGAATTGCTGTTCACCATGCGCGAGGGCGTCGAGCGGAACCGGCTGCCGGCCTCGCTGCCGGTGTTCCTCGATTCGCCGATGGCGATTTCGGCGACGGAGATTTTTCGCAAGCACCCCGAATGCTATGACGGCGAGACCGAGGCGTTGCTGGCGAAGGGCGTCGACCCCTTCGGCTTGCCGCGCCTGCATTTCACCCGCGACGCCTCCGAATCCATCGCGCTGAACGCCGTGCGCGGCGGCGCCGTGATCATGGCCGGCGCCGGCATGTGCAATGGCGGGCGGGTGCGCCACCATCTGCGCCACAACCTCGGCCGTCCCGGCGCCAGCGTGATTTTCGTCGGCTTCGCCGCTCGGGGCACGCTGGCCCGCCAGATCATCGACGGCGCGCGCAAAATCTCGCTGTTCGGCGACGAGATTTTTGTGCGCGCGCGCGTCTATACGATCAACGGGTTTTCGGCCCATGCCGGCCAGACCGAACTGGTCGCCTGGCATAAGAAGGCGTCGCCCGCGCGCACTTTTCTGGTCCATGGCGAGGAGGAGGCCATGGCCGCGCTCGCCGGCCTGCTGCCGGGGCCGGTGGAGCGGCCGGAATTTTCGCAGAGCTTTGTGCTCTAAAAAAATGCGCCGTTCGCGCATGCGGGCGCCGCTCTCTTGACGATCCGGCTTTTCCGCAAAATATCGCGGAAGCGGCGCGCCTATGGAGCTTGAATTTGCGGGCTTTCATTTTCCTATTCCTTGCCCTCGCGGCTGCGGAGGCTCGCGCGGAAGGCGGCTTGCGCGAGCAGGTCTGCGGCATGATCGAAAAGGCGGCGGCGGCGCAAAAGCTGCCGGTCGCCTTTCTCACCCGCCTCATTTGGCAGGAGAGCGCGTTCCGCTCGCAGGCGGTCTCGCCCAAGGGGGCGCAGGGCATTGCGCAATTCATGCCGGGCACCGCCGCCGAGCGCGGGCTCGCCGATCCCTTCGATCCCGAACAGGCCATTCCCAAGGCCGCCGAATTTTTGGCGGAGCTGCGCGGGCGGTTCGGCAATCTCGGTCTGGCGGCGGCAGCTTATAACGGCGGCCCCAACCGCGTCGCGGCCTGGCTCGCGGGAAACGGCGGGCTGCCCTTCGAGACGCGCAATTATGTCGAAATCGTCACCCGGCACGCCGTCGAGGACTGGCAGGACAAGAAGGAGGCCGAAAAGCTCAAGCTGCCCGAGGGCACGTGCCTGGAGGTCGCCGGCCGGATCGTCCGGGACGAGCCGCGCCAGTTCGCGGGCTCCGCGATGATGGCGCCCTGGGGCGTGCAGATCGCCGGGTCGTTCAACCGCGGCGCGGCGCTCGCCGCCTATGCGCGGGCGCAAAAAGCGTTTGGCGCGCTGACCGGGGAACCCATGATTTTGGGACGGCGCGCGCCCGGGCGCGGATTCGCGCGGTTCTGGGCGGTGCGGGCGCCGGCGCCGAGTCGCGCGGCCGCCGAGGCCCTGTGCGCGAAAATCCATGGCGCCGGAGGCGCTTGCGCCGTGCTGAAGACCTGACGGGTTTACAAACGCGGCAATTGAGCACACATGTCTGGAAAGAGGCCGCGCGAGCGGAGCATCCATCCATGTCCAGTTCCAAAACGCTTCAATCCCTGGTGATTCTCGGGTTTCTCGGCGCCTTTGCCGCGCCCGCGAACGCCCAGTTCTTCTTCGAACCCCCGCCCGAAACCGAGGCCAAGCCCGCGCCGCGCGCGACGCAGAAGCCGAGGCCGCAGCCCCGGCAGGTCCGGCGCGACGATGACGACGATCTCGGCGTGGTCGATCTGCAGGGCTCCTCGCTTTACCGCGAGCCCGGCGTCGCCCAGCCGCGCGTCTATCGGGATCGCGACTATTATCGGGATCGCGACATCTACCGGGATCGCGATTTGGACCTGCCCCGCGGGGCGCGCGGCGGCGATGACGACGGCGCCGGCGCCGGCGCCAATTACGCGGCGCTTCCCCCCGACGCCGACCCGAATTATTCGACCCCCGTCGATCTCGACAACAAGGTCAATTTCAAGCTGACGACGCAGAAAATGGTGCCCGATCCCACCGGCGAGGCCGCGGGGACGGTGACCATCAATACCCGCCAGCGCAAGCTCTATTATTCGCTCGGCGACGGCCAGGCGGTGAGCTATTCGATTGCGGTCGGCAAAGCCGGC
This sequence comes from Rhodoblastus acidophilus, assembly GCF_025961575.1. Classification (GTDB taxonomy): domain Bacteria; phylum Pseudomonadota; class Alphaproteobacteria; order Rhizobiales; family Beijerinckiaceae; genus Rhodoblastus; species Rhodoblastus acidophilus_C. The sequence continues at coordinate 95,911 of NZ_JAOQNX010000016.1, read as the reverse complement.
TTCGCCTGGAAGGGGCAGGCCACCATCGGCCGAAAGGCGTTCTGGCCGGGCTGGACGCCGCCCAAGGAAATGCTGGAGCGCCGTCCCGACCTGCCCGAACATATGGACGGCGCGCTGAACAATCCGCTCGGCGCCCGCGCGCTCTATCTGTTCCAGGGCAAGACCGACACTTTGTTCCGCATCCACGGCACCAACGAGCCGAAGAGCATCGGCACGGCGTCCTCCTCCGGCTGCATCCGCATGCATAATGCCGATGTGATCGACCTCTATGGACGCGTGGCGGCCGGGACCAAGGTCGTGGTGATGTAAGCCGTGGGCTTCGAGACATTCGTCGCCTCCGGCGCCGCCGCGATCGCGGAAGGGGCCGTGGTCGAGCGGGTTCGCCGCGATCCCGGGATCGCCCTCGATCCGCATATTCTCAACGGCGGCCTGATCTACGATCCGGCGGGACGCGCGCGGCTTGCGGAGATTCACGGCGATTACGTCGGTCTCGCGCGAAAGGCCGGACTGCCGATCCTGATGTTCACGGATACGTGGCGGTGCAGCCAGAAGCTTGTGGACGCCTCGCGTTTCCGCGGCCGCCCGGTCAACCAGGACAATGCGCGCTTTCTCCTCGATCTGAGGGCGCGCTTCGGCGAAGGGGTGTTTGTGGGCGGCCAGATCGGGCCGTCCGGGGACGCCTACAAGCCCGCCGACAGCCTTTCGCGAGAGGCGGCGCGGGCGTTTCATCGGCCGCAGATTGCGGCGCTCGCCTCGGCGGGCGTGGACTTTCTGTTTCTCGCGACGGCGCCCGCTGTGGACGAGGCGCTCGGCGTGGCCGACGTCATGGCCGAAACCGGGCTGCCCTTCATTTTGAGCTTTGTGATCCGCCGCACCGGCCTTGTCTTGGACGGGACGCCGCTGGGCGAGGTCATGGCGCGCATCGACGCCGAGGCGGCGCGTCCGCCGGCGGGATATGCGGTGAATTGCGTCCATGCGCGGGTGCTCGAGTCGGCCTTGGAAAAATATCCGGAGGCGGCCCGGCGGCTGCTGGCGTTTCAGGGCAACACCGGCGATCTCGAGGTCGAGGATCTCGATAACAGCGCGGCTCTGATCACCGAGCCCCCGGCCGCCTTTGTCGATGGGCTCGAACGGCTGCGGCGCCGGTTCGGCTTGCGCGTGCTCGGCGGCTGCTGCGGAACGGATGGCGGGCACATCGACGCCCTTGCGCGACGGATGGTTTGCGAACCCCTTGCGTCCTGAGCGGAACATCGCTCGGATCAAAGGTCGAATAAGTCTCTGCGGCAAAACGGGCTATTCATCGGCCCGTCACAAACCGCAGGACGATTCCCTCATGAAGCTTGCGACGGCCTCCCTTCTCGGCGCGCTGGCGCTTTTCCCCGCCAACGCCGCCTGGGCGGGCAAGACCGACATCACTTTGCTGCTGGTCTGCGACACCTATTCCATGGGCGCCCAGGACGGGCGCGGCGGCTATGCCAAAATCGCCAGCGTCGCCTCCGCCGAGCGGGCGCGCCATCCGAACTTTCTGTTCGTTCATGCCGGCGACGCCTATTCGCCGACGCTGATGTCGGGTTTTGATCAAGGCGACAATGTCGTCGATCTGCTCAATCTGCTGAAACCCGATCTGTTCGTTCCCGGCAATCATGAATATGACTTCGGCGCGCCGGCGTTTCGCCGGCATGTCGCCGACTCGCATTTCCCGATCCTCGCGGCCAATCTCAGCGAGGCCGACGGCGCGCCTGTGAAGGGCGTGGGGACCAGCAAGCTGTTGAGCTATGGCGAAGTGAAGCTCGGCGTCGTTGGGCTGACGGCGCAGGATTCGCCGCAAAAATCCACGCCCGGCGACTTGCGTTTCGCCGACACGGTCGAGACGCTCAAGACCGAAGCCGCGCGCTTGCGCGAAAAAGGCGCCGATCTGATCGTCGCCGTCGCCCATGCCGATCGCGACATTGACAGAAAAATCATCGAGAGCCGCGCCGCCGACGTGTTGTTGTCCGGTGACGATCACGATCTCTGGCTGGAATATGACGGCCGCGCCGTTGCCGCCGAAGCCAAGCAGGACGGCGAATTTTTGGTGGCGATCGACCTGAGCGTCGATGTTGCGACTGGCGACAAGCGCAAGGTGACGTGGCGGCCGAATTTCCGCATCATCGATACCGCGGCGACCGAACCCGACGCCGCCCTTGCCCGCCGGGTCGCCGAATTTGACCTCCTCCTGTCGAAAGAACTCGATGTGCCGCTGGGGGTGACCCGCACCGCCTTCGACAGCCGCAGCATCACCGTGCGCGGCGGCGAGGCGGCGATCGGCGATCTCTACGCCGACGCCATCCGCGCCGCGACCGGGGCCGATGTCGCTTTGCTCAATGGCGGCTCGTTTCGGGGCGGAAAAAGCTATGCCGCCGGCGAGGCCATCACCCGCCGCGACGTGCTGAAGGAACTGCCGTTCGGCAATAAGACGCTGGTGCTGGAGATGAGCGGGCGCGAGTTGCGCGAGGCCCTGGAATTCGGTTTCTCAAACCTGGAAAAGGTCAGCGGCGCCTTCCCGCAGGTGTCCGGGCTCACGCTGGTGGTGGACCGCGACGCGCCTCCCGGCGCGCGCCTGTCCTCGATCAGGGTGGACGGGGAGGCGCTCGACGAGTCGAAGCGCTACAAGGTCGCGACCAATGATTTTCTTTATCGCGGCGGCGATGGCTATTCCATGCTGTCCAAGGCGCCGCTGCTGGTCGACGAGCGGTCCGCAAAACTGATCGCCAATGACGTGATGGTGTTTTTGCGCGCCCAGGGCGAGGTGGCGCCGGCCGTTTCGGGGCGGATCACGCTGCGTTAGCTCTGTCCCGGCCGCAGCCGGTAGAAAATGTGGCGGCCGATCACGTCCATCTTCTTCAGCGACCGCGCCCAGCGGGGGCGGACGTAATTGGCGTGGTAATGCGTCGACTTGCCCACCGCCGCCAGCCAGCTGCGGCCTTCCAGAGCATCGTCGGCGATGCGTTGCGCCTGCGCCCAGGACTCCGCATCGTGGACGCGCAGGCTGCGGCCCTCGCAGGCGAAGGAGAATTGGCAGGCCTTGTAATGGCTGCGATTCTGGAACACCACGCCGCAGATCGAGGACGGATAGAGGCCCGAGGTCATGCGGTTGAGCACCACTTGCGCCACCGCCGCCTGTCCTGTTTCCGACTCGCCGCGCGCCTCGAAATAGATCGCCTGCGCCAGGCAGCGTTTTTCCGATTCAAGCTTTTCCGGCGCGATCATCGCCAGGACGTTGCGCCCTTCGCGCGCCAAAAGGCTCGGGCTCGACAGGGCGCCGCCGAGCGCATCGGCCAGCACTTCCACCGGCGTGTCGCCGGCGTCATAGGGCGTGGTCGAGGCGAGCGATTCCGCGCGGCCCGGCGCCGGGGTGGCGCCCTGGGCGTCGCGTTCGGCGATGGCCGCCGGGCGCATGGTCGAGCCGCCGCCTTCCTGGCCGGGGGTTACGGGATTTTCGCCGGCGGCCCAGGGTTCGAAGGCCGCGACCGTGTCCGGTCCCGGCGCGGGGCCCTCGGCGGGGGAGAAACTCGACGCCAGACCGGAGCGGTCGGTGGTGAAGGTGATCAGTTCCGCGGTCACGCGGGCGATGCCGTCGTTTTGCCGGAGACGGCCGCTGAGCGACGGGCGCAGGCCGACGAGCGGATCGCCCTTGTGGCTGCGATCGATTTCCGGAAAATTTTTGGCGTTCTTCTTGAGGTCGGCGCGCGGCTCCATCTCGTCGGGCGCGTCGGGATAGGCGCTGGGCGCGCCGGTGTAGAGCCGGGCTTCGCGCAGCATGCCGCGCCCGGAGGAGGGGGCGAACCCGCTGGTGTCGAACACGCCGGGCAGGGGCTCGAAATCCTGGGGCATGACGGCGGCGTGCAGCGAGGCGCCGCGGCGGGAGGCGCCCGACGGCAGTTCCTGATTGGCCTCGGCGGTGAAGGAGACAAGGAGCCCGGCGGCCCCCAGCCAGGGCGCGGCGACGCTCATCGCCCAGCTCAAACGCGCAACACCCATCAGCCAATCCGTCGACGCTATCGGCCCGAGGCCGCGACAAACTCTTGGGGAAGTTTCATCCCGCCAAATAGTTATCGTCGGTTAGGCTTGAGAGCGGGTTACCGGGGGCAGGGGGGAGGCGTGCCAGATTGGGACGGGGTCACTCGACCGGGATGAAACGCAGCGCGCCCGCCAGGCCGCTGGGCTTGCCGGTGTCGCTGGTGTGATTGACGCCGTCGACCACCGGCACGTCCAGGAAATCGAAGGGGCTGACGCCGTCCAGGCAGGCGACGTTCACGGCATGAGACGTCGGGTCCGATCGCCGTTGGTGATGCGTGTAGATTCCGCAGCGCGAACAGAAATAATGCCGCGCCGTTCCGGTGTGAAAGCGGTAGGTGGTCAGCGCATCCTCGCCCTGCGTGAGTGTGATCCCGCCCTTCTCCGCCATCACCACGACGGCGCCGCGCATCCGGCAATAGGAGCAGGTGCAGCGACGCACGGAGTTGAAGCCGTCGCTGAGCCTCGCCTCGAAACGCACGGCGCCGCAATGGCACCCGCCCGTCCACACCTTTGTGTCGCCCGCCATATCGCTCGATCTCCTGGTCTTCTGGATCATTCTTGGCCCGATCTCAGAAAGGGCCGCAAGGCGATCACCATGGGAATGATGGCGGCCGCCGTGCAGGCGGCCGCGACGATTGCAGCGGTTCTGCTCCAGCCGTCGGCGATCGCGCCGTAGAGGATGGGCGCCAATCCGCCCGAACCGATCACGCCGGTGTAGAACCAGGCGAAGGCGCGGCCGACCTCGTCGTTGCGCGCCAGTTCCGGAACGGTTCCATAGAGGACCGAGGACGTGCCGTTGAGGACGATGCCAAGAAACGGCAGCACAACGAGCGCCAGCCACAAGGGCGCAATCAGCGTCGTGAGGATCAGCAGGGCCGTCGCCGCTTCCGTGACGATCACGCTTCCGACCACGCCGAACCGTTCGCCAAGCCAGCCGCACAGCGCCTTGCCGAAGGCGCCTCCGGCGAACACCAAAGCGAGCCCCAGCGCCACCGTGGGCGCGCCGCCGTTCTGGGTTCCGCCGTTCTGGGCGCCCAACAGAAACGGCAGGAACAGCAGATAGCCCATGCGCGTCGCCGTATCGAGCGCGCCGATGGCGACGAGCAAGCCAAATCCCCGCCCGTCGCCGCCGGCGGCTTTTTTTTCCCTGGCGGATGGTTCGGCGCGCCGATCCGGCAGGAGCGCCAGCAAGGCGGCGGCGACGATCAGCCCGATCAGCGCCGTGAACCCGACCACAGGCCGCCAGGCGAAAACGGGCGTCGCCAGGGCGACCGCCGCGGGAAAGGTCGCCTTGCCGAGATCGCCGGCGAAATTGTAGACGCCCAGCGGTCCGCGCGCCCGCGCGCCAAAACTGTCGGCGACCAGCAGGGAGGCGCGGGGATGCTGCACGCTCGCCCCGATTCCCGCGACGATCAGGCCCGCGCAAAGGCCGGCAAAGCCCAAGGGGAGAGCCGCCAGCAGCAATCCGGCCGCCGAGACGGCGGTGGACGCCGCCAGCGCGACGCGCGGACTGAGCCGGGCGGCGATCCGGTCGGCGGGAACCTGCAATGCGCCCATGGTCACGGAATAGAGCGCCCGAACAAAAGCCAGCCCGGCATAGGACAGGCCATAGTCCGCCTGCCAGATCGGCAGCAGGGCGTAAAGCTGGTCCGTGTAGCCGTCATGCACGGCATGGGCGAGGCAGGCGCCCGAAAGGTTGCGCCGCTGCAGCGTGAGGTCGCGGGGATTGTTCGCGGCGTCGGCCAAATCCTGCGGAGCGTTGGTCATCGCAACACTCTATCTTCGTGAGTTTTCATCGACTAGGCTGGCTTTTGTCACGGATATTGTCGAATTTTCTCACGGATCAGATGGATCGCCGGCTTCCGCTCACCGCCTTGCGCATTTTCGAGGTCGCCGCCCGGACCGGCAGCTATGCCGAGGCCGGCGCCGAACTCGGGCTCACCCATGGCGCCGTCAGCCGCCAGATCGCGACGCTTGAAAGCTGGCTCGGCCAACGGCTGTTTGTGCGCACGGGACGGCGGATGACGGCGACGCCCGCCGCCCGCGCCTTCGCCGCCGAAGTCAGCCTGTCCTTCGATCGGATCGCCGCCGCCGCCGAAGCCTGCGGTCGTCCCGCCGCGCGCCAAATCCTGCGCGTCAGCGCGCCGACGACTTTTGCCTTGCGCTGGCTGATCCCGCGTCTGGAAAAATTTCACGCCGCGCATCCGCAGGTCGAAGCAGCGGTGACGACGACGACCACCCTGCACGAAGAGTTGCGCGGCGGATTCGATGTCGCCATCCGCCGCCGCGCGGTCGGATCAAACTTTTGGCCGCAGCACCACGCGACCTTTTTTCTGCGGGAAACGGATACACTGATGGTGAGTCCGGCGCTACTGGCGCGCGCGCCGCTGAGTCGGCCCTCGGACATTGCGGACCATGTTCTTCTGGCGAGCGAAACGCGTCCGGGCGACTGGAGCAACTGGATGGAGCGCGCCGGCGTTCCGCATCGCTCGGAGCAGCGGCGGCGCGTGTTCGACCATTTCTTCGTCACGCTCCAGGCCGTTGTCGACGGGCTTGGCCTTGCGATTGGGCCCGTGCCCGTCCTGGAGATCGATCTGGCCGCGGGACGCCTTGTCGCGCCATTTCCCGAAATCCAGGTTCCCCGCCCCGGTTATGTCGCGCTTGTCCCCTTCGACGCCAGCAAGACGCCGGCGCTGACGCATTTTGTCGACTGGCTGGTCCAGGAGGGCGGGCTTTGCCGCCAGGAGTGACGCAGGTCGAAAAAAAGCCCCCATGACGCCATCGCCATGGGGGCTTGTTTCCGTTCAATCCGCGAGATCGAAGGCGCCGCGGTCGACGCCGCCGCCGACCAAAATTTGGCGCTTGCCCGCATGGTTGGCGGGGCCGACGACCCCCTCCTTCTCCATGCGCTCGACCAGAGACGCCGCCTTGTTGTAGCCGACCTGCAAGCGGCGCTGGACGTAGGAGGTCGAGCATTTCTTGTCGCGCAGCACGACGGCCACGGCGCGGTCGTAGAGGTCGGCGCCGTCCTCGTCGCCTACGGGCAGCGGCGCCGCGTCTTCGTCGTCGCCATCGTCCTCGGCTGTGACCCCGTCGAGATATTCCGGCGCGCCTTGCGTCTTCAGATGCGCGACCACGCGCTCGACTTCGGTGTCCGAGACGAAGGGCCCGTGTACGCGCACGATGCGGCCGCCGCCGGCCATGTAGAGCATGTCGCCCTGGCCCAGCAGCTGCTCCGCGCCCATCTCGCCGAGAATCGTGCGGCTGTCGATTTTCGACGTCACCTGGAAGGAAATGCGGGTGGGGAAATTCGCCTTGATCGTGCCGGTGATCACGTCGACCGACGGGCGCTGCGTCGCCATGATCAGGTGGATGCCGGCGGCGCGCGCCATTTGCGCCAGACGCTGGATCGCGCCCTCGATCTCCTTGCCCGCGACCATCATCAGGTCGGCCATTTCGTCGACGATGACGACGATATAGGGCAGGGTGGACAGGTCCATCTGCTCCTGTTCGTAGATCGCCTCGCCGGTCTCGCGGTCAAAACCGGTTTGCACCGTGCGGGTGATGACCTCGCCCTTGGCGGTGGCTTCCGTCACCCGGGCGTTGAACCCGTCGATGTTGCGCACCCCCAGCTTGGACATCTTTTTATAGCGGTCCTCCATCTCGCGGACCGCCCATTTGAGCGCCACGACCGCCTTTTTCGGGTCGGTGACGACGGGGGTGAGCAGATGGGGGATGCCGTCATAGACCGACAGCTCCAGCATTTTGGGGTCGACCATGATCAGCCGGCACTCCTGCGGCTTCAGCCTGTAGAGCAGCGACAGGATCATGGTGTTGATGGCGACGGATTTGCCGGAGCCGGTGGTGCCGGCGACCAGCAGATGCGGCATTTTGGCGAGATCGACGATCACCGGCTCGCCGCCGATGGTTTTGCCGAGCGCGATGGCGAGGCGGTGTTTGGAATCCGAGAAATCGGGCGAGGCGATGAGTTCGCGAAGGTAAACCGTTTCGCGGCGGGGATTGGGCAGCTCGATGCCGATGGCGTTGCGGCCTGGGACCACGGCGACGCGGGCGGAGACGGCCGACATGGAGCGGGCAATATCGTCGGCGAGGCCGATGACGCGCGAGGATTTGATGCCGGGCGCCGGTTCGAATTCGTAGAGGGTGACGACCGGCCCGGGATGCGCGTTCAACACGTCGCCGCGCACGCCAAAATCTTCCAGGGTTTTTTCCAGCGCGTCGGCGTTGACCTCCAGGACCTCGTCTTCGGATTCTTCATAGGTCGGGGCCGGCGGCTCCGCGAGCATGTCGATTTCGATGGGGTCGTAATCCTCGCCGGTCGGGTCGATCCTTTGCAAAAAGCCGCCGCGCGGGGTCGGCGCGGGTCTGCCGACGATCACCATTTTGGGCGCGGTCGGCTCTTTGGCGGGCTCTCTGCTGGTCTCTTCGGGCGCCGGCTGCCCCGCGGCCTTGACGCGCACGCGGATTTTGGCCGGCTTGGCGTCCTGCGCTTCGGCGTCGTCCGGCTCGGCGGGGGCGGCGACAGCGGCGGGCTCGGCTTGTTGCGGGACGACCGGAGTCACTGGCGCGGCCGGAACCGGCGCGGGCGTGGCGGCGACGCGCACCTGCGCGCCATAGCCGACCTGCAGCGCGAAACGGGCGCCCATGGCGGTGAAGGGGGCAAAGGCCGGCGGTTCCGCGGTCTGGACCGGCGCGGCCGGCGCCGGAGTCGGTTCCGCAGCGGCTTGCGGCAGGGATTCGGCGACCGGTTCGGCCGCCGCTTCGACGGCCGGCTCAACCGCCGGTTCGGGCGCCGGCTCAGCGGCTGCTTCAGGCGCGACTTCCGGTTCGGGCTGCGGGTTTTTGGCCCGCGAGCGCGCCAAAAACACCGCGTCGGGGGTGCGGGAAAAACGCACGCGCGGGCCGTCGTCCGATTCGTCCTGGCTGCCGGTGCGCATGGCGCGGGCGATGGCGAGCTTGGCCTCTTCCATGCGGCGCGCGTCTTCCTCGATGCGCCGCGCCTCCTCTTCCGCGCGCAGGCGCGCCGCTTCGGCGACGCGGCGCGATTCCTCCTCGAGCGCGCGGGCTTTCGCCTCCTCCTCGTCGCGGCGGCGCTGGATGTAGGATTCGGGGGTGCGGGTGAAGCGCACGCGATTCGGATCGGCGCTCCACACTTCCGGGGTCGGCTCCGCGGCCGATTCGGGCTCCCAGTCGCCGCGCAGCATCTGCTGCGATTTCTGGCTCGCCGCAGCCTCCCGCTCGGCGGCGCCGGGCGCGGCCGGGGCGGGCTGATCGACGATGATGTCGCGGCTGCGGGGCAGGCGGACATAGGGCTGATAGGGCGAAGGCTGATCGTCGAAATCGAAGCTGCGATCGTAAGCGCCAACCTGTTGAAGGTCCAGGTCGTCATGGCCGTAATAGGCGCGCTGGGCGAGAAGCGGGACGCTTCTGTCGCGCCGGCTGGCTCCAAACAAACGCGCCAGCCATTGATCGAGAATCGTGAACATGGGGAAACCTACAGAACGCTACCGAACCGAGGCCGACAATGGGGCCATCACGGTTAAGGAGCGGTTTCGGCAAATCCGCAAATGCTTTGACCAATCGGTAACTTGCCTGCAAAGCCCGCATGAATCATGGTGAAAAAAAAGGGGACCGCCTTGCAGCCGGCTGAGTTCAAGAACACCACTTTGTCGCGCCTCGGCTCGGCGGACAGGTTTTTTCGCACGACGTCTTTCAAGCTGGCGCTGGCCTATGTCGTGATTGTCGGGGTGGGGTTTACGCTGGCCCTGAGCCGGGTCGGCGAGAACGTGCGCGAACTCATCGACCAGCAGATCGGCCAGACGCTCGAAGCCGAGCTCAAGGGGTTGAACGACCAGTACCAGGAGGGCGGCCTCGCCCAATTGGTGAATGTGGTGCAGCGGCGCTCCGCCGCGCCCGGGGCTTCCATCTATCTCGTCACCGCGCCCAATGGCGTCGCCGTCGCCGGCAATGTGCAGGAGCTGCCGCCGGGCGTGCTCGACCAGGCCCCGCCGGCGGCGGTGGCGATTCGCTACGAGCGTCCGGGCGAGCCCAATGTGCGCCGCCGGGCGCTGGCGCGCGTCTTTGTGCTGCCGGGGAATTTCCGCCTGCTGGTCGGCTATGATCTCGAGGACCGCGAACGGCTCGGCTCGATCTTGGGGTCGGCGCTGATGGGGTCGCTGCCCTGGCTTTTGTCGATCGGGGCGTTTGGCGGTTTTCTGGTGGCGCGGCGGCTGTTGCAGCGCGTCGACGCCATGAGCGCCAAGGCCGCCACCCTGTTGCAGGCCGACCTCACCGGGCGGCTGCCGCTGTCCGGCGCGGGCGATGAAATCGACCGGCTCGCGCATAATCTCAACGCCATGCTCGACCGCATCGCCCGGCTGGTCGAGGGGATCAAGCAGGTGTCCGACAATATCGCCCATGATCTGCGCACGCCGCTGACGCGGCTGCGCAACAATGCGGAACAGGCTTTGTTCGCCAGCGATGGCGATCAGCCGGGCCGGCCGGCGGCGCTGGAGCATGCGCTGGAAAAGGTGATCGAGGAGGCCGATGGCCTGATCCGCATTTTCAACGCGCTGCTGCTGATTGCGCGCGCGGAAGCCTCGACCTCGTCCTCCGAAGGGTTTGATGAACTCGACGGCGCGGCGCTCGCCGCCGATGTCGCCGAGCTCTACGAGCCCTCGGCGGAGGAGCGCGGCGTGACCCTGAAGGTGGAGGCGCCGGCGCCGGAGAAATTCCGCGGCCATCGCGAACTGGTCAGCCAGGCGCTCGCCAATCTGATCGACAATGCGTTGAAATATGGCGAGCCCGCGCTGCCCGGGCAGGTCGGCGAGGTGACGGTGGCGGTGGGCGGCGACGCCCGCTTCATCGAAATCGTCGTGGGGGATCGCGGCCCCGGCATCCCCGCCGCCGATCGCGAGCGCGTCCTGGAGCGTTTTGTCCGGCTGGAGGCGTCGCGCTCGCGTCCCGGCTCGGGTCTGGGCCTGTCGCTCGCGGCCGCCGTGGCGCGGCTGCATGGCGGAAATCTGCGGGTCGAGGACAATGCGCCGGGCTTGAAGGTGACGCTGCGGCTGCCTCGGGAGGTCGCTCAATGAGTGTTTTGTCTCTGCCGCGTCCCGCGCACAAGGCTGTGGCGCGGGCGCGGGTCGACGAATTTTTGGCCGATGCGCCGGAACTCGCGGCTTTGCCGCAATGGGCTGAGTTCGCGCCGCTGGCGCTCGGGCTCGCCGATCAGTCGCCGTTCCTGTGGGGTCTGATCAAGCGCGATGCAGATCGGTTGAAGCGGATTTTGGCCGCGCCGCCTGAGGCGGCGCTGGACGCGGCTTTGGCGACTTTGGCCGAGTGCGACGCGGAAAATTGTTCCGAAGCCCGCGCCATGACGCTGTTGCGCAAGGCCAAGCAGGAATCCGCTTTGCTGATCGCCTTGGCCGATCTCGGCGGGGTGTTCGATCAGGTGGCGACCACGCGGGCGCTTTCGCGGGCGGCCGATGCGCTGGTTGCGGCGGCGTTGCGGGTCGCGCTGCGGCTGGCGGGCGGCAAGCTCGACTGGGGCGAGGGTGGGGTGGATGAGCGGCGCTGCGGCCTTACCGTCCTGGCTTTGGGAAAACATGGCGCGCGCGAGCTGAATTATTCGTCGGACGTCGATCTCGTCGTGTTTTTCGACGGGGCTTCGCCGGTGTTGCAGGCGGGGCAGGGGGTGAAGGCCAATGCCGTGCGCATCACCCAGCACATTGTCAAACTGCTGAATGAACGCACCGGCGACGGCTATGTTTTGCGTGTCGATTTGCGGCTGCGGCCTGATCCCGGCTCGACGGCGGTCGCGGTGTCGCTGGATGCGGCGCGGCATTATTATGAAACGCTGGGCCAAAATTGGGAGCGCGCGGCGTTTATCAAGGCGCGGCCGGTGGCGGGCGATCTTTCGCTGGGCCTGAGTTTTCTGGAGGAACTTTCGCCGTTCATCTGGCGCAAATATTTTGATTATGCCGCCATCGCCGATGTGCATGCGATGAAGCGGCAGATTCATGCGGTGAAGGGTCATGCGGAAATCGCCGTCGCCGGGCATGATGTGAAGCTCGGGCGGGGCGGCATTCGCGAGATCGAGTTTTTCGTGCAGACCCAGCAGCTGATTTTTGGCGGTCGTCGCAAACAATTGCGGGGCTCGCGGACGCTGGACATGCTGCGCCAGCTCGAGGCGGACCAGTGGATCACGCCGCAGGCGGCGGATGAACTCAGCGAAGCCTATGATTTTTTGCGCGGGGTCGAGCATCGCCTGCAAATGCTCAACGACCAGCAGACGCAACGGCTGCCGGCCGATGATGAGGCGTTGAAAGCCTTTGCTTTGTTCTGCGGCTTTGGCGGCGTCGCCGGTTTTTCCAATGCTTTGATCAAGCGGCTGCGGGCCGTGGAAAAACATTATGCGCGGCTGTTCGAGGACGCGCCGGGGTTGGATTCGCGCGCCGGCAGTCTGGTGTTCACGGGGTCGACCGATGATCCCGAGACTTTGGACACCCTTCGCGAAATGGGTTTCAGGGACCCGGCGCGGGCGGCCGAGACCGTGCGCGGCTGGCATTTTGGCCGCCGTCCCGCGGTGCGCAGCGCACGCGCCCGCGAGGTCTTGACCGAGCTTATTCCTGCTTTGCTCAACGCTTTCGCCAAGTCGGGCGACGCCGATTCCGCCATCGCCGCCATGGACCAGGCCATGGAGCGCATGCCGGCGGCGGTCGAGCTGTTTTCGCTGCTGAAATCGCATGAGGCGATGCGGCAATTGTTCGCCGACATTTTGGGCGGCGCGCCGCGCCTCGCCGAAGTGGTGGCGCAGATGCCGAACACGCTCGATGCGGCGATCGATCAGGGCCTGTCGGCGATCGTCGGCGACGAAGCCGATTATTTGCGCCGGCTCGCCGGGTTTCATGTCAGCGGCTCCAGCCTAGAGGATTTTTTGGACATCGCCCGCACCTTTGCGGTGGAGGAGCGATTCTTGATCGGGCTGCGGCTGTTCGCCGAGCTGATCGAGCCGGAACAGGCGGCGCGCTCTTATTCGGCCCTTGCCAGCGCCCTGATCGAGGCCTGTCTGGCGCGGGTCGAGGCCATTTTTGTCGAGGAGCATGGGCGCCCGCCCGGCGGGCGATTCGCCGTGCTGGGCTTTGGCAAGCTCGGCTCGCGCGAGATGACCGCGACCTCCGATCTCGATCTGGTGGTGGTCTATGATTTCGATCCGGAGGCGCCGGAGTCCGATGGGGCGAAGCCGCTGCACGCCTCCGTCTATTATGGGCGGTTGACGCAGCGTCTGATCGCGGCGCTTTCGGCGCCCACGCGCCGCGGAAAGCTGTTTGCCGTGGACATGCGGCTGCGGCCTTCAGGCAATCAGGGACCGGTGGCGGCGCGGCTTTCCACCTTCCGCGCCTATCACGCCGAACAGGCGGAAATCTGGGAGCATATGGCGCTGACGCGCGCGCGTCCCGTCGCCGGCGACGCCAGCCTGTGCGAGGAGGTGCGCGGGATCATCGACGCCACTTTGTTCGTGAAGCGAGATTTCGCGGCGCTGGCGAAGGAGGCGCGGGAGATGCGCGCGCTGATCGCGAAAGAAAAAGGTTTTGGCGGTCCCTGGGATTTGAAATTGGCGCCGGGGGGACTGCTCGACATCGAATTCATCGCCCAGGTCTTGGCGCTGGGGCATGGTTTCAGGCGACGCAGCCTTCGTGTGCAGGGCACGGCGGAGATTTTGGCGGCGGCGTCCGGAAAAGTGCTGGAGGCCGAGGCGGCGGAAACCTTGCGCGACGCGTTGGCGCTGTTTTCCAAGGTGACGCAATGGCTGCGGCTGAGCCTCGGCGAAGGCGTCGATCCCGCTTCGGCGGCGGAGGGGGTGAAGCGGCGGTTGGCGGTCGCGGCGGGCTCGCCCGATTTTGCCCGGCTGGAGCGGGATTTGGGCGAGCGGCGGAAAGACGTGCGGCGGATTTTTGAGGAGGTGATGGGCGAAGCTTGCCAGGATTAGCTGCAGAGGTTTTTGATGACGCTCTATGACTTTTTTCAAAATTTTGCCGGCCCGTTGGCCACAATCTGTGCCGCAAGCGGGGCTTGGTATTTCGCTCGCGCGCAAGTGAAGGTTGCTCAAGAGCAGCGGGTGATTGCCGCCGAAAAGTTAAGGCTGGAGCTTTTTGACAAGCGCTATGAAATCTATGTGTCAGTGCGTGATCTGATTATGGTGGTAATCTCTTCTGGGAACGCAAATTATGGTGATAGCCGTGTCGTTAAAGCGTTAGAAAAAAATCGAGAAGCGGTTTTTCTGTTTGGAGATGATGTTGTAGATTTTGTTTGCAAAATCTCTGAACATGTGGATTTTATTTGTAAATCAAATGAGATATTGTTTGGTCTCTTCGACGAAGAGTTAGACAGAAATGGCGCGCTTAATTCAAAAACTATTGCCGTAGGCAACTTGGAGTCTGCGCTTTCGCGGTTGACAACGATTTTTGCTCGAGAGCTAGGGTTCAGACCATAATATGGTGGCGAAATCGTTCTCGACCGCATCTTCCAGATTGTTGGCCATGCACGCAGGCGCTTCAGGCTCCCGTATGCTAAATCACAATAACCTCTTGGAACATGTCCATGTTGACGCGCTCACCGAAGTCTTCACGGTTCAATGTGAGCAAACATCGCGTCCGCCTGCGCGCGCTGGGTTTTCGGCCGTTTCAGATTTTGGCGCCGGACGTTCGCTCACCCGCGTTCTGGTCCGAGGCACATCGGCAGTCCCTCGCGGTTTCAGCGAGCGCCCATCCGCGTGACGACAAGGCGTTTATTGACGCGGTCTCCGATTGGAAGGACCAATGAAGCGGGGCGAGGTCTGGACGGTGACTGGGGGCGACGATTACGCCGGCAATCCGCTCCGGTCGTCGTGCATCCCGGCGGGGCTTGCTTATAAGCGTAGCGATCTTGAGGTCGAGATTGAACGGGTTGGGGACGAGATTCGCATTCGGCCGGCGCGCCGTTCGCTGGCCGGCGTGCTCGAAAAATTCGAGAAATTCTCGCCGGACTTCATGGCGGAAGGGCGAGACGCGTATGAGCAGGCCGAGCGGGATGAGCGGTGATGGCGCGCTCATATCTCGGCGTCATCGCGGAGAACTGGTTGGCGATTGGGGCGTGAGGCTGTCCGCGCATGAGGACCGCGCCAACCTGAAAGGGGCTCAGTTGCGGGGCGGCGTGGATGGCCGGGACGACGCCCGGCCATGACGACTTCGGGGTGCGTGGCTGAGGCGAAAGTCTCGTTCTCGTGGAGCGCTTGATTTTTGGGGCGCCCGCGAATTTCAACTTAAGATTGTGAGGCGTGACGCAAAAACAGTGAAAATTTGCGCGATTCTTGCGAATTTCGTGTCAAAAAACGTCAAAAAACGTCGATTTTCGCGCATGCACGTCAGCGGTTGCATACAAGATGTAGCGCGGCGGTTTTGGGGTAAGTGCGCCGGATTCATGGCTTTAGAACAATAAGTTGAACTGATTCTGCGTGTTGAAAATGTTTCACGTGAAAACAAAACAGGAACAAAATCGTGTGGCGGCCGCGTTTTCACCCCGAAAATTTGACCGCGGCGGGTTCACTTTTCGCCGCGCTCAGGGCCTCGCCCCGCTTGAGGCTGGCCCTCTGCCGCTGAAGGCATTATGTAAGCGGCGCCACCGCCTTCGGAGTTCCGCGCGTTGTACGATATTTCCGGTCTGTTTCCGGCGAACGAAAGTTCTACCGTCTCCGTCGAGCGCGGCGTCGCGGAATTGCGCGCCGGACGGCCCGTCGTGCTGGTCGAGGGCGCGCAAAAGATTTTGGTCTATCCCGCCGAGCAATTGGATGCGCACGCGGCGGACGTTCTGGACAGGATTGGTGGGGCGCGGCTGATCCTCACCATGCAGCGGCTCGGACGGTTGGGCGTCGAGCGCGACGGGCCGGGGCTGATCGCTCTGCAAAAGATCGACATCGAGCGCATCACCGCGCTGATCCTGGACGAGGACGCGCGCATCGATGCGCCGGTCCAAAAGGCTGTGCCGGGGGAGGAGGCGGCGCTCGATCTGCTGCGTCTCGCCCATCTGCTGCCCGCCGCGATTCTCATCAAACTGGAGGCGCCGGTCGCGGGGCTGAATGAGGTCGCCGGCTGTGACATCCGCGCTTTTCGCGCGCGAAAAATCACGTCCTTGCGTTTGATCGGGCGGGCGCCTGTGCCGCTTGAGGGCGCGCCGCATTCCGAGATCGCCGTGTTTCGCGGCGGCGAGGGGTTGAGGGACCAGGCGGCGGTGATTGTCGGCGATCCCGATCTGTCCGGCCCCGTGCATGTGCGGCTGCATTCGGCCTGTCTGACCGGCGATCTGTTCGGCTCGCTGAAATGCGACTGCGGCGACCAGTTGCGCCACACCGCCAAATTCATGGCCGAGAATGGCGGCGGCGTCATTCTCTATCTGGACCAGGAGGGGCGCGGCAACGGGCTCGCCAACAAGGTGCGCGCTTACGGCTTGCAGGCCAAGGGGCATGACACCTATGACGCCGACGAAATTTTAGGGTTCGGGCTGGACCAGCGCCGCTTCGGCTATGCCGCGCGCATGCTCGACCTCCTGGGCGTGACCCGCGTGCGGCTGATGACCAACAATCCGAAAAAGATCGAGGCTTTGCGCGCCGCCGGGCTGGAGGTCAGCGACCAGCGCATCCAGGGCCGGCCGACGCCGCAGAACATCCATTATCTCGCCACCAAGCGCGACAGGGCAGGCCATTTCCTTGATGTCGACGTTCCCCCCTCCGCCGAAAACTGAGCCCCTTCGGGTCTTCTTCGCCTCGATTGTGATTTTCTGCGCCGCCAGCCTTTATCTGTGCTGGCCGTGGGTGTCGGGACAGGTCACCATCCCCTGGGACGCCAAGGCGCATTTCCAGCCGCAACTGTCCTTCCTCGCTCATTCCCTGCATCGCGGCGCGGCGCCCTGGTGGACGCCCAATGTTTTTGCGGGCATGCCGCAGATCGCCGACCCGCAAAGCCTGATTTTTGCGCCGCTTTATCTGGCGCTGGCCGTGTTGGTCCCCGAGCCGAATTTCCAGCAGGCCGATGGCGTCGCCTTTTTGATGCTGACGCTTGGGGGCATCGGCTGGATGCTCTATTTCCGCGACAAGGGGTTTTTCGCGGCCGGCGGGCTGGTGGCGGCGCTGGCTTTTGCTTACGGCGGTTCGGCGGCCTGGCGCATCCAGCACACCGGGCAAATCCTGAGCTTTTCGTGGTTTCCGCTGGCGTTCTGGGCGCTGAACCGGGCGCTGGATCGGGCGTCGTTCCTGTGGGGCGCGGTCGCCGGGCTGTTCGCCGCCTTCATGGTGTTGGGGCGCGACCAGATCGGCTGGCTGTTTTGTTTGGTGCTCGCCGCCTTCGTGCTCTACCGCGGGTTTGCGTCGCAGGGGGACGGGCTGTCCGTGGGCCGGCGGTTTGCGCGCATGTTTTTGCCGCTGGCGGGCGGCACGCTGGTCGGGCTGGTCGTCGCGGGGCCGGCGCTTTTGTGGACCATTGCGCTGGCGGAGCAATCCAATCGCTCCGAGATCACGCTGGAAGGGGCGATGCGCGGCTCGCTGCATCCGGCCTCCGTCCTGACCGCCTTTGTCGCCAATCTGTTTGACGTGCATGGGCCGCTGTCCGCCTTCTGGGGGCCGCCCTCCCCGGGTTGGGGCGAGACCGGCCTCTACATCGCCCGCAACATGGGCGAGCTTTATTTTGGCGCGCTGCCGGTGGCGGCGCTTTTGGTGTTCGGGGTGGGGCGCGGCTGGGTTTTCCGGGGGCCGGCCTTGTTTTTCTTCGGCGCGCTGCTGGCCATGTATGTCTACGCCATTGGCAAGTACACGCCGGTGTTTCCGGCTCTGTTCGACGTGCCCGGGGCCAATCTGTTCCGCCGCCCGGCGGACGCCACGTTTCAGATCGGCGCCTTCGCCGCTGTGCTCGGCGGGTTCTGCGTTTCCGAATTTTTGCGCGCGTCTGCTGACGCGCGGCGGGCGCGCCTGGGCTTTGCGCTGCTGGGCGCGGTGCTGCTCGCCTGCGTCGGGGTGGCGCTGGCCAAGGGCCATGCGGAGGCGCTTTGGGCGGTCGGTTTTGCGCTGGTGTGCTTTGCTCTGGCGTTCGGCGGGCTGTTTCTCGCGCGCAAAATGCCGGGGCGGCCGGTGCTGGGGCTGCTGCTGATCGGCCTGCCGCTTACCTTCGATCTGTCGATCAACAATGCGCCGAACCAGTCCACGGCGCTGCCGCCGCAAACCTATGACGTGCTGCGCGAGGCGACGCGGAACGAGACGATTCTGTTCCTGAAGGCAAAGCTGGCCGAGAACGGCGGCGACCGCCGCGACCGCGTGGAATTGGCCGCCATCGACTTCCATTGGCCGAACGCCGGGCTGACCCACGGATTCGATATGGACCTCGGTTACAATCCGATTCGTCTGCAGACGTTTATCGATGTGACCCGGGCCAATGACCATGTCGCCGTGCCGGAGCAACGGGTGTTCTCGCCGGCCTTCCCCTCCTACAAATCGCCGATGGCCAATCTGTTCGGCTTGCGCTGGATCGCCACCGGCGTGCCCGCCGAGCAGATCGACACGACGCTCAAGCCGGGCGATCTGCCGCTGGTGAAGCAGACCGCCGACGCCTTTATCTACGAGAACAAGGACGCGCTGCCGCGCGTGCTGGCGCCCGGGCGGGCTGTTGTCGCCGATTTCGCCGCGCTGGCGGAGAAGGGCGGCGTGCCCGATCTCGATTATCGCAAGAATGTGCTGCTGGATCGGGCGGATTGCGCGCGGCTCGGCCTGTGCCAGACGGAGCCCGGCGGCGAGGCCGGCGCGGCGCGGATCGTCACTTACGAAAACACCTTTGTCGATGTCGACGCGACGGCGCCTGCGGGCGGGGGATTCCTCGTGCTCAACGATGTCTGGCAGAACTGGCAGGCGGTTTATGTCGATGGCGTCGAGGCCGAGCTTTTGAAGGCGAACATGATGTTCCGGGCGGTGCGGCTGCCTCCTGGCGCGCACAGGGTGCGGTTCCAGTTCGAGCCGGTGCGGGCGTTCTGGCGGTTTTGGCCGGGCGGTTCGCCCGCGGGGAGAGGATAGGGCGCGATCTTTCCTGAGGACGCTGAAGCCACCGCCCCAGCCCCTCACCCCCCGCCCTCTCCCCGCTAGAGCGGGGCGAGGGAGCTTTTACCCCGCCTTTTTGCAGAGCTGCGCCAGCACCTCCGGCGGCATGACGGCGCAATTGGACGTGGTCGGGAAAATCCCCTGTTTCACGTCGGCGACATAGGACGCGGTCGCTGATTCCATGGCCGATCCGACTTCGGCGTAGCGCTTGTTGTGCCTGAAATTGCGCTCGGTGTAGCCGAGCACGTCGGGGAAGACGAGCACCTGTCCGTCGGTTCCCGGCCCCGCGCCGATGCCGATCGTCGCCGCCTTGATCTCCTTGCTGATGATCCCGGCGAGTTCGGCCGGCACCAGCTCCAGCACCAGCATGTAGACGCCGGCTTCATCCAGCGTCTTCGCCTCGGCGCGCAGGCGCTCGGCCTCGGCGATCGTCTTGCCGTGGACGCGGCGCTCGCCGGTTTGCGGCTCGTAGCCGATGTGGCCGCAGACCGGCACGCCGGCGCCGATCAGCGCCCGCACGATTTCGGCATGCGCGCCCTCGAATTTGACCGCATTGGCGCCGGCCTTTTGCAGGGCCAGCCCACTCTTCACCGCCTGGTCCGGCGTGTCGTAGGTGGCGAAGGGCAGGTCCGAATAAATAAAAGTGTCGGGCGCGCCGCGGCGGACGGCGGCGGTGTGGTGGATCATGTCGGCGAGCGTCACCTCGCGCTCGCTGGCGTAGCCCAAAATGTTCACGCCGACGCTGTCGCCGACCAGGATGGCGTCGATGCCGGCCGCTTGCTGCGCCCGCGCCTGCGGGGCGTCATAGGCGGTCATGGTGGCGATTTTCTCGCCCTGTTTCTTCATCTCGGCGAATTTGGCAAGCAGGCGCATGGCGTCTCATAGGGTTGGCGCCCCGGTTAGGGCGCGAGTTCTCTAGTCAAAGGTCCGGGGAAGGTCCATATGGCTTTCGTTGGCTGGCCGCCCTGTGGATAGCGGCGACAATTTTCCGCGCGCCTTGCATGCGGAATGGGACGATTCCATGTCAGTTAGGCGAGCAATCTGACCTAAAGATGAAATTCACGCCCTCCTTTCTCGACGAGATCCGGGCGCGGCTTCCCATGTCGGAGGTCGCGGGCCAGCGCGTTCGGCTGAAGAAGCAGGGCCGGGAATGGCGCGGCCTGTCGCCGTTCACCGCCGAAAAAACCCCGTCCTTCTATGTGAACGACCAGAAGGGGCAGTTTTTCGATTTCTCCGCGGGCAAGAATGGCGACATCTTTGAATTCGTGATGGAGACGCAAGGCCTGCCCTTTCCCGAAGCGGTGGAGCAGCTCGCCGGTCTCGCCGGCCTCTCCCTGCCGGTGGAGACGGTGGAAAGCGCCGCCGCCGAAAAGAAACGCGCGACTCACCTGGAAGCGCTCGAATTCGCCGCCGATTTTTTCGAGAAAGTTCTGCGCAGCAGCGCGGGAAGCAGGGCGCGCGCCTATCTGGCGGAGCGCGGTATTTCTGAAGAGGCGCGCAAAAAATTTCGGCTCGGCTATGCGCCCAATGAGCGTTTTGCCTTGCGCGATTATCTCGCCGGAAAGGGCTGCGACGCCGAGGTGATGAAGGAGGCGGGCCTGCTCACCCATGGCGAGGGGATCGCCGTCCCCTACGATTTCTTTCGCGACCGCGTGATGTTCCCGATTTGTGACCGCGCCGGAAAAGTCATCGCTTTCGGCGGGCGGGCGATGAGCAAGGAGATCCAGCCGAAATACAAGAATTCGGCGGAGACCCCGCTGTTCCACAAGGGGGCTAACCTCTACAACCTGCATGTCGCTCGCAAGGCGGCGCATGAGCGGGGAACCGTGATCGCCGTCGAGGGCTATGTCGACGTCATCGCCATGAGCATGGTGGGGCTCGACCATGTCGTGGCCGGGCTTGGGACGGCGCTGACGCCGGAGCAATGCGAGCTCCTATGGAAAATGGCGGAGGAGCCGATTCTCTGCTTCGACGGCGACCGCGCCGGGCGAAAGGCGGCGTTCCGCGCCGTCGAAACTGCGCTGCCGTTGATCGGGCCGGGCAAAAGTCTGCGATTCGCGCTTTTGCCCGAGGGGCAGGACCCCGACGATCTCGCCCGGACCGGCGGCGCCGCCGCGCTCGAGGCGGTTTTGGCCGCGGCCAAGCCGATGTCGGAGATGATTTTTGCCCGCGAAGCCGAGGCGCAGCCGCTGGATACGCCCGAGCGCCGCGCCGCCTTCGAGCGGCGGCTGCGCGATTGCGCCGGGCAGATTCGCGACGAGGTTTTGCGCCGCCACTATCTCGACGATTTTCGCGACCGGCAGTTTCAATTGTTCGGACGCGCGCGGCGCGAACCATTCGTCGCCCGGCGGGGCGGCGGTGGGGCGCAGCGTCCAGGAGCGCGCGCGCCGGTCGCCAGCTCCGCGCTGTTGCAATCAAGCCTGTTCTCGCCGCCCAAGGAGGCGCCGGCGCCGCGCGAAACCCTCATTCTCGCGCTGTTGGTCAATCATCCCAATCTGATCGTCCGCCATGCCGAGGATCTCGCCCGGCTTGATTTTGCCGGCGCGGCGGGGGCGAAATTGTGCGACGCGCTGCTGGGGCTGGCCGAGCCCGACATGTCGCCGGAAACGCTGAGGGAAAAGCTCGGCGCCCGAGGATTCGAGGCTTTTTTCGAGAGCTTGGCCAGCAATGCCACACTTTCGACATTGTGGTGCGTAAGGCGAAGCGCCCACGAAAATGACGCAGACGAGGTTTTGCGGCAGGCTCTGGCCTTGCATCGCAAGCAGCGCGCGCTAAATAGGGAATTGCGGCAGGCGGAGGCGGTGCTGGCGAGCGCGCCGAGCGACGCCAATTTCGCCGCTCTTGCGGATATCAAGGCGCAACTTTCGGCGCTCGAGGGCGTGGAGGCGACGATTGAAGGGTTCGGCGCATCCTCGGGTCGCGAAGAGAAAAATGTCTGACGCCAGAGTCGGCGCCGTGCGAAATGGTTTGGTTAAGCGGGCCTTAAAACTTTCCGCGCAACCTGAAGACAAGGGCGACTCAACCCGGTTGGGACGCCGACGATGAATTCTTGAGCTTGTCCGCGTTTCTCACATCGAGGAGCGCGAGCAGGCTCGATTGGCGCTTTCTTTGGCGCCCGCCCGCGGCTTGGGTCGTCGGGCCACGCAGAAAATTCTGGAGTCGCCATATGGCCAAGAAAGACGACGCGAAACCCGAGGGCGAGGCCGCTGCCGATGTCGCCGACAGCCCCTTGCTGGATCTGTCGGACGCCGCCGTCAAGCGCATGATCAAGACCGCGAAAAAACGCGGTTTCGTCACCTATGCCGAATTGAACGCCGTTCTGCCCTCGGAAGAAGTCTCTTCCGACCAGATTGAGGACGTCTATGCGATGCTCAATGAAATGAGCATCAACGTCATCGAGGGCGATGACGCCGAAGAGGCCGAGGAAGAGGGGGCCGCCGAGGAGGAGGAGGCCGAAGCCGGCGAACTGACCGAGGCCGCGCCGACCTCGCGCGCTGTCGCCACCCGCTCGTCCGAACCCGCCGACCGCACCGACGACCCCGTGCGCATGTATCTGCGCGAAATGGGCTCGGTGGAGCTTTTGTCGCGCGAGGGCGAAATCGCCATCGCCAAGCGCATCGAAGCCGGGCGCGAGGCGATGATCGCCGGCCTGTGCGAGAGCCCGCTCACCTTCCAGGCCATCATCATCTGGCGCGACGAACTCGTCGACAGCAAGGTGTTGCTGCGCGAGATCATCGACCTCGAAGCGACCTATGCCGGTCCCGAGGGCAAGGGCGGCGCGGCCGGCGAGGAGGACGCCGAAGAGGAGGGCGAAGCTCCGTCCACGGCGCCCCGCAATCCCCCGGCTGGGCTCGAGGACGAACCGCCGATCCAGGGCGAGAATTTCGACGAGGAAGACGACATGGAGAATTCCGTGTCGCTTTCCGCCATGGAAACCGAGCTGAAGCCCAAGGTTCTGGAGACGTTCGACCGCGTCGCCGACGCCTACAAAAAGCTGCGCCGGCTGCAGGACCAGAATGTCGAGAACAAGCTCAAGAACGAGCAGCTCACCCCGGCCCAGGAGCGCAAGTACAAGACGCTCAAGAAGGAGATCGTCACCGACGTCAAGTCGCTGTCGCTCAACCAGAACCGCATCGACGCGCTGGTCGAGCAGCTCTATGACATCAACCGCCGCCTGATCGGGCTGGAGACCAAGCTGCTGCGGCTCGCCGAAAGCTATGGCGTCGCCCGCGACGATTTCTTCCGCAACTATCATGGCGCGGAGCTCGATCCGAAATGGGTGCTGCGCATCTCGAAATTGGGCGCGCGCGGCTGGCGTGAGCTGGTGGCGGCCTCCAAGGACGAGATCCACGAGCTGCGCAGCGAAATCCATGCGCTCGCCACGGAAACCGGCCTGGAAATCCAGGAGTTCCGCAAGATCGTCCACATGGTGCAGAAGGGCGAGCGCGAGGCCCGTCAGGCCAAGAAGGAAATGGTCGAGGCCAACCTGCGTCTCGTCATCTCCATCGCCAAGAAATACACCAATCGCGGCTTGCAATTCCTCGACCTCATTCAGGAAGGCAACATCGGCCTGATGAAGGCGGTGGACAAGTTCGAGTACCGGCGCGGCTACAAATTCTCGACTTATGCGACCTGGTGGATTCGTCAGGCGATCACCCGCTCGATTGCTGATCAGGCGCGCACCATCCGCATTCCCGTGCATATGATCGAGACGATCAACAAGATCGTTCGGACCTCGCGGCAGATGCTGCACGAGATCGGCCGCGAGCCGACGCCGGAGGAATTGGCCGAAAAGCTCGCCATGCCCCTGGAGAAGGTGCGTAAAGTGCTGAAGATCGCCAAGGAGCCGATCTCGCTCGAAACCCCGATCGGCGACGAGGAGGATTCGCACCTCGGCGATTTCATCGAGGACAAGAATGCGATCCTGCCGATCGACGCGGCGATCCAGTCGAACTTGCGCGAAACCACGACGCGCGTGCTGGCCTCGCTCACCCCGCGCGAGGAGCGCGTGCTGCGCATGCGCTTCGGCATCGGCATGAATACCGATCACACGCTGGAAGAAGTCGGGCAGCAGTTCTCGGTGACGCGCGAACGCATTCGCCAGATCGAGGCCAAGGCGCTTCGCAAACTCAAGCATCCCAGCCGCAGCCGAAAATTGCGGTCGTTCCTCGACAATTGATCCTGGACGCCTGATCCATTGGCCCGCCGGTTTTTCGCCGGCGGGTTTTTTTGTATAAGTGATTCACGTTTGGAGATTTTTTGATGGAATTGACGAAAGCCGCTGTCGAAAAAGCCGACATTCTCAGGCGCGACTGGAATGACGACGAGGACTATTATCAGGGCGCGGAAGAATGGGTGAACATCTTTTGGGAGTTAGGTGGCAAGCACCCGTTCCGTGAAATGTTCGACCGCCTGGATTCCTCGGTGGTGGTGGAGCTGGCCTGTGGCCGCGGCCGGCACAGCTGGCAGATGCGGGATTGGCCGAACCAGAAGATTTTGGTCGACCTGGTCCCCGAAAACATCGAGCTCTGCCAAAAACGTTTCGCCGGCCTCAAGAATTTCCGGTTCATCGTCAACAACGGCGTCGATCTCCACCAGATCGACAGCGGCTCCGTCACCGCCGTGTTCTGCTACGACGCCATGGTGCATTTCGACCATGAGATCGTCTATTCCTATCTCAGGGAGTTCAGGCGAATCCTGCGCCCCGGCGGCATGGCCCTGCTGCACCATTCCAATTATCCGGGAAATCCGGGCGGCGACTACAAGGCCAATCCGAGCTGGCGCTGCTTCATGCCTCCGGGGCTGTTCAAGGACTACGCGATCAAGAGCGGGCTTGAGGTGGTGGAGCAGCGGTGTTTCGGTTGGGGCGAGACCGACGACGTCGATTGCCTGAGCCTGGTCGTCAAGCCTGACGCGCCCGACGCGCCCCAGGCGTCCGATCCCCCACGCCGGCGTCGCCGCTGGCGCGTGCGGCTGCCCTGGCGCCGCCGGTGATCCGTCGGCGCCGCGCCGGGTCGGGCGAGCTCGACATGTGCGCGGCGAGTCGCAGAATTTGCGAACTTTTCCATGGCGCCAACTGCCGAGGCGCCCTAAATTATGCGTGCGGCGCTGCGGGGTGCGTGAGGATATTTCCCCGGGGCCTTACGATCCCCTAGGGAGCTGTCCCTGTCCTTGTCCGTGGACTTGGATACACGGCGCCCACCTACTTTGTAGGTACCCGGGATCCGTCCCACGGCTTTTGTGGCCCGCACTGTTTTTCGCCTCGCCGCATGCGGCATGGCTGTTCGCCGTTTCCGGTTACGTCTGCGGGTTAAATGCCAACACGCACGTCATGCCCGGCCTTTTGCCGGGCATCCACGCCGAGATGCAGGGGAAAATCCTGCGAGGCTTCGCGCTGCAGCGCCGCGTGGATGGCCGGGATGACGATGGCGACTCTTATCTCTTTCGAGATTGTCTCGTGATTGGGAATGATCCGGAGCATTCCCCGCTCAGCCCGACGCCAGTGGGGCGCGGAAACGCCAAAGCTGAGCTGCGGGCGCTCTTCAAGCAGGTCCGCGCGTCGATTCCGCCGGACCATGCGCAGACGGCGGCCCTCGCCATAGCCGAGACGGCTTCGCCTTTTCTTTCGCGCCTCGTCCAGAAAGTCGGCTTGCCGCCGGCCGAAACCCCAATTGCTCTTTACCGCGCGCTTCCGGGCGAACTCGATTGTGCTCCCCTGCTGGCGCTCCTGGTCAAAATGGGTTTTCCCACCCTGCTGCCTTGCGCCGCGGAAAAAGCCACGCCGCTCGCGTTTCGCCTGTGGCGTCCCGGCGACCCGCTGGTCGGCGGGCGTTTCGGCCTGAGCGAGCCCGCGCCAGAGGGCGCGGAAATCACGCCCAAAATTCTGCTGGCGCCGCTGCTCGCCTTTGACGACGCTGGCGGGCGGCTGGGATTTGGCGGCGGCTATTATGATGCGACTCTCGCGCGCCTGCGGGCCGACGACAGATTTCTGGCGGCTGGAGGGCTCGCCTTTTCGCGGCAGCAGGCGGAAAAACTGCCGATGGAAAAACACGACGCGCCCCTCGATTTCGTGGTAACCGAAAAAGACATTCTGAATTTCATGGGAGACAGATGCGGCTTCTCTTCATCGGCGACGTGATCGGCCGCGCTGGCCGGAACGCGATTTCGGAACATGTTCCGGTCCTGCGCAACAAGCTCAAGCTCGATTTCGTCGTCGCCAATGGCGAGAACGCCGCCGGAGGCTTTGGCCTCACCGAACATATCGCCCATGACTTTCTGAACGCCGGGGTGGATTGCGTCACGCTCGGCAACCATTCCTTCGACCAGCGCGAAGCCCTGGTCTTCATCGAGCGCGCGCCGCATGTGCTGCGCCCGATCAACTATCCGCCGGGAACGCCGGGAAAAGGCGCGTGGCTCTACGAGACCAAAGCCGGCGCCCGCGTGCTGGTGGTCAGCGTGCTCGGCCGCGTGTTCATGGACGCCATGGACGATCCTTTCGCCGCGCTCGAGCGGGAATTGTCGGCGTGCCCGCTGGGGCAGGCCGCCGACGCCATCATCGTCGACCTTCATGCGGAGGCGTCGAGCGAGAAGCAGGCGCTGGGCAATTTCGTCGACGGACGCGTCTCCCTGGCGGTGGGCACGCACACCCATGTGCCCACGGCGGACTGGCGCATCCTGCCGCATGGCACGGCGTTCCAGAGCGACGCCGGCATGACCGGCGACTATGATTCCGTGATCGGCATGGACAAGGACGAGCCGATCCGGCGGTTTATTCGCAAGACGCCGGGGTCGCGGTTCGAGCCGGCCGACGGCCCCGCGACCCTGTGCGGCCTGTTTGTCGAGACCGGCGCGGATGGTCTGGCGAAACGCGTCGAGCCCGTTCGGGTCGGCGGCCTTTTGGCGCAGGCGCTGCCGGACGTTTAATTTTTTCTTCGCACGTCATTGCGCCGCAACCGGGGCGCCTTTTCAGGCTCTTCGCGCGCGTTTATAAGGCGCGGTCGATTTTCCGCCCGTTTCTCCGCCGGGCGCTTTCCACAGAGATCAGGGACAAAGATGGCCGGCCATAGTCAATTTAAAAACATCATGCACAAGAAGGGGAAGCAGGACGCGATCCGCTCCAAGATCTTCTCCAAGCTGGCCCGCGAAATCACCGTCGCCGCGAAGATGGGCATGCCCGATCCCGCGATGAACCCGCGCCTGCGCCTTGCCGTTCTGGCGGCTCGCGCGGAAAACATGCCCAAGGACAATATCGAGCGCGCCATCAAGAAGGCGGCCGGCGGCGACACCGAAAACTATGACGAGGTGCGCTATGAGGGCTATGCCCCGGGCGGCGTCGCCGTGATCATCGAGGCGCTCACCGACAACCGCAACCGCACCGCGGGCGAAGTGCGCTCCTATTTCACTAAGGCGGGCGGCGCTTTGGCCGAAACCGGCGCGGTCTCCTTCATGTTCGACCATGTCGGCCTGATCCAATACGACGCCAAGGCCGCGAGCGAGGACGCGATGATGGAGGCGGCGATCGAAGCCGGCGCCGACGATGTCGCCAGCGATGAGGACGGCCACGAGATCACCACCAGCCTCGAAGGTCTGGCGGAAGTGACCAAGGCGCTGGAGGCGAAATTCGGTGAGCCCACGTCGTCCAAACTGGTTTGGAAACCGCAGAACAATATTGCGGTCGACGACGAGGCCGGCGAAAAGATCCTCAAGCTGATCAACGCGCTCGAAGACAATGACGACGTGCAGAACGTCTACGCCAATTTCGAGATTTCCGACGCGCTGATGGCCAAACTCGGCGGCTGAGCCTTTCTCCTTTTAGTGCGGCGGGCTTCGGTTCGCCGCTCATTCATCATTTGAGGCATTCAAATCTTCGAGCGCGATCGTGTCGGAGCTTCCGAGTTCGCGCAGCGCCCGAACCGCCAACCGCCGCAGCGCTTCGACCCGTTCCGGCGTATCAGGCTGTCTTTCCCGCCAGGCGTCGAGCGCCGTCAGGTCCGGTTCCGCCAAAGTCACGCAAATCCGCGCGTCTGTATCCTGCGCTTTGGTTTCCATGCGAATTCCCTTTTCGCAGATACGGCGCCGGGCGGCAAAAGTTCCCCGCCTGGGTCAAGCTTTTAGCGCGCGTTCGGAACTCCCGTTCGCCGAACGCGCTCTCGTTCTTTTTCGACTCATTGTCTTCGCCCGAACCGGCATTCGCTTCGCTCGAAATGCTCTAGAAGACGCCCGGGAAGAGCCACCAGCTGCGCTTGCGGTAGTCCGCCCATCCCGCGTGCCGGGACAGGCTCGCCTCCTTCATCGCCATATTCGAGGCGAACAGGACCAGCCAGACGCAGGCCAGGATGGCGAAGGCGAGCCAATGCCAGACCATCAGCGCGAAACTGCCGTAGATCATGATCTCGCCGAGATAATTGGGGTGGCGGACATAACGGAAGATGCCGTCCGTGATCAGCCCCGGTTTGAGGCGCAAGGTGAAGAATTTCTGAGCGTCCGCCGCGATCATGATCGCGCAGCCGAGGAGGCACAGGCTCACGCAGAGGCAGAACCAGGCATTGATCGGCAAGGGATAGGCCGGCGTCGTATTGGCCGAAATCAACAGCCATCCGATGACCCAATACCAGGCTAAAACCCCGGCGAACATGTTTATTGCGCCGCCGAGCGTCACCCTGGGCTCCCAGCTCGGGTCCGGAAAGGCGTTTGCCTTGAGCAGCCAGACCAGGCCGTAGCCGCCATGCATGGCGGCGTAGATCCAGGCGGCGTCGGTGGCGTTCTGGTAACGCCACAGCATGAGCAGATAGACCGGAAAACTCCCGGCCTTCTGAAAGTTGATCACCCAGGCGGCCTTCAACACCTTCGGGCCGCCGGGGAAATCGAAAACGGCGCCGTTCAAGACGGCGCGCACTTTTATGGCCCACGCGGGAGCGGCGTTCGGCGCCGCTGTGGGATGAACGTCCGACATCTCAGGTCGCGGCCCGCTGGATTTGCGACAGCGGCGCCGCGAATGGCTGTTGGAACAACAAGGCCTCGCCGTTCGCGTGTGCGGTCGCGTGGCTCATGATCGCCTCCCATCCCCGCCGCATCTTCGGACAATTTTGCGTCGGCGAAAAGAGGTCGGCGACCGCAAGCGGTCGCCGGATTTTTCAGTCCTTGTTGTCGACCCCGGCCGACGCAAAAGTCGCCATGTCGCGGTGGCAGGCGACCGCGGCCTTCACAATGCCCATGGCCATGGCCGCGCCCGAGCCTTCGCCCAGGCGCATGCCCAGGTCGAGAAGGGGCTTTTTGCCGAAACGGCGCAACACCTCGGCATGCGCGCCTTCGGGCGACAGATGGCCGGCGAGGCAATGGTCCAGCGCCGTGGGGTCGATGGCGTGCAGGACGGCGGCGGCGGAGCAGGCGACATAGCCGTCGAGCAGGACGGGAATGCGCTCCATGCGCGCCGCCAGAATGCCGCCGGCCATGGCGGCGATCTCGCGTCCGCCTAGGCGCCGCAGCACTTCCCAGGGCGTGGTGAGCTCGGGCTTGTGCAGCGCGACGGCGCGCTCGACCGCCGAGGCCTTGCGCTTCAAACCCTCGTCGTCGAGGCCGGTGCCGCGCCCGACCCAGTCCGACGCCTTGCCGCCATAGAGCGCGTGATAAATGGCGGCGGCGGCGGTGGTGTTGCCGATGCCCATTTCGCCGAACGCCAGCAGATCGGCGCCTCCGGCGATGGCCTCCATGCCGAAGGCGACGGTGCCGGCGCATTCGCGCTCCTCGAGCGCGGGAGCCTCGGTGAAATCCTTGGTGGGGATTTGCAGCGCCAGTTCAAACACTTTGAGGCCGGCGCCCCAGGTCGCGCAGATCTGGTTGACCGCCGCGCCGCCCGCCGAAAAATTTTTGAGCATCTGCTCGGTGACGCTGGCGGGGAAAGGCGAAACCCCTTGCTTGGTCACGCCGTGGTTGCCGGCGAACACCACCACAGTGGGGCGGTCGACTGTGGGCTTTTCCTTGTCCTGCCAGGCGGCGAGATGCTCGACGATCTCTTCCAGGCGGCCGAGCGCGCCTGGCGGTTTCGTCAGCTGCGCGTCGCGGGCGCGCACCGCCGCGACGGCCTGGGCCGACGGCCCCGGCATGGTCTTGATGAGAATGTTGAAGGCGTCGAAGGGATGTTCGCTGGAATGATCGTGGGACATGGGAGCCTTAGGGAGTTGAACTCTGGCGGTGCTCTTAGCGCATATTCCCGAAAAGTGTGCGCGGTTTTCGGCCCAGAATATGCGCGATGTCAAAAATGACCCATGTCTCCGCGGAGGGGAAATCGCGCCTGCGCAAATCGCCGAGGAATTATCGCTCGCCGCAGGAATCCAGCGCCAGCGCCACCGCGGCGGCGCGCGCCTCGCGCAGCGCCTCGATGTTTTGCGGCGGCGCGTCGAGTTCGCGACAGGCCTGAAGCGCCGCGTCGATCAGCCGCGCCTTGGGCCAGGGCGCGCCGGCGCGGCCGGGATAGGCGCGATAGTCGCAGGCGCAGACGCTCAAGAAATTCTCGAAACGCTCCGGCGCGTCGAAGGCGCCGTTGCGCTCCAGCAGCATGGCGAGCGGTCCCGCGCGCATCCGCGAGATTTTTTGCGCGCGCTCGCATTCGTGCAGGGCCTGCAGCGCGAGGTCGCGGCAGTCCTGGGGCGCGTCGAGGCGTTCGGCGAGCGCGAGCAGGCGCGGCGCGCCGCGCTCGATGTGGCGATAATGCGCGGGCCAATGTTCGCGCGGCGAATCCGATTTGCCCACATCCTTGACCAGCAGCGCGAAGCGCACGGCGAGGGGCGCGGAGATTTTCGCCGCCTCGTCCAGCGCGGTTTCAATGAGATCGCCGATGTCGACGCTGGCGGGTTCGGCGGCCAGTTGCGGCACGCCATAAAGCGCGGCGACCTCGGGCAGAAACTGCTCCAGCGCCCCGATCTCCTCGAGATAATGCAGCATGCGTCCGGGCGCGCGGCCCATCAGGGCGCGCGAAAACTCCGGCCAGAGGCTTTCGGGCGGGATGTCGAGCAGAAAACCCGCCTCGACCTGTTGCGACAGCAGGTCGAGTTCATCCGGCTCGGGCCGGGCGCCTTCCGCCAGCAAGGCGACATGGCGGATCAGCCCAAGCCCTGGATCGAGTTGC
Source organism: Rhodoblastus acidophilus (assembly GCF_025961575.1). Classification (GTDB taxonomy): domain Bacteria; phylum Pseudomonadota; class Alphaproteobacteria; order Rhizobiales; family Beijerinckiaceae; genus Rhodoblastus; species Rhodoblastus acidophilus_C. Next base: position 64,598 of record NZ_JAOQNX010000016.1, on the reverse strand, counting down.
GCGAAAATCGACAAGGCGGCCTCCCCGGGATCGCATGGTCTGCGAGCCCTGCAAGCGCCTTGCCAGAGTCAGGCGACCTCTTCGCGGAGCTGGCGCGGCAGCGGGAACGAGACATCTTCGGTGGCGGTCGTGACCGTTTCGATGTCCAGCTCGTATTTTTCGGCGAAGGCCGCGAGGATTTCCTCGACCAGAACCTCCGGCGCCGAGGCTCCGGCGGTCACGCCCAGCGACTTGATGCCTTCGAGCTTCGACCAGTCGATGTCTTCGGCCCGCAGGACCAACTGCGAGGTCGGGCAGCCGCTGCGCTCAGCCACCTCGCGTAGCCGTTGCGAGTTCGACGAATTCGGCGAGCCCACCGCGACGAAAGCGTCGACCTTGGCGGCGATGGCCTTGACGGCCGCCTGGCGGTTGGTGGTGGCGTAGCAGATGTCCTGGCGATGCGGACCGACAATGTCGGGATAGCGCGCCTGAAGCGCGGCGACCACGGCCGACATGTCGTCGATCGACAAGGTTGTCTGGGTGACATAGGCGAGATTGTCGCTTGGCGAGAACGGCAGAGCCGCGACATCCTCGGCGCTCTCGACCAGGACCACGGAGCCCTCGGGCAATTGGCCCATGGTGCCCACCACTTCCGGATGGCCCTTGTGGCCCACCAGAATGATCTTCAGATTGCGGCGATGGTGCAGTTCGGCTTCGAGATGCACCTTTTTCACCAACGGGCAGGTGGCGTCGATCGCCAGGAGATTGCGGCGCTCGGCCTCGCTCGGCACCGTCTTCGGCACGCCATGGGCGGAAAACACCACGGGCTGGCCGCTGTCGGGAACCTCATCGAGCTCCTTGACGAAAATCGCGCCCTTTTTCTTCAGCCCTTCAACCACATAGCGGTTGTGCACGATCTCGTGGCGCACATAGACCGGCGCGCCGAACTGGCGCAGCGCGTGTTCGACGGTGTTGATCGCCCGGACGACGCCCGCGCAAAAACCGCGCGGCGCGCACAGCAGGATTTTCAGGGTCGGCTTCTGGCTCATATCGTCCTCGTGGTTGCCTCTCTTTTCAGCAGCCTTCGCTCCAGTGTCAAGCAGAAGCATGACACATGCAAGCCGCCCCCGTTTCGCCGCCTTCTGCGCCTAAGTCGAAGGGGCGGCGATTCGCCCGCGACCAGCGCCCCAAAACAAAATCATGCATGACCTGACCGGCGAGTCCTTTCTCGTCCCGACTCTTATTTTGCTCGCCTCCGCGGTGATTTTCGCGCCTTTGTTCCGGCTCGCGGGACTGGGGTCCGTCATCGGCTATCTCGCCGCCGGCATGGTGATCGGTCCGTCCGGCCTGGCTCTGGTCGCGGAGCCCGGCATGATCCTGAACATTTCGCAGCTCGGCGTCGTCCTGCTGCTGTTCCTGATCGGCCTGTCGCTGAAGCCCGCGCGACTGAAAGCCATGCGCCGCGACATTATGGTGCTCGGCGTCAGCCAGATGGTCGTCACGGCCCTGCCGATCGGGCTGGCCGCCTGGAGCCTGCTCGGCCTGAGCGCGTTCGGCGCGCTGGCGACCGGCGTGGCGCTGGCCTTTTCCTCCACGGCGATCGCCATGCAATTGCTCGACGAGCGCGGCGACGCGCAGACGACCTACGGGCGTCGCGCCTTTTCCGTGCTGCTCGCCCAGGACATTGCGGTGGCGCCGCTGCTCGCCGCCATTCCCTTTTTCGGCGGCGGCTCCTCGCTCACCGGCGCCATGCATGACGCGCTGATCGATCTGTCGAAAGCCTTCGCGGCGCTCGCCTTCGTCATCCTGGCGGGTCACTGGGCGCTCAACCCGCTGTTCCGGCTGCTGGCGCGCGCGGGGGCGCGCGAAATCCTCACCGCGAGCGCCCTGCTCATCGTGCTCGGCGCCGCCGTCCTGATGCAGTCCGTCGGCATGTCCATGGCGCTCGGCGCCTTCTTGGCCGGCATCCTGCTGTCCGAGTCCAATTTCCGCCACCAGCTCGAAGCCGATATCGAGCCGTTCCGCGGGCTGCTGATGGGTCTGTTCTTCATGTCCGTGGGCATGTCCGTGGACCAGAAACTGGTGGTCGAGCATATCGGCTGGCTCGCCGGCGCCTCGGCGGCGCTGCTTGCGGTGAAGACGGCGATCATGTTCGGTTTGTTCCGCTTCAACGGCTTTTCGAACCGCGAGGCTTTGAGCGCAGCGGGCGTGTTGACGCCCGCGGGCGAATTCTCCTTCGCCATCTTTCCGCTCGCGGCGCAGACCGCGCTCATCCCCGGCGCCGATTCCAGCCTGCTCTCGGCGCTTGCCGCCATCGCCATGGTCGCCGGTCCCTTCCTCGCCAAGATCACCGATATGCTCGTCGCCCGCTTTTCGCCGGAGCCGGCGTCGGCGGACGCGCCCGAGGCGCCGCCGCCGGTCATTCCCAAGGCGCGGCGCGGCAAGATCCTGGTGGTCGGGTTCGGGCGTTTCGGCCAGATCGCCGTGCAGCCGCTGCTCGCCGAGCGCATCGACGTCACCGTGATCGACACCTCCGTCGAGCGCATCCGCAACGCCGGCAAATTCGGTTTCAAGGTCTATTATGGCGACGGCTGCCGGCTCGACGTGCTGCGCGCCGCCGGCGCCGGCGAGGCCAAGATCATCGCCGTCTGCGTCGGCGACCGCCAGACCGCCAACGCCATTGTCGACCTGTGCCGCGAACATTTCCCGGTCGCCAAAATTTTCGCGCGCGCCTACGACCGCATTCACGCCATCGACCTGCTCGAGCGCGGCGTCGATTTCCAGCTGCGCGACACCCTGGAATCCGCCTTCGCCTTTGGCGGAGCGGCTTTGTGCGAATTGACCGGCGATTCCGAGCGCGCTCGCGAAGGCGTTGAGGCGGCGCGAAGCCGCGACCTCGACCGCCTCGCCATCCAGCAGGCCGGCGGTCCCGCGCCGCCGTACCTGCCCCCGGATCGGCCGCGTTTTTCGCCGGAACCTTTGGTCAAGCCCGCCGGCAAATCCCGTGGCCTGACCAAGGAGAGTCAAGATATTGTCGAGAGCGGCGGCGTGTGACAAAACGCCGCAATTCCGCGTTTACCGTGCGAAAGCTCGTCAAGTCTTAATTTTGTGTTAATATTTTTCCGCGCGTTCAAGATCGGACGTCCGCTTCTACGGCGAGAGACGCAAATGGTTGACTCACCTTCCCCTGTTGAATCCGCCCACGGCGGCAAAATCGGCGAACTCGCCGAGCAATTCGGTCTTTCTCTCGAAAAGGCGAAAGCGGCGATCGAGTCGCTGGGTCCGACCCTCGCCCATGACGCCGAAGACCTGATCGCCAAGGTTTCGGCCGAGATCGAAGTCGACGCCGAGAAGCTGAAGGGCTTCGCTACGGCCTTCGCCGAACTGGCGGCGCGCGGCGTCGACACCGCCGTCTCGGCCATCGCGCCGGAATCTCCCGCGCAGCCATTTGAGCCCGTGGCGGTCGCGCCCGTCGCTCCGGCGCCCGTCGCCGAGGCGCCCAAGCCTGCTCCCGCTCCGGCCGCCGCTGCTGCGCCTGCCGCTGCTGCGCCTGCCGCCGCGCGTGCGGCGCTGTCGCCCGGTCTCGGCGCCGCGGTGAGCAGCGTGATCAATCCGCTGTTCGACTGGATCGGCAAGGCGCTCCTGAAAAAGAAATAAGACGGCTTCGGCCGCATGGGGCGGGTTGCGCGGTCCGCAAGATTGCGCAAATCGCGGCCACGCTTTATCTAAGGGCCATGGCGCAAGGGCGTCGGCGCTTGCCGGCGCCTTTGCGCGCGTCTGGAGCGAGCGCCGCCGCCTCGCTCTGCCCTAATCGTGTCGAAAGAGTTTCATGGCCCGCGACGTCATTGATGAACACGTGATCTCGTCGCGCGACGAACTGGTGGGCTGGTTCGAGGCGGGCAGCAAGCCCAACGGCCCGTTCCGCGTCGGCACTGAGCACGAAAAAATCCCGTTCTTCCAGATCGACGACCGCCCCGTGCCCTATGGCGGACGGGGCGATTGCGCCTGCGGCATCGGTTCGCTGCTCGAGTCCTTGCGCGCCGCGCAGGGCTGGGAGCCGATCGAGGACGAGGGGGTGTTGATCGGCCTGTTCGATCCGGTCGGCGGCGGCGCCATTTCGCTCGAGCCCGGCGGCCAGTTCGAACTCTCCGGCGCGCCCTTCGACAACACCCACGAAACCGCCGCCGAACTCGACGCGCATTTCGCCGCTTTGGCGCCGGCGGCCGAAAGCTGCGGCATCGGCTTTCTCGATCTCGGCATGAGCCCGGTCTGGCGGCGCGCCGAGACGCCGGTCATGCCCAAGCAGCGCTACGACATTATGGCGCGCTACATGCCCAAGGTCGGTTCGCTCGGCCTCGACATGATGTTCCGCACCTCGACGGTGCAAACCAACATCGATTTCGCCTCCGAAGCCGATATGGTGGAAAAACTGCGGCTGGGCCTGAGCCTGCAGCCGCTGATCACGGCTTTGTTCGCCAACTCCCCCTTCACCGACGGCAAGCCCAACGGTTTTCTGTCGATGCGCTCGCAGATTTGGACCGACACCGATGCGGCCCGGACGGGCATGCTGCCCTTCGCCTTCCAGCCGGGCATGGGGTTTGAGGCCTATGTCGATTACGCGCTGGACGTGCCGCTCTATTTCGTCAAGCGCGGCGACATTTATCACGATGTCGCCGGCGCCTCGTTCCGCGACTTGCTCGCGGGCAAGCTGGCGGCTCTGCCGGGCGAGCGCGCGACCATCTCCGACTGGGCCAATCACCTCTCGACCATTTTCCCCGAGGTGCGGCTGAAGCGCTATATCGAGATGCGCGGCGCCGATGTCGGGCCGAAGAGCCATATTCTCGCCCTCACCGCCTTCTGCGCCGGCCTGTTCTATGACGCGCAGGCCAGCGCCGCCGCCTGGGATCTGGTCAAGCATTGGACCGACGAGGACCGCTCCGCCGTGCGTTTGAGCGTTCCGCGCGAGGGTCTGGCGGCGAAGGCGGCGGGTGTCAGCCTGCTCGATCTCGCGCGCAAAATTCTGCCGATGATCCGGGAAGGGCTGGAACGGCGTGGCCGTCTCGATGAGGCCGGCCGCAGCGAGGCGATCTATCTGGCGCCTCTGGAGGAAATCGCGGCTTCGGGCGAAAACCTCGCGAGCAAGCGGCTCGCGCTTTATAAGAGCGACTGGCGCGGCGACATCAAGCGCGTTTTCGTCGACTGCGTTTACTGATTGCCGGTGAAATTCATCTGCTTCAGCCGCACATGCTGTTCCGGCGCATAGGCGTTGACCGCGTGCGGCATGGGCTGCGGATTGGCGCTGGGCGCGGGCGGCAGGGGCGCGGCGAACAGGCTGCGCGCGTCATAGGCCAATCCCGGACGCGCTTCGAGCCGCATGCGGCCATGTTCCTGGGCGAAAGCGGGCGCCCCGAGGCTGGGGCAGAGAAGGGCGCAGGCGAGCAGGAGGCGGCGCTGGACTGCGATCATGCGGACAGGCTCCGTTTCATGCTTATGTTTCACCGCAACAAAGTGGCGACATCATGTCGCGTCCGCCGGGACGCAAGCCTCGCGCCGGTTTCAGCCGCACAGGTCGCCCAGGACCGCCTGAACCAGGGTGAGGGCCGCCACCGCCGCCGTATCCGCCCGCAGCACCCGCGGACCCAGCGAGATCGGGGCGACCGGCGCCATGTCGCGCAGCCGCGCGCGCTCGGTGTCGTCAAAGCCGCCTTCGGGGCCGATCAGCACCGCGAATTTTTCGAAACCTGCGCCCGCCTGGCGCAAGGCCGCAAGCGGGTCGGCGATCTCCGCCGCCTCGTCGCAAAAGATCAGCAGCCGGTCCTTGGGCCAAAGGTCCAGGGCGCGCTCGAGCTTTTCCTCGGCGCAAACCTCCGCTACGGCAATGATGCCGCATTGTTCCGCCGCCTCGATGGCGTTGGCGCGCAGACGCTCGAGATTGATACGGCTCGCCTGGGTGCGGCGCGTCAGCACCGGACGCAGCCGCCGCGCCCCCATTTCCACCGCCTTCTGCGCCATATAGTCGAGCCGGGCGTGTTTGAGCGGCGCGAACAGATAGTCGATGTCGGGCGACAAAACCTGTTCGCGGGTGCGGGTCTCCACGGTCAGCGCCGCCGTCTTCTTCGCCGGATGGGCGGTGGCGCGCCATTCGCCGTCGCGGCCGTTGAAGACGAGAAGGCGCGCGCCCTCGCCCAGACGCAGCACATTGAACAGGTAATTGCTCTGCTCGCGGCTGAGCTCGACGCGCGCGCCTTCGTTCAAGGGGGCGTCGACGAACAGGCGCTGCGAGGTGAAGTCAAGACGGGTCATTTCAGGCTCAGGGAAAATTCGACCGGATTGTCCCCGGTCGCGGTCAGCCGCAGGGGCCCGCGCGGAACCGTCCGGTCCGCGGGATGCCCGGTGACATCAAGCACAAAATTGTCGCCGTCGCGGCGGCTCTCGACAAAGAAGCCGGCGGGCGATTCCACGAGCAGATCGCGCGCCGGCGCGGCCAGGCGGAGAAGCCAGCGCTTGTTGTCTGGCGCGCGGGAGAGCGTGGCGAAGGCGCCGGCTTCCTCGCCCTCCAGTTTGCGCGGAACCTGCGCCAGCGCCGCGGCGACCTCCGGCGAGGCTTCCGCGCGGGGCGGCAGTTTCAGGCTCAACGAGGCGTGCAGGGGATAGCAGAGTTTGTCACAGACGGAATAGTCCAGGGCCACGTCGAGCGCGATCGGTTTGTTCGGGTCCTTGGCGCTGAGGCGCAAGGGAAAAATCACCTCGCGCTTGTAGCCGAAGGCCTGGGCGCCGCCCTCATCGTAGCGCATGGGCTGCGGAAACAGAGCTTCCGCCTCGCCGAGATTTTTTGACGCGGCGAAATCGAACATGGGCGCCACGCCGGCCTCGCCGGGATCGCGCCAATAGGTCAGGGCGTCGCCGCGCAGCCGGATGCGCAGTCCGGCATAGCGGGCGTCGCCGATCACCCCGCCGTCGATCAGTTGCGCCTCCGCCGCCGAACCGGGCCATTCAAGCGCGCCGGCCTGCGGCGCGGGCGCGAGCAGCGCGACCGCACAAATTATGAGAACAAAAAGAATGGCTGGGGGTTTTCTTTGCGCGTCCATCCTTTAGCATATCCTTGGGATGCAGTGGACCCAAACGTTCCGGATCGCAATTCGGCGGCATTCGGAAGGGAGTCCGCGGCTTTGTGCAAAAGTTTGCGTCCTCACCGCGCGCCGCTCGATGGGAAGCATGACGTGACCGGTACGATTGGCAAAAAATTCCTGGATGGGCAATGCCTGGTGGCCATGCCGGCGCTGCAGGACCAATTCTTCGCCCGCGCCGTGGTCTATATTTGCGCGCACTCGGAAGAGGGCGCGATGGGCTTGATCCTGAACCATCCGTCGCCCGGCGTCAGTCTGCCGGAGCTGTTGTTGCAGCTCAAGGTGGTCGACGCCCCCGGCCACGCCAAGCTCAGCCCCCATCTCGAAGTGATGCGGGTGCTCAACGGCGGTCCGGTGGAAACCACCCGCGGCTTCGTCCTCCACTCCGCCGATTATGACGGCGGCGAGTCGACGCTGGCCATCGACCGTGACGTCCATCTGACGGCGACGCTGGACATTTTGCGCGCCATGGCGATGAACGAAGGGCCGCGCCAGGCGGTGCTGGCGCTGGGCTATGCCGGCTGGTCCGCGGGGCAATTGGAGAGCGAGATTCTCGCGAACAGCTGGATGGTCTGCCCGGCCGATCCCGAGCTTCTGTTCGATCAGGATCATGAGACCAAATATGAGCGGGCCCTCCACGCCATAGGGGTGGACTTAGGGTTTTTGTCGGAGCAGGCCGGGCACGCCTGAATCGCTCATCCGGCCGCTGCGGGGCCACCTTCGCGCGTCACGCCACCGGCTCGGCCGCCGCGCCCACCAGCTTGCGCGCGTCCGACGTGGTCAGCGGCTGGCCGAACGCAAAACCTTGTGCATATTCGCAGCCGATCTGCGAGAGTTCGATCACGTCGGATTCGTTCTCGGCGCCCTCCGCGATCACCTCCATGCCGAAATCATGGGCGAGCGACACGATCGAGCGCAGCATGGCGGCGCGGTCGCCGTTCCCCTCCTGGCGCACGAAGGCGCGGTCGATCTTGATGGAATCGAAGGGGAAGCGCTGCAGATAGGCGAGCGAGGAATAGCCGGAGCCGAAATCGTCCAGCGACAGGCCCGCGCCGACGTCCTTCAGCCGTCCCAGAAGCTGCGAGGTGAACTCAGGATTTTCCATCGCCAGGGTTTCGCTCATTTCCAGGCGGAACGAGCCTGGGGCGAGATGCGCGCGGGTCAGCACATTTTTCACGTCGGTGACGAGATCGTTGCGCAGCAGCTGGCGTGACGAAACATTGACGGTGACGAAGATCGGCGGGTCGACCACCAAAGCCTTCTGCCAGGCGGCGAGTTCGCGGGCCGCGCGCTGCAGCACGAACAGGCTGAGGTCGATGCTGAGCCCGGTGTCGTCGGCGAGCGGCAAAAAGTCGCCCTGCTCGATCTTGCCGATGCGCGGGTGCTGCCAGCGCAAAAGGGTTTCGAACCCGGCGACGGTGCGGTCCTGCAGACGCACCACCGGCAGGAACAAAAGCTTGATTTCGTCGCGGTCGAGGGCGCGGCGCAATTCGCTCTCCAGCGCCTGCTGGTTCGACGTCTGCGAGCGCATCGAGGGGCGGAACACTTCGATGCGGCCGCCGCCGTCGCGCTTGGCGTAGCGCATGGCGATTTCGGCGTCCTTGAGCATGTCCTCGCGCTTGGGATGCCATTGCGGATCGTAAAGCGCGATGCCGATGGAGACGCTGAGGCCGATTTCCCTATTGGCGAAGGTGACGGGCGTCGAGAGCGTGCGGCGGATGCGGTCGGCGAGGGCGACGATGGCCTCGGTCTGGTCCTGCGACACCAGAATGATGGCGAACAGGTCGTTGGAGATGCGCGCCAGCGTGTCGCGCGGCTGCAGGATGCGGCCCAGGCGTCGCGCCACCGTCAGCAGAATCGAATCGCCGGCGGACACTCCGACCGAATCATTGATCCGCTTGAACCGGTCGATGTCGATGCAGATCACCGTGGGGCGGTGTGCCTCGTGCGTCTCGGCGAGCGTCAGCGACATGTCGAGACGGTCGAAAAAGATTTCGCGGTTGGGCAGGCCGGTCAGATTGTCGTGCACGGCGTCGTGCAGCAACCGCTCCAGCGCGTTCTTCTGGTCGGTGACATCGGCGAGCGTGCCCACCAGTCGCACCACCTGCCCATCCGGGCCGACCACGGGGCGGGCGCGCAGCCGGAACCAGAAATAATGGCCATCGGCGGCGTGGAGCCGGAAATCCTGGGCGATGCGGCCGCGGCGCTGCTCAATCACCGTGTCGAGGCAGGCGCGGTAGCGATCGCGCTCCTGGGGATGCAGGATGTTGATCCAGGAGGAGGCCGGTCCCTCCAGGGCGCCGCGCGAAAGCCCCAGATGCTCCTCGATCTCGGGGCTGACATAGATCTGGTCGGAAATCACGTCCCAGTCGAAGATGATCTCATTGGCGCCGGTCAGGGCGAGCGCTTTGCGCTCGACATCGGTGATCGCGCCATGGGCGACGCCCCCGGTGGCGAAGGCGCTCTGCATGATGGTGAACCCAATCAGCATCACCAGAAGCACCAGACCGCCAAGCAAAGCGGGGGAGGCGAGATCGTTGTTGATCGAGCCGTTGACGGTGAAGCCGGCCGCCGCCACCCAGACCATCAGCAGCAGCCAGGTGGGGATCAGCATCACCGCGCGCTCGATGCCATGGGTGGCGAGATAGACGATGAGGATGAAGCCGACGCCGGCGATGGTCGCCAGCGAAATGCGCGCGACGCCCGAGGCGACCGGCGCGTCATAGACGGCGAGCCCGGCCAGCGCCAGCAGGAAGACGATCCAGACCACGGCGAGCTGCGAGGCGCGGACGTGCCATCGGCTGAGATTGAGATAGGCGAACAGGAAGACCACCAGCGTCGCCGCGAGCACGGTTTCGGCGCCGGCGCGCCAGATGCGGTCGGCATTGGCTTCGGTGCCGAAGATTTTGGACCAGAAACCGAAGTCGATGCTGACATAGGCCAGCACCGCCCAGGCCAGCGCCGCCGCCGCCGGAAAAATCACCGCGCCCTTGACGACGAAGACGATGGTGAGGAACAAAGCGAGTAGCCCGGCGATGCCGATGACGATGCCCTTGTAGAGCGTGAGGCTGGTGGTCTTGTCCTTGTAGGCCTCGGGCTCCCACAGATAGAGCTGCGGCAGTTTCGGCGTCTTCAGCTCGGCGACATAAGTGACGGTGGCGCCGGGGTCGAGCGTCAGCTTGAACACGTCGGCGTCGGCGATGTCCTGCTTTTCCGGCGCTTCGCCCTGGGAGGCGGTGATTTCCGTGATGCGCTCGGAGCCGAGGTCGGGCCAGATCACGCCGGAATTCACCATGCGGAAATGCGGCGCGACGACCAGACGCTCCATCTGCTCGTCAGTGTCGTTGGTCAGCGCGAACACGATCCAGGAGGGATGCGCGCCCTGTTCGCGCGCATGGACCTCGATGCGGCGCACGATGCCGTCCGAGCCCGGCGCGGTCGAGACCTGGATGCGGTCGCCCTGGTTGGAATAGGTTTCGACCCAGCGGGTCAGGTCGATCGCCGAGGCGTCTGGCGGCACGCGGACGGATTCCACCGCTCCAGCCGGAAGCCCGATGGCCAGCCATGTGAAAATCGACAGGAGAAGCGGGAGAACAAGACGAAACGGGCGCACGTGACCTTGAGCAGAGAGTTTACCGCGGAGAGGTTTAGCCGTTGGGCGACAAGGCGGAACGCCTGCGCCTTGTTCGTGTCGAATGTGTGTCTGCCTAGCCATAGAAGCGGCGAGGCCCCGCGTCCAGAGGCGCGGCGCATCTGCATGAGGTTTCAATGCATTTTTAGTGGATTTCAGGAGTCGGCGGCGCCGAGAAACTCGCTTTCGAGCAGCCCGAACAGCAGATGGTCCTGCCAGGCGCCGTCGATCAGCAGATAGGCGCGGGCGAACCCTTCATGCTGGAAGCCGAGTCGCTCCAGCAGGCGGCGGGAGCGCTCGTTGTGCGGGGCGCAGGCGGCCTCCACCCTGTGCAGCCGCAGATCGACGAAGGCGTGGCGCAGGGCCGCCCGGACCCCCTTGGACATATAGCCCTGGCCGGCGAAGGGCTCGCCCATCCAATAGCCGAGCGTGCCGCACTGAGCGACGCCGCGCCGCACATTGCCGAGCGTCAGGCCGCCCAGCAGCGCATTGTCGTGTTCGCGAAACAGCAGGAAGGCGTAGGCCTGGTCGTCCTGGCGGTCGCGGTCCTGACGCAGCAGGCGGCGCCGATAGCCGGCGCGGCTGAGATCGTCTGCGGGCCAGCGGGGCTCCCAGGGTTTCAGGAACGCCCGGCTGTCCGCCCGCAGCGCGCGCCATTGTTCGAAATCTCGCTGCAGCGCGGGGCGCAAATAAACGCCCTCGCCGGCGATGATCTGCTCGGCGGGTCTTTTGCGGGTGAGCGAGAAGAAACTCATGGCGGGCGGCGACAAAGGTTTTTCGCTGGGGCGCGAACCGTAGGAGTTTACACCCCCGCGAGCCGCGCGGCTATGTCGGCCGCGGATACGGCTTTCTTGACGGCGCCCAAAATGGCGACCGTCGGCGGCGTGCGCAACAGGGCGGCGCCGGCTTTGCGCACATCTTCGAGGGTCAGCGCGTCGATTTTCGCGATGACCTCGCCCTGTCCGAGGACGCGGTCGAAAATCATCGTCTGCCGCGCGATCTGTTCCGCGCGGGATGACGAACTTTCCAGCGCGGTCAAAAGCGCCACCTTGGTCTGCGCCTTGGCGCGGGCCATGTCGGTTTCGTCGAGATTTTGCGAGGCCTGGGCCAGCACGTCGACGCCGACCGCAATCAGTTCGCGCACGTCGCTCGCCTGGGCGCCCGCCTCGAAGCCGAACAGGCCGGCGTCGAGGAAGGACCAGTGGAAGGCGGAGACGCCATAGGCGAGGCCGCGCTTTTCCCGCACCTCCTGGAACAGCGGCGAGGCCATGCCGCCGCCGACCGCATTGGCGAAAATATGCGCCGCATAATTGCCAGGGTCGGAATAGGACAGGCCGGCGAAACCGATGACGATTTGCGTCTGTTCCAAGCGTTTGGAAACCAGCGTTTCGCCGCCGAGATAGCGCGCCGGCGCGAGCGCGGCGGGGTCGTGACCCGGCAGGTCCTTGAACAGGGTTTCGGCCTGCGCGCAGATCGCGGCGTGATCGACCGCCCCTGCGGCGGCGATCACGCAATTCTGCGCGGTATAGTGCCGGTCGAGATAAGTCTTGATCGCGCCGCGCGAAAACCCTTTGACGCCCTGCGACGTTCCCAGGATCGGGCGGCCGACCGGCTGGTCCGGAAAGGCGGCGGCGTTGAACAGGTCGAACACCAGATCTTCCGGCGAGTCCTGCAAGGCCGCGATTTCCTGCAGGATCACCTGCTTTTCCCGCTCCAGCTCCTGCGGGTCGAACAGGCTCTGCGTGAGGATGTCGGCCAGCACCTCCATCGCCAGACCGCAGTCCTCGCGCAACACCTTTGCGTAATAGGCGGTGTTTTCGACCGAGGTGGCGGCGTTCAGGTCGCCGCCGACATTTTCGATGGCCTCGGCGATGGCGCGGGCGTCGCGGCGCGCCGAGCCCTTGAACGCCATATGCTCGAGCAGATGCGACAGGCCATGCTCCGCCGCGCTCTCGTGACGGGAGCCGGCGGCGAAATAGACGCCGAGCGACGCGGTCTCGAGGCCCGGCATGGCGTCGGTGACGACGCGCAGGCCGCTGGAAAGTCTGGTCGACTCAACCGCCATGTTTGAGCGTCACGGCGCGGGCGCGGGATTTGATAAACGCGGCGATGGCGGCGGCGTCGTTCGGCAGGACGTCGAATTTTTCCTTGCGATCGAACAGGTCGGCGAGATGCGCCGGCAGCGGCGCCGAAACGTCGATGGCCGCCTTGACCGCGTCGGGGAATTTGGCGGGGTGGGCGGTGCCGAGCGCCACCATCGGGGTTTTGGGGTCTCTCGAAAGATGTTTGCGGGCGACATTGACCGCGACCGCCGTGTGGGGGTCGAGGATATATTCGCATTCCCGGTAGGTGCGGGCGATTTCCGCCGCCGTGTCGGCTTCGTTCGCGGAGCCCGCGGCGAATTTTTCGCGGATGGCCGCCAGCGCCGGGGCGGGAATGTCAAACGCGCCGGATTGCTCCAGACTCGCCATCAAGCCGCGAATCACCGCGGCGTCGCGGCCGACGGCGTCGAACAGCAGCCGCTCGAAATTGGAGGACACCTGGATGTCCATGGACGGCGACGAGGTGGCGTGGACGCCGCGCACCTCGTAGCGTCCGGTTTCCAGCGCGCGGGCCAAAATGTCGTTGGAATTGGTGGCGACCACGAGCTTTTCGATCGGCAGCCCCATTTGCTGGGCCATGTAGCCGGCGAGGATGTCGCCGAAATTGCCCGTCGGCACCGTGAACGAAATTTTTCGAGACGGCCCGCCCAGCACGGTGGCGGCGGTGAAATAATAGACCATCTGCGCGACGACGCGGGCGAAATTGATGGAGTTGACGCCGGAAAGGCCCAGCTCCTCACGCAGCGGCGCGTTGCGGAAAAACGCCTTCAGGATCGCCTGGGCGTCATCAAACGTGCCTTCCAAAGCGATGGCGTGGATGTTCGAATCCGCCACCGTGGTCATCTGCTTGCGCTGCACGTCGGAGACGCGGCCATGCGGATAGAGGATGAACACGTCGACCTGGTCGAGGCCCCGGAACGCCTCGATGGCGGCCGCGCCGGTGTCGCCGGACGTGGCGCCGACGATGGTGGCGCGACGCCCCTGCGCCTTCAAGGCCTTGTCCATCAGGCGGCCGAGCAGCTGCATGGCGACGTCCTTGAACGCCAGCGTCGGGCCGTGGAACAGCTCCAGCACGAACAGATTGTCGTCGATCTGCGCCAGCGGCGTCACCGCCTTGTGGCGAAACGTTTTGTAGGCGCCTTCCAGCATGGCGCGGAATTCCGCCGGGGACAGCACGCCGTCGAGGAAGGGCGAAATCACCGCGTGCGCCACATCCACATAAGATGCGCCGGCGAAACCGCGCAGCGCGTCGGTCGACAGGCTGGGCATTTTTTCGGGGACATAGAGGCCGCCATCGGGGGCGAGGCCGGCGAGCAGGGCTTCGGTAAAGGTTTTGTGGGGCGCCTGTCCGCGCGTGGAGAGATAGGTCAAGGGTCGGTTCCGCTGGGTTTTGGGCCTTTTAGCCCCTTGCAGGGCCGCTGTCATGCCCGCCCGGACGCCGCCCAACGGAAATTCTGGGCCGCTCACCGCGAAAGTTTCCTAAAACCCGCCCGTTCAGCGCGTCGCGGCGGCGAACCCCGGCGGCGCGTGCAGCCAGGAATAGCCCTTGACCGCCTTGTCGTGGCCGTAGCTGAACAGCGCCCGCATGTAAGCGGTGTCGAACTCTTCCTTGTGCTCCGCATGGAAGTCGGCGCCGATATAGGCGAGATTGAAGCTGGCGTTGCTGCGGCGCGTCTCCATGTAAATGCGATAGAAATCGCTGATGCCGCTGAAATTGATCAGGGTGGAGACCGCCTTGCCGCCGACCGACAGGGTCTGTCGCTCCACATCGCTCCACTCGGTGCTCAGTTTCGAATTGCGGATGACATAGGCGGCGATCTGGCGGGGGCGGTGGCCGGCCTGGGCCTGCGCGATGCGCGGGTCGAGCGAGGGCGGCACCAGGAAGGCCTGGCTCGAGGCGCCGCCGTCGACATGCATTTCCTGCCAGGCCTCGCCGCCCGCCTCGACGTTGAACATCACCGGCGGGAAGGCTGCGGGGATCGAAGCGGAAGCCAGCATGATGCGGCGGATCAGGTTCAGGGCTTCCGGCCGGCCGGAGGCGGCGATGGCGCCGATGTTCCAGACCACGGGATAGCCCGCGTCGAGATCGGTGGTCTGGATCAGCAGGATACGGCCCTTGCCATATTCCTCGGCGATCCGCGCCATCATGCTCTCGTTCACATATTTGGAGATGGTCGCAAACAGCGGCGCAGTGTCGGACAAGGCGTCCTCGGTGAGCGCCGCGGTGACGATGAACCGCCGGGTGAAAATCTGCTCCGGCCCGGTGTTGGTGTAGACGTCGGTGAGCTGCGCGTCATAGTCGGAGCCGAGGAAGGCGAAGGGCGCGATCAGGGCGCCGGTGCTCACGCCGGTGACGAGCTTGAATTGCGGACGGTCGCCATGCGCCGTCCAGCCGACCATCACGCCCGCGCCAAAGGCGCCGCCGTCGCCGCCGCCGGACAGCGACAGCAGATAGGCTTTGGGCAGCTCGCCGCCGGGGGCGACGCCGAGCGCTCGGCTCTCGCGGATCAGCGCGCGTCGCTGTTCTTCGATCATCGGCCCCGGCTGGTCCGGGAAGAAGCGGGCGTTGTCGATGCCGTAGACGCTCGTGTGGCGACGGAGATCGGGCGGAACCGCCGCCTTGCGCTCGAGCGAGGCGCAGCCCGCCAGCGCCAGGGCGAACAGCACGAGCAAAGGCTTAGAAGGCCACGATCTCTTCATCCTGAACAGCCTTTGCGCTCCTCGCCGCCGATCTGCGGCCGAACTTCTTGCCGCCGCAGCCTTGCGTCAGGGCGCCGCGACCAGAGTGACGGTGGTGATGCCGGCGGCGACATTGACGCCGATCTGTCCTTCGAGCGAAATCGGTTGAAGCGAGAAGGCCCGGCCGGTTCCGCCAACCAGGACATTCGCGCCGAGGCCGATTCCGGCGGTCGCTTCGGCGCCGACGCCGCCATAGGTTCCTGCGAGCGCGCCGTGCGGCAAGCCTTTGTTCGGCGCCAGCACGGCCCAGATCAGATGTCCCGCGGCGACGCCGCCGAGCGCCACGCCATATTCGTCGATGCGTCCGGTATAGACCTCGCCGGGGCCGCCGTTCGCGGGCTTGAACACGCAGCGCAGCGTCTGTTTTTGCGTGAGGATGATGCCGACGCCGGCCGAGACGTCGCAGGACAGGGCGCCGACGACCGTGGTCGGCTGCTGCGCCGCCGCCGGAAGCGCGCCGCAGATGCAGGCGAGCGCCACGGACGAAACAAAAAGCTTCTTCGCCATCATCTTGGTCTCCAAGCGGATTTATAGCTCATCGAAGTTAAAAAATAGAAGCGACGGGAGGCTTGCAGGCCCATTCCGCCCATTCACCGTGAGTACACCAAAAGAGTAAGGTCCGGCAAGGGCGAGGGCGTTGCTGAAACAATGTTCGCAACCGCTGTCGCAGCTTAGTAAAGTCGGCCGTCGATGCGCCGAGATGGGGGCGAACTGCGCTCTGCGGCCCTGACTCCGTCCCATCCGGCCCGAGGGTCCGGCGAAAGCTGAAAACTTGACAGGTTTTGTCCGTTTGATAGGCCTGTCCGGCCTGAAGGCGGCTCCCTTCGCTGCGCCGCCCTAAAACTCAGGAGTTTTGTTTTCATGGCGCGCGAATCGATACTCCGGGCGGCTCTCATCGCCTTCGCCCTTGCTCTGGGCTTTGTCGGCCCCGCCGCCGCGCAAGGCGTCGCCAAGGGAAAATTCGGCGATTGGGAATTGCGCTGCGAAACACCGCCCGGCGCCGCCAAGGAACAATGCGCGCTGATGCAGAGC
Source organism: Rhodoblastus acidophilus (assembly GCF_025961575.1). GTDB lineage: Bacteria > Pseudomonadota > Alphaproteobacteria > Rhizobiales > Beijerinckiaceae > Rhodoblastus > Rhodoblastus acidophilus_C. The sequence goes on along the minus strand of NZ_JAOQNX010000016.1, from coordinate 47,988 downwards.
GTCGCCGCCGACGACAAGCCCAATGTCAATCTGGTGGTCATCGTGCTCAAGACGGCGGACGGCAAGAGCCGGCTGCTGCGCGTGATCGCGCCGCTCGGCGTGCTGCTGCCGTCCGGACTGGGCCTGAAAGTCGACCAGACCGACATCGGCCGCGCCGGTTTCGTCCGCTGCCTCCCCTCCGGTTGCGTCGCCGAAGTGGTGATGGACGACAAGCTCCTGGACCAGTTGCGCGGCGGAACCACCGGCACCTTCATCATCTTCCAGACGCCGGAAGAGGGCATTGGCATTCCGCTCACCCTCACGGGGTTCAAGGACGGTTTTGAAAAGCTGCCTTGACTTTCGCCTGTATCGCAGGCCTTGTGGCTGACGTCAGAAACACCTCCGCGGAAGAGTCCGGTGAAAACCGGCGCCGAAGGCGCAACCGCCCCGGAAACGCTCAGGCCCAAAGGACCGCGGGAGGGATGACGCTCTGGAAAGAGGCGGCTTCGGCCGCCCACCGAAGAGGGTAACCCGGCAATAGCTGGGGAAATCTTTCAGGTTGCGAGACAGAGGGGGCGACACGCGGATTTTTTTCGCGCGCTGCTCTAGGATGTCCGCATGACCGATTTGTCCATACCGACCCCCCTCCACGCCCTGCACCTTGGTCTCGGCGGCCGCATGGTTCCTTTCGCCGGCTACGAGCTGCCGGTGAACTATCCCGCCGGCATCATCGCCGAACACAATTGGACCCGCGAGAACGCCGGCCTGTTCGACGTTTCGCACATGGGCCAGGCTTTTCTCATCGGCCCCGGCGCCGCCGCGGCGCTCGAAACGCTTTTGCCCGGCGACATCCAGGGCCTTGGCGCCCGTCGCATCCGCTACAGCCAGTTCACCAATTCCGACGGCGGCATTCTCGACGATCTCATGGTGACCAAGCTGAGCGACGCGGGCGACCGGTTGTTCCTGATCGTCAACGCCGCCTGCAAGGCGCAGGATTTCGCCCATATCCAGAAAAGCCTGCCCGACCTCGATCTCGACATCGCCACGCACCGCGCCTTGCTCGCGCTTCAAGGCCCCAAGGCCGCCGCTGCGCTCGATCGCCACATCCATGGCGTCGCCGCGCTCAAATTCATGGAGCAGCGGGATTTTGTCTGGCGCGGCGAAATCCTGTTCATCAGCCGCTCCGGCTATACCGGCGAGGACGGTTTTGAGATTTCGGTTCCTGCCGATTACGCCCACGACCTCGCCGAAACGCTTTTGGCGGAAGAGGAGGTCAAGGCGGTCGGCCTGGGCGCCCGCGATTCGCTGCGGCTCGAAGCCGGGCTGTGCCTCTATGGCCACGACATCGACACCACCACCAGCCCGATCGAAGCGGGGCTGAACTGGTCGATCTCGAAACGCCGCCGCGCCGAAGGCGGCTTTCCCGGCGCCGACCGCATCCGCTGGGAACTGAGCGATGGGCTGAAGCGTCTTCGCGTTGGCCTGATCCTGGACGGAAAAGCCCCCGCGCGCGAAGGCGCCGAAATCGCCGACGACACCGGCGAGGTGGTGGGACGCGTAACCTCAGGCGGCTTTTCGCCTTCGCTTGGAAAACCCATCGCCATGGGCTATGTGCCGCCGCGCTTCGCCGCCCCGGGAACGCCGCTGTCGCTGATCGTGCGCGGCAAGCCGCTGAGCGCCAAGGTCGTGGCTTTCCCCTTCGTTCCCAACCGCTATCACCGCTGAGGCTTTGATGACCAAGATTCTCTTCACCAAAGACCATGAGTATATTGTCGTCGACGGCGACATTGGCGCGGTCGGCATCACCGATTACGCCCAAGGCCAGCTCGGCGACGTCGTCTTCGTCGAACTCCCCGCTGTGGGCAAGCAGACCAAGACCGGCGAACAGGCGGGCGTGGTCGAGAGCGTCAAGGCCGCCAGCGACGTGTTTGCGCCGATCTCCGGCGAGGTGGTCGAGGTCAACACCGCGCTGGAGGACAATCCGGCGCTGGTCAACGAGGACGCCCAGGGCAAGGGGTGGTTTTACAAGGTGAAAATCGCCGATCCCGCTGAACTGGACAAGCTGCTGGACGAGGCCGCCTACAAGGCGCTGCTGGATTCCCAGGCGTGACCGACGAGGCCCCTGCCTGCCCGCATTGCGGAAAGCCCGAATTCTTGTGCGTTTGCGCGCAGGTCGAGCCGCTGAAGACCCGGACCGGCCTGCTGATCCTGCAACATCCCCAGGAGCAGGACCGGTTGCTTGGCACCGCCGGGCTCACGCGCCGGGCGCTGGAGAATTCGGTGCTGAAAGTGGGGCTGTCCTGGCCGAGCCTCGCCAAGGCTCTGGGCCGGGACGCCGACCCCAGCCAATGGGCGATCCTGCATCTGGGCTCGTCGCGCGCCGCCGATCTGCCGCGCGATCGCGAACTTGTGGCGCTGGACAAGAAGGGGGGCGCGCTGCCGGATCAGGACAAGGCGCTCGCCGGCCTGAGGGGCGTCGTCGTGTTCGACGGCTCCTGGAGCCAGGCCAAAACCCTGTGGTGGCGCAATCCCTGGGTGCTCAAGGCCAAGCGCCTCGCGCTGAACCCGCGGAAGAAATCGCTTTACGGCAATTTGCGGCGGGAGCCGCGTCGCGAAGCGCTTTCCACTCTTGAAGCCGCCGCGCTGGCGGTGAGCCGGCTCGAGGGCAAGCCGGAGATCGAGACGGCCTTGCTGCAAAAGTTCGCGCTGATGCTCGATGCGTTTCGCGCGGCGCAGGCGCAGGGGCTGGTTTCACCCGATGGCAAAGTGTCAGCGCCGCCGGCCGCCTGATTTCCTTTTCGCGGCGGGGGCGCCAAAGGCGCCTCCAAAAAGCCGGTCCAGCCCATAGGCGCCGGCGAGACCCGCGCCATAGGCCAGGAAATTCCAGGGCGAAAACACTTTTCCGAGCATCCAGACGCCCGCCGTGGTCAGCCGGAACACGTCGAGCGCTGGCGTGTGCACGAGTTTTATGAATTCGATCAGCGAACAGACGAGCACGGCGATATACAAAACCTGTTCGCGCGGGCGGGCGCGAAACAGCAGCGCGAAGAAGAAGAAATACATCGCCGCCCACAGCGCGGATCCGCCATATTTCACCCAAAAGGCTGGAATGCCGTATCTGGCGCCATAGGCGCGCAGAACAAAACCGCCGGCGATGATAAGGGCGAGCGCGAGCGTGCGTTTGATCGGAAGCGAGAGCGTCATGCTCCGTTCCTGAGCCAGGACGCTGAGTCGCGCAAGCCACGATCTTTTCGCGTCCCGACACGAGTTCTCCGCGCGCGCTCCACAGAAAATCCAAGCTCTCCAGACATTTGGGTTTCTGACCGGAGAGTTTTATGCGCGCCCTCGTCCTTGCGACTGTTTCGTTTCTGCTGGCGCTGCCGGCTTTGGGCGCGTCGACGGCGCCGCACGTGCAGAAATATTCGGCGACCACGCAGACGCTGGCCTGGATGTTTCATTACGCGCAGCATCCGGAGCCGTCGCAAACCCCATACGCCTATTTGACCCTGAGCAAGCAGGGGTCGTTGCGCGATCCCGAACAGGCCGGCGTGTATCTCGGGTTTCTGGCGGGGGTGCTCAATCGCGCCGGCCCGCGCGCGGACCGGTTGCTGGTGCAGCTCACGGCCCTGCCGCACGAGGACCAGTGGATCATCGTGCGGGCGCTCGCCTATTCCGGCCTCGCCGACTGGAAGGACCTCGCGAAGCGCCTGGAGAAGCATATTCCTGGACGCTCTGGCATGATCCAGGCCTATCTCGACGGCTCCCTGCCGGTGCTCAACGATATCGCGCTCGACGAGAACAAGCCGGGGAACTGGCAGAAATTCAAGGACGCCGTGACCTTCAGCACGCCGGAAAAGGCGCCGCACAAGCCGAGCTTCGAAACCAATTCCGATCTGCTCGACACGCTCTGGGGGTTTTATTTCGCCACCGGCGATGTCATCCCGATCGCGCGCCTGGTGGCGCTGCTGCCCTGGTCGAAGGACCGGGAGAGCGTGCAAAAACTCACCATCGGCAATATGGCCGCCTATACGCTGGCGGAAAACGCCTCGCGCTCGGCGGCGCTGCTGGCCATGCTCAAGGCCATGGAGAAGAAGCAGCCGGCGGCGGTCGCGCCGGTGTTGAAAGAGGTGGTGCGGGCGGCGGAGACGGTGGACACCGGCTATTTGCGCAAGCAGGCGGTGGCTTCGATTGAAGAGCTGAAGACGCGGGGGCCGAATTCCTCGCGCAATATGGCGATGTGGGGGCAGATCGGCGAAGGCGCGCTGTCGCTGGGCTGCCTCGGCGCGGCGCTCACCGGCGCGGGCGCCGTGGTCGGCGTGCCCTGTGTGGTCGGCGGCGCCTTGACCTCGGCGGGGTTGAAGGCGGTGGCCCAGCCGTGAGTGGTTTTCCCGCGCGGGGTTTCGTGGTAGAAGCGCGAAAATCTTCCTCGAAATGAAGGATTCCGCATGACGCGGACCGCCGAGGCCATGCCGCAGGGCTTGGCCGCCCTCGACGTTACAACAAAACCTTCGCTGGCCGGGCTGACCCGCGCCGGCCTTGCCGAGGCCTTGCGCGCCATCGGCACGCCGGATCGCGAAATCCGCATGCGCGTGTCGCAGCTCTGGCACTGGATGTATTTCCATGGCGTGCGCGACTTCGACGCCATGCTCAATGTGTCCAAGGTGATGCGCGCCAAGCTCGCCGAGCATTTTTCGCTGACGCGGCCGGAAGTTGTGGAAGAGCAAGTGTCTTCCGACGGCACGCGCAAATGGCTGATCCGCATGCCGCCGGTCGACAAGCTCGAAGCTTCTCGTTCCTTGGGCGCGGAAGTGGAATGCGTCTACATTCCCGAAAGCGACCGCGGCACTTTGTGCGTCTCCAGTCAGGTCGGCTGCACGCTCAACTGCACCTTTTGCCATACCGGCACGCAAAAACTGGTGCGCAATCTCACCACCCAGGAAATCGTCTCGCAACTGATCGTGGCGCGCGAACGTTTGGGCGATTTCCCCGGCCTCACCCCGCCTGACAATGGCCTGATCCCCTCCGGAGAGGGCGTGCGCGCCGTGTCGAACATCGTGTTCATGGGCATGGGCGAGCCGCTGTACAATTTTGAAAACGTCCGCGACGCCGTCGAAATCTTGTCGGACGGCGACGGGCTGTCGCTGTCGAAGCGGCGCATCACCGTCTCGACCTCAGGCGTTGTGCCGGAAATCGGCCGGCTCGGCGAAGAGGCCGGCGCGGCGCTGGCGATTTCGCTCCATGCGGTGCGCGACGAGTTGCGCGACAAGCTCGTGCCGCTGAACAAGAAATATCCGATCAAGGAGCTGTTGCAGGCTTGCCGCGACTATCCCGGCGCCTCCAACGCGCGGCGCATCACGTTTGAGTACGTGATGCTCAAGGGGATCAACGACACGCCGGCGGAAGCGCGCGAACTGGTGCGGCTGCTCAAGGGCATTCCGGCGAAGATCAACCTGATCCCGTTCAATCCCTGGCCCGGCGCGCCCTATGAGTGCTCGGATTGGGAGACGATCGAAAAGTTTTCCGACATTGTTTTCAATGCAGGTTACGCCAGCCCGGTCCGCACGCCCCGGGGTCGCGACATTTTGGCGGCCTGCGGGCAGCTGAAAAGCGAAACCGAAAAACTGCGGGCCCGGGCGAGGCTGGCGGCGGAAACGGATTAGGCGGGAGCGCGCCAGCCGCGGTTCGTCGCTCGCAACCGGCGCCTCCTCATCCGTCTCGCGCCCTGATGGGCGCGAGCCACCTTTTCCCGCAAGGGGAGAAGGAGCGCCTTCATCGGCTACGCGCCGACCACCTCCAGTTCGAACGGAATGTTGCCGCGCGTCGCGTGGCTGTAGGGGCAAACCTTTTCATGCGCTTCGTCGACGATCTGGCGCAACTGGTCGGTCGGCACGCTCTGCGATTCCACTTTCATCTTGACCGCAATGCCAAAACCGCCGCCGTCGCGCGGGCCGACATCGACCTGGCACGTCACCTTGGCGTCGGGAATTTTGACCTTGTGTTGCGAGGCGACGAAATCCACCGCGCCGCCGAAACAGGCGGCATAGCCGGCGGCAAACAAATGTTCGGGCGTGGTCGTGCCTTCTTTGCCCGGCCCACCCATGCCCTTTCGCACGCTGAGATCGACCGAGACCGACTTGTCCTCGGTTTCGGAATGGCCGTTGCGGCCGCCGGTGTTGACCGCGGTCGCGGATTCCAGCGTTTTTATGTTTGAAGCGGTCATGGGTTCCTCCGGCTTGGACTGCGCAGACAACGCTAAACCGCGCCTCCGGTTTCCTCAATGTCCTGGCCTTTGCAACCGCGCCGACGTTCTATAAAAGTTCCGCGCGCGGGGGATCGAATGGCCTGGTCGGGGCAGCAGGAAAAAGCGTTGAAGGCGGTGGCGGACTGGGTCGAAGACCCGAAGGCCCCGCAGGTCTATCGTCTGTTCGGCTATGCCGGCACGGGAAAAACCACGCTCGCGCGCCATCTCGCCGAACATGTCGACGGCGAAGTGCTGTTCGGCGCCTTCACCGGCAAGGCGGCGCTGGTGCTGCGCTCCAAAGGATGCGGTGAGGCGCGCACCATCCATTCCATGATCTATCGTCCCAAGGACCTCGACACGGAGGAGCCAAGTTTTGTGCTCAACGAGGATTCGCCCGCGGCCCGGGCGAATCTGATCGTCATCGACGAATGCTCCATGGTGGACGAGGAATTGGGCCGCGACCTGCTGTCATTCCGCAAGAAAGTGCTGGTGCTCGGCGATCCCGCGCAATTGCCGCCGGTCAAGGGCGGCGGGTTTTTCACCGAACAAACCCCTGACATGATGCTGACAGAGGTTCACCGGCAGGCGGCGGACAACCCCATCGTGCGCCTATCCATGCAGGTGCGCGCCGGCGAGCGCCTCGATTTCGGCGACCACGGCGCCCTCAAAGTGGTGTCGCGAAAAAACATCGACGCCGATCTGGTGAAAAAGGCCGATCAGGTGTTGGTGGGCCTCAACAAGACCCGGCGCGCCTATAACAAGCGGCTGCGCGAATTGTTTGGCCACACTGGCGCCTTTCCCGAAGTCGGCGAAAAGCTGGTTTGCCTGCGCAACGACAAGACCAAGGGCCTGCTCAACGGCGCCGTGTTCCGCGTGAAGCAATCCAAGGGCCTCAGCCGCAAGCGGCTGCGCATGTTGCTGACGCCCGAGGAGACTCCGGGCGCCAAGGCGATCCGGGTCGGCGTGCTGCCGGAATTTTTCGAGGGGACCGAGGAAAGTCTGCCTTACGCCCAGCGCCGCGAATCCGACGAGTTCGACTATGGCTATGCGCTCACCGTGCACAAGGCGCAGGGCTCGCAATGGGATGATGTCGTGCTCTTCGACGAAAGCTACGCTTTTCGGGAGAATCGCGAGCGCTGGCTTTACACCGGCGTCACGCGCGCCGCCAAAAGTCTGACCGTGGTGATCTGAAGATAAAAACCGCCGGCCAGGGGCCGGCGGTTCGCTGTTCGAAATGACCCTTGCTTTGAAACGCCAACCAACATGCTCTTACTCTAGGCGTGTTCTGCGACAGTTGGATGGCGATGCTGTTGCGGTTTCGATCACGCCGCCTTCATGCGGCGCAATTTTTCCAGCACCGCCTCGTTGATCGCGCCGGGCGACAGGGCGACGCCGGCCTGATTGTCGTGAACCCATCTGACGGTGATGTTGACCTCGTGTCCGTCGGCGAAGCGCAGCACGGCCGAGTCGCCCGCCTGCAGTCCCTCGCTGGGCGAGAGCTTGGCGCCGGAGCGGCTGACGTCGAACACGGTGGTTGGGAATTCGCCGCGCGCCGTGACGATCCGGGCGCCCACGCCGAGTTCGTGGCGTTCGGTCTCGCGCCGATCCAGCGGGCCCCGCCGCAGGCTGACGAGGAACTCCTTGACCGTCGTGTTGAGGCGCCCGCTTTCCTGCCCGATCGCGCCCGCGGCGCCGGTGACGTTTTGCGCCTGCCCCAATCCCTCGGTCGCCGTGGCCTGAATACCGGACAGGGCCTCCAGAACCTGCCGGGTGCGCAACAGGGTGGTTTGCAGATGGTCGGCGATTTCACCGGCGCCGACGACCTGGCTCTCGATCTGGGGGAGCGCCGCGCCGGTCACCTCGTCGATGTCGGCGATGCGGGCTCCGATCTCGCCGGTCGAGGCGACGGCGGCTTGCGTCGCTTGCTCGACTTCGGCGATCAGGCCGGCGATTTCGTCGGTGGCCTTGGTGGTCTGCTCCGCCAAGGATTTCACTTCGCCCGCGACCACCGCAAAACCGCGCCCGGCCTCGCCGGCGCGCGAGGCCTCGATCGTCGCGTTGAGCGCGAGCAGGTTGGTCTGGACCGCGATCTTGTTGATGATGCCGACAATGGCGCCGATGCGCGCGACTGCGCCGTTCAGGCTTTCCACGGCTTGTCCGGTGTTTTGCGCCGCCGCCACCGCGTCATGGGCGATGTCCACGGTGCGCCGCATCGAGGCGCCCACCTCCTGTGCGGAGGAGGCCAGCCGGTCCGCCGCGGTTTTCACCGCCTCGACGCTGTCGGAGGCTTCGCCCGCCGCCGCGCCCAGATCCTTCGCCCGCGCGCCGGTCGCGCCGCTGCCTTGCGCGAAGGCATGGGCGAGCGCGCCAATGCCGCCGGAGGAGATGGAGAGCTGGTCGACGATCCGGTTGATCTGCGCGGAAAACTCTTCGGTGGAGGAGTCGAAGGTGGAGACCCGCGCCTCCACCGCGTCGGCGGCTTCGTTGATCGTCGTCGCCGAAATCAGCATCGCGCCTTTCAGGCCGTCCGGCAGAATGCGGCGGTAATAGCAATTGCGGCGCATGGCTTCGAGCGAAGCCGTTGCTTCCCGGACATAGGCGTCGACCAGATCGGCCATATCGTTCATTTCATGAAGAAAATCGCCAATTTCGCCGCGCTCGCGGATCAGGAGCAGACGCGTCTCGAAATCGCCTTTCGCGACGGCCGCGCACAGCCGCCGCGCGTCGGCGAGCGCGCGCGACAGGCGCGACAGGGCCCAGAAGCCCGCGAGCGCCGCGACGCAGCCGAGCCCGGCGAGCGCGCTGGCGAGCGCAGGCGCCCCCCAAAGGCCCGCGACCGCGCCGGCGCAACCGGCGGCGGCGCCGAGGACCAAAGCCGCGCGCGTTTTAGAGAGAGAAGACCAGTTCATCATAGCTGCGCGCCTTGCTCTGCACGGTCTCGGTGAATTGCCGGTAGGAGGCTGCGAGCGCCTGCTTGGCGTTGGGCGTCTCGCTCTCGGTCTTCAGCAATGCGGCGTAGAGGGGAATGATGGTTTCGCTGAGCACGCGGCGGTCGGCCGCGCGTCGGTTGGAATGGAAGCCGAGAAAATTGCCCGCGGGGTCGCAGGAGGGGGTGACATGGGCGAACACCCAGTAAAAATCCCCACTTTTCGTCATGTTCTTGACATAGGCGAAGACTTCATGGCCCTCGAGCACGCGGTCCCAGAGGAACTTGAACACCGCCCTGGGCATGTCGGGGTGACGGATGATCGAGTGCGGCGCGCCGATCAGCTCCTGCTCGGTGAAGCCTGCGATCTTGCAAAAAGCGCGGTTTACATAGGTAATTCGACCCTTGAGGTCGGTCTTGGAGACAATGAAATGGTCGCGGTCGAAAAAGATTTCGCGATCGGTCGGTATTGTCGCAGTCTTCATGGGGCGGCCCAGCCTTGCTTGCACAAGCGTTAGGCTGCACAGCTTGCGTCTGGCTGGCGGCGACGATTGTCAAATCATTGTTTCTCAGATCGTGTTAAGGTCGGGGTGAGAAATCGGGAATAGGTTTTCGCAATGATCGATCAAAATCGCGCCTCCCCGGCGAAACGCTCGAACACCACCTGGGCCCAGCTCAAGGTCGGCGACACCGCCTCCATCGAGCGCGTCTGCGCCCAGCGCGACCTTCTGCTGTTCGCCCATATGTCCGGCAATCGCAATCCGCTGATGCTGCCCTCCGAGGAGGACAAGGCGGCGGGAAGCGAGCCGATCGCCCCCTCCATGTGGGTGGGATCGCTGATTTCGACCGTGCTCGGCAATTTCCTGCCCGGACCCGGCACGCTCTATCGGTCGCAGACCTTCGAATTCGCCAAGCGCGTCCATATCGGCGACCGGCTGCGCGTGACCGTCACCTGCCGCGAGAAGCGGGAGGCGCCGGAGGCGCTGTTCGAAACCATCATCACCGACGCCCGGGGCGAACTCGTCTGCAAGGGCATGGCCCTGGTCGACGCGCCGCTCGCGCGCGTCGAGATCGAGCCGCGCGACTTGCCGACGCTGATTCTCGAAGAGAATGAGCAGTTTCCCCATCTCGTCGCGCTCGCCGCCCAATTGCCGCGGCTGAAAACCGTGGTGGTCTGCCCGGAAAACCACGCCTCGCTCAATGGTCCGCTGCTCGCCTTCGAAAAAGGCCTGATCGAGCCGATTTTCATCGGCGATCGCGAAAAGATCGCCGCCGCCGCGAAGGCTTTGGGCGCGGATTTGTCGCCCTTCAAAGTGGTCGAGGAAGGCAACCATCGGCTCGCCGCCGACAAGGCTGTCGCCATGGTGCGTTCGGGCGAAGCCGGCGCGGTGATGAAGGGCGATCTGCATTCCGACGACCTGCTCGCCGCCGTGGTGAAGAAGGAGGGCGGCTTGCGCACCGGGCGGCGCATCAGCCATGTCTTCGTCATTGACACGCCGACCATGGACAATCTGCTGTTCGTCTCGGACGCGGCCATCAATATCGCCCCCGACCTGATGACCAAGGTGGACATCGTCCAGAACGCCATCGATCTCGCCCTGGCTTGCGGCGAAGAGGCGCGCGTCGGCGTGCTTTCGGCGGTCGAGGTCATCAATCCCGCCATCGTCTCGACCATGGACGCGGCCATCCTCGCCAAAATGGCGGATCGCGGCCAGATCAAGGGCGGCGTGGTCGACGGACCGCTCGCCATGGACAACGCCATCGACATGAACGCCGCGCGCACCAAGGGGATCGCCTCGCTGGTCGCCGGCCACGCCAATGTGCTGATCGCGCCCAATCTGGAATCCGGCAATATGCTGGCCAAGGAGCTGACGTTCGTCGGCCACGCCGAGGCCGCGGGCCTGGTGGTCGGCGCGGCGGCCCCGGTGATGCTGACCAGCCGGGCCGACAACGATAAGGCGCGCCTCGTCTCCTGCGCTTTGGCGCAGCTCTACAAATATTGGCGCGACAACGGCAAGCCGTTCACCGGCGCGGATGGCGAAAAGCTCGCGGCGGAGTGACAATGACCGACCTCATCGTCACCATCAACGCGGGCTCATCGTCGATCAAGTTCTCGGTCTACCGGATCGCGCAGGGCCAGTTGACCCAGCTCGCGCTCGGCCAGATCGACGGCATCGGCGGCAAGGCGCATTTCGCCGTCAAGAAAACCGGCGGCGAAAAGACCGGCTACGATTTCGATCAGAGCCAGGGCGCCGTCGACCATCGCGTGGCGCTCGCCGCCGTGCTCGACTGGCTGGAATCGGAAGGGGACGGCGCCAATGTGGTCGGCGTCGGCCATCGCGTCGTGCATGGCGGTCCGATCTATTCCGAGCCCGTGCGGCTCGACGATGCCGTGCTGGCCAAGCTGAAATCATTCGAGCCTTTGGCGCCGCTGCACCAGCCCTTCAATCTCGCCGGCGTCGAAGCGGCGCGCGCGGCCTTTCCCGGCGCCCCGCAGGTCGCCTGTTTCGACACCGCCTTCCACCGGCGGCACACGTTCATCGCCGACACCTATGCGCTGCCGCGCGCCTATTATGACGAGGGCGTGCGCCGCTATGGGTTCCACGGCCTGTCCTACGAATTCATCCACCGCATCCTGCGCCACGAGGAACCCGTGCTCGCGCGCGGAAAAGTGATTGTGGCGCATCTCGGCAATGGCGCCTCGCTTTGCGCCATCAACGCCGGCAAATCCGTGGGCTCGACCATGGGTTTTACCGCGCTAGACGGTCTGCCGATGGGCACGCGCTGCGGGCAACTCGATCCCGGTGTCGTGCTCTATCTCATGGAAGAGAAGAACATGAGCGCCGCGCAGATCACCGATCTGCTCTACAAGAATTCCGGGCTGAAGGGCATGTCCGGCATTTCCAACGACGTGCGCGAACTCGAAGCCTCGGACGCGCCCTCGGCGCGGGAGGCGCTCGATTATTTCGTCTCGCGCGTGCGCCGCAACATCGGCGGGCTCAGCGCCGAACTCGGCGGGCTCGACTGTTTGGTGCTGACCGGCGGTATTGGCGAGAACGCCGTCAATGTCCGGCGAAAAATCCTCGAAAACATGGAATGGTTCGGCATCCAGATCGATTTCGACGCCAACGCCCGCAACGAGCGGATCATTTCCGAAAAGGGCTCGCCGACCGTCGTCCTAATCCTCAAGACCGACGAAGAGCGGATGATCGCCGCGCATACCGCGGAATTGCTCGATCTCAAGAAACCGCTGGTGCCCCCGCTCGAGTGAAGTGGTGGCGCTCCGCGCTTCATTTGTCACAAAGCCGGCGTAAGCTCTGCGTTAGAGAGCCGGCGGATCAATCTGGCGCATGGTCGCGCGCCCTTCCGCCCTTCATGTCAGGAGGCGCACATGCCCTCAAGCTACGATCCCGAACAGTTTTTGCCGCGTTTTTCCCAGGACGGCGCCGTCGCCGCCCGGCAGGCGAAGAATCTCTCTGAACTCTTCTCCATCCATTCGCAGAAGATCGCCCGCACGCATGGCGCGCGCGCGCAAAAAGCTTTTTCGGAGGCGGGCCCGATCCTGCAGGCTTTCGCCGATCTGGCGCGCGAAGCGAAACTCGACAAGGCGGCCGATGATTATGTTCGCGACGCCGCCCAGCGTTATTGGCTGACGCTCGACGTGCTGCGCCAGCGCGGCGACAATGACATCGCCCATGAGGCCGCCGGCACGCCGCCGGTGCTGATCTATGCTCATGAAGTGGCGATGGACGGCAAGACCCTGCCGCGGCCCTGCAATTACGTGCTGCTGAAGATCATCCCGCCGCAAGGCGTCGAGATCCATGACTGGAAGCGGCCCTATATGATCATCGATCCCCGCGCCGGTCATGGCGCGGGCATCGGCGGTTTCAAGCCGGACAGCCAGGTCGGCGTCGCCTTGCACGACGGCCATCCCGTCTATTTCTGCGTGTTCCGCCCGCAGCCCGAACCCGGCCAGACGCTCGCCGATGTGATGCGCGCCGAAGCCGAATTCTTGCGCGAAATCCGCCGGCGCCATCCCGACGCGCCCAAACCCATTGTCGTCGGCAATTGCCAGGGCGGTTGGGCCACGCTGATCCTCGCCGCCGCCAATCCCGACATTTCCGGTCCGCTGGTGATCAATGGCGCGCCGGTCGCGGCCTGGTCCGGCCGCATGGGCGAAAACCCGATGCGCTACAATGGCGGGCTGTTCGGCGGCGCCCTTCCGGCTTTGCTGTTCTCCGACCTCGGCGCCGGCGTGTTCGACGGGGCGCATCTCGTCAACAATTTCGAGATGCTCAACCCCGGCCGCAATTATTTCGGCAAATATTACGACCTGTTCGCCGCGCCCGAGAAGACCCGCGCCAGTTTCCTCGAATTCGAGCGCTGGTGGGGCGGCTTCCATTACATGAACGAAGCCGAGATCGCCTGGATCGTGCGCACCATTTTCGTCGGCAACAAGCTGTCGCGCGGCGAGGCCCATATCGAACGCGGGCGCCGGATCGATCTGAAGGCGATCCGCTCGCCGATCATCGTCTTCGCCAGCAAGGGCGACAACATCACCCCGCCGCAGCAGGCGCTGAACTGGATCCCGGACACGTTCACCGACGAGCACGAGATCCGCCTGCGCGGCCATCGGATCATCTATATGATCCACGAAAAGGTCGGCCATCTCGGCATTTTCGTCTCCTCCTCGATCGCGAAGAAGGAGCACACCGAGGTCACCTCGACGCTGAAGACCATCGAGGCTTTGGCGCCCGGCCTCTACGAGATGACCATCGACGAACAGATCGGCGAAGGCGTGGACGCGCATTTCCGCGTGTCCTTCACCGAACGCAAGATGAGCGAACTCGCCGGAATCGACGACGCGCGCGAGGACGAGGCGCAATTCGGCGCGGTGTCGCGCCTGTCCGATCTCGCCTGCGAGTTCTACGATATTTTCGCGCGGCCTTTCGTCCAGGCCGGCGTGTCGCGCCAGGCTGCGGAGTTTCTCCGCAAGGCCCATCCGGCGCGCGCCAGTCGCCGGATGTTTTCGCACGAGAACCCGCTCATGGGTTTTGCGCGCGCGGAGGCGCAGAAGGCCGAGCAGGCGCGCGCGCCCGCCGATCCCGCCAATCCCTTCCTCGCGCTCGAAAAACTTTGGGCGGCCGGAACCATCCAGACGCTCGATTTCTGGCGCGACCTGCGCGACGCCGCCTATGAGATGACCTTCTTCTCCCTCTATGGCGCGCCCGCCATGTTGCGCTTCGGCGCCAGCCACGCCTGGGCGCGCACCACCGTGGACGCCAAGGAGCTCGCGAATCTGCCGGAGGTGAAGGCCGTCCTGCTCGGCGCCGACCGCGGCGGCTTCGCCGTCGCCGTGATCCGCATGCTCATCCTGATCGCCCAGGCGCGCCATCAGGTGCGCCGCGACCGGCTGGAGCGCTCCGCGAAAGTGTTGAGCCAGGACGAACCCTTCTCCTCGCTCGGCGCGGAGACGCGCGGGGAGCTGATTCGCGAGCAGACCATCATCGTGGAATTCGCGCCCGACCGGGCGGTGGAGACGCTGCCGCTGCTGTTGACGACCGCCGCCGAGCGCAAGCGCGCCATTGGCGTGGTGGACTTTATCGCCGGCCCGATCGACGAAATGGAGCCGCATACGGTGGAGATGCTGGGCCGGATTCGCGCGGTGCTCAGGCTGCCCGCGATGAGCGCGCCGCCTCTCCTCGATCCCCTCGACGCGCAGACCGCCGCGCAATAGGCGCCTGCGCGACCGCTCGCGGATTAGTCCAAGACAAGCTTCGCCTTTTGCATTATGAAATGACCGATTGGTCAATTTCGAGGGCGCGACTTGAGTGAGCCTGTCTTGAAAACGCCTGAAGCCGAGGGCGCGCCCGCGCCTGCGGAGCCTCGGCCCGTCGTCGACGCGGAGGTCGCCGCCCCCGCCGACGGCAAGGGAAACGGCGTGGGCAAAAAAATCGGCATCGGGCTGGCCGCTCTGGTCGCCGTCGCCGCGGCGTGGTTTTTCCTGTCCGGCGCCGATTCGGAAAGCACCGACGACGCTTTTGTCGACGGACGCTCGTTCATCGTTTCGCCGCAGGTGCCGGGTCAGGTGGTCTCGCTCGACGTCACCGACAACCAGTTCGTCACCAAGGGCCAGCAATTGCTGCGCATCGATCCGCGGCAATATGAGAATGACCGGGCGCTCGCCGCCGCCGTGCTCGAATCGGCGAAAGCCCAGCTCGCCGCCCAGGGTTTTGGGCTCGAAGTGGCGAAGAAGAATTTTCCCGCCTTGCTCGCGCAGGCGCAGGCGCAGCTCGCCGCCGCCGAGGCGGTCGCCGCCAAGGCGCAGGCCGATTACAGCCGCCAGGCCTCGTTGAGCCGGCAGGCGACCTCGCAGCAGGAGGTCGACGCCGCGCGGGCCGCGCTGAAACAGGCCGAGGCGCAGGTCGCCGCGGCCAAGGCGCAGGTGGCGCAGGCGACGCCGGTTCCCGAGCGCATCGGTGAAACCGAAAAGGTGGTGGGACAATTGCAGGGCGCCGTGAACCAGGCGCAGGCGCGGCTGAACCAGGCGGAGCTGAACCTGTCCTGGACCGTTTTGCGCGCGCCGGCGGACGGCTGGATCACGCGGCGCAATGTCGAACTCGGCAATTATGTCGCGCCGGGCCAGCAGCTTTTCGCGCTGGTCGGGACCGAGCGCTGGATCGTCGCCAATTTCAAGGAAGGCCAGCTCCGCCGGATGAAGCCGGGGCAAAAGGTCAAGATCGAGGTGGACGCCCATCCCGACCTCAAGCTCGAAGGCCATGTGGACAGCATCCAGCAGGGCACGGGCTCGAAATTCACCGCCTTCCCGCCCGAAAACGCCACCGGCAATTTCGTCAAGGTGGTGCAGCGCGTTCCCGTGAAAATCGTCATCGACAGCGGGCTGGACCCCAATCTGCCGCTGCCGCTCGGTCTGTCCGTCGTCCCAAAAGTGTCGCTGAAATGAGCGAAGGCGGCGCGGAGCAAAAACCATGGAAGCCGAAGGCCAATCCCTGGCTGATCGCGGTCGCCGTCACCATCGCGACCTTCATGGAGGTGCTCGACACCACCATCGTCAATGTGGCGCTGCCCCATATCGCGGGCTCGCTGTCGGCCAGCAATGACGAGGCCACCTGGGCGCTGACCTCCTATCTCGTCGCCAATGGCATCGTGCTGACCATTTCCGGCTGGCTCGGCGACATATTGGGGCGCAAGCGCTATTTCGTCATCTGCATCGTCATGTTCACCGTCTGCTCCTTCATGTGCGGCGCGGCGACCAGTCTCGGCCAGCTCATCCTGTTCCGGCTGTTGCAGGGGTTTTTCGGCGGCGGCATGCAGCCCAACCAGCAGTCGATCATCCTCGACACCTTTCCCATCGCCAAGCGCGGCGCGGCCTTCGGCGTCGCCGCCATGGCGACCATTGTCGCGCCGGTGCTCGGGCCGACGCTCGGCGGCTACATCACCGACACGTTCGACTGGCGCTGGATTTTCTACATCAACGTGCCGATCGGCATTGTCGCCGCGATCCTGGTGTCCGTCCTGGTCGAGGACCCGCCGTGGGTGAAGGCGCGGCGCAACCGCGGCATCGATTTCATCGGCCTCGGCCTGATCGCGCTTGGCCTCGGCTGCCTGGAAATTTTTCTGGACCGCGGCGTGGACGACGACTGGTTCGAGTCCGACTTCATCCGGTTGATGGCCGCGCTCGCCGCGCTCGGCATTCTGGGCGCCATCGCCTGGCTGTCGGTGGCGAAAAAACCCATCGTGCATCTGGATGTGTTCAAGGACCGCAATTTCTCGGTCGCCTGCGTCATGATCGCGGCGACCGGCGGGCTGCTCTACGCCAGCGTGGTGATGATCCCGCAGATGGTGCAGCAATATCTCGGCTATAACGCCACCTGGTCCGGGCTGATCCTGTCGCCCGGCGGCATATTGATGATCTTCCTCATCCCCATCGTCGGGCGCGTGATGAAGAAGGTGGCGGCGCGCTATCTGGTGGCGCTCGGCTTCACCATCATGGGCTTCGCCTTCCTCTATTCCAGCCATCTCGCGCAAAACATCGATTTCCAGACGCTGGTCGGCATGCGTCTGTTCCAGACCTCGGCGCTCGCCTTCCTGTTCGTGCCGATCAGCACGGTCGCCTACATGACCCTGCCGCGCGAGCGCAATGGCGACGGCGTCGCGCTGTTTTCCATGTTCCGCAACGTGTTCGGCTCCGTGGGGATCGCATTGTCCACGGCCAGCGTCACCGAAAGCGCCCAGGCCCACCAGAATTTTCTCGGTCAATACGCTTCGCCCTTCCATCAGCCGTTCAACACTCTGGTCGAAACCTACGAGAAGGCGCTGGTTGCGGCGGGGCAGACGGCCCAGGCGGCCCATGAGATGGCGCTGGGGCAGGTGCTACGCACCATTCGCGCGCAGGCGGCGATCCTGTCCTATTCGGACACGTTCGTGTATTGCGCCATCGTGGCTTTCGCCGTCGTGCCGCTCACCTTTCTCATGACGTCGAAGAAGAGCGTCGGCGGACCCGGGGGGGCGCATTGATGCGCAAGACCATTCTGTTTCTTCTCGCCCTGTCCGGCTGCAACGCGGTCGGTCCCGATTTTTCGCCGCCCGAAACCGGGCTGCCCGACCGCGCCTTTGTCGCGGGCGCGCGCACGGGCGCGCCCGATCCGATGTGGTGGGCGGGTTTCCGCGATCCGACCCTGACCGCGCTGGTTGGCGAGGCCGCGAACACCAACCTCGACGTGCGCACCGCGACCCTGCGCGTCGCCGAAAGCCGGTTCCAGCGCGGCGTGACGGCCTCGGCGCAAATGCCGTCGCTCAATGGCGATGCCAAGGTCACCCGCGAGCAATATTCGCAGAACGGCATTCTCAGCCTGATGAACGGCCTCGTGCCCGGCGGCATCGACGTGCCGCCGATCACCGACAATTACGTCGGTTTCGACGCCGCCTGGGAGATCGACATCTGGGGGCGGGTGCGCCGCTCCGTGGAGGCCGCCGACGCCCAGGTGCAAGTCTCCGAGGACCAGCGCCGCGACGCGCTTTTGTCGGTGATGGCGGAAACCGCGCGCGACTACATTCAGTTGCGCGGCGTGCAGGTGCAGATCGGCGTGCTCAACGACAATATCCGCATCGCACAGGAGATTTTGAAACTTGCCGACGAGCGGCAGGCCAAGGGGCTCGCCAGCGCGCTCGACGCCGAGAACGCCCGTTCGCAGCTCGAGGGCTATCGCGCCCAGCTCCCGCCGCTGGAGCAGCAGGAGTCGGAGCTGGTCAACGCGCTGAGTTTCCTCGTCGACCAGCCTCCCGGCGCGCTCAAGACGCGGCTCGGACAGGCGCGGAAATCGCCGCTCGCGCTCGGCGCCGTTCCCACCGGCGTCGCCTCCGACCTCGCCCGACGCCGGCCGGACATCCGCGCGGCGGAGGCGCAGTTGCACGCCGCCACCGCCCAGACCGGCGTCGCCGTCGCCAATTTCTATCCGACCATCACACTCACCGGGCAGGCGGGGCTGGATTCGCTCAATCCCGACACGCTGTTTCGCGGCTCCTCGTTCCAGTGGAGTTTTGGGCCGAGCGTGACGCTGCCGATCTTCAACGGCGGCCGGCTGACGAACACGCTGGAACTGCGCGAGACCCAGCAGCAGCAGGCCGCGCTCGCCTATCGCAAGGCGATCCTGCGCGCCTGGCATGATGTGGTCAACGCGCTGGTGGCGCTGCGTCTGGAGAAGGCGCGTCACGTCAGGCTGTCGGAGCAGGTGGTCCATGCGCGAAAAGCCGCCGAGATCGCCCGCGACCGCTATCGCGACGGCGTCACCGATTTCCTCAACGTGCTCTCCGCCGAACGGACCGCCCTGATCGCCGAACAGGAGCAGGCGCGCAGCGCGACCCTGCTCGGGGTTGACCAGGTGCAGCTTTACAAGGCGCTCGGCGGCGGCTGGGAAGGGTTTTTTCCCGCCGCGCCCGACAGCAGGAGCGCCGCTCTTAACCCGAATTAAGCGTTGATCTCAATCAACGGTTAGGGCTTGGATTGTACCATTTCCGACATGGTTTCGGAAAAAGGCAATGATCGATTCTGGCTTGGATCGATCCATGTGAAAATGACCTTGGTCATTCTCGGTTTTGTTGGAATTATTGCTTACGTTACGTCAATAAGTATTTTCGGTCTGGGCGCGCAAGACGCGAAAATGAGGTTCATCGAGCAGGTTGGACTGGTCGAGACCCATTTCTTTGGCGAGCTGGCTGACAAATTGTCTGAGTTGCGGCTGACGGAGACCTTGGTTCACCATGCCGAAACCGAGCCGGAGCGCTTGGAAAGCTTGCAATTGCTCGCGCTGCGCCGCGCGTCTGTCGGTCAGCTCATGATCCAGATGGACGCGATCATGCCGGGTCGTGTGGATGCGGCGCAACTCGATCGTTTTCGCAAAGCGTGGAGGCGCTATGCCGAACTCCATGATCGCCAATTCTCGCTCGTGAACGATGGGAGTTCCGAAGACGGCGTCCGCAGCGCGATTCACAAGGCCTATGGGGACGCGGAACAGGCGCTGGACATTCTGATCGAGGACAGCCAGGCGCGGATCAACAGCGAGGTGCAGGCGTCAAACGAGCTTTCAAGCGAGATCATGACCACAATGGCCGTCGCCGCGGCGATCGCCACCTGCGTGGCCCTGCTTCTCTACCGCGCCGCGCGAAGAAACATATTCGCGCCGCTGCGCGAGATCACCGAGGCGCTCACCGCCCTGGCGCAGGGCCGCACCGATGTCGAATTGCCGGAATGCGAGGCGAAGGACGAGATCGGAGATCTTGCCGCCGCCTGCCGGGTGTTCCGCGCCAATCTCGCAGATCTCGAAGAGGCTCATCGCGTCGCCAAGATCGCGCGCAAGGCCGCGGAGACCATGGCGCTCGCCGATCCGCTGACCAACCTGCCGAATCGCCGTGCGCTTGCGGCGAAATTGCGGCGCTATTTCGCAGCGGGCGAGGGAACGCCATCTTGCGCGCTGCTGATCGTCGATCTCGACCGCTTCAAGCCGGTGAACGATCTGCTCGGGCACATGGTCGGCGATCTCGTGCTCTGCGCGGTGGCGAAGCGCCTGCAAGAGGCCGCCGCGCGCGCCGGGATGGTGGCGCGGCTCGGCGGCGACGAATTCGCCGTGGTGATCCGGCTCGCCGACGGCGCCGACGCCGACGCCCGCCCCGCGCAGAAGATGGCGCGTCGCATCCGCGAGGCGCTGCGTGCGCCCATCCAGGTCGCCGACCACCGCATCGAGATCGACGCCAGCATCGGCATCGCCCTCTCCCGGCACGCGGCGGACGCGACGACGCTGCTGTCCTGCGCCGATATCGCCATGTATCGCGGCAAGAAGAGCCAGCACGATCCGATCTGCCTGTTCGAGCCGGAGATGCAAGGCGAGTTGCGACGCCGCGTCGATCTGGAAAAGGCGCTGCGGCGGGCGTTGCAGGCGGGCGAGGTCCGACCGCACTACCAGCCCATCATCGATCTCTCCACGCGTCGGCTCACCGGATTCGAAATCCTCGCCCGCTGGAGCGACCCGGAGATTGGACCGGTTTCGCCCGAAATTTTCATTCCGCTTGCGGAACAGCAGGGGCTGATCCTGGAGCTTTCCACGGCCATGCTGGCGCAGGCCTGCCGCGACGCCGCGCGCTGGCCGCTGGACATCACCCTCTCGATGAACGTTTCGCCGGTGCAATTGCGCGACCGGCGCTTTCCCGAACTGCTGCTGGAGAGCTTGCGGGCTCACGGCTTCCCGCCGCAGCGGCTGGAACTCGAGATCACCGAAACCGCTCTGATCGGCGATGTCGACGAGGTGCGCGACATCCTGGTGCGTCTGCGCGCCGCCGGCATAAAGGTGTCGCTCGACGATTTCGGCATGGGCTATTCCAGCCTGAACCATTTGCGCCAGTTCCGGATCGACAAGGTCAAAATCGACAAGTCGTTCACGTGCACCGTGTTCGAGGACCCCGAGAGCGCCCTGATCGTGCGCTCTGTCATCAGTCTGGCGCGCGGCTTGCGGCTCGCGGTGGTGGCGGAGGGGATCGAGGACGAGCGCACGGCGGAAATGATGGGTCTGATGGGCTGCGATCTCGGGCAGGGCTTTCATTTCGGCAAGGCTGTCGACGGCGACGGCGCCGCCGCGCTGGCGCGGCCGCAGGGCGCGCGCGAGGCCGCGGCTTGAGAATTCGCTTCCCTTTCATGTCGCCGCCGTTATGGTCCCGCGCCAAACTCTGGCCCAGGATTTGACATGGCTTTCCTCGCCGACGCGCTGTCTCGCGTCAAACCGTCCGCCACCATCGCCGTCACCCAGAAAGCGCGGGAATTGCGCGGGCGCGGGCGTGAAATCATCAGCCTGTCCGTGGGTGAGCCGGATTTCGACACGCCCGACAACATCAAGGCGGCGGCGATTGCGGCGATCCAGCGCGGGGAAACCAAATATGGCCCCGTCGCCGGCATCCTGCCGCTGCGCGAGGCCATTGCGAACAAATTCAAGCGCGAGAACGGGCTCGATTACAAGCCGACGCAATGCATTGTCGGCACGGGCGGCAAGCAGATTCTGTTCAATGCGCTGATGGCGAGCCTCAATCCCGGCGACGAGGTCATCATTTCCGCGCCCTATTGGGTGTCCTATCCGGAAATCGTCGCTTTGTGCGGCGGAACCGCGGTGATCGTCGAGACCAAGGCGGAGCAGGCCTACAAGCTCCAGCCCGAGGATTTGGAGCGCGCGATCACGCCGCGCACCAAATGGGTGATCCTGAATTCGCCGTCCAATCCCTCGGGCGCGGCCTATACGCGCGATGAGCTCAAGGCGCTGACAGAGGTCTTGCTGCGCCACGAACACGTCTGGGTGCTCACCGACGACATGTACGAGCATCTCGTCTACGGCGATTTTGTTTACACGACGCCGGCGCAGGTCGAGCCCGGCCTCTACCACCGCACCCTAACCATGAACGGGGTGTCGAAATCCTACGCCATGACCGGCTGGCGCATCGGCTATGCGGCGGGGCCGGAACAGCTGATCCGGGCGATGGACATGATCCAGGGGCAGCAAACCTCCGGCGCTTGCTCCATTGCGCAATGGGCGGCGGTCGAGGCGCTGAGCGGACCGCAGGATTTCATTGCGACAAGCCGGCGCGCCTTCGAAAGTCGCCGCGACCTCGTCGTCTCCATGCTCAACCACGCCGCGCATTTGCAGACGCACAAGCCCGAGGGCGCGTTTTACGTGTTCCCGTCCTGCGCCGACGCGATCGGAAAGGTTTCGGCGGGCGGGACCAGAATCCTGAGCGACGCGGATTTCGTCACCGCTTTGCTGGAGGAGGAGGGGGTCGCCGTGGTGCAGGGCTCGGCTTTCGGCATGGGGCCGAATTTCCGCGTGTCCTATGCGACCTCGAACGAAGCGTTGGAAAAGGCCTGTGCAAAGATTCAGGCGTTTTGCGCGGGGTTGAGGTGATCAGGCGAGGCTGAGCCACCTGACGACCTCCGCCCAGACATTCCGCAGATTTCGCGATCCCAAAAACAGGCTCAAATGGCCGCCTTCAGCCAGGCGAGTCGTGATCTGATCCGGCGGCGCGCCCACCAGATTCGCGCAGGCAAAGGTTTGCGCCGGCGCCGTGATCTCGTCCTGGTCCGCCGCCAGCATGAACAGCGGGCTCTTGATGTCGCGCAGATTAATCCGCTTTCCCAAGGCGACGAATTCGCCGCGCGCCAAGGCGTTGGCCCTGTAAAAATTCTCCACGACTTCGAGATAATAGACGCCGGGGAGGTCGAGCGTGCAGGCGGCCCAGCGGCGGAACGCCTCCGCGCTGGCGGCAAAAACCTCGGAGTCGCAGGGGGCGTCGCTTTGCAGCAGGCGATGGATGTCCTCGGGCGCCTGCGGCTGCGGCCAGACTCGATCCGCATGGGCGCCGAGCGCCAGTCCGCCGCCCAGCCGCACCAATTCGCGGAATGTTTCCAGCGACGTCGATTGCGCGAGGCGGGACAGTTTTGAATCGCCCGCTTCGATGTCGACGGGCGCGCCGGCCAGGACGATTTTTTGCAGCCGCCCCGGAAAGCGCGCGGCGAACATCAGACCGAGCCAGCCGCCCTGGCAGATGCCGACAAAATCGACCTCGCCCAGTTCGCCGACCAGCACGTTGAGGTCGCAGAGGTAATCGTCAATGCCGCGACCAGCCTCGTCAGGGCCGGCGGACAGCCATTCGATCAGATAGAGCGGCCGGCCGCAGGTCCGCAGCCGCTGCATCAGACTGTGGCCCGGGCAGAGGTCGGTGATCTGCGCGCCATGGAGGGCGAAGGGCGCGCAGACCAAAATCGGCCGTCCCGCGCCGTCGCCGAATCGGCGCAGGCGCGCCGCGCGAAGTTTGAGGACAATTTCGTTGGCGCTCGCCCAATCCGGCGCGGGCGTCGGCGGCGTCGCCACAAAACCCTCGGCCCATCGCCTCATGACTTGCGCGCCCGCCTCGGCCGCCGCCAAGCCCGGCAAAAACAGACCCGCCCAATCCTGGGCGAATGGATTTCCTCCCCGCATGGCGGTCTCCGCCTTGTTCGTTCAACGATAAACCAAACAAGCGAGGGCGCGCATTGTTCTAAAGCAGGGTCGGCGCCCGCCCGTTCGCCCGCTAAAAAGAGAGCAAACAAGAATGCAGCGGTTTTATTGCCGCAGGGAGACGCTTTGACGGGACAGATGACCCGATGGATTCGTGGGCTTTTCGGCCTGATCCTGCTCGTCGCGCCCGCTCGGGCCGAGCCGCCGGCGCCCGAAAGCGACGCTCCGGCGCAAAATATCGTGATCGGCTATCTGCGCCGCGCCGAAAACCGCACCGCGATCTCGCGCCTCGCGCTTCCCGCTGAAAACGACGGCCAGGCCGGCGCCGAATCCGGGCTCGACGACAACAATGTCGCCGGCGAGTTTCTGGGCCAGACATTTTCGCTTGTCGCCCACCGGCTCAAGCCCGGCGAAGATGCTGGGGCCGCCCTCGCTGATCTGGAGGGCCGGGGGGCGCGCTTCGTTCTCGCCGATCTCTCGGCGGAAAACCTGCTGAAGGCCGCCGACAGCGCCGCTGGCGCCAAAACCTTGTTGTTCAACATCGGCGCCGCCGACGAGGTTTTGCGCGAAGAGTTTTGTCGGGCGAACGTCATCCACGTCGCGCCCTCGCGCGCCATGCTGGCCGACGGGCTCACGCAATATTTGTTGTGGAAGCAATGGCGCAAGTTTTTGGTGGTCGTCGGCTCGCATGATGCGGACCGGCTTTGGGCCGAGGCGCTGAAACGCTCCGCGACCCGCTTCGGCGGTAAAATCGTGGAAGAGCGCATGTTCGCCGACGCCGGCGGCGCCCGCCGCGCCGACAGCGGCGTGGCGCTGGTGCAAAAGCAAATTCCCGCCTTCACCCAAAACGCCCCCGCTTATGACGTGATGCTGGCGGCCGACGAGAGCGCGGTTTTCGGCGAATATCTGCCCTATCGCACCTGGGATGCGCGTCCGGTCGCCGGGTCGGCCGGTCTCGTCCCCACCTCCTGGGACCCGTCTTATGAGCAGGCGGGCGCCACGCAATTGCAGCAGCGCTTCGAGCGGAAATTTTCCCGCCGCATGAGCGCGCTCGACATGAACGGCTGGACGGCGGCGCGCATGATCGGCGAGGCGGCGGCCCATGACGCCGCGGGCGACATCGGCGCGGCGCGGGCCTATTTTCTGTCGAAGGATTTTGCCCTCGCGGCGTTCAAGGGCCAGAAACTCACCCTGCGCGACTGGAACCTGCAATTGCGCCAGCCGATCCTGCTCTCGGACGGCCGCAATGTCGTGTCGGTCTCGCCGCAGGAAGGTTTCATGCATCAATTTTCCGAGCTCGATACGCTGGGCCTCGACCGACCGGAGACGAAATGCCGTTTGAAATGAGCCGCGCCGCTTTCGTTGTCGCGCTGCTGGCGGCGAGCCCCGCCTTCGCCACCGACGCCTTCGTCAGCAATGAGAAGGGCAACACCATTTCGGTGATCGACGTGGAGTCGATGATGCTGAAGACGACGATCCCGGTGGGCCAGCGCCCGCGCGGGCTCGCCGTCAGCTCCGATGGCAAAACCGTCTATGTGGCTCTGGGCGACGCCGACCAGATCGCCGCCATTGATACGAAGAGCTTGAGCGTGTCCGACACGTTCGATGCGGGACGCGATCCCGAGCGCATCGAAACCTCGCCGGACGGCAAGACGCTCTACGTCACCAATGAAGACAGCAACACGCTCACCTTCTTCAATCTGGAGACCAAGGAGCGGCTTGGCGGGGCGCGGCTTGGCGTCGAGCCCGAGGGGCTGGCGGTGAGCCCCGACGGAAAAACCGTCGTCGCCACGACCGAAACCACCAATATGGCGCATTTCGTCGATGCGGAGCGGCGAAAGATTTTGGCCAATGTGCTGGTCGATGCGCGCCCGCGCATGGCGGCGTTCACGCCCGACGGCAAGGAGGTCTGGGTGTCCGCGGAAATCGGCGGCTCGATCAGCATCATCGACGCGCAGACGCGGAAAATCGTCGAGCGCATCCGGTTTGAGGTGCCCGGTCTGCGCGCGGAAAACGTCCAACCGGTCGGCATCAACATTTCTCATGACGGGACTTTGGCTTTCGTTTCGCTCGGCCCGGCCAACCGCATGGCGGTTGTCGATGTGAAGTCACGAAAAGTCTTGAAATATCTGCTGGTCGGCCAAAGGGTCTGGCACGCCGCCTTCACGCCTGACGACAAGTTTCTGCTGACCGCCAACGGGATTTCCAACGATGTGTCGGTGATCGACGTCGGCGCGTTGAAGGTGGTGAAATCGATCCAGGTGGGAGAATCGCCGTGGGAGCTGGTGATTCCGGGACCGGCAAAACCATGACCACGCCGGCGCTGGAGGCGCGCAACGTTTCGCACAGCTATGGCGCGCGAAAAGCGCTGAACGATGTAAGTTTTGAGGTCGCCCGCGGCGCGTTCTGCGTGTTGCTCGGCCTCAACGGGGCGGGCAAGAGCACTTTGTTTTCGCTGGTGACGCGGCTGTTCGCGTTGCGCAGCGGATCGCTCGCCGTGATGGGCTGCGATCTCCAGCGCGAGCCGCGCAAAGCGCTGGCGCAATTGGGCGTGGTGTTCCAGTCGCGCACGCTCGACCTCGACCTCACCGTCGCCCAGAATTTTTATTACCACGCCGCGCTGCACGGCATCGGCAAGGCCCAGGCGAATGCGCGAACACGCGAGCTGCTTGCCGCTGTGCAACTCGGCGACCGTCTGGACGACAAGGTGCGCAATCTCTCGGGCGGGCAGATGCGCCGCGTCGAAATCGCCCGCGCGCTGCTGCACCAGCCGCGCCTCCTGGTGCTCGACGAGCCGACCGTCGGCCTCGACATTGGCGCGCGCGCCGACATTTTGAAACTGGTGCGCGGGCTGATCGCCAGCGAGGGCATGAGCGTGCTCTGGGCCACCCATCTCACCGACGAGGTTTTTGCGACCGACGAGGTGATCGTGCTGCACAAGGGGTTTGTGCGCGCGACCGGGTCGGCGCGGGCGCTGCTGGAGCAGACGGGCGCGATGGACATCAAGGACGCTTTCGTGACGCTGATCGGGGAGGGGGCGCCATGACGCTCGCGGCTTACGCCATCTGTCTGAAAGGGATCATCTGGCGCGAGGGGCTGCGCTTCCTGCACCAGCGCGAGCGTTTTGTATCGGCCCTGGTGCGTCCGCTGGTCTGGCTGTTCATCTTCGCCGCCGGGTTCCGTCAGGTGCTGGGCATTTCCATCATCCCGCCCTACGAAACCTACATTCTCTACGAGGTCTACATCACCCCCGGCCTGCTGGCGATGATCCAGCTGTTCAACGGCATGCAATCGTCGCTGTCGATGGTTTACGATCGCGAGATGGGCAATATGCGGGTGCTGCTGCTGTCGCCGTTTCCGCGCTGGTTCCTGCTGTTTGGCAAGCTGATCGCGGGCACGCTGGTCTCGGTGTCGCAATGCTACGCCTATCTGCTGATCGCCTGGCTGTGGGACATCGAGGCGCCGCCGCTCGGCTATCTCACGGTGCTGCCGGCCTTCTTCCTCGTCGGGCTGATGCTGGGCGCGCTGGGCATGCTGCTGTCGTCGCTGATCAAACAGCTCGAAAATTTCGCCGGCGTGATGAATTTCGTCATCTTCCCGATGTTTTTCGCTTCCTCCGCGCTCTATCCGCTCTGGCGGGTGAAGGAGGGCAGCCCCTGGGTCTATTATATTTGCCAGATCAATCCGTTCACCCATGCGGTGGAGCTGATTCGCTTCGCGCTCTACACCCAGTTCAATCCGCTCGCCTTCGCCGTCGTGTTCGGCTGCACTTTGGTCTTTATGCTCGGCGCGATCGTCGCCTATGATCCCTCGCGTGGGCTGATGACGTTGCGGGGCGCTCCAGGCGCTGCTGCGTAAGGAGGAGAGCGCCGCGGCTTAGGCGAAGCGCCGCGGCTTAGGAGGAGCGCCGCGGCTTGAAAAGGGTGCGTGCGAGCGGGACAAATCTACTATTCTACTAGACTTCTGTGCCGCTTCCCGGCAATAAATGCCCATGCGCGACTGGGACTCAACGCTCTATCTGAAATTCGAACGCGAACGGGCGCAGGCCGCGCGCGACCTTTTGTCGCGCGTGCCGCCCCTGGCCCCGCGTAAAATCGTCGATCTCGGCTGCGGTCCCGGCAACAGCGCCGCCATTCTGTCGCTTTATTACCGCTGCGGCGACATTTTGGGCGTCGACCGTTCGCCCGGCATGATCAAGGCGGCGCGCGAGCGTTTGCCCGGGGCGCGCTTCATCGAGGCCGATCTGGCGGATTGGCGTCCCGACGCCAAGGTCGACCTGATTTTCGCCAATGCCGCCCTGCATTTCGCGGCGGAGCACGACCGCCTGCTGCCAAAGCTCCTGTCCTTCCTCAATCCGGGCGGGGTGCTGGCGGTGCAGATGCCCAACGTGCTGCAGGACCCCGCCCACGCGCTGATGCGCATGGTGGCGGTCGACGGTCCCTGGATGGAAAAGCTCGCGCCCGTCGCCAAAAGCCGCGCGGCGATCGGCCATATCGACGATTATTACGCCTGGCTGTCGCCGCATGTGCGCGCCATCGATCTCTGGCAAACCACTTATGTGCATCCGCTCGACGGCTATGACGCGGTGATCGACTGGTTCGCCGGTTCGGCGCTGCTGCCGTTCCTCGATCGGCTTGACGACGCAGAAAGCACAGCCTTTCTCGCGCATTACCGGCGCGAATTGGAAATGGCCTATCTGGCGCAGGACGACGGCAAGGTTTTGCTGCACTATCCCAGGTTGTTTTTCGTCGCGCAGGTGTGAGCTCTTTCCTGCTCTGCGAGGGCAGATATCGTGTCTATGAACTAATTGGTTGCTAAATAGCCCATCCTTCAGGCCAGGATTGTCGCGATGTCTGACTACGATTTCGAAAACTGGGTTTCTCATGAGCTAACGTTAATTCAAAATGGAACAAATATTCGACGTCCGGGCTATTATCAGTCCTTATTTAAATACGTCAGTCTTGATTCGGAAATTTCGTGGAACTATCTTGAAAGTACCTTACATAAATTGGAGCTTTATGGATCGGCGGCTTCGCATCTAAACGATCCGTTTGAAGTATCTCCGGTATTGTTTGACGATCTTCAGCCAGGCGCTATCGCAGCTGCTGTGAAATATAATAGGTTTTCGCCGAATTTCGATAATGAAAATAATAGGTCGTTAGAGGAAATTTTCTCGGATTCTCGCCCATCTCGGATGAGAGCGCAATCTTTTATCGAAGATACGATAAAGAGATATCGTATAATTTCGTTCTGTGAAAGAGCAGATTCCGGCTTGCTTTGGTCCCATTATGCCAATGGCTACCAGGGAATTTGCCTTCATTTTCTTGCGAATGGGTTTAGATGGAAGCCAAGCTATACAATTGGTTATGTTAGTTATTCAAAATATCGACCAACTTATCCGTTAAGTCTTGCTCTTTGCTTGTCTGTTAACCATGAGGGGCTTCCAGTTCCGGTAAATGCCACTCCGCTAAAGCGAGCTGAAAGTGAAAAGATACTATTTTTCACGAAATCTGAGGAGTGGGCATATGAAGCCGAGGTTAGGATTGTCTATGATTATAACCTTGCAAAAAATATGAGATTTGAAAGGAGTGATTTGCTTTCAATTATTGCGGGTCCAAAATTGAGCGACGAAAATCATCATAGAATTATTGCTATGATTAAGGGGTCTCCTTGTGCGACAGTTCCTATAAGGAGAGCTAAGCTTTCCAAGACCACCTTTTCGGTCGAAATCGAGAGTTGATCTGCCAACCGAACCCGTAGGCAGCATACTGGCTCACCGGCCGTGACCTTCGCTTCTTGTCTTCGCCACAATTTCGCGGCAGACAATGCGCATGGCTCAAGCTCTGACCCGCGCCCTCGCCCTGTTCGCCCTTGCAAGCCCCGCCTTTGCGGCTGGTCTGCCCGACCATCCGCCAGCGCCGCCGCCTCGACCGGCCTTTCCCAGCGATGCGCCCGAGCTCGCGCCGGGCGCTGATCAGTCGTCCGCCGAGCAGCCCTCGGTGGTCGAACTCCGGCCGAGCGTCGATCCGGCCGCGCCTGCGGATGTCGCGCCGCCGGCGCAGGCCCGGATCGAACCGCCTCCGCCTCCGCCCGCCCCGCCGCCTGCGCCGTTCAAGCCGCGTCCCGACACAGCCGCCGCTCTGGACCCCGACGGGTTTACCGCCGCCGAAAAGGCCGGTCTCGCCGATCTCACCCGCAAATATGCCGCGCGCCATGGCGTGCCGCTCGAGCTTCTCCACCGCGTCATCATGCGCGAGAGCAAATATCATCCGGGGATCGTCCACCACCGCTATTACGGACTGATGCAGATCACCCACGCCACCGCGCGCGGCATGGGCTACAAGGGCGGCGCCAAGGGCCTGCTCGACGCGGAAACCAATCTGGCCTACGCCACGCCCTATCTCGCCAACGCCTGGGCGCTCGCCGGCGGCGACATGAACCGGGCGGTGCGGCTCTACGCCGCCGGCTATTACAACACCGCCAAATCCAAGGGCATGCTTCGCGAGATGCGCGACGCCCATTCGCCGCCGGTCAAGCCCGAGGCGCCGCAGGAGACGCCGACCCTGGCCTCGCCGCCGCAGCAGCAGACCGGATTTTTCGACAGCCTGTTCGACCGCTGATTCTTGCATCGACGCCGCGCGCGCCCTATCTCCCCTGACGGAAGCTTGGGGGAGGCTATGACTGGCGAATTGCGTCTGATGGCCATGGACGAGGACGATCTCGCCGTGATCTCGGCCCACACGCAGGACGCCGTCCTGCATGTCGGCGATATGCTCTATCAGCCCAAGGAGCGGCGCTTCATCCTCGCCCTGCACCGTTTCGATTGGGTGCGCGCCGGCGCGCATCTTCGGGTGCAGGCGGGGCTGCATTTCGAACATGTGCGCAAGGCGGCGCTGCACGGGTTTTGCCAGGACCGGGCGGAAGACATTTTGAACCTGCTGTCGATCGTCTTCGTCCCCGGCGACGCTCCCTCGGGCGAGCTCATCCTCACCTTCTCAGGCGGTTGCGCCGTCAAGCTGGACGTCGAATGCATCGAAGCGCGGCTCGCCGATCTCGGTCCGCGCTGGCCGTGCAAGCATACGCCGGAGCATGAGCGGCCGGCGCCCTGAGGGGATCAGCCGCCCTTGCCGAGATAGGGGATGGTTCCCGCCGCGTCGGTGTCGTCAATGGCGAAAAACGTGCTGTGGGTTCCGTCCTGCCGCGCCTTGGCGAAGGACGCGTAATCGGGATCGTGAACAAAACCCTTGAGGTCGTCGAGCGTCGGAAACTGGATCAGGGCGACCAGCGACAGGTCGGGCTGCGGGCCTTCGATGGGGGTGATCCTGCCGCTGCGCGAAAGATATTTGCCGCCATGTTTGGCGGCGATGTCGTGGACTTTTTCGGCGTAGGCCGGAATCCAGGCGTCGTCGGTGACTTTGACTTGCGCAATGAGATAAACGGTCATGATTTCCTCCGTAAGCGCAGGCGATCTTTTTCGCGCCTGCTTGAGTGCTCGATGAGCGCCGTCGGGAGTTTGCGCCAGCGCCGCGCGAATGGAAACTTATGCCTTCCTTAGGTCAGATGGCGAGGGGGGCCGAGCGAAGCCTGGGGCCGCGAAGCTTGACAAAATTTCCCCGCGCGCCCAATTCGGCTCTTTGATCTGCCGGAGCTCCAAAATGCCGTTCAGGCTTGACGCCGCCGCCGAAACTTTCCCGAGAGACTTCGAAGCGCTGCTGCACATGAAGCGCGAGACCTCGGAGGATGTCGATCATACGGTGCGCGACATCATCGCCGACGTTTGCGCGCGAGGCGATGCGGCGCTGATCGACTATTCGAAAAAATTCGACCGGATCGAGCTGACGCCCGAAACCCTGCGCTTCACCCGCGAGGAGATCGAGGCCGCCGTCGCCGCCTGTCCCCAGGACCAGATCGACGCGCTAAAACTGGCGCGCGACCGCATCGCTTTGTTCCATGAAAAACAAAAGCCGTCGGACTTGCGCTTCACCGACGAGGCCGGCGTCGAGCTCGGCTGGCGCTGGAGCGCGGTGGAATCGGCTGGCCTCTATGTTCCCGGCGGCACCGCCTCCTATCCGTCCTCCGTCCTGATGAACGCGCTGCCGGCGAAAGTGGCGGGCGTCGAGCGTCTGGTCATGGTCGCGCCGGCCCCCGACGGCAAGATTTCGCCGCTGGTTCTGGCCGCCGCGCATCTCGCCGGCGTCGACGAGATCTATCGCGTCGGCGGCGCCCAGGCCGTGGCCGCGCTGGCCTATGGGACAAAAACCATCGCGCCGGTCTCCAAGATCGTTGGGCCGGGCAACGCTTATGTCGCCGCCGCCAAGCGCCGCGTGTTCGGGCAATGCGGCATCGACATGATCGCCGGGCCCTCCGAAGTTTTGGTCCTCGCCGACAAGACGGCGAACCCCGAATGGATCGCCATCGATCTGCTGGCGCAGGCCGAGCACGACACGGCGGCGCAGAGCATTTTGATCACCGACCATCCCGCGCTTGCCGACGCGGTTGAAGCCGCCGTCGAAGCGCGGCTGCAAACCCTGCCGCGCAAAAATATCGCGGAAAAGAGCTGGCGCGAGTTGGGCGCTGTGATCGTGGTGAAGGCGCTGGCCGATTCGATTCCGCTCGCCGACCGCATCGCCGCCGAACATTTGGAGATTATGGCGGACAATGCCGAGGAGCTGGCGTCGCGGGTGCGCAATGCCGGGGCGCTGTTCATCGGCGCGCACACGCCGGAGGCCATCGGCGATTATGTCGGCGGCAGCAATCACGTGCTGCCGACCGCCCGTTCCGCGCGGTTTTCGTCCGGCCTCAACGTGCTGGATTTCATGAAACGCACGTCCATCCTCAAATGTTCGGCGGAATCGCTGCAGAAGATCGGCCCCGCCGCCGTTACGCTGGGCAAGGCGGAAAAGCTCGACGCCCACGCGCTGTCGGTGGCGCTGCGGCTGGAGGCGCGATGACGGTTGGCGCGCGCCGCAACCGTCTGATCGCCGTCACGCTCGACGAGGCGTCGATCGGACGGGGCACGGCCGATCAGGAGCACGAGCGCGCCATCGCGATCTACGACCTGATCGAGGACAATTCCTTCGCTCTGCCGGGCCAGGATCGCGGCCCCTATCAGTTGCGCATCGGGCTGATCGACGCAAAGCTCGCGCTCAACATTTCGGACCAGGCGGGCGAGCGGGTGATCGCGCACATCCTCTCGCTCACCCCGTTCCGCCGCATCCTCAAGGATTATTTCCTGATCTGCGAAAGCTATTTCGCCGCGATTCGCACGGCGAGCCCGGCGCAGATCGAGGCGATCGACATGGGCCGCCGCGGCTTGCACAATGAGGGCGCGCAATTGCTGGCGGAGCGGCTGCGCGGCAAAGTGGAGTGCGATTTCGACACGGCGCGGCGCCTGTTCACGCTGGTCACCGCCCTGCACTGGAAGGGCGACGCGTGACCCCCCGCCCCAACGCCGTGCTGTTCACCTGCACGCTGAATGCGGTGCGCTCGCCAATGGCCGAGGCGCTCGCCAAAAAATATTACGGCGGGGAGATGCGGATCGAATCGGCGGGCGTGCGCGCCGGCGAAACCGACGGTTTCGCCATGGTGGCGATGCAGGAGATCGGCCTCGACATCATCCGCCATTGGCCGCGCACCTTTGAAGAGCTGGAATTTGTCGATTTCGATCTGGTGATCGCGCTGTCGACCTCGGCGCATCGCAAGGCGGAGGAGTTTTTCCATGGACGCGCCCAGGTCGAATATTGGCCGACCGAGGACGCCACCGCGCTCGAAGGCGCCCGAGACCAGAAACTGGAAGCGTTTCGCGAGGTGCGCGACGGTCTGCTGACGCGCATCAAGCAGCGGTTCGGCTGAGGCGCCGACGCGGCTCGGGCTTTTCGACGGCGCGCCGGAGAGCCGGCGGCCTGCGCCGCCCTGATGCTTTAGAATCGTGCGCTGCGCGCTGGACACCGCTGCATCGGGCTGCTGAACTGCGCCTTTGCTATGCAATGGGATTGCGACGATGATTGATTGGACTGCCGTTGAAGCGGTGCGGGCGACTGTTTTTGATGTCGTTCGCACCGCGTTTCTCGTGGTTGCCGGCGTGGTCGCCTACGTTCAGCTCCGGGAAATGTATCGTCTGCGCCGCTTGCAGACCTTGTCGTCCTTCAACGAACGCCTGGCGCGCTGCACAAAAGCCAATACCTGGATCGACAAGCCGGACTTGAATTGGGAGGAACTGGATAGCGGAACGAAATATGACTATCAGAACTATATTTCGGTCTTCGAGGACATCGGCGCGGCGCGCAACATCGGCATCCTGTCTCACGACGACTTCATCGCCAGTTACGGCGGAAGGTTCCTGAAATTGCACAATTCAGGAACCCTCCATCAGTTCATCGATGCGGCCGGATGGAGCGCGCATATGTTCGACAATCTGCGCATCTTGCTCAGAGACATCGACCAAGACGACCGAGCCTATATCGACCGGGCCCCGACGCTCTCCTCCGATCAGGTCAGCGCCGCCAGCGCCTGAGCGTCGGCCGCAAAAACCCCTTTTTCCGTGATGATGCCGGTCACCAGCCGCGCCGGGGTCACGTCAAAACCGGGGTTTTTGGCGGGCGTCGTTTTTGGCGCGATGCGCACCGTCACCAGGTCGCCGCTGTCGGCCTCGCCCGACATATGGGTGACCTCCTCCTGCGCGCGCTCCTCGATCGGGATCAGGCTGCCGGATTCCAGCTTGAAGTCAAAAGTCGAGACGGGGGCCGCCACATAGAAGGGGACGTTGTTGTCCTTTGCCGCCAGCGCCTTCAGATAAGTGCCGATCTTGTTGCAGGCGTCGCCATTGGCGGCGATGCGGTCGGCGCCGACGATGCACACGTCGACCTCGCCATGCTGCATCAAGTGGCCGCCGGCATTGTCGACGATCAGCTCGTGCGACACGCCCTGCTGGCCCAGTTCGAAAGCGGTGAGGAAGGCGCCCTGGTTGCGCGGGCGGGTCTCGTCGACGAAGACATGCAGGGGAATGCCGGCCTGCTGCGCTTTATAAATCGGCGCGGTCGCGGTGCCCCAGTCGACCGTCGCCAGCCAGCCGGCGTTGCAATGGGTGAGGATGCGCAGCGGTTTTCCCGCCCGCTTTTCGGCGAGAGTGCGAAGAATCGCGAGGCCGTTGTCGCCGATGGCGGAATTGCAGGCGATGTCCTTTTCCGCGAGATGTTTTGCGAACGTCATGGCGGCGTCGCGGCGCAGCTCTTCCGGCATTTGCGCCAAAAACTGCCCGATCTGCTCCAACGCCCAGGCGAGATTGACGGCGGTCGGGCGGGTTTTTCGTAAGGTCTCGCGGGCTTGCGCCAAGCCGGCGTCGGAGGCGTCGGCGCGCATGGCCAGCGCCACGCCATAGGCCGCGGTCACGCCGATCAGCGGCGCGCCGCGCACCAGCATGTCCTTGATCGCCCGCGCGGCGTCTTCAAGGGTGCGCAGCAGGACGGTTTCGATGCGGTGCGGCAGGCGGGTCTGGTCGAGAATCACCACACCGTTTCCGTCGGCGTCGGGCCAGATGGTGGTGCGTTTTTCTCCGGCGATCAGCATTTCAGAACTCCCTTGGCCGCATCCTGCGGCTTGGCTTCGATGGAATGGGCGATCCGGCCCTCGCGCAGCGCCAGCAGCGTGCCGGGCTCGAGAACGGTCCAGTTTTCATCCGAGGTCAGCGGGCCCGTGGCGAGCACGGTGACGCAATCGTCGGGGCCGGTCTCCTCGGCGAAATTCACGGAACGGTCCTCGTCGATCAGCGTCGCCTTGCCGAACGGGGCGTGGCGGGTGAGGCAGGACAGTTTTTTTCCGCAATAGGCGTAGAGCGTGCGGCCGTCCGACAGCAGCATGTTGAACACGCCCATGGGCGCCAGTTGCGCGCTGAGCCGATGCACCTCGCGGTCGAGCCGCGCCGGCGGCGGCAGCGCGTCGAATTTCTTGCGCAACTGGTCGAGCATCCAGCAGAAGGCGTGCTCGCTGTCGGTGGTCCCCACCGGCGCATAAAAATCGAGCGGCAGTTTCTTCACGCCGGGCAACTGGCCGTTATGAGCGTAGGTCCACACCCGGCCAAAAAGTTCGCGGGAAAACGGATGGGTGTTGGCCAGCGACACCTTGCCGCTGTTGGCCTGGCGGATATGGGCGATGACGGTCAGGCTCTTGATCGGATGCGCGCCGAGGAATCGGGCGATCTCCGAGTGCGCCGCCGGCTCGGGATCATGAAAGAATCGCGCGGCCCGCCCGTCGTAAAAGGCGATTCCAAAACCGTCGCGATGCGGACCGGCGCCGCCGCCGCGTCGCGCCAGGCCGGCGAAGGAAAAGCGAATGTCGGTGGGGACATTCGCGCTCATGCCCAACAATTCACACATAGGGGGCCGCAAGGATAAGGAGGCGCAACGCAATAAAGGAGCTTTGCGCACGCGCCAAGCTAAAACAGCGGGTGCGACCAAAAGTCTGGACTTTGGAGATGGTACCGCCACCCCGGCTCGAACGGGGGACCTCTAGATCCACAATCTAGCGCTCTAACCAACTGAGCTATGGCGGCAACGCGGCGGAACCTATAAGCAGTGGCGCGCGAATGCAAGTGCCTTCGCGCGCCATTTTTGCAGTTTTGCGTCAGTTCAGCTCGAGGATTTAAAACCCTTGCCAAACTGGTCCTTGAGCGGGCCGGCGGCGTCGGCCGCGACCTGCTGGGCCAAGGTGGTGAGCTCCTTGGCCTGAGTGGAGAGCGCCTCATATTGCTTGCGCATATGTTCGCTCTGCAGGGCGATCGCCTCCGACACGGAATGCACGCCGGCCAGCGCCTTCATATATTCCATCGAAGCGGCGGCGTTGGCCTGATAGGCTTCCATCGCCTTGGCGGAAAACGCCTGGAGGCTCTTGCTCGCGGCGGCGAAGGAGCCTTCCAGCGCATGGGCGGTTTCGGCGGCCTTGGACTTCGCGGCTTTCGGCTTCTCCGCCTTGGCGGCGGCAGCCGGTTGTTCGGCCTTTTCGGCCGGCGCATGCTCTTCAGCCTTCGCCGCCGGAGCGGGCTCGTGCTTCGGCGCAGGAGCGGGCGCCTCGGTTTCGAGCACGGCGAGGGTGGGTTCGGCCTCGTGCGCCGGGGCGGGGGCCTCCGCGACCGGCGCGGGGGCCTCCACCGGCGCGGCTTCCGGCGCCGCGTCGGCGAACAGAGCCGCCTCGGCGATCACGGGAGCCGGCCCGGGCTTGGGCCTGGCGGGCTTGCGCGGAGGAGCCATTATTTATGGTCCGGGGTGATGGCGGACTTGATCGTCTCGCCCATGGCCTTGGCCTGCTCCTGAACCGCGGCGATCTGCGACTTCAGATATTCGGTCTGGATCGCCATGATTTCCTTGGGATCCTTGGCCTTGACCAGGTTTTCGGCGAGGTCGAACGCCGCCTTCACATTGGCTTCCGCGTAGGAGATCGCCTTGGCGCTCATGTCCTTGACGCCCGCGGCCGCGTTCTCGGCGGCGGCTTCGGTCTGCGCAGCCGCCTTCTGCGCGGCGGCGACATAGCCGTCGAAGGCCTTGCGGGCCTGGTCGACGGTCTTCTCGGCGAATTCACGGACTTCCGGGGGGATTTCGAGGTTCAGATGATTGGTCATGGGGGACATCCTGTATGATTGCGCCCGGGCATTCCAGCGCTCCCACACTCCCGGGCCAATGAAGGTCACGCTTGGACAACTAACACGGAAAATGCTGCGCTGCAATTGGATTTTGTGCAGTGCAACATGGACCGCAGGATCCCTTCGTCGACCGCTGGAATTAACGAATTGTTCACCATAGCACGTTGCGGAAGCAAATGTCCTGGATCAAAACTGGATTCCGGGCGGCGGACGTGTTTAATCTTTCATTAAATAATTCTGGGCGGGACGATGGACGGAAGAGCGACAGAGGGATTGCGGGCGGAGATTGCCGCCGCCCTGGCCGACACGGGCGTCGCCTCGCTGGATCGCGCCGGCGCCCCCGTGCTGGTGGCCGAGGGGGAGGGGCTTCGGCTCGTCCACGCCAATCCGGCGGCGCTTGCGCTGTTTGGCGCGGAGAGCCTCGCCGATTTCGCCGGACGTGTGTTCGCGCCGGCCGCGTCGGCGCTTGCGCCGCGGCTCCTCGGGTTTGCGCCGGGCGCGGGCCGAATCGAACGGGTCGGCTTTGGCCCGGGCGCGCCGACGCTCACCTTCCTGTGCCGCCGCGCCGAGACCGGCGCGCTTTTCGTGCTCGCCGGGCTCGGTCCGCGGCTGCGCGGCGCGGTTGCGCCGAAGCTCGCCATCGCCGCCCGCCCCGTCGCGGCTGCCGAGGGCTGCGCCGAGCTGAAGCGCGACTTCGAGCGCCGCTACCCCGGCTTGAAGCCGGCGCGCTTCCTGTGGCGCACGGATGCGCGCAATGTCGTGACCGAAGTGACGCCGCCCCTGGCCGAGATTTTCGGTGGCGTCGCGACCAATCTGGTCGGGCGCGAACTGGCCGAGGTCGCGCGCGGCCTGGGCATGGACCCCGACGGCCGCCTCGCGACCGCGCTCACGGGACGCGCCACGTTCAGCGGCGTCGAGCTGATCTGGCCAATCGACGGCGCCGCCGCCGCCGCGCCGGTGTCGCTCGGCGCCCTGCCGGCCTTCGACCGCGAAACGGGCTTTGACGGCTGGCGCGGCTTCGGAGTCATTCAACTCGACCGCCTGCGCGAACGCGCCCTGCCGCCCGTGTTGCCCGAGGTCGCCGCGCCCGAGGCGCCGGCGCCGGAAGCGCCCGACACGTCCGGGGTGGTGCTGCCCTTCCCGCCGGCGCGGGGCGGCGCACCCGTGGAAAGCCGCGACGAGCCCGCGGCCCTGGTGACGCTGGCGCCGCACGAACGCCAGGCTTTTCGTGAGATCGCCCGCACGCTCGGGGCGCACGGCGAGCCGGCTGAAGCCGCGACGAGCGAGCCGGACGACCGCGCCGTCGCCGCCGACGCGCCCGCCGACATTCCGGCGGAGGCCGCGCTGTTCGATGAATGGCCGGTCGGATTGGCGATCCGCCAGGCCGGCGCCTGGGTGCGCGCCAACCGCGCCCTGCTCGACTGGCTGGGCTGCGCCGACGAGGCCGAATTTCGCCGGACGGGGTCGCTGCGCCGCGATCTGTTCGCGCGCGGCGTCGCCGTCCATATCGACACTGCTCCGACCATCTGGCGCGGCGCCCCGGCCGAAGCCGTCGTCGTCAGCCGCATCGCCGGCGCCGATGCGCCCGCCCAGGCCGGACATCTCGCCGAAAAGGTCGCGGCGCTCCAGGCGAGCCTGCGCCAGCGCGAAACCGAAGCCGCCGATGTCGCCGCCATTCTCGCGGCTTCGGCGGATGGCGTGGTCCTGTTCAACGCCGATGGCGATCTGCTCGGGCTGAACGCCGCCGCCGAAACCTTTTTCGGGCGCGCGCGCGACGAAAGCCTCAACATCCGCGACCTCGTCGCGCCGGAGGGTCAGGCCGCGATCGCCGCCGCGCTTGGCCGCCTCGCCGCGGGCGAGGCCGCGCCGACCCTGCGGCTCTCCTGCGCGCCCCGCTCCGGCGCGGCGCTGACCTTGGCGACCAGCTTTGCGCGGATGAGCGGCGGCAAGAAATTCTGCGCCGTGTTCCGCGATCTCGCGCCGGCGGGCGAGGGCGGGCCGGCCCTGCGCGACGCCAAGGGGCGCGCGGAGGCGCGGGCGGAGGCTGCGGAAGCCGAAAGCCGCGCCAAGACCGAATATCTGGCGGCCGTCACCCATGAAATCCGCACGCCGCTCAACGCCATTCTCGGCTTCACCGAAGTGATCATGGACGAGCGGTTCGGTCCGGTCGGCAACGCCCGCTACAAGGAATATCTCAAGGACATCCACGCCTCCGGCGCCCATGTGATGAGCCTGGTCAACGACCTGCTCGACCTCTCCAAGATCGAGGCCGGCAAGCTCGACCTGACGTTCGCCGCGGTTGACGCGAACCAGGTGGTGGCGGAATGCGTTTCGCTGATCCAGCCGCAGGCCAATCGCGAGCGGGTCATCACCCGTCTGGCGCTGGCGAGCGGCTTGCCGGCGGCGCTGGCGGACGAACGTTCGCTGCGCCAGATCGTGCTCAATCTGCTCGCCAACGCCGTGCGCTACAACGAGCCGGGCGGGCAGGTGATCGTGTCGACCTCGCTGGTTTCGACCGGCGCGGGCGGGCGGGTGCTGCTGCGGGTGAAGGACACCGGCATCGGCATGAGCGAATCGGAGCTGGAGACGGCGCTGGAGCCGTTCCGCCAGGTGTCATCCAAGGCGGGAGGCAGCGGCCTCGGCCTGCCCCTCACCAAGGCGCTGGCGGAAGCCAACCATGCAGAATTCGCCATCCGCAGCCGCAAGAACGAGGGCACGCTGGTCGAAGTGAGTTTCGCGCTCGCGCCCGCCGTCGCCGACGGACTGCGGTCCGTGGAGCAGGCGTCGCGTTGACGGTTGGGAGGCGGTCATGGATGCTTTCGCGCGCGAGCGCTTGCGGCGGGCGGGCCTGACGCCGCAGGATTTCGCCTGGTTCGACGGGTTCGGCTGGGACGATGCGCGCGTGCCGGCGCCGGAGCCTGGAGAGATCGCTGAGTTTCGCCGGCGTGAAGCGGCGCTCAATGCGGCGGCGCCCGTCGGCTTCACCGAACATGGCGCCTCGCTGGAAGGTCGGCTCGCCGCCGCCATCGGCGCGCGCTGCGCCGACGCGCAGGATCGCGCGTCGGGCGACGACGATTAGTTAGAGATCGGGCGTCCAGCGCAGGCCGGCGCGGACCTGTTGCGCGTCGATGGTCTTGCGCACGGTGTTCTGGCTGGAGTCGACAACGCTGATCGAGCCCATGTTGATGTAGCGATAGCCGATGTCGAGCTTGAGATGCGGCGCGATGTCGAAGGATGCGCCCGCCATCAGGGCCCAGGTGAAATTGGTGTAGACCTGCGTTTGCGCCTTGGGGCCGGCATAGCCGACGATATAGCAGGTCGAGCCCGATCCAGATCCGCTGGGGCACCAGGTGTTGTTCGTGCCGCTATAGCTGTAAGCCGATCCGTTGCTGAAGAAGAATTTCTCGGTGCTGCTGGCGCGCAGGCTGGTAAAGCCGAGACCGCCGCCGAGATAGGGCGTCACGCCGAACCAGGTTCCGAGATCGCCGTAGACGTTG
Source organism: Rhodoblastus acidophilus (assembly GCF_025961575.1). Lineage (GTDB taxonomy): Bacteria > Pseudomonadota > Alphaproteobacteria > Rhizobiales > Beijerinckiaceae > Rhodoblastus > Rhodoblastus acidophilus_C. The sequence continues at coordinate 7,166 of NZ_JAOQNX010000016.1, read as the reverse complement.
GCCAGCATCGACCAGTTCTGCAGGCTGGTGGTGTCGGTCTTGTAGCAGGAGGTCAGCGTCGTGGTGTTGAACGGACATCCGCCGACCTGGTAGTTGCCGATGTAATAGGGCGTGAAGGTCTGGCTATAGGTCCCCGAATAGGTCTGATTCCATTCGTAGGTCACATCGGTGCGGAACCAGCGGTTGAAAACGTAGCCGACGCCGAGCGTGGAGTTCATGAGTCCGACATTGCGTCCCGCATTCGTCAACAGGTTGCCCGGGGGGGTGCTGACGAGGTCGATGGGATCGGTCGAGCTGTAGGCGTAGCCGGGGATGGACTGGGTGGAATAGCCGACGTCGCCGCGCAGGTACCAGCCAGAGCCGAATTCGACCAGGGCGTCCGGGTCGGACTGATAGACGGGGGCCAGCATGTCGGCGGCCTGGGCCCGCACGGCGCCGCCAGCCAGCAAAACCATTGCGGCGGCCGCCGCCTTCGTGACTTTCCGCATAACGAACCTCTTTGTCCCCGGGCGTCTTTTTCAGTTAAAGGCATGTTGAACGAAGAGGGTTAATGTCGGCTTAACCTTAATGCTTTGCTGCGGGTAGTTTTCGTGGCTTTCTTTCGTTGCGGAATGCTGTGAAGCCGCGCCGGCAAAGAAAAAGGCGGAAGCTTTCGCCTCCGCCTTGCATGTCTTCTGGCAAGCGCGCTCAGAACTTGGCGCGCACCGGGACGTCGTAGACCACCGGCGCCGCAGCCAGCCAGCGCAGACCGACGCGAACGTCGTTGGAGGCCATGTTGAAATGCTGGGTTTCCCCATGGCAATAGGCGAGGGCGTCGCAGGCGATCGCGCCGGTCTGGAAACTGCCCATATTGACGTAACGATAGTTGGCGTCGATCAGCAGGTTCGGGGTAATATGGTAGGAGACGCCGGCCGTGAGCGCCCAGGCGAAGTTCACGCCGGTATAAGCGGGAGCGTTGCCCCAGGCGTTGTTGCCGGCGAGCGGGAACTGGGTGGTGTCGGTGACGCCGGAGGTCTGGTAGGCGGCGAAGCCGAAGCCTCCGCCGACATAGGGCGTGAACCCGGCCCAGGTGCCCATGTCGAAATAGCCGTTTACCAGGACCAGCCCGGTCTTGACCTGACCCTTGTACTGGTCGCCGCAATAGGCGTTGGCGTCATTGCCGATCGAGCAGCCGGTCAGACCGCCGTTCCATTGCGCGTTGATATAGGAGGAATAATTGGCGGCGTTTCTGTACTCGCCGGTGATATCCGCGCGGAACCAGTTGTTGAACTGATAGCCGAAGCCGAGGCCCAGAATGCTGGAATCGCCGACGGCGACGCCGGTGGCGCCGACCACCGCCCCCTGGGTGACGAGCGTGCTGCCATCGGCAAAGGTCGACCGCAGGCCGCTCGCATTGTTGTTGGCGAGGCCACCGTCCACGCGAACGTAGAATCCGCCGGTCTCCTCGACCACGGCGCCGCGCAGCGGCGCTTCGATCGGCGGCGGCGGGGGCAAAAGATCGGCGGCTTGGGCCGCTTGCGCCGCGCCGAGCGCCAGCACACTCGCGTAAGTAAGGGCTTTGAAGCGGCCCATGTTGAAAATCCTTCTCCGGAGCACAGCTGACGGCAGCCATGCGGTTAACACAACGAAATCCCGATCCGCCGAGCCGAGCGGCGCCCGCGCCCGGACGCCAGCATGCCTTGACGAACGCAAGTGTTGGCAGGAATTACTTAAACAGGGCTTAACCCTAACCTTTAACCGTGAATTTTCATCATGAATGCGGCAAGTTGTTTCGTTTCGAAACATCGTCCACAACGCCGCGAACAGAAATGCTTTACGAATGCGCTTCGATCCGCTACGGCTGAACAGTGAAAAAGCCTAGGGCGCATCGGGTGTTTCGCCCCGCCGAGGCTGTCCTTCCGGCGCTTTTCCTCCCACGCGCTTCGTCCTGGGAAGAAGCCCAGAGTTGAAAGCGGCGCGGCGTCCCGCGCCGTGAGATATGGAAGTTGGGTTCAATGGCGAATGTGGTGGTGGTCGGCGCCCAGTGGGGCGACGAGGGCAAGGGCAAGATCGTTGACTGGCTTTCGCTGGAAGCCGATGTGGTCGTGCGGTACCAGGGCGGGCACAACGCCGGCCATACGCTGGTGATCGACGGCGTCACCTACAAACTGTCGCTGTTGCCCTCGGGCATCGTCCGCCCCGGAAAGCTGTCCGTCATCGGCAATGGCGTGGTGGTCGATCCCCGCCATCTCGTAAAGGAAATCGCCGGCCTGCGCGAAAAGGGCATCGCCATTTCGCGCGACAATCTGCGCATCGCCGAAAATGCGCCGCTGATCCTGTCGCTGCATGGCGAACTCGACGCCCTGCGTGAAAACGCCGCGGCGCCCGAGGCCAAGATCGGCACCACCAAGCGCGGCATCGGTCCCGCTTACGAGGACAAGGTCGGCCGCCGCGCCATCCGCGTCATGGATCTCGCCGATCTCTCCACCCTCGACGGCAAGATCGCCCGGCTGCTCAGCCACCATAACGCGCTGCGCCGGGGCCTGGGCCTCGACGAAATCAAGGCGGAGACGATTCGCGCCGAGCTGGAGGACGTGGCGCCGCACATCCTGCCGTTCATGGACCGCACCTGGTCGCTGCTCGACGATCTGCGCCGCGCCGGAAAGCGCATCCTGTTCGAGGGCGCGCAGGGCGCGCTGCTCGACATCGACCACGGCACTTACCCCTTCGTCACCTCGTCCAACACGGTCGCCTCCAACGCCTCCACCGGCGCCGGGCTCGGGCCCAAGGCGGTCGGCTATGTGCTGGGCATCGCCAAGGCCTATACGACCCGCGTCGGCGAAGGTCCGTTCCCGACCGAGCTGACCGACGAGACCGGCCGGACCATCGGCGAGCGCGGCCGCGAATTCGGCACGGTCACCGGCCGCGCCCGCCGCTGCGGCTGGTTCGACGCCGTGCTGGTGCGCCAGACCGTGAAAACCTCGGGGATCGACGGCATCGCGCTGACCAAGCTGGACATTCTCGACGGGTTCGAATCCGTGAACGTCTGCGTCGGCTATCGGCTGGACGGCGAGACCATCGACTATCTGCCGGCCTCGCAGGCGGCGCAGGCCCGCGTCGAGCCGATCTACGAGACCATCGAGGGCTGGCGCGAGCCGACCGGCGGCGCCCGCTCCTGGGCGCAGCTGCCGGCGCAGGCGATCAAATATGTGCGCCGGGTCGAGGAGTTGATCCAGGCGCCGGTGGCGCTGCTCTCCACCAGCCCCGAACGTGACGACACCATTCTGATGCATAATCCTTTTCAGGATTGAGTGATGGCCGACTACTATCCTCTGCTGGCGAAGGCGGTCGCCGCGCTGCCGAAGTCCACGCCGCAGACCCGCGGCGCCATTTACGAGCGGGCGAAAAAGGCTCTGCTCGGGCAGCTCAACGCCATGCAGCCGCCGCCGCCCCAGGACGCGATCGAACGCGAGGCGCAGGCGCTCGACGAGGCGGTCGCGCGGCTGGAGCGGGAATTCGCCGCCGCCGACGCGTTGGCGGCCGAGGCTCTGCTCAAGCCGGAGCCCGAGCCGGCGCCTGCGCCCGCGGTCGTCGAGGAAACGCCGTCGCCGCGCGAGGACGATCGCCGCGCCTCTGGCTCGCGCGATTCCGGCCCGCGCGACAAGGCGCGGCCCGCCGCGCCCCGGCCGATCAAGGAGGAGGGCGGCGGTCTGCGCCGCCTCGCCATCATTCTGGGCGCGCTCGTCCTGGTGGTCGGGCTCGTCGGCTTTGTCGCGTGGAAATTGCGCGATCGTCCCGAGGATCTCGCCAAATTGTCGCCGCCCGCCGAGAGCGCCAGTGAGGACACTGGCGGGAAGATCGGCGAGCGCATCGGCGGCGAGCCCGTCGCGCAGCCGCGCCCAACCGCCGATTCCGTGGTGCCCGTCGGCTATCGCGCCGCGTTGCTCACCCGCGACGCCTCGGAGCCCGGCGGCATCAAGACCTATGTCGGCAATGTCGTGTGGAAGCGCGAATCCACCAATCGCGGTCCGAACCAGCAATTGGTCAGCGCCATCCGCGCCGATGTCGATCTTGCCGACGCCAAGCTCAAGGCGGTGGTGCTGATCGAGAAGAATTTCGATCCGTCGCTGTCCTTCTCCCACACGATCAACGTGCGGTTCTTCCCCGCCGAAGGCTCACCCGCCAATGTCGCCGCCATCGGCATGCCGGAAATGCGCGCCGATGACGCGCCCAAGGGCGTGGCCTTGCAGGGCCTGCCGGTGCAGATCGCCGCCAACGCCTTTCTGGCCGGGCTCAACCAGGCGAGCGTCGAGCAGAACAAGACGTTGCTCACCACGCCGAACTGGATGGACATCCAGCTGAGCCTCGCCAATGGCTCGATCGCCAAGATCACCATGGAGAAGGGCGCGGGCGGCCGGAAAATCTTCTCCGAGGTGTTCGCCGAGTGGAACGAAAAATAGCCGCCGCGTTTTTTCGCGGCGGCCTTTGCCGTCTCTCAAGGCCCGTTCGTCGAACGGGCCTTAGTTTTTTGGTTTGATCCGCAGGGATGAGAGCGTCAGGCGCGCGCCGGCAGCGCCGCCAGAGTCGGACGCGGCGGCAGGGCCTCGACCCGCGCCACGCTTTCGCGCACCGCCTGCTGCACCTTCTCGAAGGCGCGCACCTCGATCTGGCGGACGCGCTCGCGGGAAATGCCGAATTCAGCCGAAAGGTCTTCCAGCGTCATCGGCTCGTCGCTCAGGCGGCGGGCCTCGAAAATCCGCCGCTCGCGCTCGTTGAGCACGTTCAGCGCTTGGGCCAAAGCGGTGCGGCGGTTGTCGCTTTCCTCCGATTCCGCCAGAATATTCTCCTGGCTTGCGGAATCGTCGACCAACCAGTCCTGCCACTCGCCGTCGCCATCCTCGCGCAGGGGCGAGTTGAGCGAGGCGTCGCCGCCGAGGCGACGGTTCATCTCCACCACCTCCTGGCGGGTGACGCCGAGCTTGGTGGCGATCGTGTCGACCTGGTGCGGCTTGAGGTCGCCCTCGTCCAACGCCGAAATCTGGCTCTTCGCCTTGCGCAGGTTGAAGAACAGCTTCTTCTGGTTGGCGGTGGTGCCCATTTTGACAAGGCTCCACGACCGCAAAATATATTCTTGAATTGACGCGCGAATCCACCACATAGCGTAGGTGGCCAGGCGGAAACCCTTTTCGGGCTCGAAGCGCTTCACGGCCTGCATCAGGCCGATATTGCCTTCGGAGATCACTTCGCCGATGGGCAGGCCATAGCCGCGATAGCCCATGGCGATCTTCGCCACGAGGCGCAGATGCGACGTGACCAGCCGATGGGCGGCGTCGCCATCAGAATGTTCGCGCCAGCGCTTGGCGAGAATATATTCCTCCTGCGGCTCCAGCATGGGGAACCGCCGGATTTCGTCCAGGTAGCGCGACAGGCCGGAATCACCGGCGAGAACAGGGAGCGCAGCAGCCATCCAATCCTCCAATTGCGGACGCCCGTTCGCGGCGCATCCGCTTCAGCCGCAAGAGCCGGCTGTTTCCAAGCTCGAGAGCCATCCGTTTCGTTCCGATCCGGAGGGCCCGCGGGCTTTCGAATGGAACATATAGGGACCGCCAACCATGGCCGAAAGAGGGCGCGGCCCTTTCCCGGCGATTACATTTTGGTAATTCAGATCCGCGCGAACGGTTCCGTTTTCCGTCTTTTTCCAATTTGAGTCTGGCGTTTTTCGCGCTTTGCGCTAACAAGCGACTAACGTCTAATACGAGATCTCCATGTCCCACTCCTTGTTTGCCCAGGTCGAGGAACTTCCTCGCGACCCCATCCTCGGCCTCACCGAAGCCTTTAACGCCGACAAGACGCCGCATCGCGTCAATCTCGGCGTCGGCGTCTACCAGGACGAGAACGGCAAGGTGCCGCTGCTCGCCTGCGTGAAGGCGGCCGAAGAGGCCATGCTGGCCAAGGCCGGTCCGCACACCTATGTGCCGATCGACGGTTACGCCCATTACAACGCCGCCGTCGCCAAAATGGTTTTCGCCGAGTCCTGCGATTTGGCGAATGTGGTCACGGTGCAAGCCCTGGGCGGCACGGGCGCGCTGAAGCTTGGCGCGGAAATGATCAAGGTGGTCACGCCCAAGGCCAAGGTCTGGATCAGCGACCCGAGCTGGGAAAACCATCGCGCGCTGTTCACCGCCGCCGGCTTTGCGGTCGAGACCTATCCCTATTATGGCGCGGACGGCGAACTGGATTTTTCGGGCCTGATCGCGACGCTGGAAAAAATCCCGGCGGGCGACGTGGTGCTGCTGCACGCGTGTTGCCACAACCCGACGGGCCTCGACCTGTCGCAGGACCAGTGGCGCCAGATCGCGAAAATCGTTCGCGCGCGCGGGCTGACGCCGTTCCTCGACACCGCCTATATGGGCTTCGCCGAGGGGCTGGAAACCGACGCCTTTTCCGTGCGCCTGTTCGCCTCCGACGGCGGGCCGCTGTTCGTGTCGTTCTCGTTCTCGAAATCGCTGTCGCTCTATGGCGAGCGCGTCGGCGCGCTGAGCGTGCTCACCGGCAGCCCCCAGGAGCGGTCGCGCGTGCTCAGCCAGATCAAGCGAATCGCCCGCATCACCTATTCCTCGCCCGCCGGCCATGGCGCGGCGGCGGCGGCGGCCGTGCTCGCCGATCCCGCGCTTCGCCAGCAATGGGACGAGGAACTGGGCGCCATGCGCGTGCGCATCAAGAAGATGCGTCAATTGCTTGCCGAAAAACTGTCGCAGACGGTTCCGGGGCGCGATTTTTCTTACATCGTCCGCCAGAACGGCATGTTCTCCTATTCGCGCCTGACCAAGCCACAGGCGGTTCTGCTGCGCGAGAAATATGCGGTCTATGCGCTGGATTCCGGCCGCATCTGCGTCGCCGCGCTCAATGAGAAGAACATCGATTACGTCGCCGAGAGCATCGCCAAGGTGATGAAAGAAGCGTGAGACAAGGGCGCCGGTTAACCCGGCGCCCGCGTTATGGCCATGGTTCGATGCTTCAACAGGCTCAGCAGGCCGCTTCGCGTCCTCCTCACCATGAGGGGCCTTTCTTATATCAGTAGCCCCATCTATCAGTAGCCCTCACCCTGAGAGTCTGTGACTTTTTCGATTGCTGACGCTCATGACAGCTGATTCATTGGCTTGTGAGGCCGGGAGCAGTTGTCATGA
>NZ_JAOQNX010000015.1 GCF_025961575.1 Rhodoblastus acidophilus | reverse complement strand
CATCGTCACCTCCATCCACGGCGAAATCGCCGCAATCATCTGGCGCGTCGCTCCCGAAGGGAGTTGATCAGACAGCGCTCTTCGGCAACGGGCAGTTAAGGACATCAAACACGCGGTCGTAGCTGGTGCGCGTCGCCGGCTTGATGACGGTCCAGTCTGGCGACTTACGGAATTCGTCCACCAAGACGCCAAGGCTGCCGGGGATTGCCTTCGCAACGGCGTGGTTTGCGTCTAGCGTCCGAACCTCTTCGATGAACTCAGGGGTTCCGAATGGCGCTTTTATCCGCGTCTTGGTCGCGCGGTGATAGCAGTATTCAATACCGGTCTTGGGGTGTCGATAGCGCTTAATTCCGCGCATGCGAACCGTCATTCTTGTTCCCGTCATCGGCTTTATCCATGCGCGACAGCCAATCGTCACAGCTGGACAGCGCACCATCTGCTTGCGACAGCTTGTCCAACCACTCGTCAATCAAATGCACGTCGAAGCGCTCAAGGCGCTTGTTTGACGTGCCATCGGCGAGGCGCTGCATGGCGAGAGGGGCGACGGGACAGACTGCCGAGAACGTCGCTAAGCTCAAACCGCAATATTCTGCCGCCTGCTGTTTCGTCAGCAGCCGGGGCGAAATCTCGCGTTGGTTGGCGCGGCGCATTCGGTCCTTTCCTTAATCAGCCCTCGAACCATGCCCGACCGCTTTTGGTCGGTAAACTATTGAAAAACATTCTTCTTATGGAAGAAGTGCTGCCGCCGCCCCCACAAGACCGGGGGGAGGGGCGATGTTTAATGGATCAAACAGCAGCGGTTATCACCGAGATTTCGCGGCCTCGCGACGCTTCCGCCGCTTCAATAGCTCTTGTTTGAGTTCTTGGGCCACGCGGGACGTGGGTATATATTCTGGCCGGGCGGAGGGATACCAATTGGGAGAGATGATGGGCTCCGGGGGATTTATCATCTTTTGTTGACCATCCCTGATCCAAGCAGAGACGGTAGCTTCTTCGACGAGCCATGCGCCATTCAACTGTACCGCTCCGGGCAAAAGTCCTTGCTTCGCCCAATAATAGCCGACACGGCGTGAAACACCGAGCTGAGCAATCAGTTTGGACAGCCGAATGAATTTCGGTATTGCTATACTTGTCTGCTTGGGCGTGGGTTTTTGTTCTGGTTCTTGGGAAGGAGCCTGTCGGGTAATGCCGAGGTGCGCCGCAAGTTCATTGATGCTCTTTGGTTGTGCCATCGTCGGGCCTCCGGTCTTCGATCCATTGAGAAAGGGTCGGCGTTACGGCGAAGCCAGCACCCTGGCGCTCGCCTTGTTGGTGGCGGTGCTGGCTTCGCCGAACTTGGCGTGTGCGGTCGCGCCGTTGTGCGCGGCGATGGTCACAGCAGCTTTGCGAAGGCCGTGCGCGCTGCATTGCGGAAGGCCCGCCTCGTTGCAACGGTCGCGGAACCAATTGCCGAAACCATTGGACGTGAACGGCTTGCCGTACTCGGTTTGAAGGAACGTCTCAGCCCCGCACGGCGTGGCGTCCAAGATCACCTGCAACTGCGGCAACACGGGCAGTTCGAGCCGCGCGCCGGTCTTCTCCTGCTTCAACGATATGAAGCCGTCCTGCACGTCAGCCGGCCCGAGACGGACCACGTCAGAGCGGCGTTGGCTTGTGAACAGCAACAGCGCCAACGCCAGCCGGGCCTTGGAGCCAATCGGGTGGCGGGCTTCATACTGGCGAATTTCCTCGACGGTCCAAGTGTGATGGCCCTCGCTGTCGGAGGAAAACTTCTTCACGTCCCGCGCCGGGTTGCTGACTGCAAGGCCGCGCTCAATCGCCCACGAAAAGACGACCTTCAGGAACTTGAGCAGGTTGTTCGCGGCCTCCGGCGTGTCGCGCTTGGCGTCGCGCCAGCGGCGTATATCGACGGGAGACAGTTCCGAAAATGGACGCGCGCCGCCCTTCTCCGCCCAAGGCTCAAGCACTCGGCGACGAACAGAGCGGGTGCTGGCCTTGAGGTTCCCGAACTCCGGCGAGCGGTAATATTGTTCGAAGAGCCAGCCGAGTGAGCCACGCGGGTGGCGCTCGGCTGGCGCGGCCTCCGCCTTGGGGGCGGTCTTGCCCGCCAAGGCGTCAGCGTAGGCTTTCTGGAATTCTGGCGACTCTGGAGGGCCGGGCAGACGGACCTTCGGGCGTCCTTTGACGCGGAAGTACAGGCGCACGTTGCCGTGACGGTCGACATCCTCGACCACGTACTTGATGCGCCTTGTAAACTTCATGGCTGCGGCCTCAATTCACATCGGACCATGAGGAAGAGGGTTTTTCGTTGTCGTCATCGATGGCGGCGAAGGCCTCATCGATCCGGCGCAGGTCCCACACGTTCCGGCGGTTGATGCGCTTCGGTCGCGGCATGCGCCCGTCCTGAACCATCTGGTCAAAAAGAGAGGGCGAGACGCCGACGTATTGCGCGGCCTGAACTCGGTTCAGGCCGCGCGGCATGGAGCCGGGAGGGAGGGCGTTCGTGCGCATTTTCAGTATTGAGCCTCAACGCAGGCCATGATCGCCCCGGCCACGAAGCCGTGAACGTATTCGTCCGACACATCGGCCGCGTCACCGAAAAAATAATCGATATCCCCGGCCTGAGGAAAGCAGTCCAAAAGGACCTGGGATGAGTACCCGAGCGTTTGGGCCTTGAACGCGCAATCATGAAATCCCAACAAGTCCTCATAGTCAGCGTATTCGATAGCCCATGCGCGCCCGGCGTCTACGCCGCGCGAGCGTTCAGTTTCCAAGTAGGCTTCCTTGGAGGCCTTCAGGCGGGCGGCGAGGGTGGAAATTTTGTTCGATTGCATTTGCATTCCCCTAAAATTGGAATTTAGGAAAATTGCGCCCCCAGTTCCGGCTGGTCGCGCTGCTTGTGCTTACCTGTTACTTTTCGTCGCCGCTCTCATCTTCAGATCGGCACGCTTCCGCGTCCAAGGCCATTTCGACGTCAACGCACAGATCGGACAGCAGCGCCGCCGCCACGAGGAACGAGTTCTGAACGATCCCGAGACGACAACCGACGTATCCCCACTGGCACCCGGAATGGCCAGAGAGTTTTTCAGCAAGGCCATCGAACAAGGCCTCACTTTGTTTCAGCATAACACCTGTGATATTCAGTGTTTTCAGTTCTTGCGCGTTCAACATATTCAATTTCCTAAGGTCGCATTATTACGACACATAGAGCATACGTGATTGGGTTCACATGTGGGACTACACAAAGACCTTCTTACCTATGAAGAATGTTCGGGTTTCTTGCTAAGCTTCAGCAAGGGCCTGTTTGCCTCCAACGCGTCGGAGAGCGACTTAACGGACCCCTTGGCGTAGATTTCATGAGACGCCTCGGAGGTGTGGCCCATGATCGCCATGCGGTCTTCACGGCTCATGCCGTTCTGTCGGGTCAGGGAGGCGAAGGTATGCCGTAGATCGTGAATGCGGCCTTCAGGAACTCCGGCCCGCTGGCGTAAACTTCCCCAGCTTTTCCAGATTGATACATACCGATTGCCGGTCCTTGGATTAATGAAAACCCATGGTGACCGCTCATAGCGTAAAATGCCGGCGAGGATGGTCCGGGCGTGCTTGGTCAACGGGATGATACGGCCCCGCTTCGTTTTCTCACGGGCTGCGCCGAGATTGATAACGCCTTCAACGAAGTCAACCTCTGACCACTGCAAGCCCAATGCTTCCTCATGACGCATCCCGGTTTCAAGGATCAACCCAAGGAACGCCGTCCAGAACGGCGAGCGCCGGGCCTGCTCAAGGATGGCGCGGACTTGTTCGGGCTTGAGCCAACGGGGCTTTTGCTGAGCCTTGGCGAGCGATTTCTTGGGGACCTCACGACAGGGGTTTGTGGACGGAGCGCCAGGAAAGCGACGCTCGGCGGCGTAAGCCACGACGGAGCCCAGCGCGGTGAGTTCGTGCCTGACCTGAATTCCCGAGATTTCGCGCGCTCGCATGGCGACAAAGTCGCGCAACAGATCGGGCGTCAGGTCCATCAAGAGGCGGTCAGGGCCGATCATATCGACAGCGCCGGCCAACCTACGCGTATAGTTTCTCAGCGTGGTTGCCTCCAATCCCGCACCGTCGTTCAAGAACGCTATGGTGGCTTGGCTGAGGGTCACGCTTTCGCTTCGGCGCGCTGCTTCGGCTAACTCCGCTGCGCGCTGCTCCGCAACCTCGATAGCCTTTCCACGAAGCTTCGGGCTGCTGCGGACATAGGTTGAAATTCGCTGGCGAACGCCTCCAGCTTCAACTTCGGCGTACCAATAAGGCGACTCTGGACGGGTGTAGAGTTTGATTTGCATTGGCGCAGTTCCTTGGTCGAATTTTCGCTGATCCATTGAGAGAGAGCGGCGCTATCGACGCGCCAGCGGTGCTTCGAAACCTGAAAAGCGCCGGGCATTTCACCATTTTTGATCCGGCGGACGGCGGTCGCTGGGCTGATGTTCAAGAACGCCGCCACTTCAGTGGCATTCATCATCTTCGGCGACTTGTCGGGCTCGGGCTCGGGTTCCGGCGCGGCGAAGGCTTCCGGGCCGAAGTACCAAAGCTTCCCTATCTTGATCGCGCCGGCGATCTTGCCGGCGCGGATGCGCGCATGAATAGCGTGGGTGCTGATACCCAAATGCGCCTCCAGTTCCTTAATCGTTTTCAGTCGCCTCATTGCGAGGCCTCCTTTCCTCGATCCATTGAACAAGGGTGGTTGTTGGGATGACGCCGCAGGGTTGGTAGCGGTCGCCAACCGTGGGCGCAGGCAACTCGCCATGTCTGGCGAGGAACGCCAGTACGCGCGGGTTCATGCTGACGCTATCGGCGAGCTTGGACAGGCAGAGACATTTGCTCACGCGACCACCTGACGGCTCAGGATGTCGCGGACTTGGGTTGCGGCCCAGCGCCCGCCTCGCGCGGTGGGAATGGCGCGTTCGTTGAGGGCCTCGGCGATCTGGCGCAGAGATTTAGCCCCATTGGCTTGGGCGTCACGAATGGCTGGCATGATGCGGGCGGCGAATGCGGAGGCGGACGCCTTCACGGCGGCGACGCCGAGCGTGCCGGCTTGGCTCAGGCCGGCATGAGCAACGGGGTTGGGGTTGCCGAGCTTGACGCCACGCGCCTTCGCCGCCGAGAGGGCGGCTTTGGTGCGGCTTGAGATCATGGCGCGCTCTTTCTCGGCGAGCGCGGCGAACAGGTGAAGGGTAAACGGGTCCGTCTTCGCGCCGAGTTCGGCGACAACGAACGGCGTGCCGTGCGCCATCAGGCCGCTGATGAAATGAACGTCACGGCTCAGGCGGTCCAGCTTCGCCACGCCGATGGGGCAACCGTGCAAGCGGGCCTCGGCGAGAGCGGCGGACAGTTGCGGGCGGAGGGCCAGCGCATCAGCGCCTTTGCCGGTTTCGACCTCAACGAATTCGCCGACGATCTTGAACCCCTCCGCCTCGGCGAAGCGCGCGAGGGCTTCGCGCTGGGCTTCGATACCGAGGCCGGAGCGGCCTTGCTGCGCCGTACTGACGCGGAAGTAGGCAATCAGCTTGTTCATAGTCGCTTCGCTCATCTCTGTTCGGAACCCACAAACGACCTTTTGAGGGTTCCTTTCATGCCCCCAGCACTGTGCAGCACTGGTGTTGTGCATGATCCTGAGTCCAGCGAATCACACTGTCAAGAGCTAAATTTAAGTCATATGGGATGGGTATACACTTTTTTTGTAATAGAAAAGGAGCGTTTCGGCCACTTAGCAAGATTCACGCGCACCAAACTTGCGCGTTATAGGATCATTACAACGAACTTTGCTGACGGATATATTCGAGGTATTGTTTCTTGCCCGTCGCGCTGAACCTTGCGCCTATGATGCAATCGGTTGACGATGCTTCTGAGCACGCGAAAAGCCGGACGGTAGATTCGCATGCAGATTCTTCAGCGGTCAAGATCGGCGCGAGGGCTTCGGCGAACATCTCGACATCAGTTCGCGCATCGCCGAGCCATCGGCGCACGTCGCTGATCATGTAGGCGGTCACGTTGCCCCGGACCCATTCGCCAGGGAGGGGCTGCGGCCCGACACCGCGATATTTGCGGACGATAAGAAGCGACGGATCAACGCTCCACAATCCCGCCAGCGCTTTTGTTGAAAGAATCGTCCACGGCCGAAGATTAGCTATCTTCTCTATATCGAACGGCGGCAACTCTCGAACCATTCTAATAACGGGGCTCCAGTTGAGGCGGAGGTGTCACGGTTTTTGCCGTGTCACGGTTGCTCAAGAGCAACCGTGACAGAACTGGGACAGCGAAAAATGATTCTAGAACAAAGACTAATCTCTCTTGTCACACCCTGTCACAGTTTGAATAGAGAAATTAGAAATAAGAGAATGATCGGGAGAAGTGCGGCTAGCGGCGGGAGCATGAGAGAAATCGAAACACGAAACGAAGTTTAAACAACTGTGACGCTGTGACGTGTGACGGATCAGGGCCGCGCCGCCTCCGCCACAACTGGTGAAATGGGCGACGGAAGAGCGTAAACGTTCGGCAGGTGGGCCGGAAAGCTCGAAAGCTCAGCCCGCAAGCCTTCCGTGTCGTCGGGACGCCAATTCTCACGATTGCGAATGACCCAAGGCCGCGTTCTTCCGCCACCCGCCAACCGGATTTGTCCGAGACGAACAGCGCCGAGGGAGCGCAGCGCCCCCGCCACCTTTTCCGGCGAGACGCCGGCAACCGTCCAGCGGCTACGGCTGAGGTACGTCACGACTTCATCCACCGTGACGATGTCCTTATGAAACGGCAACTCCTCGCTCTCGATACCCTCGGCGATGACTTGCGCCAACGGCGTGCGGCTGGCAGCAATAGCCACGCGCTTGGCTTCCGTTATCGGCGGGTCCACGTTCGGATTGAACTTCGCCAAATCGCGCTGCATGAGCCAATGCGCGAACGCCGGCAGCGTCTCACCGTCGTTCAGCTTGGCGTTCAGGTCGCGAAAGAAATCCGGCGACGCAACCGCCTCGCGCGCGACCGTTTCAACGACCATCCATCGCCTATCGCCCTGCGCCACGACCAACGCGGCTTCATGGTTGCTGTTAACGAGAATTCCCCTCGGCGTCCGCCCCTCAAACGTGGCGACATGCTTTTGTTCAACTTGAAACCAATCGCGTGTTACAAGGTCCTTGATCCTTTCCGAAACTTCGAATTTCTCGCCGTGCGCGGCCTCTTCAGCAATCAAGACCTCGCAATCAACGAGTTCGGTATTCCAACGACTGGCGAGCTTCTCACCCTGAATCGTCCGTGCGTTTCTACCGAACAGCGCCGAAATGATGCGACCGAGCGTCGATTTCCCCGAGCCGAAACCGCCCGTCACAATCAGTCCATGCATGATCTTGACGCCACGACGTTGCAGCAGGTGCGCGAGATAGTCCAAGATATGCGAGCGCGAAGCCGGATCGGGAATGAGATAATCGATAAAGCCGAGGATCGGCGACGCATCGCCACCAACTGGCGTCACGCCGTCGCGCTGCCAGAGGTTCACGGCGTGGCCTTCCGGCGTCTCGACAATCAGGCGGTCGTCACCAGCGATGAAGTCCGCGCGCGTCACTCTGCCGGTGGTCTTCGACAGCGTGAGTTGGTCATGCGGACCACGACCAACTTGGTGTTTGATCCAGTCCGCGTATTCGGCATGCCCCCAACGGCGGCGGGTGGACAACTCGAAATACTGGCGGGTTTCGGCGATGTAGACGACGCCGCGTTGAACGCGCGCGAGGTGTTCTTTCGTGAAGCCCAAAGCTATGGGGCTGTTGATCGTCCCGCGAAGCGGGCAGCGCTGGCAACCGGCAAAGCCGAGTTCCCCGGCGATGTAGTCGCAGCGGCGCGGGGGGAAGTCGGCGGCGTGGTCAAACTTCGCATCAGTCTCGGCAGCGCTGTATCCCGGATGAACCTTGCCCAGTTCATGGGCCAAGCCCCGTCCACCCTCGCAACAGGGCAGGAAAGACAGCGCGGCGTACCACTCCGGTTCGCTTGCCACCGCCGCGCCCTCACCCCAGACCCAATCCACGAAGGCGCAGCCGGCACGGATTGGTGCGAACGGGACCAGACGCTTTTCCTTCGGGCCGGCGTCATCGGCGCGAGGGGTCGAAGGTTTCGGCGTGCCATCCTTCAGAATGGCGTCCACCCACGCGGCGGGAAGTTCCGCAACGGCGATTTCCCCCGGCGCATGGCCCTCGGCGAAGCGATAGGCCACGACATCGCCGGCAGCGTTGCGGACCCGAGACGGCGGGGCCATGACAATCTGATCCCCCGTGCGAAGCTCAACTCCTTCCATATGAAGAAGTTTGGCCTTCGGCTGGAAAGCCCGAACCGCCGGGACCATATAAATGAGGTGACGTCCTCCCGAAGGTGTCAATGTTTCCAAAGTCGGCGGCAGCGCTCCAAGCCGCTCTTCAGCCTGCGCGAGGTTCTCCAGCCCCGCGCGGGCTTTTTCGTTGGCCTTGCCCGGCCCTTCAACATCGATCACGACCAATTCGCCTCCGATGTGAACGCCGACGTTTTCGCCCGGCATGATAGCAGCCGGGTCTCGGCTGCTGTTCATTTGCCACTTCGCCGAGCGTGGCCCTTTGGTCATCGGCGGGCAGCCGATCAACCGCGCGCCGGGCAGCGCGTCCAAGAGTTTTTGCAGATCGCCGGTCACGCGCTCAACTCCCGGAAAGCCGCCAGACTGAGCGCCTTGTTGCGGGCGCTGACCCAGCGCCAGCTCAGCACGTATAACAAAAGGTCGGCGACGGATTTGCAGCCCACCTTGGCGACGTTCGCGACGCAGAAGGCCTTGAACTCCGCCTCATTCGTCCAGCTGAGGAACTCTTCACGGCTGAAGGACCGGATGGCGACAGGGTCCGCGCTCTTCTCGGCGATGAAATCCCCCAGCGCGTCGGCGAGAACAGGCACCGGGACCGCGCCCCAACCGGGCCGCCATCCGAGCCACTGGGCCAATTCGGCGTCGGAGCGGAAGGGATTTTCCCGCCGCCCCCAGCGGTCGCGGGCCTCTTCGGTCCCGCTGATGAAATAGCCCCGCGTACGATGGCGGCGGCAATGGGCAGTCACTTGCCCATCGCCCGCGCCATGGAAATGGCTGTGGTTGCAATATGGGCACGCGACTTCCACCTCCTCCGGCGATCCAGCGAGAAAGCGCAGGACGGGCGCAACAGCGATGGTCTGCATTACTGAGCCCCCTTGCCGGAGAGCGAGAGCTTGTAACCCAAGAGGGCTTCAGCCTTGGCGCGGTCGAAGAGCCAGCGCCGCCCGATGCGTACGCTTGGAAAATGAGCGCGAATCGTGTTGACCGACAGGCGGGTAACGGCTGCGATTTCTTGGGCAGAAACGAAGGTGTCGGGGGCGCAAGCCTCCGGTTCGATGGTATGCAAAACCTCTGGCATTGTGAACGGCTCCGATTTTCGCCCCCATGGGCGCAACCGGAAAATGGTCGCCAACGTCAACAACGTCGAAGGTGACTTCTAGCGTAGTAATAGCACCTCTATGCACCAAGGTAGCCGAGGGCTAATGAGTTGAAGAAATAGACATTAACTGCTACGTCACGCCCGCCCATATCCCCCTTGGAAACACAGCTTTTTCGGGACGGCGTTATGAATGCGGACGGCGAAATTTTTATCGACATCATCGCCAATGAAGAAGGCGTCTTCTCTGCCTTCGACGCAACCATAGAGCGCGTCAACGCCGCCATCGCGGGGCTCGAAAGGCTGAAGGCCACCGCCAACGGAACAGAGGCAGCCACCCGCGCCATTGCATCTGCGATGGGCGATGTTGCCACGAACACTCAGAAGGCCGTTGGAGAATTCAACGGGTCTTTCAAGTCTTGGGTGGCGGAAATGAGGAAAGAACGGGCGCAGTCCCGCGCCTCGGCTGCTGCCCCCACTTCAACCCGCATGTCTCACTTGGACGCCGCCGCAATCGCCGCAGGAGTCGAAGCGTCCGCCGTTGACGCCTCGGCGCGTGTCGCTCAGGCGGCGGAGAATGCGGCCCGCCGGATGACGGCCAAGGTGGAAGAGGCAATGACCGCTGCGTTCCGCCGAGCGCAGATCAACATGGAGAAACTTCAGCTCCGGTATGGCTCCGCCGAGGCGGCGGACCTGCAATGGCGCTCCGCTATCATCGCCGAGGGGAAGCGCCGCGTGCAGATCGGCGGCGCACAGACCTATGAAGACGTTTTGGCCGCCGAGTCCGCCCGCGCGCTAGAGCGGCAACGTATGGCTGCGCTTCAGAAGCAGATGAAGGCGGAGGAGTCGGCGGCGAAAAGTTTGGAGCGCCAGCGGATGAGCGCCCTTCAAAGGCAGATGGCAGCCGAACAGGACGCGGTGCGCTCTCTTGAGCGTCAGCGCATGGCCGCGCAAGGCCACGCCGCGCTTGAAGAATACCGCCTCGCGACTGATCCGGTTTACCGGCTGAGCCAAGAACGCCGGGCGCGGCTCGCGTCTCAGATCGGCGACAAGTCGCTGGAGGAATTCGAGGCGGCGCGGACCGCAAAAAAGAGTTCGTTCGGTTCCGACCTTCAATCGTCGCTTGTCGGCGTTGTCGGCGCTGGCTTCGCCTTGAACGGCATTGCGTCCACGGTTCACGCGGTTACCGAACTGGACGACGCCTTGAAGCGGTTTCAGGCCATCACCGGCAGTTCCAACGAGACGACGGCTCAACTGAAGGAGCAAATGTTCGGCCTCGCATCGGGAAGCCGCGTCGCTGTCAAGGAACTCGCCGACGTAGCCACCACCCTGGGGCAGACCGGCCTTTCCGCCCGCGAAGTCGCAACCGCGCTTCCCGCCGTGGTCAATCTCGCCGTGTCCTCCGGGGCCAGCCTTCACCAAGCAACTGAAGTTCTTACCGCCACGCTCGGCGCGTACAACCAAGAGGCCACCCGTACCGCCGACCTCGCCAACATCATGAGCGGCGCGCTTTCGAACAC
Source organism: Rhodoblastus acidophilus (assembly GCF_025961575.1). Taxonomy (GTDB): domain Bacteria; phylum Pseudomonadota; class Alphaproteobacteria; order Rhizobiales; family Beijerinckiaceae; genus Rhodoblastus; species Rhodoblastus acidophilus_C. The sequence goes on along the minus strand of NZ_JAOQNX010000015.1, from coordinate 105,981 downwards.
GAGACTGAATATTGAGCAACTCTCATTCGGCCTACAATATGCCGCCGACATTGCCGCCCAAGTTGGCGTTTCCATAACCGAACTCACGTCGGTGTTCGGCGGGTTGGCGCAAGCCGGCATTCGCTCCGGCTCAACCATCGGAACCGGCGTCCGCTTGCTGTTGCGCGAATTGGAAAGCCCCACGCCCCGCTTCCGGGCGGAGATGGAGCGCCTCGGGATCACGCTCGCCGATATCGACGTGAAGACCAACACGTTGACCGGCGTACTGGACAATTTGAAGGCCAAGGGCTTCGACACCGCCGCCGCCATGCGCTCGCTCGAAACGCGCGGTGTGTCAGCGTATGCCGCCTTGCAAGTGCAGTCTGGAACGATCAAGCGGCTTCAGGAAGAGCTTTTGCTTTACAACGGCGCGGCGGACGGCGCGCGGGTGGCAAATGAAAGCCTTACCGCTCGCCTGACGCAGGCCGGAAACGCAATGTTGGCGGTTACCGATCATGCCGCCGCCCCGTTGGTCGAAGCCATGAAAGGCGCGGCCTCCGGCCTCAGCTTCTTGTCCGATTCTGCCTTGAAGCTGGGGCCGGCTCTTCCTGCTGTAGGCATCGGCGTGTCCAGCGTCGCCGCCGGCCTCACGGCCATCAAGGCGGCCCAGGTGGGGCAGTCGCTTGCGACCATCGCCCAAGGGTTCCTCTCCGTTGGCGTTGCCGCCGAGGGCGCAACCTTGGCGTTCGGTCCCCTCGGCGTCATGGTTGGCGCATTGACCGCCGCCGGTCTCGGCGTCGCCTATCTCGCGAACAGCAGCGCCTCCGGCGCGGATAAAATCGACCGCCTGAAGACCTCCATGCAGGAGCTTGATTCTCGCATACAGCAAGGCGCTGTTTCCTCGCAGCAAATCGACAAATCGATTGACGAGCTTATTTTGAAACGGGAGAAGCTCAACGCCGACCCGCTCTTGCGCCGCAACGCGATCATTGAGGCGCAAAAAGCCTTCGCCGATCTCGGCTTAACCGTGAAGGCCAATGCCGGCAGTATTGACGAACTCGTTGACGCGCTCCGCCGGCTGCGCTCGGAAATGGCGCAAGACGCAGCCAAGCCGATCATTCTCCGGCTCTCGGAAACCGCCAAATTTCTGGACGAACTCCGCAAGGGCGCGAAGACCGGCGAGCGTGACAGCCGCGACAAGCTCGCTGACGCCTTCCTGAGTTCCTCCGGTCCGCTCAGCGCTCGCGGCCCCGGCCAAGTGCGTCGGGCCATCACTGTGCAACTCGGCGAGGAATTCGGCGCTGTCGCCACTCTGGCGCAAAACTGGGGCCGTCTGCCAGAAGGCGACGTTCGCAGCGCCACCGGCCCGGCGTTGGGCTTGCTCTTCCGCAAGGCTGAGGCGCTCCGCAATGAGCGCGTCAACGCCACGCCCGCCCGGGGCGCGGAACTGGACAAGCTGCTTGAAAAGCTCGGAACGCTGGAGGCCGAGGTTAGGAAGGCCCAGGAATGGGCGTCAAATCTCCAAAGCAACCGATTGGCGATGGACCGACTCCGCCTCGCGTCGCAGGTGGAGGGCGTTCGCGCCACGCCGGCCTATCAGCGCCTTTTGGCGCTGAAGGAAAACGCCAAGGGCGACTTTGAGGCCGAAATTCAGCGCATCAGCGGCGACACCTCGGGGACGCCCGCCGCTCGCGTCGCCGCCATCGAAGCCGCCAAGGCCCGCGCGAAGGACGCCAGCGGAGACGCCTTGCGGCAGGTGGAAGCCGAAATGAAGCGCCTTGCTGAGCGCGGAACCTCTGCCGACGCGATCAAGCAGGCCTTCGGCGACATGACGGACAGCCTGAAAAACTTGACGGCGCTCGCGAACAGCGCCGAGGCGGATGCGAACAAGCTTCGCGCCAAGCTGGAGGCCCCTCGGCTGGAGCAACAGCGGCGAGAAATGCAAGCCAAGATCAGCGCGGCCCTGTCGCGCCTGAAGCTGTCCAATGACCCCGCCGATGTCGGCATGGTCGAAACGCAAATTGCCGCCTTCACCGAACGGGAAAAGGAGATTGAGCAGCAGCTTGTGACGCTGAAGGCCAGCAATCCCGAGCATCTGTCCGATGACGAGCGGGAAAAACTGGCGTCCGCCTTACGGGAAATCGACGCGCACCGAGAGCGCTATTCAGAAACCTTGCTTGCCGAACGCCAGCGGATGGCGGAACGGATATTCGGCGTTCAAGAGCGCAACCTTCAGGCCCGCAAACGCGAGGTGGACGAACAGATTGCAGGCTTGGAGAAGGAAATTCGCAGCCCGCAAACGACCGCCGACAAGATCGCCGAGCTACGGCGCAAGCTGGACGAACTCATTGACCAGCGCGTTCGGCTTGTTGAGGAGGAAATCAACAGCAAATACCAACGCGACCGCCTTACGCTTCCCAAGGCTTTCGTCCCCACCGATGCGGCGTCCGTTGGCTCTGTCCAGCGCGGAATTATCGACGCGGCGACAGCGGCGGGGCGGTCCGACATGATCCCATTCCTGTTGCGCCTCGGCGAGAAAGAAAGCGGGTTCGACCCTTCGTCAGAGAAGGGCCTGTTTCAGTTCATGCCCGACACGTGGAAGCGCTATGGAGCAAGCGGCAACGTCACCAGCGTGTCCGATCAAGTGAGCGCCGCCTTCCGCTACCTCGCCGATGCTCAAGCCCAGTTCACCAAGGCTTTCGGACGCGCGCCGAGCGACCAGGAGACTTATACCCTTTGGCAGCAAGGCAGCGCTGGCGCGCTGGCCCTGATGAAAAACCGTCAGGCCAACGCGGTGGACGCGCTGACGCCGGCCTATGGCGGCAACCAAGCCGCCGCTCGCAAAGCTGTCACCGGCAACGGCGGCACGGCGGACATGACCGCTCAGCAGTTCCTCGACTACATCGCCGAGTATTTCGGCTCCACGGCGGGGACGCGCCGCTATGCGGTGGGGACGGACCAAACCCTTGAGGATCAGCGCCGCGCCGATCTGCGCCGGAATGAGCAAGAGGCGAAGGACCGTCGCGCCGAGAACGACCGTGTCGAAGCCATGCGCCGCTACAAGGACCGCAAGGCCGATGACACGTTGGCCGGACAGGGCGACGAACAGCGGATTAAGACTCTCTTGGCCGGCGCTCGCGATGAATACGCTTCGCCCGCTGAAGCCGTCCGCGATGCGTCAGAAATTGCCCGGCTCCGCCGCGAACGCGCCACCAAGGAACTAGCGCTGTTCGATGCTCAGCCGATCAACGACACCGAGAGCGGCAAGGAGCGCGAAGTTGGGCGCTCCAGCACCAAGGCAAAGTCCACAAGCGAATTCCTGTCATCACTCCAGCAGGGGGCGGAAGCTATCGAAGCCAGCGCCCTTGCCGCCGACAAACGCAGGTTGAAAGAACTTCAGGCGCAGCACAAGGCCTTGGCTGACTCCGACAAGGCCAACCCTCAAGAACTGTTCCGGCTGGAGAAAGAGACGGAAGCTGTTCAAAAGCGCGTCCGGTTTGAAGACGAACTGAACGGCAAGCGGGCGGCGCTGAAATTTCTGGAGGACCAAATTGCAGCGGCTCAGAAGGACGGCGCACTTGACCAAAGCCGCCTGACCGATCTGGCGCAGACCGAACTTGGCCTCAAGCGCCGTATTGCCGAATTGGAGCGAGAGCTTGCCCAGTATGAGGAGCTGAAGAAACGGCCCGATGACCCCTTGGCCGGCGTGGCCAACGGTTCGCGGTCCTTCTTTGAACAGCAAGGCATGTTGGGCAAGGACGGCAAGTGGCAGACGACCACTCAGCAGATAGCCCAAAGCTGGAGTGGCGTTCTCGGCGGCATGGAACAGGCCAGCACGCAGTTTTTCACCAACTGGGCTTCGGGCACCATGAACGCCGGGAAGGCCTTTCAGCAGTTTGGCGTTTCGATCTTGGGAACGATGGAGCAAATCGTTGCCAAGGCGCTATCGCAGCAAATCCTCAAGAGCCTGTTCGGCGGCATGGTGGACGGCTCCGGCAAGGATGGCGCAGGCTTGCTGGGCAGCATCGGTGGCCTGTTCAGCGGCATGGCCACTGGCGGCTTGGTCCGGGCCGCTACGGGTCTCTATAACCCCAACCGCGATAGCGTCCCTACGTTGCTCATGCCGGGCGAGTACGTGCTTCGCCAATCCGCCGTTAATGCGGTTGGGCGGGACAAGCTGGACGCACTCAACGCGCTGGGGAACGCTCGCATAAGCCAGAGCGCCCCCGCGCCCCTGCCGGCCTCAACGATGAAGCCGGCCACACCCGTCAACGTCTGGGTGGCCGCGCCCGACCAGGTGCCACCGCCCGGCCCGAATGACATTGTCCACCACATCGCGAACAACATTCAGCAGGGCGGGCAGATCAAGGCGTTGATTAAGCAGGTTAATTTGGGGGCGGTGTGATGGTTATGCGGTGCTTGCTTATCAATCAAGCGCCGCATATGCTTTTAGGTGTGTTCGTAAGGACATAGGCACAGGAGCTGAGGCTTCGCCAGCCGGTTCCTTGTTACTCAGCACAGCACGACACATGGCGGTCTTTCAGCAATGAGGATCGATCATGTACTATCCGAGTGATGAAGAAATTCTGGGTGCTTACCACCGTGCGGTTTTCCGCCACAGGGGAAGGACCGGCGAAAGCTGGCCCTTAGTCCGGGTAAGCTGCGTGAATGAGGACGGAACCATCGTTGATACCAACGTCTGGTCTCCGCAAATTGTTGCGCGATGGAAGGTCAGTGCCGGGCGAATTCGTATCCGCCTCGTTTGAGGCTAATTAGAATAGTGCAAGGGGTGAGTAAAATCACCCCTTGCATTAATCTCAGGATTGTTGAGATGAATTACTTTAAATTGGTCAGCCTATCAATTTTCTTGCCTGCTGCCGCAATGGCTGGAGTTGGCGACAAGTGCAAGCCGATTACGTATGAAACGTATAAATTTGCAGTTGAATTGATGAATGAGGCTAAGCACTTAAGCAGTCTTGAGGCGCGAACTAGACGCCTTTCCGCCGATCAACTTCACGAATACATCATAACTGTTCACGACAAGGAAATTGATGCTCACAGCGCTCACGCGCGACAGTTCATAGACGAGACGATATGCTCATTTGAAGAAATAAGCAGGTCAGGAGACTATTCAGTAAGAAAATACCATGGCGCTAATGGTGCTTACTTGATGACAGTCGTTGATGGAGTAAACATCATATCTGTTTCGCAAGTGGGATTAAACCCAAATTATTGACCCTATCCATCGGCATGCGGTGGGAGGAAGATTTTGGGAGGAATTTTCTCGGCGAGGGTCGATCCCTACAGGCGCGATAAGGGCCCCTTGCGAGGTGAACCGCGCCCATGCCGGCTTCAGCGATGAAGCCGAGCCAGCCCGTCCTGTTGATTCAGCAGGTTAATTTGGACGGCATTTAGCGTGTGCCAGCACCGCCGCATGGAGGAGGAACTTAAAAACCACTCCATTTCTTTAAAAATGGAGTGGGCTGCAATTGGAGCAGTTCTAAAAAACCAGTATTCCAGAGCTTTGCGCAAGCCTACTGTCGCACCCAGATGAATAATATAAACCAGAACTCACAAGGGCGCGATAATTATCACCGTATTCCGAATTTGTTAATATATTGTTAACATAGTAATTCTATTTTTTGTCGGGTTGCTTGCATTTTGCATCGATTTCTATGCCAATGGGCTTCGTGCTTAAGCACGATTTGGCTGCCGAAGGCGGAGTGGAGTCGGCTTCTAGTCCAGCAATGTAGATGGTTAACGGGATCATCAATAAAGTTGCTATCAAGCAACATTTTAATATGTTGTCCTCTATGTGTTTCTTGCCAAACTTTTGTATCATTTCAAATTCTCATTTTTGAATCAAATTTTTTTAAAGATCCACGCTGGCGCTCAGTGCTGCACCTCCGCGTAGCCCAAATACCGATCTTACATAGACGTAACGTATCTATGTTAAAAAATGGTTAACAAATGTGTAAAGTCGTCTTTGCAATTGTATTGCATGGCTGGAGGTATTGCTTTCTATTCACTAATGAACCCTCTCTGATCTGGTGCGTTTATTAGTTTGTTCAGACCTGAATTATTGGTGTATATTATAAAGCGCTGCATGTGCTTTTGCGGAAGCTTGACGCCCAAAAGCCTCGCCGAAAATGGGAGAGGTGGGACCCCAGCCGGGGACCAGTCCACTGCCGGACTCAAGCGGGCAAGAAAATAATTGTAGACAAAAGGCTCTTAACCTGTTGATTTAACGTGTATGCGTAGGCGGCGAAAATAGCGCTACTGGCTTGTTCTGTATGGGAAAACGCCCAGACTGAAAATCGCAGTGTCGGTGGTTCGATTCCGCCCCTGGGCACCACTTTTCGGCCCATAATCGTCCAGAGCGTCTCGGGGCCTCCCGCAAGACGAGAGTTGGATTGATGGTGTCGGAAAAACCCAAAAAACAGCGCGCGGGCGACAGCGGCTTCGTCGCCTCCCTGGTCTTTTACATCCTTGCCTTTCCGGTCGGCCTGGCCCTCTTCGTCGCCGCCTTCGCCACAAACCTGCTTTCGGCGGACGAGGTGCTGTTCTATCGCGGACTCAAGCTGCTGGTCCTCGCCGCCGTCGTGCAGTTCGGCGTCACCCTGCTGCTGCGCTGGGGCCTCAATCGGCGCCGCGCCCGGCCGGCGATCACGATCCACCACCAGATCGCGGCGATCGCGCTCGCGGTGGCCGTGAACCTGTCCTTCCTCGTCGTCGTCCCCGTGACCCTCGACCGTTCGGTCAGCGTGTTCCTGCTCGGCGTGATGAACGCGCATTCGGACGAGACGTTTACGGCGCAGCGCCTCGAAACCGTGTTCGACGACGTCTATGTGCGCAAATATGGCGCGATGCAGCGGCGCATCGACGAGCAGGTGGTCACCGGCAACATTGCCGCGAGCGGCGACGGTTTTAAGATTACGCCGGCGGGACAGCGCTTCATCCAGGTCTCGACCTGGATCGCCAACCTGTTTCATCTGAACACGCGATTCGTCGCGCCGGACCTGGCTTCGTCGCGCGGCGGTTGAGCCGCGTCACATCTCCGCCGCCAGCCGTCGTCCGATCGCCCGTCCCTCGCGAATCGCATAATTGGTGCCGCGGTCCTCGGGATAGATCTGCGCCATCGTGCACAGATGCAGCCCGGGCAGCGGACCGTCCTGCGCCGGGATGAGCCGGCTATAATGCTTGCCGACCACGGGCTGCGACCAGCGCGCCCGCCAGACATGGCGCGCCAGCACCCAGGACTTTTCCAGCTTCGGGAACATGGCCTGGAGATAGGGCAGGGCGTAGTCGAAAATCTCGTCGTCGCTCATCAGGAACAGACGGTCGGTTTCCGGCAGATATTTGGATAAATAGACGATGTGGCGGCCGCCATAGTTTTCCGGCCCCTCAAAATTGGTGTGTTCGATCACGCCGACAAAGGGGAAGGAGGCGTCGTTGACGTTCAGCCAATAGGTCGAGGACAGGCTGCGGTCGAGTTCGAGCACCAGGCAGACATTGCCCAGGTAGGAAATGCGCCGCAGCGAGTCGAGATAGTCCGGCGCGGCCCAGCCGGCGATCAGGTCGGCATAGACGGGCAGGGCGGTGGTGACGAGGACGCGATCGGCCTCGAACACGCGTTCGCCGGAGGTGGCCCGCCATTTTCCCTCGACCGGCGCGAGCGAATCGATCTTGGCGCCGCATTGGATGGTTCCGCCCAGGGCGACAATCTTTGCCGCGATCGCCTCGGCCAGAGCGACAAAACCGCCCTTGTAATAGGCGAGGCGCTCTTCTCCGGCTTTGCCGCGGCTGCCGCCGCGCAGCTTGATCTTGTTCCAGAACCAGACCGCCGAGACCTCTTCGGCATGGGGGCCGAACTTGCCCTTCAGCAGCGGTTGCCAGACGATTTTGAAGACCCGCTCGCCGCCGAGCTCGCGCAGCCAGTCGGCGGCGGTCTTGTCCTCGAGCGCCATCCAGGCCTTCACGCGTCGCGCGCGCAGGGCGAGCAGGCCGAGGCGAATGCGGTCGAACAGGCCGAGCGGCGAAAAGCGCAGCAGGTCGAGCGGCGTCGACAGTTTGAAGAAACTGTTGGCGTAATAGACGCCGGTGTTGGTCGGATTGATGCGCACCTGATCGGTCAGGCCCAGTTCGTCGATCAGCGCCATCACATGGGCGTCATTGGTGAACCAGTGGTGGTAGAACCGGTCGAGCTTGGTCCCGCCCACGTCGAAGGCCGAGGCGAGCCCGCCGATGTCGCGCGCCCATTCGACGATCGTGACCTTTACGCCGGCGCGCGCCAGTTCATAGGCCGCGGCGAGGCCGGTAAATCCGGCCCCGACGATCAAAACGCTTTTTGCATCATTGCTCATTTGGCCCAAACCTCATCAGGCCGCGCACCGGATGCGAAAGCAGATAGGCGCCGCCCAGAACGGTCGGCGGAATCCACAGCATCAGATGGACGAGCACGGCGAAAGCCGCCGCGGCGGCCGGGGTGTTTCCAGATTGGGTCATGGCCTGGGCCACGAAGAAGTCGAAGGTTCCGATGAAGCCGGGCGCGCTCGGAATGATCGTCGCCAGCGTGCCGACGGGAAGCGCCAGCCAGGCCCCTGAGGTCGCGTCGAGCGCCGGAAGCGCGCAGGCGCACAGCCAGAACACCAGGCCTTCGCAAGCCCAGGCGAGAAAGGACCAGACGATCAAGACAGCCATGGTGCGCGCGGAACTGACATGGGTGATGGTTTCGACGCTGCGATGGACCTCGCGCGTCAAAAGCGCGCCGAAACGCGGCGCCAGGCGCCGCACCAGGCGGGCGGCGAGGGTTGCGAAATAGTCGAACAGGGTGGGATGGATCAGCAGCAGCGACAGCGCGGCGACGGCCAGGATCGGCGCGAGGCCGCTCCATTTCACCAGATCGCCTCCGGGGAAGAAAGCCAGGGCGCCGGCGAGGAACAGCAATACCATCAACAGGTCCAGGAGGCGTTCGACGAACAGGGTCGTGATCGAGACGCCCTGGGACACGCCGAGCTGCTTGCAGAAGCCGAAGGAGCGGATGATGTCGCCCATGCGAAAAGGCAGAACATTGTTCGCGGCGACGCTGGCGAACAGCGGACCGGCGCAGTCGCGCCAGCGCAATGCGCCATTATGCGCCGCCAGCATGATGCGCCAGCGCGCCACCCGGCAGCCATAGCCGGCGAGGAATGTGGCGAGCGCAGCCAGCAGGAGACCCGGCCGCGCCGCGCCGATCGCCGTCGCGACCGCGTGGAGGTCCAGCCGCCGCAGGATCAGCCAGACGAAAAAGATCGTCAGGACCAGCCCAACAGCACCCTGGAGCAGTTTTTTCTTCATGTCCGTCACAGCGGCGGGGGGAAGCCGAAATATTCATCGACCACGTAAAGCGGCCGTCCCTTCGACTGGCTGTAGATGCGCCCGACATATTCGCCCAGAATGCCGATCGAGATGAGCTGAACGCCGCCCATGAACAGGACCGCGATCATCAAGGCCGTCCAGCCCTCGACCCAGATGTCGGTGAAAATGCGCAGCACCAGCGCGTAGATGATCCCGCACAGCGCCACGCCCGCGCTGACCATGCCGAGCGTCACCGAGAGCTGCAACGGTTTGATCGAGAAGGACAGGATGCCGTCGACGGCGAAGCGAATCATTTTGGCGAGCGGATATTTGCTGACGCCGGCATAGCGCGGCGCTCTCTTGTAAAAGAGCGGCGTCTGGCGGAAGCCCGCCCAGCTGACCATCCCGCGCAGAAAACGGTCCTTTTCGGGCATGGCGCGCAGGACGTCGGCCACGGCTTTGCTCATCAGGCGGAAATCGCCGGTGTCGAACGGGATCGGCACATCGGACAGACGGTTCAGCACCCGGTAGAATCCGCGCGCCGTGGCGCGCTTGAAGCCGGATTCGCCGGCGCGTTCGGTCCGTACGCCATAAACGACGTCAAAACCCTCGCGCCATTTCTTGATCATGTCGTGGATGACCTCCGGCGGGTCCTGCAAATCCGCGTCGATCAGCACGATGGCGTCGCCTTGGGCCAGATTGATGCCGGCGGTCACCGCGACCTGATGGCCGAAATTGCGGGAAAAGCCGACCAGACGGATCGGGACGCCTTGGGAATCGAAGGCTTTGATCAGCTCGCGGGTGCTGTCGCTGCTGCCGTCGTCGATGAAAATGATTTCGACGTCGGCCTCCGCCTGCCTGGCGAAGGCGCAAAGCCGTTTCATGGTTTCGGCGATGACGTCTTCTTCATTGTAGCAGGGAACAACAATGGAAATACGATCTTGTCCAATCGCCATTTCGTTCTCCGGCGGCGCTGGCTGGGATTCCACTGGGGCGCTCGGTGAATATCCTGTTCGCGACCGGCCGTTGGAGGCTGGAATCCTACAGATGAGCCGGGGGGATTTCAAGAGCGGGACGGCGGCCGTCAAGGCGTCGCAATGACCCCGAGCAGCGCCGTCGTTGGGGGCGGAAAATCTGATTTTACAACAGTCGCGTTGGTTGACGGGGGCGACTCATGTCTCTGCATGGCGATGAATTTCGCGTCCGGTCAAATGATCGATCGATGAGGGGCCGATCGTGACGAACCATCGCCTTGTAAAACCGGCAAGGTCGACCATGCGTCAAGCATTCTCATGGTCGAGAGCGGTCGGGCGTCGCACTGTTTTGCGGCGCATGGGCTGCGAAGTCTACCTTGCGGGGTCGCTATCTTGCAAACTGTTGATCTTCTTGGTGATCGCATTCCACTCCATTGGCGTTAACCTCGACAGGTGGAGGGATCATGTCTATAAGAGGCGGCTTTCTCCGCTCTCAAAGGTTTTGCGTTAGATGCATTCCGACCGATCCGGCACTTTCGAGGCATCGCAGGTCGAGACTTTCTTGTCCCCCAACCCGATTGACGTCTCCATCATTCTGAATGCGCATTGCGAGGCGTCCTTCCTGCCGCGAACGCTCGAGTCGCTCGACGAGGCCGTTCGTTACGCCCAGGGCTATGGGATGAGCTGCGAACTGGTGGTCGTCCAGGATCGCCCCGACGAGGCGACGCGGGACATTTTTCGCCGCCGCGACTATTCGCCCTATGTCGCGCACAAGATCATCGAGGTCGACAACGGCTCGCTCGGGCTTTCGCGCAACGATGGAATCGCGGCCTCCCAGGGCGAGTTCATCATGACCGCGGATGCGGGCGATCTCGTTTCACTCAACATTGTCGTCGAGAATTGTCACGCCGCCGGCGCGCAAGGCGACCGCGCGCTTTTCTTTCCGCAATACTATCTCGCTTTCGGCGCCGAACCGCACCTCTACGAGATGTACAGCTTGGATGTGACCACGCCGCATGCGCTGGTCGGCTCAAATCCCTTCGTTTCCCGCTTGTTCGCGCGCCGATCACAGCTGTCCGGTCTGGCTTTCCTCGATCATCGCCTGTTCTCCGGCCTCGACTGTGACGACTGGCGCTTCAACCTTCAGGCGGTCGGCGCTGGCTTCGATCTGCGCGTTGTTCCCGACACGATCGTGTTCCACCGAAAGCGGCAGGGAAGTCTGCCGCGGCTCGCCGACGACCTTTCCAACGGCGCGCCTGCTTACGCGCCGCTGTTCGATCCTCCGACCTTCCTGCGCCGTTGCGCGCGCTGGCGCGCGGCCGCCAAGGAGGCGCCGGCGTCGCATCTGATCGAGGCCGACGTCATCCGCGGGCGCTTTCTGGAGAACCCCGTTTGCCGCGAATTGACCAAAGCCGCGGCGGAGCTGGAGCCCGCCATCGATCCCCTCGAGATTCCAAACCTCTATTCTTTTTCCAACCTCAGTTGCGGTCGTCAGGCCGGCGTCGTCTACGAGTCCATCTGTCAGTTGGTGGGCGGCGACACATTCGACGAAATCCTTCTCGTGCCCTTTCTGAGTTCGGGCGGCGGCGAAAAATACGTGTTGCATGTCGTGACGGCTTTGCTCGAACAAAATGATCATGCGCGACTTCTGATCATTTCCGGCGAACCCTTCACCGCTCACGCCTGGCTCGATCGTCTGCCGCCGAGCGTGGTCTTCCTCGACCTTTTTGCGATCGGCGCCCATCTCGACGCCCGGCAGCGACAGAATTTGACGCTGAGGACGATCCAGTCCTGCGGCCCGGGAGCGCGCATTCATGTCAAGAGCTGCCCGTTCGCGCTCGACTTCCTGCGGCGGTTCGCGTCCGTGCTCGATGAGCACGAGATCATCTTTTATCGGTTTTGCGACGGCTATGGGCTGTTCTACGGTTCGTGGGTGAGGTCGGGTTATGAAGTCGATTTTCTGTCGGAGTGCGGCCAATATTTCCACAAGATCGTAACGGACAACGACACGGTGAAGCGCGGCGACCTCCGGCTACTTCCTCACTTGGCCGAAAAATATAAGAGACTTTACAATTACGTCGAAGATGAGATCCGCCCCGCTGTCGCGAGGGGTGTCCAGCGTCGCGTGTTGTGGGCGTCCAGACTTGATGCGCAGAAGCGTCCCGAATTGCTTCCGCTGATCGCGTCGGAACTGGAGCGCCTCGCGCCCGAAATCGTCATCGATGTCTGGGGGACCTCGGTGTTCAAGAGTTTCGACGCCGGCCGTCTCGAGGGCCATGACAATCTCAACTTTTGCGGTCCCTTCGACAATTTTTCCGCATTGCGGCCGGAGCGCTACGATCTGTTCATTTACACCTCGGCGTTTGACGGTTTGCCGAACGTCATTCTTGAGGCGATGGCCGCAGGACTTGGGGTGATCGCCGCAGATGTCGGAGGCGTTCATGAAGCCGTCACGCCCGGCGCCGGCCTGTTGATCGATTCCGCGCCATCGGACGGGGACACCGCGCGCGCCTATGCCGAAGCGATCGCGGAGTGCTACAAAGACCCGGGCCGGATCGCGACGTTCCGGGAGGGTGCGCTGTCGGTGATCGCCGCGCGCCACACCAAGACCCTTTTCAGAGAATCGGTGGCGGAGCTCTTTCAGCTTGACCCTAACATCAAGACCGATTTCATCGGAATGCTGGCCGACGAGACGAACGGCTCGGATGGCCGTGAATCCCCGGTCGTCGGTTAGAGTCGCGCGATGAACAGCAATGTGTCCGCGGTCCTGGCGGAGCTGAATCAGGAGATTCTGGGGAACGCGCAGCTCAAAGCCGCGCTCGAACTGGCGCGGCGGAATGAGGCCTGCTTTGTCCCCGGCAGCGGCAACGCGGGAGACGGGCTTATCCATCTCGGCGCTTTCGCGCTCCTTAATGATATGAACTGGTCGCCGCGCATCGCCTCAGAGCGGGGTCTCGCCGACGAACCGGATCGAGGCTGGGCCCTGTTGATCGGCGGCGCCATGATCGAGGGCGTCCGGGATGAGCGCATGCGCGCGCTTCGCGCGTTTCTGGACCGCGGCGGTCATGCGATCATCTTGCCTTGCACGATGTTCGGCTTTGGCGAATTGCTCAGCAAATATGCCGACCAGCTCGTGATTTTCGCGCGTGAACGCAAGACGTTGGAAAATCTCCGCGCGGCCGGCGTTGAACACGCGAGCCTGTGTCATGACCTCGCCTTTGCGGTTTCGCCGGATTTTTACTCGGGCCTCAGCAAAGATGAGCGTGAGGGGGAATTGTTGGCCTATCGCACGGATGAAGAGCGTGCGAAGGCCGAAATCCCGTTCGGCAACCTGGACCTGAGCCTGCTGTGGACTGGAGACATCTGGCGCGACGCCGCCAAGGTCGAGGACCGCTGCCGCCTCCTCGGCGGCATGATCTCGACCTATGCCAAGGTCTCCACCGACCGTCTCCATCTCGGAATTTTCGCGGCCGCGCTGGGGCGCCAGGCGCGCCTGTCCGGTTCTCGGGGCGACAAGATTCCCGGCGTGTTCGAATATTCGCTGCGCCGTTTCGCCAATGTCGAGTTCCACGATGTTGCGGCCGACGCTCCGCCGGCCGAAGCGGGGCGGCCTCGGCATCTGGAGGAGGTGATCATGCTTCGCGACCAGGCGGCGCGGCGTTCGCAGGAGGAGATTCAACAGCGCGTCGAGGAGGTTCAACGCCTGGAGGCGAACGCCTTGGCGGCGGCGCAAAGGGCGGCGGATCTGCGCGCGCAGGTGGAGAACCTGCGCAGGCAGGTGGCCACCCATCAGCGACAATCCCTGTTCTACGCGCGCGAACTCGCCGCCACGACGGCCGAACTTGGTCGCGTCAAGGAAGTCTCGGATGCGCTGTGGCGCGAAAAGGAGACCTGGTTCGTGCCTCGGGAAGCGCAGCTTGTTGCCGAAGTCCAGCGCCTCCATGACGAACTGCACCGGCCTCCGGTCGTGAATTCTTCCGGCTTCCTGCAATCCCTGAGCCGCTCGTTCCGCATGATCAGCTATGTCCTCTTTCCCTTCGGCAAGAGGCGGAAAAACAAGCGTCGGAAGATGCTCGCGGCCCTATGGAAACCGAAATGAGGCGCGCGGCTCAGTAGCCGGTCATCTCCAGATAGCCTTTTCCTGTGTGTGAGCCCTGGACGGTGATCGGGCCTTCCCAATAGGGGATGCTGGTCGCCATGAAGCTCGCCGCGTTCACCGGAATCGTCTCGACATCGAGGCCGCGGCTTTTCACCTGGAGCCGCCAACGCGTGGGCAGGGTGCGGCCGGCGACTTTTGTTTCGGCCAACGGCGTCAGCGTGATGTCGTCGCGACCGAGTTTTTGTGGCGCGCCATCGGCGGCGATCCAGGTTCCCGCGCGAAAATCGGGGGCGCTGGCGTCGCGCATGCGAAACAGCATCAGCTTTTCGCCGCTGGAAAAATGCAGCGAGAACCAGTCCCAGCCCTTCTGGCTCGCCGCCAGATATTGGGTGCTCCATTCCCGGTCCATCCAGGCGAGGCCACTCACCTTGATCTCTTTTCCACGCAGCGTCAGGACGCCGTCGATCCGGTAAAACGGCTGGCTGAAATAATAGGAGGCGCGGCCGTCGTCGGATTTTTGGCTGAACCCGTTGTCGCCCTGGGGCACGAGCGGGCCGTCGGCCTTGAGATTGAACGCGTAGCGGAAGCCCGGACCGCTGGCGACAAGTTTGGCGCCGTCAAAAACCCAATCGTCGATCCAGGCGCGGAACGGGTCGGCTGTGACCCCGGCCTGCCCGATCCCGCCCCGGGCGAGGGTTTCCGCGAACAGGTGGTCGGTCGCACTGGTCACAGCCGCATGGCCCATCCAGACATTTGCGTTCGCCCAGCCCGGCCGCGCGTCGTCCGGCGCGCCCGCCTGCCGGAACAGGGTCCATTGCACGCCATAGGCCGCGCCGGACTCGTCGGTGAGATTGGCGGTGACATACCACCATTCCGTGCGAAATTTGGGATGGGCGCCAAGGTCCTGCGGGAAGACCAGCCCCTTGCCGGGAACCGGCTTTTCGAAGCCGGTCGTGTCGTTGCCGAGGCCGGCAAAACCTTGAGCGAGCGCGGGCATGGCAAGAAGCAGCGCGATCAGACAGCTGACGAGGAACGAACCCCTCATCCGGCCCCTGCGGGGCCACCTTCTCCCGCAAGGGGAGAAGGATGCGCGTCCGATCGTTTCGTGGCGGCGGCTAGCGCTCATTGGCGAAGATCCTTGCGAGTTGCGCGGGGGTGGTGCGCACGAATCGCAGCAGTGGCGGCAGCGCGGCGAGCGCGGCGGTGAGCAGGGCCAGCGCCAAAATCTCCGCCCATTGCCACGGAAACATTTGATAAGGCAGCCGCCAGCCAAAAGCCTGCACATTGACCACGGCCACCAGGCACCAGGCCAGCGCGAGGCCGAGCGGCAGCGCGACAATGGCCGTGGCCGCGGTGAGCATGAGGATGCGCAAGAATTCGAGTTGGGCGAGATGACGGCGCGACACGCCGCTGGCCCAGACCGGCGCGACCTGGGTGAGGCGCATGTCGCCGAGCGTCGTCAGGCTCGCCAGCAGGGCGATCGCCGAAACCACCAGGGTCAGCGTGTTGAGCGCGGCGGTCACCGCAAAGGTGTGCTCGAAAATGCGCGTCGAAATCTTGCGAATATTGGCCTGGTCGGTGATGCGGGCGATTTTTGCGCCGAATTGGCTTTGCAGGGCCGCGATCACGCGCGGCGCCTCCTGCGGCGCGACCCGCAGGCCAAAACTCGTTCGCGGCGCGTCCGGCCAATGATTTGTCAGCGCGTCAATGTCGACGCGCAGCTGGCCCTTGGGATTGCCATAATCGGGGAAGACGCCGACGATTTTTGTGCGCCAGTTTCCGCGCGGGGTCGGAATCTCGAGCGTCGCGCCGAGCGAGAAATTGAGCCGGCGCGCGAGCTGTTCGCTGACCAGAACGCCATTGCCGCGCTTCATTTCGTCCCAAGCGTCCGGCGTCTGCTCCAGCATCGGGAAGCGATCGCGATAGGTTTGGTGATCGGCCATGCCGATCACCCCGGTCGGCCAGCCCGACAGCCGCACCATGGCGCTCGCCCCCGGCAGCACCGCTTGCACATCGGGGCGCGTCGACAGCCAGCTTTCGATGCGCTTCGCTTCGTCGGTCCCCGTCGCCTCCAGATAAACTTCCGCCGCCAGCCGCCCGTCGAGCCAGCCGACAAAAGTGTGTCTAAAACCCTCGACCATGCCGCCGACGCCGACATTGGTGGCGAAGGCGAGCAGCAGGGCGGTCAGGGCGAGCGACAGGGCGGGAAGTTGTTGGCGGCTGTCGGCCCAGAACCAGTTTTGCAGCGGACCGCCGGCGCTGGCTTCGCCCAGGCGCAGCGCGCCGGTGAGCAGGACCGGCAGCAGCAGCGCGCCGCCGAGCAGCAGGCCGGCGAGCGCGGCAAAACCCGAATAGAGGTTTTGGCCCCAGGCATAGGCGGCGAGGGCGGCCGCGAAGGCGGCGAGCGCGAGCAGGGCGCGTCGCCAGAGGAAACGCTGCTGGGCGTCGCGCCAGGCGAAGGGCTGCGCGCTGGCGAGCACGGGCAGGCGCAGCGCCTTGGTCAGGCCGCCCGCCGCCGCGACCAGCGCGCCGACCAGCGCGATGCCGAGCCCTGACGCGATCCAGGTCGGGTCGAGGGTCAGGCCGCCCGCCACCCGCGCGCCGTAGAGCGCGTCGAGGCTGGCCGCCACATTGGGCAGCAGGGCGGCGGCGAGGCGGAAGCCGCCGAAAACGCCGACGCTTCCCGCGATCAGGGCGAGCAGCACCACCTCGCCGAGCAGCGCCGCGGCCAGCGCGCGCGTGGACACGCCGACCGCGCGCAGGGTTCGGATCATGCCGAGACGCTGTTCGAAGGCGAGGCCGAAGGCGGCGTGGACGATGAACAGTCCGACGAGAAAAGCCAGCAAGCCGAAGGCGGTGAGGTTGAGATGAAAGCTTTCGGTGAGGCGCTTGAGGTCGGCCTCCTCCTCGCCCGGCGGCGCGAGGCGCAGGGCGGCGCCGGCGAGGGAGTCGAGCGAGGGCGCCTCGGGACCAGGCGGTTTTTCCAGGATCAGCCGCGAAATCTGGCCGTTGCGGCCGAGCAGGTCTTGCGCCACGCCAATGTCGACCGTCAGCATGCCGGCGGGGGCGTCCGGATTCGCCTGGATCGGCGGCAGGATTTTGCCGCTATTGTCCAGCGCGATTCTTTCGCCTTCGGCCGCGCCGAGATCGCGCAATACCTCTGGCGAAGCGAGGGTTTGTCCGGGCGGCGTCAGAAAGGCGCCAAGCCCGCTCGCCGCCGCCGGCGCTCCGACCGCGACGCCGCGCGGCAGCGTGAGCGGCTCGACGCCCAGGAGCTGATAGGGAACGCCGCGGATGAGAATGGTGGCTTCGAGAACCGGCGAGACCTTCCAGCCGGCGAGCCGCAGCTTGACGAAAAGCTCCTGCGGGATCGCGCCGCCGCTCGCGGGCGCAAGCGTTTGGGCGCCGCCGCCCGTGAAGACGGAGGCCGCGCGGTCGTAGGACTTGCGCGCCTGGGCGTTGAGGGCCTGCACCCCCGTCCACAAGGCCGTGGCGATGGCCAGCCCGACAAACAAGGCCAGGAAATTGCCGGGGCGGTGGCGCCAGTGGCTGAGCAGGGCGGCGAGGGTCCAGAGAATAAGCTTCACGGCGCGTCGATCACTCCCGAACTGAGCCGCACCCTTTGCTGGAGTTTTGCCGCCAGCCTTTCGCTGTGGGTCACCATCAGAAAGCCGCAGCCGGTCGCCGCGACCACGTCGAGGGCCAGCGCCATGAATTCATCCGCCGTGGCCTCGTCGAGATTGCCGGTGGGCTCGTCGGCGAGCAGCAGGCGCGGCCGCACCGCCAGCGCCCGGCCGATCGCCGCCCGTTGCTGCTGGCCGCCGGAGAGCTGCTCGGGATAGCGCTCCAGCAGTTTTTCGAGCCCGAGACGGCGGATCAGCTCGTCGGTCCAGGCGGCGTCGAAACGTCCGGCGAGCCGCGCCTGGAAGGCGACATTGGCGCGAATGGTGAGGCTCGGGATCAGGTTGAACTGCTGGAACACCACGGCGAGGGTTTCGCGGCGCAGCTCCGCCCGACCGCCGTCCGACAGTTTTGTGACCTCGACGCCGTCGATCACAATCTCGCCGGAGTCGGCGGCGTCGAGGCCGCCGACGAGATGCAGCAGCGTGCTCTTGCCGCTGCCGGATTCGCCCATCAGCGCCATGCTCTCGCCGCGCGCCAGGGCGAGATCGACGCCCCGGAGCACGGGAATGCGGCCCTGAGGGGTCTCATAGGTCTTTGTCAGGCGACTGACGCGCAGCAGTTTTTGGGCGGCGGACGCGGCCTCGGGCGCCTGAAGGGCCGGCGCGGCGACGGTCAACGGCCGGCCCCGCTGTTGTCCGAAACGATCTTGGCGATGGCCGACCAGTCCACGGCGTCGCCATGGCGGGCGAGGGTGGCCAGCAGATGCTCGCGCACCACGCCGAGGAAGGGCATCGGGACCCTTGCCGACTGGGCGGCGGCGTCGACGAGATTCATGTCCTTGAGGCCGAGCGGCGCGGCGAAGCCGGCGGGCTCGAACTCTTCGTGAAGGATGATCTCGCCATAGGTTTTGAAGATCGGCGCGGCGAACAAAGTGCTGGTCAGCACATTCAGCAGCGCCGCCTTGTCGACGCCGCTCCTGTCGGCGAGCGTCATGGCCTCGGCCAGGGATTCGATCGCCGACATGATCATGAAGTTTCCGCACAATTTGATCACATTGGCGAGACGCGGCGCGTCGCCGACGCGAAAAATGTGCTGGGCGAAGGTTTTGAACAGGGGCTCGCAGGCGTCCAGCGCCTCGTTCGGGCCCGCCGCGACCACGGCAAGCTTGCCGGCCTGGGCGGCGAAGGGGCGGCCGAACACCGGCGCGGCGACAAAAGTTCCGCCCGAGGCGGCGTGGGCTTCCGTGAGGCGCTCGGCCAGCGCCACGCTGATCGTGCTCATGGAAACATGGATTTTGGACACATGGGTTTTGGCGCGAACAATTCCGTCCTCGGCGAAGACCACGCGCTCCACGGCCTGGTCATTGGCCAGCATGGTGAAGACGATGTCGCCCTCGGCGGCTTCAGCTGGCGTCGCGGCTTGTCGCGCGCCGCGCTCGACCAGCGGGGCGGCCTTGTCCGCGCTGCGGTTCCAGACTGTGACCTCGTGTCCGGCGGCGACCAGATGGCCGGCGATGGCGCCGCCCATATTGCCCAGCCCGATAAAACCGATTTTCATTCGAAAACCTCGAACAATGCCGCCGGCCCGATCCGGCCATCTTCTCTATGTGTGGAAGCGGATGCGCGCGCGCCAGCCCTGCGGGCGGATTCAGCGTGAAAGCTGGTTGGCGAGCCGTCGAAGGAAGGCGAGTCCCGCTTCGAGCTGCGCAATTTCGATGAATTCGTCGGGCTGGTGCGCCTGGTCGATGCTGCCGGGACCGCAGATCACGCAGGACAGCCCGCCCTTTTGAAACTGTCCGGCTTCGGTGGCGTAGGGCACGGCGATGGTGTGATTGGCCTGAGCCAGCGCCAGGGCGAGGGTCGCGGCGGCGGAGTCCGGCTCCGCCCGCAAGCCGGGCGCGATCGTGTCCACAAAAGTTTCTATCTTCGCCGCGGGGAACCCGCTCATGCGGCGGTTTCTCACCTCTTCGCACACACTTTCGAATTTCTTCAGCGCCCGGTCATAGGGGACTTCGGGCAGGCCGCGGAACTCCCAGGCGAATTCGCACTGGCGCGCCATGATATTGCGCGCGGTGCCGCCAAAGATCTGGCCGACATGGATGGTGGAATAGGCGGGTTCGAAGCGGCCGCGCGGATCGACCTCCGCGCGCAAATCCTCGCCGATTTTTTCGAGCGCGCCGACCAGTTCGCAGGCGACATGCACGGCGCTGACGCCGAGCCAGGGTTTTGAGGAATGGGCCTCGTGGCCGGTGACGATGGTGCGATAGGTGACCACGCTCTTGTGGGCGTCGGCCACCTGCATCAGCGTGGGCTCGCCGATAATGGCGAGCGCCGGGCGGGGCAGGTCATGGCCGAGCTTGGCGATGGCGTCGAGGCAGCCGGCGCAAGTGGTCTCCTCGTCATAGCTCAGCAGAATATGGATCGGCGTCTTCAGCGCGGCTTGCGAAAACTCGGGCGCCATGGCGAGGCACAGCGCGTCAAACCCCTTCATGTCGCAGGTTCCGCGTCCATAAAGGCGCGAACCGTCGCGGCGCAGGACGAAAGGCGGCGAGCTCCAGGGCTGGTCCTTGACCGGCACCACGTCGGTGTGGCCGGACAGGACCACGCCGCCGTCGCCGTCGGGTCCGAACGTGGCGAACAGCGCCGCCTTGTCGCCGGCCGCATTGGGGATGCGGGTGAAACGGGCGCCCAGGGCGAGGAGATAATCCTCGACGAAATCGATCAAAGCGAGATTGCTGCGCGCGCTCTCCGTGTCGAAGGAGACGAGACGGTCGAGCAGGGCGATGGCGCGTTCGAGCGCGGGGTCGGCGCTGGTCATCAGTTGATCACCCGCTTCTCGGCCGGGCTGTCGAGCGAAAAGGCCGGAATTTCCGCGTCAAAGGCGTTGCCGTTGGCGTCCACCATGCGATAGGCGCCGAACATGATGCCGGAGGCCGTGTTCAGCGCGCAGCCGGAGGTGTAGCGAAAGGTGGCGCCAGGATCGAGGATCGGCATTTCGCCGACCACGCCGGGGCCGCGCACGGTCTCGACCCGGCCGGCGGCGTCGGTGATGGTCCAGCAGCGTTCGACCAGTTGCACCTGGATCGGGCCGTGATTGACGATCTCGATCGTGTAGGTCCAGAACCAGCGCCCTTCCTCCGGCGCGCTGCGCTCGGGGGCGTAGAGGGGGATGGCGACCACTTCGACGTTCTGGGTGACGGCGCTGTACATGAGGGAAATTTGCCTCAGGACTCGCGCGCCGTCGAGCCTCAAATTCAGACTTCGCCGCCGAATCAGGCGGCGCGCAGGCTTTGCAGGCGGCGCGCGGTGGAGGCGCCCACCAGCACGACAATGCCGCCGGCTTCGTTGGTGACGCGGATGTGCCGCCCTTCCGCGTCGCGCGCGCTGGCCAGCGCGGCGATTTTCGCCCAGACGGCGTGCATGTCGGGCAGGCGCAGCGACAGCGCCTCCCGCCGGCCGCCATCGGCGTCGATGATATGGAAGTGATAAAGCGTCACGATAAATTTCACCCTGGGGGTCCGAGGAACGCCGAGGCTATATCCGAAGATTGTGACGGTAACGCGCAGGCGCCGATAAAAACATATCGGGGCGGCGCCGCGCAGATTAACAGAAATTTAACGTTCGCGCGTGTCGCGATGGGCTCAGGGCAGGTAGTAATCCGTTCCCGCGGCGCAATTGTTGGTTACGGTGGCGGTCGAGGTTCCGCTGTTGCTCCACAAGATCGCTTGCGTCTGCTGGGCGCCGCTGTCCAGCGTGTTGGTCTGAGCGAGCGCATTGCCGGAGCGGGGCGACATGTAGGTCGTCTGCCTGATCGTATAGGTCGCGCCGCTGCCGCCCCAGGTGAACAGCTTGAAATCATATCCCGGCTGGTACTTGTAGGTCACGTCGGCGACGATCAGGTAATAGTCGGTCGTGTTGCTGCTGCTGTTGTTCAGCACGGAATTGTTGTGGGTGACGTCGCCGGCGGCGGTGGGATAATTGCCAAGGGGCATGAGCGTGGCGCCGTTGGTCCCGTTGTCGACCGGCGTCAGGCCGGCCACGCCGCAACTGCGCACCGGCGGATTGGTCCCGAAGCCGACGCTCCAGACCACGCGCGCCTGGCAGCAGCGTTTGTCGGTCTTGCTGACATTGTCGAAGACGATTTCGCTGATCGCGGCGCTCATCACGCTGACGTCAGAGGGGAAGGGCGTCATCACCAGTTGCGCGGCGGCGAAGAAATCGGCGAGTTCGGTGTTGGACACGCAGGGGACCGCGGCATGGGTCGAGCATCCGTTGCTGGTCGTCCCGCCGCTGTTCGACGGCAATTGCTGGGTGGTCAGGTCCGCGATCGTGCGCGACGCCTGCTGCGTCTTGCGGCTGATCTCGAGGCCCTGGCCGAGCAGGGAAATGCCGAAATAGAGCACCAGCATCATCGGCATGATGAAGGCGAACTCGACGGCGGCGATGCCGGCGCGGGCGCGCCAGAACCGCTGCAGCGCGCGCGTCGCGCGCGAAAACAGGCTCCGGATCATTGCGGCTCGTTCCTGAACACCATGACGGAATAGATGTCATGCACCATGCCGGCGCCGCTGACCGGGTTGGTCCTGACCGTGCTCGAACTCTGGCTGTAGAGATTGGCCGCCCGATTGCCGTTCGCGCCCGAGGCCAGCAGGACCGACAGATAGATCGGCATGGGATAATAGGCTTGGAGCACGACGATCGCGCCCGCCGCGGGAACGGTGATGTTCGTCGAGGGATTGTTGATGAAGCTGTTGCTGATCGTTCCCGAGAGCGAGCTGAACGTGTCGGCGCTGGGCGTGGAGATGTTCAAGATGACATTGTTGCAATTGAAATAGCTCGGCAGCCCGTTGGCGCCGCACAGGCTGTGGCCGTTGGCGCCCGTCGCGCTCTTGAAGTCCGAGGCGGCCTGCGGGTTGGTGGAATATTGGCCGACCAGAATCTGCCGCGCCACATTGGCGACGGCATTGTCGAACAGGACGTGGTTGTAATAGACGAAGGCCGTTTCGAAGATCGCGCAGAGCAGGCCGAGGAAGGGAATGGAGATCATTCCGAATTCGAGGGCGGCGACGCCGCGCCGGTCCTTGGCGAAGCGCGCCAGCAGGCCTCGACGGGCCGCGGGCCTGGCTTTTTCGAGGGGGGCTTCCACGTTCAATCCTCGCCACATCTACAACGCGGGGAGCGAAGCCGTGCGCCTCGCCCGTTCTTACAGCGCAGTGTGACCGGGAGCCGTTTCCCTTTGGTTACCTTGGGTAATTAAACTGCCCTACGTCAGCATCATTTTCCCGTGGAGAAGCCCATATGCGCGGCGACGGCGGCGGCGCGGTCGCCGGCGATCGTCTTGCTGTCGGAGAGTTCGACGGTGGGCAGGCAGTCCGGCGCGCAGATGTAGCTCTCGCGATTAAGGCCGTTCTGCACCAGAAGGTCCGCCTTGTCGGCGCCGACGCGGATGATCCATTCGCCGAGCAAATTGCCTTCGCCGTCGAGCGCGATCAGGTTCGTTTCGCCGAAACTCTTGCCGGTGATCACGCCCATGCCGTTGTTTTTGAGCATAGTGACGTCGGCGATGCCCGGCTGGCCGATGACAAGCGTCTGGGTCTTTTCGGGGATGCGCGCGATGCGGGCGCGATCGATCGTCACCACCACCAGGTCGCGCTGGCCCGCCGCCGCGGCGGGCGAGGGAGCCGACATGAGAAGGGCGGGCGCCATCAGGCCTGCGAGGATCGCCGCCTTGCCGAACACCCGCGCCGCCGCGTCAAAACGCATCTCGATCTCTCCACCCGCTGGAACGCCTCTTGCCCCAGTAAAACCGAATTTGGTGAACGATTACTAAAGAGAGGCTTCGGGCGTGCTCATACGTCAGGGGGCGGCGCGGGCCTCGTTTTTCGGGGCCGGAAGGCGGCTGCGCCGGCATTCCAATAAATGTCCAAATCGCAAGTATAGTTTTGGTAACCGTGTGGAGACTGAGGCTGAATTTGTGCTCCGCGTTAACGCAACGGCAATGGATAGGCGGCTAATTTCCGGTGGTCAGCGCCGGTCCCGAGCAGTTCCAGGGGCTGACGTGCAAAGAACCAGGAGAGTTTCAGATGAAGTCGCTTTTCCTCCGTTTCGCCAAGGACGAGTCCGGCGCCACCGCCATCGAATATGGCCTGATCGCCGCCCTCATCTCCGTGGTCGCCATCACCACCCTGACCACCGTCGGCAACAAGCTGAACTCCAAGTTCACCGCCATTTCCAACGGCCTGAACTGAGCAAGACCCGCCGCCTTCGCGGCTGGAACACGCGGCCTCCGGTTCGCCGGGGGCCGTTTTTTTTGTCTGTGTTTCGCGCGCCCGCGCAGCGCTGGCCGGCCGGGTCTCTTCCGTGCAGGGGGCTGCGCGCCTCATTGAGTCGAAGTCTTGCGCATGACGCGCGCCCGACTGACCGGTCGCGCGGCGCCCTCTCGATCTCGCTCCAGACCATATCAATCCCGCGGCGCCGGGACAGGAACGCATTGCGCCCCCTAAACCTGCGATAACCACGAAGGCCGCGCGCAATGCGATCCCGTCCCTGTGCGCCCCGCGCCAGCGGCGGGGACCGCTCGCGCGCCGGGCGAGGTCCGCTGTTTCACGTCATTCTTGAGATGTGGCATTACGTATAGTAATCTAATTTACGCGGGTAATTACTTAAGATATTCGTCAAGTCAGTGTGTTACGCGCCTTGTTTATCTTAACTTGATCGAAACGGGCGGCGACTATGTCTTATATGGTCGTCGCGGATGCTCAAGACTTTGTGCGTCGACTCGAATGCCAATTGGAGTGCCCCATGAAGTCGCTGCTCATCCGCTTCGCCAAGGATCAGTCCGGCGCCACCGCCATTGAATATGGCCTGATCGCCGCTCTGATCGCCGTCGCCGCCATCACCACGCTGACCACGGTCGGCGCCCGCCTGAACGCCAAGTTCACCGCCATTTCCAACGGTCTGAACTGAGCGCGCGCTCCGTCTTCCCGTGGACGCGCGAAAGCCAGGGCGATGCCCATGCCGCTCGCGCGTCACGTTTCCGCACTGACGCGCCCGTGAGCGCGCCGCGCTTCCTTTTTCGATTTGGGCGCCGCCGCCTGAAAATCCGCAGGAGTTAACGGTCGGTTCACTCTGCACGGCGATCATGTCCGCGCCGATTTCACTCCGGACTCGCCATGCTCGATTTACCTGTCCTCGTCGTTTTTCCCGCGCTGATGGCCTATGCGGCCTTCTCCGACCTGTTTACCATGACCATCGCGAATTGGATTTCGATCGTCCTGGTGGCGGCCTTTGTCGTCCTGGCGCTGTTCATGGGCCTGCCGGCCACGACCATTCTCCTGCATCTCGCCTGCGGGCTCGCCGTTCTGGCGATCACTTTCGTCCTGTTCGCCTTCGGACAGGTCGGCGGCGGCGACGCGAAATTCGCCGCGACCACCGCGGTCTGGCTGGGGTTCGAGCATCTCGCCGAATATGGCCTGATCGCCTCGCTGCTCGGCGGCGTCCTGACCGTCGGCCTGCTCGGGTTCCGCAAACTGCCGCTCCCCGCCTGGGCGCAGGGCCGCGCATGGATCGACCGGCTGCACGACAAGAAGGTCGGCGCGCCCTATGGCATCACCCTCGCCATCACCGGCATCCTGCTCTATCCGGATTCGCTGCTGTTCACGCAGACCCTGGGCGCCTGAGCGCAACGGCGTTTCGAGCTGATGCAAGGGCCGGTCGCGACGACCGGCCCTTTTCTTTTCCGCGCGGCGGAACGCAGGGGCTTTCTGACGAAGCGTAAATTTCGACACGATCCATTAACCTTAATTTGACCTTTCACTGCTTGAATTCATCAAGGCGCTCCATCCGGAGCGGAAGCGTGGATCGTTGAAAAGCCATGAAGAAAGCCCGGCTCATTTCCCTCGGATTTGTCGCGGTTTGCGGTCTGACCGCGATCTATCTGGTGTTGGACAAGCCCGAGCCCCCGGCGCCCGCGCCCGTGGTCGCCGCGCCGCCGCCGGTCGCCAAGGACCAGATCCTCGTGGCCTCGCATGAGCTGAATTTCGGCTATGTGATCCAGCCGACCGACATGACCTGGCAGGACTGGCCGAAGGATTCGCCGATCCAGGGCGTGATCCGCAAGTCGGAGCGCCCCAACGCCATCGACGAACTCAAGGATTCCGTCGTTCGCGGGACCTTCTCCATCGGCGAGCCGCTGCGCCCGGACCGGCTGTTCAAGGGAACGTCGTCCGGCTTTCTCTCGGCCGTGCTCGCGCCCGGCTATCGCGCCGTCGCCATCAACATCGAAGGCAGCGGCGCCACCACCGCCGGCAATTTCATCCTGCCCAACGACCGCGTCGACGTGATTCACATCTACCGCGACGAGGACGCCGCCAAGAACGGCGGCGGCGATTCCTTCGTCTCCGAGACTCTGGTCACCAATGTGCGCGTGCTCGCCATCGGTCAGAACGCCAATGACAAGGCCGGTCCGCCCACCGCCGGCGGCTCCACCGCTACGCTCGAACTCGACCCGCACCAGGCCGAGACCGTCATCCTGGCGCAGCGCGTCGGCCAGCTCTCGCTGGTGCTTCGCTCGATGCAGGACAGCGCCAAGCAGGTCGGCGGCTCCGTGTCGATGGCCCAGCAAATTCGCGAACGCGGCGTCACCATCGTGCGCGCCGGCGTCGCCACCCAGTCGCGCGGCAAATGATCCGCCCGTTCGCGTCCCTTCGTGCGCACAGCCCCGCGCGCCGCGAGCCTTGCCTTTTGGAGTTGAGGAAAATGCACATGAGGACGCGCCCCTGGCTTGTTGGCGGACTGTCTGTTCTTCTGACCTTGAGCGCTCTGGCGCTCGCGCCGGCCCGCGCCGCGGGCGACGGCGAAACCCTCCGCTTCCTGGGAGAGAATGCGACGCGGCGCCTGACCATGGGCGTCGGCAAGTCGGTCATCCTCGACCTGCCCGCGGACGCCGGCGAAATCTTCGTTGGCAATCCCGCCGTGGCCAATGCGGTGGTGCGCACGGCGCGCAAGATCTACGTGATCGGCCAGGCGACGGGCCAGACCACCATTTTCGCCATGGACAAGCAGGGGCGGCGCATCGCCACGCTCGAGCTGTCGATCGGCCGCGACATCGGCGAACTCAACAGCATCCTCCAGACGGCTTTGCCCAATTCCCGGATCACCGCGCGCACGGTGAACGATTCGATCATCCTGACCGGTGATGTCGACTCCGCCGCCGACATGCAGACGGCGATGGACATCGCCAAGAGCTTCGTCGACGCCATGGGCAAGGCGGGCGGCTCCGGAACCGGCATCGTCGTCAACGCCATCACCATCCGCGGCAAGGATCAGGTGATGATCAAGGTGACCATCGCCGAAGTCCAGCGCGTCGTAACCAAGCAGCTTGGCATCACCGCTTCGACGCTCGCGGGCAACTGGGGCAAGTTCATCCAGGACAATCCCTTCGCGCTCAATGGTCAGTCCTACAGCACCGGCGCGCTCAAGACCTTCAGCAATTTCGGCGGCGGCAACACGCTGACCCAGACCTTGCAGGCCTTCGAACGCAACGGCGTCGCCCGCATCATGGCGGAGCCGACGGTCACCGCGGTCTCGGGAGAAAGCGCCAAATTCACGGTCGGCGGCGAAGTGCCGGTGTCCTCGGGCACGAACTGCCAGGGCTCGGGAGCGGCCAGCCTCTGCACCGTCGGCGTCACCTACAAGACCTACGGCGTGACGCTCAACTTCACCCCGGTCGTGCTGTCGGCCGGACGGATTTCGCTGCGCCTCGCCACCGAGGTCGCCGACATCGATCCCGCCACCAGCGTCTCCAGCCAGACGCTCTCGGCGCCCGGCTTCCGCACCCGCCGCCACGAGACCACCGTCGAACTGCCGACCGGCGGCTCCATCGCCACCGCCGGCCTGATCCAGGCCAATTCCAACCAGGCGATCAACGGCGTCCCCGGGCTGATGAACCTGCCGATCCTCGGCTCGCTGTTCCGCTCGCGCGACTACCAGCGCCAGGAAACCGAGCTGATGATCATCGTCACGCCCTATATCGCCAAATCCGTCTCGCCCAACGCTCTGGCCCGGCCCGACGACAATTACGCCGATTCCACCGATCCCCAGGGCTGGCTGCTCGGACGCGTCAACAAGCTCTACTCGACCGCCGACAATCCCGCGGCCGCCCGCCATTTCAACGGCCGCGTCGGCTTCATCCACGACTGAGCCGGACCCAGCGCAAGACACTGAAGCGCAAGACACTGAAACGATGGACAGGACCATGCCGCATCTCCGCCTGATCAAGACCTCGGAACCCGCCGGCCTGAAGCGCTGGGCGCGGGCGGCGGCCCTGCTCGTCGCTGTCCCGCTCGCCGCCTGCTCGAGCGGCGGCGCCGACCGGATCGTCGCCACCACGATCCCGAGCCAGGATTTCCACGCCCGCCACCCGATCGAACTGGCCAACAGCCGCGCGACCCTCGACGTGATCCCCTATGTTCACGCCGGCGCGCTCGACGCCCGTTCGAAGAGCCAGATCAAGCAATTCGCCTCGGACTATGCGCAATCCGGCGAGGGCGAGATCGCTTTGGCGCTGCCGCAGGGCGGACCGGGCGCGGCCGAGGCGCGCGCGGCGGTTCCCGCGGTGCGCGCGGCCCTCGCCGCCGGCGGCGCGCGCAGCTATGTCGCCATTTCCTCCTATCCGATCGCCGACCCGAGCGTCGCCGCGCCGATCCGCCTGTCCTACGCCACCGTGATCGCCCGCACCCGCACTCGCTGCGGCCAGTGGCCCAACGATCTCGCTTCCGGTTCGTCGGCGGAGGGCTGGAACAATACGCCTTACTGGAATCTGGGCTGCGCGAACCAGCAGATGATCGCGGCGCAAACGGCGGACCCGCGCGACCTCTTGGGTCCCGCGGCGACCACGCCGCCCGATTCGCAGATGCGCTCGCGCGGCATCGTCGCCGTCCGCCAGGGCAAGGACCCGGGAACGGACTGGAAGGTCCAGAACAGCAGCATCAGCGCCGTCGGCAACTGATCCAAGGACTCCTTTCATGATGGATTCGATGCACGAGCACCTGGAACCCTCGCAATACCCACAGATCGCGCCGGCGCCGCGCATCTCGCTCCAGGCGTTCTGCGAGACGCAGGACCTGGCGCAGCTGATCGGCGAGGCCGCCCTCGACCGGCGCATGGAGAAAGCCCATGTCAAGGTGAACATGGGCGGCGCCCAGGCGGCGATCGAGGCCTACCGCACCTCGCCGACGCCGAATGTCATCGTGCTCGAGACCTCGGCGTCGCGAACCGATTTGATCGACCAATTGGAGGCCCTCGCGGAATTCTGCGATTCCGGCACCAAGGTGATCGTGATCGGCAAGCTCAACGACATCACGCTCTATCGCGAGCTGATTTCGCGCGGCGTGTCGGACTATCTCGTCAAGCCGTTCGGCGTGATGGATTTCATCGCGGCTTTGTCGGCGCAATACCATCACGACTCCGCTCCGCCGCTCGGCCGCGTCATTGCGGTGACCGGCTGCAAGGGCGGCGTCGGCGCCTCCTGCGTCGCGCATAATCTCGCCTGGGCCATTTCCCGCGATCTCGACGCCGCCACGGTGATCGTCGATCTCGACCTGCCCTTCGGCACCGCCGGGCTCGACTTCAACCAGGACCCGCCGCAGGGCATCGCCGAAGCGGTGTTCGCGCCCGATCGCCTCGACGCCAATCTCGTCGATCGCCTGCTGTCGAAATGCAGCGACAAGCTGTCGATCCTGGCGGCGCCGGCGACGGTGGAGCGCTGCTACGATTTCCAGGAGACCGCCTTCGACGCGCTGCTCGAATTGTTGCGCGCGACGACGCCCTACATCATTCTCGATACGCCGCACATGTGGACGGCCTGGTCGCGGCGGATGATGGTGACCGCCGACGAGGCGCTGCTGGTCTCCGCCCCCGATCTCGCCGGCCTGCGCAACACCAAGAGCCTGCTCGACGCGCTGCGCGCCGCCCGCAGGAACGATCCGGTCCCGCGCTTCGTGCTCAATGGCGTCGGCATGCCCAAGCGCCCGGAAATCGCCGCCGCCGATTTCGCCCGCGCCGTCGAGGCCGAGCCGCTCGCGCAAGTGCCGTTCGACGCGAAACTGTTCGGCGCGGCCTCCAACAATGGGCAGATGATCGCGGAGCTGGACGAGGGCGAAAAGGTCGCGCCCATTTTCGGCGACATCGCCCGGGCGGTCACCGGGCGCGCGCCGGTCAAGCGCGAGCGGAAGAGTTTTCTGGAGCCGCTGCTCGCGGTGCTGAAGGGCTGACGCGCCACCCCCAAGGTTTTTTCCGGCAAGGTTTTTCCCGGCATGAAGCCGGATCCTCGAAAGGACTATAGACGGAGATGTTCGGAAAGCGTTCCGCCAACGCCGCCGCGCCGCGCGCCAGCCAGGGTCCGTCGTCCACGGTCGTCGAGGCGATCGCCGCGCCGGTCGCCATGACGCCGCAGCCGACGGTCGCGCCGTCGCTCGCGCCCCCGCCGGAGGTGCGGCGCTCCGACGAATATTACATGACGAAGAGCACGATCTTCGGCGCGCTGATCGAGGCGATCGACCTGTCGCAGCTGTCGAAGCTCGACGCCGAGAGCGCGCGCGAGGAAATCCGCGACATCGTCAATGAAATCATCGCCATCAAGAATGTCGTGCTGTCGATCGCCGAGCAGGAGGACCTGCTCGAGGACATTTGCAACGACGTGCTCGGCTATGGCCCGCTGGAGCCGCTGCTGGCGCGCGACGACATCGCCGACATCATGGTGAACGGCGCCAACAAGACCTATATCGAAGTGCAGGGCAAGATTCAGCTCACCAGCGTCCGCTTCCGCGACAATGCCCAGCTGATGAACATCTGCCAGCGCATCGTCAGCCAGGTCGGCCGCCGCGTCGACGAAGCCTCGCCGATCTGCGACGCGCGCCTGTTGGACGGCTCGCGTGTCAACGTGATCGGGCCGCCGCTCGCCATCGACGGGCCCGCGCTCACCATCCGCAAGTTCAAGAAGGACAAGCTGACCCTCGACCAGATCACCAGGTTCGGCGCCATTTCGCCCGAAGGCGCGGAGATCCTGAAAATCATCGGCCGCGTGCGTTGCAACGTCCTGATCTCCGGCGGCACGGGCTCGGGCAAGACGACCTTGCTCAATTGTCTCACCAATTACATCGATCATGATGAGCGCGTCATCACCTGCGAGGACGCGGCGGAATTGCAATTGCAGCAGCCCCATGTGGTGCGCCTGGAAACGCGCCCGCCCAATCTCGAAGGGCAGGGCGCGATCACCATGCGCGATCTCGTGAAGAACTGCCTGCGTATGCGCCCCGAACGCATCATCGTCGGCGAAGTCCGCGGACCCGAGGCTTTTGATCTGTTGCAGGCGATGAACACGGGTCACGACGGCTCGATGGGCACGCTGCACGCCAACTCGCCGCGCGAGGCGCTGAGCCGTCTCGAATCCATGATCACCATGGGCGGCTTCGCTCTGCCGCCGCGCACCATCCGCGAGATGATCGTCTCCTCCATCGACGTGATCATCCAGGCGGCGCGCCTGCGCGACGGCTCGCGCCGCATCACCCACATCACCGAGGTCATGGGCCTGGAAGGCGAGACCGTCATCACCCAGGACCTGTTCCTCTATGACATCGTCGGCGAGGACGCCAACGGCAAGCTCAAGGGACGCCACCGCTCCACCGGCATCGGACGTCCGCGCTTCTGGGAGCGCGCCCGCTACTTCAACGAGGAAGGGCGCCTCGCGGCGGCGCTCGACGCCTCCGAACTGCGCGAATAGGAGTTTTTGCCTTGGACGCCAGATCGCTGCTGATCCTCGCCCTCGTCTTCGCGGCCTCCGGCGGCGTGGCCTTTCTCATCTACCCCTATCTCAGCGGCGATGTGAAAGGCGAAAAGCGTCAGGCGCAATTGCTCGCCAAGCGTTCCGGCGTGTCGCGCGAGCGCCAGGTCGACGCGAGCGCGCGCCGCAAGCAGGTGGCGGACAGTTTGAAGGAGCTCGAGCAGCGCAACGCCAAAAAGGCGAAGCTGTCGCTCGAGACCCGCATCGCCCAGGCGGGCCTGTCGATGTCGAAGTCGATCTACTACATCGCATCCGCTTGCGCCGGCGTTTTTGTCGCCTTGATGCTGTTCTCCTTCACCGGCAATCCGGCTTTCGGCGTCGCGGGCTTCGTCATCGGCGGCCTCGGCCTGCCGAGCATGTGGCTGACGCGCATGACCAAAAGCCGGCTGAAGAAATTCACGCTGGAATTCCCCGGCGCCGTCGATGTGATCATCCGCGGCGTCAAGGCGGGCCTGCCGCTCAACGATTGCCTGCGCATCATCGCCTCCGAGGCGCCCGAGCCGGTGCGCGGCGAATTCCGCCAGATCGTCGAGGCGCAGACGCTGGGCATGTCGGTCTCGGAGGCGGTGGAGCGCCTGCCTGAACGCATTCCGACCGCCGAAGCCAATTTCTTCGCCATCGTCATCTCGATCCAGCAGAAGGCGGGCGGCAATCTCGGCGAGGCCCTCAGCAATCTGTCGCGCGTGCTGCGCGAGCGCAAGAAAATGGCCGACAAGGTCAGGGCGATGTCGTCGGAGGCGCGCGCCTCCGCCTATATCATCGCCTCGCTGCCGCTGATCGTCGCCGGTCTCGTCTATCTCACCAGCCCGCAATATATCGAGCAGCTGTGGATCAAGGAGGCCGGGCGCGTCGTCCTGTTCTGCTGCGCCTGCCTGATGGGCGTGGGCGTGTTCGTCATGAACAAGATGATCAGCTTCGACATCTAGCGCAGTCCTCTGAGCTTCCGCTCAGCTGACTGAGCTTGTTTTTGTTTTGACGCGTTTTCTTCACGCGAACCGGAATCCGCTTCGCTTGAAAACGCCACCAGGGCGCCCAGCATGTTCACGCTGCTATTCAACAAGCTCGCCGATCCCCGCTTCATCGTGGCGCTGGTCATCGGCATCATCACCGTCGCCAGCCTGATCGTCATCGCCATGCCGTTTCTCCAGGGCGATTCGCTGGAAGAGCGGATGAAGTCGGTGGCGGTCGAACGCGAGCGCATCCGCGCGCGCGAGCGCGAAAAACTCGCCGCCCGGGCCAACAACAAGCAGGGCCTGAGGCACACGTCCAAGACCTATATGAAGGATGTCGTCGAGCGGTTCAGCCTGTCGAAATGGCTGGGGGCCGACGAGGCCAAGGGCAAGCTGGCCAAAGCGGGCTTCCGTGGGCCCCAGGCGGAGATCGGCTTTCTGTTCTTCCGTCTCGTGTCGCCGATCGGCCTCGCGGTGTTCGGGTCGCTCTACGCCTTTCTGGTGCTCGATCTGCAGATCGGGTTGTTGCAGAAGCTGGCGGTGGTGGTGCTGCTGCTCTACATGGGCTTGAAAGTGCCGGAAATCTATCTGACCAACACCATCACCAAGCGCCAGGCGGAAATGCGCCGCGCCTTTCCCGACGCGCTCGACCTGCTGTTGATCTGCATCGAATCCGGCATGTCCATCGAACACGGCTTCCGCCGGGTGAGCCAGGAAATCGGCGTGCGCTCGCTGGCGCTCGCCGAGGAATTCACCCTGACCACGGCGGAATTGTCCTACCTGCCCGACCGGCGCACGGCTTATGACAATTTTTACCTGCGCACCGGTCTCGACGACGTCAAGAATGTGGTGACCTCGCTGGTCCAGGCGGAGAAATACGGCACGCCGCTCGGCACGGCGCTGCGCACGGTGTCGCAGGAGGCCCGCGACACCCGCATGATGGAGGCGGAGAAGAAGGCGGCTTCGCTGCCGCCCAAGCTGACCGTGCCGATGATCGTCTGCTTCCTGCCCGTGCTGTTCGCGGTGATCATGACGCCCGCGGTCATCCAGGTGATGGCCTCGCAATAGGGGCAAACCCGTGGACCGCCCTCGTGCTTCGAGACGGCGCTTTCGCGCCTCCTCAGCATGAGGGCTACTTTGTTTGTTGGTCCACAAAGGAAAGGGCCGAAGCGAATGGCTTCGGCCCCTTTTTTTATGCGCGCGAAAAGATCAGCGCACGACCGACTTGTTGCGGGTCGCCGCGGCCTGGATGTCGCGCCAGCCGTTGTTCTGCGAAATCATCTGGCGGATCGAGGCGACGTTTTCGCGCGCCTGCTGGGGCGAGAGGTCGCGCTCGGAAACCTGCTCGGCTTCCGCAAACTTGCCTTGCAGCGCCAGCACCAGCGCGAGATTCTGGCGCACCCGCATGTCGGCGCGCGGACTGGCGGCGGCCTCTCGCAAAACCTGTTCGGCCTGGCGCAAATTGTTCGACAGGGCGTAGGACAGGCCGAGATTGGAGAGCACGGAGGGCTCGTCGGGGGCGAGTTTCAGCGCCGTCTCGTAAAGGGCCTGCGCCTGCCGGTGGTCGCCCATCTGGTCGGCGATCGAGCCGCGCGTCGAAATCACCGACCAGTTCGGGCTGTCCGGGGCGTCGGCCTGCTCCAGCGCGGCGCTCGCCTCCTGGAGGCGGCCGGCGTCGGCGAGCGCCTTGCCATAGGCGGCGAGCACTTCGCGGTCTTTGGGATATTTGATCGCGGCGTTCTGCAGCACCGCCGCCGCCTGGTCGTTCAGCTCGCGGGAGCGCAGCGACTTCGCGTAGGCCAGCGCGACCATCTTGTTGTCGGGATGGGCTTCGTAGCGCTGCTGCAGGTTCTCGGAATAACGGCGCATGTCTTCCGGCGAATTGGACTCGGGCGCCGAGGGCATGGCGATGGAGCTGGTGACGTCGCCCATGCTCTTGCAGCCGCCCAGGGCGACCAGGACGCTCAAGGCGATGCCGGCGAGAAAACGCTGAGATGATCGGGTGTTCACGGCGCATCCCCACAAATTCGGACTTCTAACGTAACGAATAATTCGTTAACCCTAACGGACTGTTAATGCCCGCTGCTTCGTCGGAAAGACCGTTCCATGCCAGAGCTTCCCGAACTCACTTTCGCCGGCGACGACGCGACCGCGACGCCGGTCTGGATCGCGCCGGCCGCCACGATCAAGGCGGCTTTGGCCGGGGAGGGGGGCGACCTGCCCGCCGAGGCCGTGGCGCTCGCCCGCGCCAGCGGTTTTGAGCCTCGCGCCGGAAAGCATCTGTTTTTCGTTCAGGCGAGCGGCGCCGCCGGCGTGCTGTTCTGTCTGGACGAGGATGGCGAGCCCTTTCAGCTCGGCGCCTTGTCCGGTTTGCCCGAAGGGGTCTATCGGCTGGTCGGGTCGCTCGACAAGGCGGCGCTCGCCGCGCTGGGCTTTCTGCTCGGCTCCTATCGTTTTTCCCGCTACAAGAGCGCCAAGCCGGGGCCGCGCCTTGTCGCGCCCGAGGGCGTTTTGCGCGCGGAAGTCGAGGCTGAGGCCTCTGCGGTGGCGCTCGCCCGCGATCTCGTCAACACGCCCGCCAATGATCTCGGGCCGGATGAGCTCGAATCTTTCGCCCGCGCGGTCGCCGAAAAATTTGGGGCCGCGATCAATGTCGTCAAGGGCGAGGCGCTGGAGCGCGATTTTCCGCTGATCTATGCGGTGGGAAAGGGCTCGCCGCGGGCGCCGCGCCTGGTCGAATTGCGCTGGAAGCCGGAGCGGGCGCAAAAATTGGCCCTGGTCGGCAAGGGGGTCTGTTTCGATTCCGGCGGCCTCGACATCAAGCCCGAGAGCGCCATGGGGCTGATGAAGAAGGATATGGGCGGGGCGGCGGCGGCGCTGGCGGCGAGCGCCATGATCATGGCGGCAAACCTCGACGTTTCGCTTCGGCTGTTGCTGCCCATCGTCGAGAATTCGGTGTCGGGCGAGGCGTTTCGGCCTGGCGACATCTATCCCAGCCGCAAAGGGCTGACGGTGGAGATCGGCAACACCGACGCCGAGGGACGGCTGATTCTGGCCGATGCGCTGGCGCTGGCCGATGAAGACAAACCCGACCTGCTCGTCGATTTCGCCACGCTGACCGGCGCGGCGCGCGTGGCGCTCGGCCCGGACCTGCCGCCCTTCTACACCGAGGACGAGGCGCTCGCCGAGGCCATCGCCCGCCATGGCGCGCAGAGCAACGATCCGGTCTGGCGGCTGCCGCTGTGGAAGGCCTACGAATCAAAACTCGACGGCAAGATCGCCGATCTCAACAATGCGCCGGCCGGCGGCATGGCCGGGTCGATCATGGCGGCGCTGTTTCTCAAACGCTTCGTGTCGCCGGGCGTCTCCTGGGCGCATTTCGACATTTACGCCTGGAACCCGGCCGCGCGTCCCGGCCGTCCCGAGGGCGGCGAAGCGCAGGCGGCGCGGCTGATCTACAGTCTCGCCCGGGAAAAATTCGGTTTGGCAAAGCTTTCGTAATCTCGCAGGGTTACAAAGGGATAGAAAAACGAGCCCAACCTTGACCTACGACACGCGACTGACGCCGGCGCGGCCCGATCTCGCCGCCGAACACCTCCGGGAAACGATTGAGGCCAAGGCCTATGCGCCGGGCCGGCGCATGCAGGTGGTCCGCGCCTTCGTCGACGTGAAGCGCGCGCCCGACGAGACCGCGCCGACCGAGACCCAGGCTTTGTTCGGCGAGACGCTGATCGTCTACGAGCAGAAGAACGGCTATTGCTGGGCGCAGCTCGATCGCGACCATTATGTCGGCTATATCGGCGAGACCGCTTTGGCCGAAAAGAGTTTTCGGCCGGACCATCGCGTGCGCGCGCGGCACACGATGGTCTATTCGCAAGCCAACATCAAATCGCCGCCCGTCGAGGCCTTGCCGTTCGGCGCGGAGGTTCATGTGGTCTCCGCGAGCAAGGATTTTTCCGAGCTTCACAACGGCGGCTTCGTCTTCAGCCGGCACCTCGCGCCGACCGCGCGTCCCTTGAGCGATTTTGTCGGCCTCGCCGAAATGTTCTTGCACACGCCCTATCTCTGGGGCGGCAAGACCGACATGGGCATCGACTGTTCCGGCCTGGCGCAGCTCACGCTCCACGCCATCGGCGTTCCCGCGCCGCGCGACGCCGACATGATGGAATCAGGGCTTGGCCGTCCCGTCGAGGTCGACGACCGCCTGCGCGGATTGCGGCGGGGCGACCTGATTTTCTGGCGCGGCCATGTCGCCATCATGCGCGACGAGCAGACCATCATCCACGCCACCGCCCATTCGATGACGGTGATGATCGAGCCGCTGCAAACCGCGCGCGACCGCATCCGCTCCAACAATTTTTCCGAGATCACGGCGATCCGGCGGGTGTGACGGACGAGCGCATTTTCGAGCGAAGCGGAGGCCGGTTCGCGTGAAGAAAATGCGTCGAAACTTCTACGCGCCCTGCTTGCGGAACGACCAGGAGACCTCCGCAATGTCGGCGGCGTGTCCATGGATCACCAATTGAGCGCAGGGGCGCGGCCCCTCGGGCGCGGCGAAGAAAATGCTCTCTTCGATCGAGACCGGCAGCCCGCCCGCCTCGAAGGCCAAAACCCCCTCGGCGCCGACCAGCAGCGCGCCCCGCCCATTGTGGAGCGGCGAGGCGGTGATGCGGGGATGGAGATGGAAGCGCAGGGCGTAGGGAATGTCCGGGGGCGCGCCGGCGCCGATCAGCCGGTCGTGGCCGTGCAGCACCGTTCCGTCGGCGCTCAGGGCGAGCCGGCGTTCGTGGCGCAGCCCGTAACGCTTGAGATAGCCGTCATGGCTCGCCGTCACCGCGATTTCATCGGGGCGCTCCTCGCGTTCGCAGGCGACATGGGGGCCGGCCAGGATTTCGCCTGAAAATCTGCGCTCCAGCCCCTGTTTGCCCGCGATGATGCAGGAGGAGGTGTTGTCGAGGGTCAGAGTGGAATGGGCGGCGGTCAGGCGCGCGGTGGCGCGGAGATCCGCCCGGTGGCGGTTGGGCGCGCCGCAATTGACCACGACGCGCTCGCGTCCCAGCGAATATTCAAAGGACAGGCAGCCCGCATGGGCGGCGCGCGAAAACAGCGGCGGCGGCGGCGCGCCGACGTCGATGATCGCCACGCTTTCGCCGGCCGCCAGCCGCTGGTAGCCGGCATGCGGCGCGCTGACCAACGGGCCTGAGCGCGAATCCTGATAGGCGAGCAGGGTGGCGACGCGGTCCGGCGCGGTGACGCTCATGCCGTTGAACAAAGCCAGCGCGCCGTCGCCGTGGCGGAACATGCGCAAAGCCGGCGTCATCCGGTCGATGGCGTTCAGCAAGTCTTCGGGCGGCGGCAGGCCGCGCGCGGCAAAAGCCTGGCGCAGCGGCAGCAATTCGAACAGCAGGTTGACCAGGGTCTGCGGGTTGCGCGACAGCGGCCCGCCATCGGGCAGGATTTGCAGTTTCAACTGCTCCGCCAGGGCGGCCGAGGCGGCTTTCAATTGCGGCGCGGCGCCTTGCGAGCACAGTGCGAACGAGGTCATGGCGGTCGCGGCGAACAGCTGGGTTTCGCCGGCCAGCCCGACATCGAGACAGCGCTGCAACAGCTTGTGGCCCTTGACCAGCACGTCGATGAAACTTCGATAATCCTCGTATTCGACATTCTCCAGCAGCATGGGCGACTGGCTGAGCCAGGACAGGGCGCGCCGCGCCACCACATCCGGGCTCCAGGCCAGATGCCCCGAGGGCTCGCCCAGCAGCGTGATGAATTCCTTGACCAAGGCGCGGGCGTTGGCGCGCGCCAGCGCCGAATCCGCGGCGCGCATGTGCCGCAGCCAGCTGAAACCGTAGAGCACGCGCGCCCATTCGGCGGAGGGCGGTTTGAGCGCGAAGGGCGAGACGCCGCGGCTGTCGACGATCTTGCCGGCAAAGGTGAAGAAGCCGGCGTAAATGTCGGCGGCGATGGTGGCGTCGCCGGTGCGC
The DNA here is from genome assembly GCF_025961575.1 of Rhodoblastus acidophilus. Lineage (GTDB taxonomy): Bacteria > Pseudomonadota > Alphaproteobacteria > Rhizobiales > Beijerinckiaceae > Rhodoblastus > Rhodoblastus acidophilus_C. The sequence continues at coordinate 67,196 of NZ_JAOQNX010000015.1, read as the reverse complement.
AGGTCCTGCGGGGCGATGAGCAGCCGTTCCGGGGCCGGCGCGCCCCAGCGCGACACCAGATGCAGGGGCGCCATCAGCCCGGCGCGCGCGGTCCTGACGCCGCGCCCGGCGAGCAGGCGCAGAAGGACAAGGGGGGCGGGGGCGCTCGTTTGCGTCAAAGGCTATTGAACTCAAGACGTAGGACTGGTTTGCCCAACGCCACACGTTCGCCGATCAATGTTAAGGAGTCGTTAATCATGAAAGCGTTGGATGGCCAACACCTTCATGATTCAGCCTTTTGCGTGAGGCCGCTAGCCGAGCTTCTTCAGGCTGGCGATGAAGAATCCGTCGAGCCCGCGCTGGCGCGGATCGGGATCCGGCAACAAGTCCGGCAGCAGGCGCAGGTCGCCGTCCGGCGTCGCGGCTTGCGGGGGCAGGCCGAGCGCGATCGGATCGATCTTTTCGTGGGAGACGTCGGGATTGCGCCGCAGCAAGGCCGCGATCTGGGCTTCGCCCTCCTCGGGCTCCAGCGAGCAGGTGCAATAGACCAGCCGCCCGCCGCGTTTCAGCAGGGTCAAGGCGTGGTCGAGAATGCGCGCCTGGATGGCGGCGAGCGCCGCAATGTCCCCCGGCTTCTTGATCCAGGGCACGTCGGGACAGCGCCGGGCGGTGCCGGTGGCGGAGCAGGGGGCGTCGACCAGAATGGCGTCGAACGGCTCGGCCTTGAATTGCGCGGCGTCGCCCACGGCGATGGAGGCTTCCAGGCGCAGGCGGGCCAGATTGGCCGCGAGAATTTTGAGACGCTCGGCGGAGCGGTCGAGCGCGGTCACTTTTCCGCCGGCGCTGGCGAGTTGCGCGGTCTTGCCGCCGGGCGCGGCGCAGAGATCGAGGACGCGTTCGCCGGGCTTTACATCGAGCACGCGGGCGGGGAGGGCGGCGGAGGCGTCCTGCACCCACCATTCGCCCTCCGAAAACCCCGGCAGCTCGGGGATCGGCGTATGCGCCGCCAGCCGCACCGAGCCCGTGGGCAGCACGCGGCCGCCGAGCTTTTCCGCCCAGGCTTGCGCGTCGCTCTTCACGGTGAGGTCGAGCGTCGGCTCGTCGCGATGCGCGGCGGCGATCATCTGCGCCCGCTCCTCGCCATAGACGCGCCGCCAGCGCGCCGCCAGCCAATGCGGGGTGTCGTCTTCCAGCGGGTCGGACTGTTCCAGAAATTCCTCGCGCCGGCGGATCAGATTGCGCAGCACGCCGTTGACCAGATTGGCGAATCCGGCGCTTTTCGGATCGAGGCGCGCGGCGCGGACGGCGAGATCGACCGCGGCATGGTCGGGAATGTCGAGGAACAGGATTTGCGCGGCGCCGGCGATCAGAATCCATTCGAGCGAGCCGCAATTGCGCGGCAGGCCCTTTTCCACCAATTGGCTCAGCGCCAGCCGGATGGTGCCGAGGCGGCGCAGGGCGGCGGTGGCGATGGAGCGGGCGAGGCCCCTGTCGCGCTCGGCGAGGCCGGCGAGCCGCGACGGCGCGGCCTCGGCGGCGAATTTCTCGTCCAGGGTGTGGCCGCCCTGGATGACGTCGCCGATGATCGCGGCCGCCGCGACGCGCGCGGCGAGGCCGGGATGGGCCAGCGCCTCGGCGGCGGCCTGTTCGGCGGTTTGCGGTTTGGCCCTGCCCGTCTTTCCCGGACCCGGTTTCGATCGGCCGAAACTTGCCTTGTCTTTGTTCATGCGCTCGTGGTGGTGGGAGTTGCGCGCCGGCGGGTTTCCATTATGAATCGGCCGAAATTCTGTCTATCACAGCGATGGGTTGAATAAAATGAGCGATGCGCGGCCAGCAAGTGACGAAAAGCCCGTCCCGGCGAAGAAACTCTCGCCCGAGGCGCAGCGCGCGCTCGCCGAGGCCGAGGCGCGCCGCCGCGCCGCCCCGCCTGCGCCGGAGCGCCCCCAGGAATTCTGGGGGCCGTCCGGGCCCGAGCCGGTGCGCTACGGCGATTGGGAGCGCAAGGGCATAGCCAGCGATTTTTGACTTGATCTGTCGCTTCGCGCCCTCGCCCAATGGTTTTTTGCATCTGGGGCACGCCTATTCCGCCTTGATGAACGCGCGGCTGGCGCGCGCTCACGGCGGGCTCTTGTTGCTGCGGATCGAAGATATCGACCGCGAGCGTTCAAAGCCTGAGTTCGAGCAGGCGATGCGCGAAGACCTCGCCTGGCTCGGCCTGGACTGGCCGCGGCCCGAGCGCCGGCAATCGGAGTTTTTTGACGCCTACCGCGCGTTGCTGGAAAAGTTGCTGGCGCGCGGGCTGGCCTATCCCTGTTTTTGCACGCGCGGCGCCATCGCCGCAAAGGTGGTGGCCGATGGCGCGCGCGATCCCGATGGCTCCCCGCTCTATCCCGGCTCCTGTCGGGATATGTCGCCCGGTTTGCGTGCGCAAAAAATCGCGGCCGGGGAAAAATTCGCCGTGCGGCTCGACATGGCGCGGGCGCTGGCGGAGATCGACCGTCCGCTGAGCTATCGCGAGTTTTACGAAGGCGAGACGCCGCAGGGGATGGCGGCGCGGCCGGAGCTTTGGGGCGACGCCTTGATCGGGCGCCGCGACATTCCCGCCTCCTATCATCTGGCCTGCGTCCACGACGATTCCGCGCAGGGGGTGACGGATGTGATGCGCGGCGCCGACCTTGAAGCCGCGACCGGCCTGCATGTGCTGCTCCAGGCCCTGCTGGGTCTGCCCACCCCCGACTATCGCCATCACCGGCTGGTGCTGGACGAGGACGGCAAAAAACTGGCGAAGAGCAAGGGGTCCACAAGCCTTCAGGCGCTGCGCGACGCCGGCGTCACCAGCGAGGGTGTCCGGGCGATGCTGGGCGAGCGGATGGGGACACGATTTTAAGAGTCGATTCAAGTCTCTCGCTTAGGTTGTGCTGGCTGTTTCGCACAACCTTGCGACGACACCCGAGACATTCTCCATGACCCTTCCAAAACTTCACCTGCGCGGCAAGGCGCTGGCGCTTTTTGTTCCTGGCCTCGTCCTGGTCGCGGCCGCGGTGACGGCTTCCGTCATGTGGCTCGCGTCCGAAAGCCTCGACGCCAAGCTGAACGAGGACCTCAAGCTGCAAGCGCGGGTGATCGCAACCGCATTCGCGGACGTGGACACCCATGAAACCGTTGAAATCACGGATGGCGTGGTGCGCAAGGTTCAGACGCAGCGGATCCCGGAATTCAACGGCCACGATGTCGTCGACAAGGTTTCGACGGTGACGGGCGGCGTCGCCACCGTTTTCCTCTGGGATGAGGCCCAGGGCGATTTCGTCCGGCGCACGACCTCGATCACCAACGAAAAGGGCGAGCGCGCCATCGGCACGACGCTCGGCAAAGACCATCCGGCCTTCGCCGCATTGATGGCCGGGCGGATGTTCCGCGGCGAGGCGACGCTGTTCGGGCGGCCTTATTACACCCAATACGACCCCGTGTTCGGCCCGGGCGGCAAGGTCATCGGGGTTCTCTTCGTCGGCGTCGAGAAAAAATATTTTGTGGAGACGCGCCAGAGCCTGATGATGGGAATGGTCGTCGCCGCGACCTTGACCTTGGTCATCCTGTCCCTGATCGGCGCGATCGCCTTCAACCGGCTGTTCAAGCCGCTGGGCGACGTCAACAAGAGCGTCGCCTTGCTCGCGGACGATCGACTGGATGTCGCGATTCCCCACACCACCCTCAGCGACGATATCGGCGATCTCGCCCGCGCCCTGAGCGTGTTTCAAGAGCATGCCGTCGAGCGCCGCAAGCTGGAGCAGGCTCATGCCGAGCAGGAGGCGCTGCGCCGGCAGCGCGCCGAGCGGATCGAAGGCTTGATCCAGGCTTTCGAGCGCGTGACCGAGGGCGCGATCGGCGCTGTTTCATCGGCGGCGACCCAGTTGCAGGACGCCGCGCAAACCATGTCCGCCGCCGCCGAACAGACCAGCCAGCAATCTCTGGCGGTGGCCTCGGCCTCCGAGCAGGCCTCCGCCAATGTCCAGACCGCGGCTTCGGCGGCCGAGGAGCTGTCCGCCTCGGTGGCCGAGATCGGTCAACGCGTCAATGAATCCGCGACCATCGCGGCTTCGGCGGCGCGCGACGCCGAGGGCGCCGCCACAAAAGTGTCGCGCCTGTCGGAGGGCGCCAGGAATATCGGCGATTTCGTCGGGCTGATCACCAGCATCGCCGGCCAAACCAACCTGCTGGCGCTCAACGCCACCATCGAGGCGGCGCGCGCGGGCGACGCGGGCAAGGGGTTTGCGGTGGTCGCCAACGAGGTGAAGACGCTCGCCGAGCAGACGGCCAAAGCCGCCGCGGAGATTTCAGCCCAGGTCGAGCAGATTCAGGGCGCCACCGCGGACTCCACCCAGGCGATCGGCGCCATCACCGACACGATCCAGCGGATGGACCAGATTTCCGCCTCCATCGCCACGGCGGTCGAGCAGCAGGGCGCGGCGACCAACGAAATCGCCCACAGCGTCTCCCAGGCGTCGGCCGGCACGGCGGATGTGTCGAACAATATCGCCGGGGTGGCGCAGGCGGCGTCCAATTCCTCGGAAGCCTCGATGCAAGTGCTGGACGCGGCGGGGCGGCTCGCCGCACAGTCCGAGGAACTCCAAGAGGAAGTGCAGAAATTCCTGACCTCGGTGCGCGCGGCGTAGCGATGCGGGTGATCAGCGCGCCGCCCGGGCGGCGCGCCTCAATCGTTCTGCAAAATCATGTTGCGGACGATCGGATAAACCTGATTTTCCCACCTCTTGCCGCTGAAGACGCCGTAATGCCCGACGCCGGCCTGGAGGTGGTGCCGCTTGCGGAACGGTTTGAGCGTCGAGGCGAGATCATGGGCCGCCATGGTCTGGCCCACCGCGCAAATGTCGTCGCGCTCGCCTTCGACCGTCAGCAGCGCGGTCTTGCGGATCGCCTTCGGGTTCACCGTCCGACCCTTATATTGCAGCGTTCCCAGCGGCAATTGGTGGTCCTGGAACACCCATTGCACGGTTTCCAGGTAGAATTCTGCGGGCAGATCGAGCACGGCGAAATATTCGTCGTAGAACGCCTTGGTCTGGTTGGCCTTTTCCACCTCGCCGCCGGCGAGATGGTGGAACAGGTCGACATGGGCCTTCACATGGCGGTCGATGTTCATCGCCATGAAGGCGGAGAGCTGGACGAAACCGGGATAGACGCGCCGGCGCGCGCCCTTGTAGCGCCAGGGCACGCGGGCGATGAGATTGTTCTCGAACCAGGACATCGGCTTTTCCCGGGCGAGGTCGTTGACCTTGGTCGGGGCGATGCGCGTGTCGATCGGGCCGGCCATCAGCGTCATCGACGCCGGCTGGGCCGGATTGTCGTCCTCCGCCATCACGGAGGCCGCGACCATGGCCTGCACGCAGGGCTGGCACACCGCGACAATATGGGCGCCGGGGCCGATATGTTCGAGGAAGCGGATCACATGGGCGACGTAATCGTCGAAGCCGAACCGGCCGTCGTCGACGCTCACGTCGCGGGCGTTGTGCCAGTCGGTGATGTAGACGTCATGGTCGGACAGCAGCGTGCGCACGGTCGAGCGCAGCAGCGTGGCGAAATGGCCCGACAGCGGCGCGATCACCAGCACCCGGGGCTGCGGCGTCGCCACATCCTTGCGAAAATGCAGCAGGGTGGCGAAAGGGGTGACCAGCGCCGCCTCCTCGACGATCTCCACCTCGGCATTGCCGACGGTCACGCTGTGCACGCCATAGGGCGGGCGCTCGTGGGTGAGGCCGGCGCGCTCCACCATTTCATAGGCGGCCGTGATGTTGCGCAGCAGGGGATTGGCGTCCGCATGCCCGTTGAGCATCCCCAGGGCCATACGCGCATAGGCCTTGACCGGCGCCATGAGGTCGGACTGGGCTTGATAAGCGCGATACAGCATTTGCGGACTTTTCCCTTTCTCTCGATCCCGAGAACCGGGAGCTTAACATCTTTGTTGCAGGGCAAAAGCGTCACAATTGACAGATCGTCGCATACCAATGGCTAATGGCGAAGCCTCAAGGGCTTGCGGTCTTCCCGGACCGCCGGGTCCAGCACTGTCCGGCAATTTGCACATTGCTTGCCGGGAACGCCTGCTTTAACTTCGCTGGGGCAGGGAGCGTGACAATGGCCAAACCGGTCCTGACCATCAGCAGCAAGAATTATTCGTCCTGGTCGCTGCGGGGATGGCTTCTGTGCAAGATCGCCGGGCTCGAGGTCGAGGAGCGGCGCGTGCCGATCGACGACGCCGACGCGCGCGCCGAATTGTTGTTGCTGTCGCCCTCGTTCCGCACGCCGGCGCTCGACCATGACGGCGTGCATGTCTGGGACACCCTGGCCATCGCCGAATATCTGGTGGAGGTTCGCCCCAAGGCCGGCCTGCTGCCCGCGGACCGCGCCGCGCGCAGCCACAATCGCTCGGTGTCGGGCGAAATGCATTCCGGCTTCGCCAATCTGCGCTCGGCCCTGCCGATGAACATCAAGGGGGATTTCCCCAATTTCCGCATCTGGTCGGGCGCCAAGCCCGATATCGCCCGCATCACGCAGATTTTCCACGAATGCCTCGACCAGTATGGCGGCCCGTTCCTGTTCGGCGCCAAGCCGACGGTCGCCGACGCCATGTTCGCGCCGGTGTGCTCGCGCTTCGCCACCTATCATGTGGCGCTGGATTCCGATGCGGCCGGCTATCGCGACCATATTTTGAACTGGGCGCCGATGATCGAATGGGCCGAAGGCGCGCGGGTCGAGCCCGAGGAGATGGAAGAGCTCGACGTCGAGTTCTAGCGCCGGTCGCGCGAAGAACCCCTCATCCGGCCGCTGCGCGGCCACCTTCTCCCGCAAGGGGAGAAGGGAAGAGGCTGAATCCTTGAGCTTTTTATTGAATCGCGCTCTGCGGAGGCGAACCCTTCTCCCCTTGCGGGAGAAGGTGGATCGGCGCGAAGCGCCGAGACGGATGAGGGGGCTTATTTCCCCAGCGCCCGCCACAGCAAAAGCTTGTCCTCGTCGTCCAGCGGCGCGGCCGCGCCGGGCGGCGGCATGGTCGAGGTCAGCACCGCAGCGCGAAGAATCGCGGCGGCGTTTTTTTCGACCGTGGCGCGATCGGAAAAATCCAGGCCGGCGGGAGGCCGCGACAGGCCGGGCCAGGCGGGCGTCGCGGAATGGCACCAGCCGCATTTCTCTTCGATCAGGCTATGCGCCGCCGCGGGGCCGGGGCGAACCAGTTGCGAGATCGCCTGTCCCGCCGAGAGCGCCGTCTTTTCCTCGGGCGCCCTGGGCCAGGCCAGCGCCAGCAGCGCCGCCAGCGCCAGGGTGGCGGCCGCCGCGAGCGCCCAATCGGCGCCGGCGCCGCGCGCGCTTGAGGAAAAACCGGCGCGCCAAGAAACCGGCGGCGAGCGCGAAGATCGCGACGCCGATGCGATGCGGCCCGGAAAACAGCAGCGGCGCATGGCCCGCGAGCATGAAGAAGACGACGGGCAGCGCCAGATATTGGTTGTGCAGGGCGCGCGCGCCCGCCTTTTTCGCCTCGGACTCGTCGGGCGCCTCGCCGGCGCGCAGCGCCTTCAATCGGCGGCGCTGCGCCGGGGCGATGATATGGGCGATGTTGCCGGCCATCAGAGTGGCCAGATTCGCGCCGATCAGCGGGAAGGCGGCGCGTCCGGCGAACAGCAGGCACATCAGCGCGCAGAGCGCCGCGCAAAATCCGAACAAAGCGAAAAGCCCGGCGTCGCCCTCGAGCCGCGTCAGCCGGAAAAAGAGTTCATAGACGAGCAGGACCGCCGGCAGCATGGCCAGCGCGACGGTGATCGCCGCCCAGGGCGCGGCGTCCCAGAGTTGCGGGTCGATCAGATAGAGCCGTGGCTCCGCACAAAAAATCATGCAGATCAGCGCGAAACCGCTGAACCAGGTGGCATAGGCCTCGAATTTGAAGGTGAGCGCCGGCTCGTCCGCCTCGGCCTGCGTCGTGCGCGACAGGCGGAAGGAGGCGCCGCCGTTGAGGAACAGCGCGCCCTCGCCCTTTCGCAGCGCCAGATCGAGCCGCAGCAGGGCGAAGGCCGAGCCCACCCAGACCATGGCGGCGACCACATGCAGCCAGCGCAACAAAAAGGCGGCGTCATCGAGCAGCAGGTCGAAAAACATGCGTCAGATCCAGGTTTTGGACCCGCGAGAATACCAGCGATAGCCCGCGAGCACGACCAGAATGGTGAACAGCGCGGCGAGCGTGACGTCGGACAGATAGTGTCCGCCATAGGCGATGCGCAATGCGGCGGTCGCGGCGGTGAGCAGCAGCGCCGCGGCGACCGCGTAAGGGCGCGCCGGCGGCGGCGCCAGCAGGGCGGGCGCGAGCGTCCAGGCGGAGGCGCCGGCTTCGCCCGAGGCGAAGGAGCAATTGGTCTCGCATTGGCCGCGGAAATCGTACCAGGGGCGGAAGTCCCAGGCGCCGCCGAACTCTTTGCTCAGCACCGGGCGCGGGCGGCCCGAATTCTCCTTGAGCGCGCCATTGAGCAGCAGCCCCGGGCCGAGCGCCAGGGTGGCGACGAGAAAGACGATCGCGCGGCCGTCGGGCCCCCTGCGGAGGCGCCCCAGGCGCCGCAGGGCGTAGGCGACCAGGAAGCCGGCGAGAACGAGATAGGGCGCGTCCCAGAACAAGCGCCGCGCGGCGTCTCCGGTCGCGGTGGCGGCGCCGACAAAGCCGCCGTCGCGAAAAAACATCCGGGAGACCGACAGGTCCAGCTCCGGCGCGAACGCGAACAGTCCCATGCAAACGAGCGTGAGGATGATGACGAGGCGGTTCGTCGATGGCGGCGGCACGTCTTCCCCTCTTTTGGAACGACTAGCCTCTAGCCGTGTTTTAGGTCAAGTTCCACCCTTGGAGACGCAAATCTTCGTAACCCCTTGAGAGGAGTTGAAATTGCGCCACCTGGATTTTTGGTACGAATTTGCGAGCACTTATTCCTATCTTGCGGTTCTACGGATCGAGGCGCTGGCGCGCGAGGCGGGCGTCGCGCTGCGTTGGCGGCCGTTCCTGCTCGGTCCGATTTTTTCCGCCCAGGGCTGGCTGAACTCCCCCTTCAACCTTTATCCCGCCAAGGGCCGTTACATGTGGCGCGATCTCGAACGCATCTGCGCCGCGCGGGGGCAGCCGTTCACGCGCCCGCCCGGGTTTCCGCAGAATTCGTTGCATGCGGCGCGTCTGGCGCTGGCCGTGCCCGAGGCGCGCCGTCCCGATTTCTCCCGCGCGGTTTTTGTTGCGCAATTCGGGTTCGGCAAAGTGATTTCCGACGAGACTTTGCTCGCTGGCGTTCTCGCCGAGCTCGACTTGCCCGCCGATCTGCTGGAAAAGTCCAAATCCGACCCCATTCGCGCGCTGCTGCGCGAGGAGACCGAAACGGCCAAGAAAATCGGCCTGTTCGGCGCGCCGAGTTTTGTCGCGGCGGACGGAGAGATTTTTTGGGGCGACGACCGGCTGGAACAGGCGCTGGACTGGCGCGGCCGGGCGTGAACGCCCGGAATGGATTCGTCAAGGAATTCATGCTTGGTTTCGGCAAGCTCTCTTTGGAACGCCCATAATGCCGTTGCCGGAACTCACGCCCGAGGAAATCGAACGCTATGCGCGCCACATCTTGTTGCGCGATGTCGGCAGCCCGGGTCAGCGCAAGCTCAAGGCGGCGAAGGTCGCCGTCATCGGCGCGGGCGGACTCGGCGCGCCGCTTTTGCTCTATCTTGCGGCGGCGGGGATCGGGCGGCTGAAAATCATCGACGACGACAAGGTGTCGCTGTCCAACCTGCAACGGCAAATCCTGTTCGCCGACGAGGATGTCGGCGCGGGCAAGGCTTTGTTGGCCGCGGAGGCGGTGAAGCGGCTCAATCCCAATGTCGCCTGCGAGGTCGAGGCCGTCAGGCTGACCGCGTTGAACGCGGGCGCGCTGATCGAAGACTGCGACATTGTTGCCGACGGCTCCGATAATTTTGACACGCGCTATCTCGTGTCGGACGCCTGTTTTTACGCGAAAAAGCCGCTGGTGACCGCGGCGGTCGGGCAGTTCGACGGGTCGCTCACCACCTTGCGTCCGTTCGAGACGGGGCCGGACGGGACGCCGAATCCGACCTATCGCTGCCTGTTCCCGCAAAAGCCGCCGCCGGGCGCGATTCCGAGCTGCGCCGAAGCCGGGGTGCTGGGCGCGCTCACTGGCATGGTCGGGGCGCTGATGGCGCTGGAGGTGATCCGGGAGATTGTCGGCTTCGGCCGCTCGATGGTGGGGCGTCTGGCCTTGTTCGACCTCGCCAATATGCGTTTCGAGACGCTGAGCTATGGCTGGGACGAGGACAACCCGCTGAACGGGACGCGCCCTTCTCCCCTTGCGGGAGAAGGTGGCGCGTAGCGCCGGATGAGGGGGCGCCGGTCGCAGGGACGAACCCCTCATCCGGCCCCTTCGGGGCCACCTTCTCCCGCAAGGGAGAAGGAGAGGCCCCGCTGCTTGTTCCGCTCAGATCGACGCGACCACCGCGATTTCGACCTTGTATTCCGGCGCGACCAGCTTGGCCTCGACCGTGGCGCGGGCCGGCGTGGCGCCTTCGGCCACCCAGGCGTCCCAGGCCAGATTCATGTCGGCGAAGGTCTTGATGTCGGCGAGATAGATCGTCGCCATCATGATCTTGGTCTTGTCGGTGCCGGCCTCGGCGAGCAGCTTGTCGATCTGGCCCAAAATTTCCTTGGTCTGCTCCGCGACGGAGGAGCCCGCCTTGGTTTCCGCCACCTGGCCCGCGAGGTAAACGATGTCGCTGCGCGCAACGCCCTGGCTCATGCGCTTGCCAGGGTGAAGTCTTTTCAGGCTCATGGAATTCTCCTTGATCTATCGGGTCGGCGATAGACCAAGGCGCGCGTAAAGGTCAATGCCCTTCGCCGTGGCTGGAAATCCGATCCATCCAGGCCAGCAGCACCGCAGAGAGCACGAAGGTCATGTGGATGCCCACCGTCCAGGCCAGTTCCTGGTTGGTGCGGTTGTTCATGTCGAGCAGCACGCGCAGGGTCTGGATCGCCGAAATGGCGACGATCGACGACATGAGCTTGAGTTTGAGCCCGTTGAAATCGATGGTGCGCATCCATGTCGGCCAGGAGGCCTGTTGTTTGGTGGCTTCGGCGCCGCCGTCGGGCTCGTCGAGGTGGTCGATGCGGGAGACGAAATTCTCGTAGCCGGCGAAGATCACCAGCACCACCAGGGCGCCGGTGAAGGTCAGGTCGATCAGGCTGAGCGAATCGAGCACCACCGAGGTTTCGGTGGCGCGGAACACCGTCGAGACGACATGATAGACATGCATCTCGGCCTGGACCAGCAGCGCCAGCAGGCAGAGAATCAGCGCCAGGAAGAAGGGCGCCAGCAGCCAGCGGCTGGCAAACAGCAGCGTTTCGAGCGCCTTCTCAACCTTGCCAAAACTCATGCCCAAACCTTTCGAAAACGTCTTCGACGAAATTCAGCGGGCGGTCGCCCGCCCGTATCTATTCGGATTTTTGTTCAGGCCTCAAGCCCAATCGGGCAGGAAACCCCGCTGCCGCCCAGGCCGCAATAGCCGCTGGGATTTTTGGCGAGATATTGCTGATGATAGTCCTCCGCGAAATAGAACGGCCCCGCCGCCGCGATCTCCGTGGTGATCGGCCCGTAGCCGTGCCGCGACAGAGCCGACTGATAGGCCGCCTTCGAGGCTTCCGCCGCGACGTGCTGCGCCTCGCTGGTGTAATAGATGGCCGAGCGATATTGCGTTCCCATGTCATTGCCCTGGCGCATGCCCTGGGTGGGGTCGTGGGATTCCCAAAAAATCTTCAGCAGCTGCGCCAGGGAGATTCGTTCGGGGTCGAACACCACCTGCACGGTCTCCGCATGGCCGGTCATGCCGGAACAGACCTCCTCATAGGTGGGGTTCGGCGTGTGACCGCCGGAATAGCCGACCGCGGTGACATGGACGCCCCGGGCCTGCCAGAACTTGCGCTCGGCGCCCCAAAAACAGCCCAAACCAAACTGGATGATCTGCGTGTCCCTGGGATAGGGCGGCTGCAGCGGCATCCCCAAGACAAAATGTCGCGGGCCCGGGTCTATCGCTTGCGCACGGCCCGGAAGCGCCTCCGCTGCGCTGGGCAGTTTCAGCTTTTTTCCGTAGGCAAACATCGACGCCTCCTATAGCGTTACCGGACTGCAATGAACGCATGACTCCCATGCTGGGGCGTCATGACGGGGCGGACCTATGGACTGGGACAAGCTACGCATCTTTCACGCCGCCGCCTCGGCCGGCTCATTCACCCATGCGGGTGAAGCGTTGCATCTGAGCCAGTCCGCCGTCAGCCGTCAGGTAAGCGCTCTCGAATACGATCTCAAGACCACGCTGTTTCACCGCCACGCGCGCGGCCTGCTGCTCACCGAACAGGGCGAGATGCTGTACCGCACGGTTCAGGAGGTTTTGGCCAAGCTCGAGGGCGCGCGTCTGCGCCTCTCCGATTCGCGCGAAAAACCGCGCGGCGAGTTGCGCGTCACCGCCAATACCGGGTTTGGCGCCTCCTGGCTCGCCCCGCGCCTCGCCGAATTCCGCGAGCTTTACCCCGACATCACCGTCACCGTGATCCTCAGCGACGACGAACTCGACCTGTCGATGCGCGAGGCCGATGTCGCCTTGCGCCTGCGCGAGCCCACCCAGAGCGACCTGATTCGCCGAAAACTGTTTTCGCTGACCTATTCGGCCTATGCGTCGCGGGCCTATATCCAGCGCTTCGGCCAGCCGCAGAGCGCCGCCGATCTCGACGGCCACCGCATCCTCGCCTTCGGCGTCTCCGGCCCGGCCTATCTCAACAATCTCAACCTGCTGCTCTATGCCGGCCGCGACGCGAAAAAGCCGCGCGAGCCCTCGATTTCGATCAACAATCTGTTCGCCGTGCGCCAGGCGGTGGAGCGCGGCGCCGGCGTCGCCATCCTGCCCGATTATGTCATCGACGCCTCCTCGCCGTTGACCCGGCTCGACCTGCATCTCGATATGCCGGTGTTCGACTGCTGGCTGGCCTATCCCGGCGAAATGAAGAATGTCGCGCGCATCCAGGCTTTTCGGGACTTTTTGGTCGCCAACGCGTCTGTGTGACCCATGTGGCTTGACGATTTTGCGCCCTTTCAAGCCCTTGACCTGTTCGCGCGCGAAAACCTGGCGCGGCTGCCCGAGGTTAAGATTCCTAAGGGCAAGATCCTGTTTTCGGCGGGCTCGCCCTGCCAGGGCTTTGTCATCCTGCTCGAAGGCTGTGTGCGCGTTGGCGTCACCGGCGAAAATGGCCGCCGTCTCGTGCTCTACCGGATCGCGCCGGGCGAGACTTGCGTGCAGACCACTCTGTGCCTGATGGGCGCGCTCGATTATACCGCCGAGGGCGTCGCCGAAGCCGATTTGCGCCTGGTCGTGATCCCGCCGCCGCTGTTCAAGCGGCTGATGCGCGACTCCGGGGCGTTTTCCGAATTCGTGTTCGCGCGTTTTGGCGCGCGGCTCGCTGAAATGACGCGGCTGGTCGAAACCATCGCTTTTTTGCGCGTGGATGCGCGGCTGGCCGGCGCCGTGCTTTTGCGCGCAGGGAGCGGGTCCTGCTTCGAGGCGACCCACCAGGAGCTTGCGGAAGACATTGGCGCGGCGCGCGAGGTGGTCAGCCGGCAGCTCGCCCTGTTCCAGCGGGCGGGGCTGGTGCGGCTTGCGCGCGGCCGCATCGAGATCGGCGACCGCGCCGGTCTGGAAGATTTGTCGAGTTCGTGACCGAAGTCACCGACCGAACGTCACGCCCGGGCTAGACAGGCGCATGGCTTTTTACAGAGGAGACGCGCCATGAGAAATGTCGGCCAGCTCGATCGCCTTGTGCGGATCATCATCGGCCTTGCGCTGATTTCACTGGTTTTTGTCGGCCCGCAGACGGCCTGGGGCTGGATCGGCGTGCTGCCGCTCATCACCGGCCTTGTCGGCTGGTGCGGCCTTTACACCGTGCTCGGCTTGAACACCTGCAACAAAAGCTGAGCGCGCTGAGCGCGGGGGGCTTGATCGCGCCGCAAAAATTTGGCAGAAGCACGGCTCCAATTTCCGGCTGAGGGAGAACCCCGGCCAAATCCGGGGTAGACAATGAAAGTCCGTAACTCGCTCAAGTCGCTGCGTACGCGTCATCGCGACAACCAGTTGGTCCGCCGCAAGGGCCGCGTGTACATCATCAACAAGACCCAGAAGCGCTACAAGGCCCGCCAGGGCTGAGGTTTTTGGGCTTCGCACAGAATTTTGAGAACCCCGGCCTTGCGCCGGGGTTTTTCGTTGGGCGTCTTGAAATTGCCGGCGCGCCCTCGCATCATAAGTGTGATGAAGTGAGAGGGGCAGAGGCGCTCGGGCATGGCGGAAATCGAACGACTCACGATCACTCTGCCGGCGGAAATGGCCGCGGTGGTCAAGGCCGCCGTGGCTGAAGGCGATTACGCCTCGGCCAGCGAGGTGGTGCGCGACGCCTTGCGCGATTGGAAATCCAAGCGTTTGCTTCAGCTTCAGGACCTTGCGGCGCTCCGCGCGGATATCGACAAGGGGCTGTCCGACGTCGCCGCCGGCCGGGTGAAGGCTTTCGATCCCGATGCGATCATCGAACGCGGGAGGAAGCTATTAGCGGGCCGCTCGACCTCCGCCTGACCGACACGGCGGAAGCCGATCTTGCGGAAATTTGGGCTTATGTCGCCAGCGAAAGCTCCGAAGCCGCGGCAAACCGATTGATCGCGAAAATCGCAGACGCTTTTGTTCGCATTTCCGAGTTCCCCCTCGGACACCCGAAGCGTCTGCAGCTTGGCCTTGATCTGCGCGTGGCCTTTTCAAGCCGTTACGCGATCTACTATCAGCCGAAGGAAAACGAGGTCATTGTCCTGCGCGTTCTGCACGAGGCGCGCGACATTGGCGCGCTCGCCGAACGGGGCGGGTTTTCGACATGACGGACGCCTTCAATCTCCAGCGGTTTGTCGACGCCCAAGCTGACGTGTTCGACCGGGTCGAGGCGGAATTGCGCTCCGGGCGCAAGCGCAGCCATTGGATGTGGTTCATCTTCCCGCAACTCGCCGGGCTCGGCTTTTCCCAGATGGCCCAGTTTTATGCGCTGGACTCGCTGGAGGAGGCGCGCGCCTATCTCGCCCATCCGAGTCTCGGGCCGCGCTTGCGTGCGTGCGCCAAATGGGTGTGCGCCGTCGAGGGCCGCGGTCTTGGCGAGATTTTCGGCGCGCCGGACGATGCGAAATTCCGCTCCTCCATGACCTTGTTCGCCCAGGCCGCGCCGCAGGAGCCGATTTTTGCCGAGGCGCTCGCGAAATTGTGTGGCGGACAGCCCGACCCGGCGACCCTGGAGCTGTTGGCCCGGGCGCGCAAATCTGTTTGACTGCCCTCATGAGACGCATTCTTGTGGCCTTTCTCGCACTCGGATTGAGCGCGGCGCAGGCCGGCGCGCCGCCGCGCGCAAACCTCCTCGATGGGCTGTTCCAAAAGCTGCGGCAGGCGGAAGACCCGCAAACCGCCGCGCAATTGCGCGGCATGATCGCCGCGCTGTGGAGCCGTTCAGGCTCGCCGACCGCCGACCTGCTGATGGCGCGCGCGGAGACCGCCCTGCGGGCGCAGAACGCCGATGTCGCGGCGAAACTTTTGGATCGGGTGGTCTCGCTCTATCCCGACTGGGGGCAGGCTTGGCGGCGGCGCGCGCAATCGGCGGTCGAGGACGGCGACCGGGATGCCGCCATGCTCGACCTGTCCAAGGCGCTCAGCATCGAGCCGCGCGATTTTCTGGCGATGCGGCAATTGTCGGAACTGTTGCGCGACAGCCGGAAGGCGGAGGCGCTCGATCTTTTGCGGCGCGCCGCCGAATTGGACCCGCAGGATGCCGGGCTGGCGCATGAGGTGGAAGCGCTTTCGCGGGAGGTCGAGGGGCGGGGGATTTGATTTACTCCCCCGCTTGGGGCGCGGCTGGTCCCGGGCATCCACGTCGGCCCGCTGGGGAAAACCTCCGGCAGTTCGCATTGCGGCGCCGCGTGGATGGCCGGGACGACGCCCGGCCAGGACGACATGAAGTTGCATCGTCATGCGGACGTTCGCCTATCTGTAGAACCGACAATTTCCCCTGACAGCCGTGCGCTTGGGGGGAGACGGGCAGGGGCGCGATCCTCGACGTCGTCGAGACAGCTTTCCTGATGACATCGAGGCCAACGCCCCAGCCCCTCACCCTAACCCTCTCCCCGCAAGCGGGGCGAGGGGACGGCGCTCACCTGGAATTCCATCTGTGGTTGCAGGCTGAGCGTTCGAAATGGTGAAAAAGCGCGCGAATTCTATGAAAATCGTGATGATTCCTGCGCAAAACCGGCCATTTTTCACGCCCACAACCCGAGGGTTGCGCACGAGATGTTGAGGCGGCGCCTGCGCGCGCTTTTGCGGCCGGGAGCCGTTTTGCGTTTTACGACAACGGCTTGAATGGAATCGTCGGCGAAAGATGTTTCACGTGAAAACAAAACATGAACAAAATCTGGTGGCTTTGACGTTTTCACCTTGGTGACGGGCGGGGCGCGCGTTTCACTTTCACACCAGCGGAACCGTGATCCTTTCGATCATCGCTTTCGTTTCCGGCCGCACGCCTCGCCATTTTTGAAAAGCCTCCGCCGCCTGCTCGACCAGCATGCCCACGCCATCCACGCATTTTTCGACGCCGGCTTCGCGCGCTAAGCGCAGGAACGGCGTCAGGCCCTTGCCATAGGCCAGATCATAAGCCAGCGCGCCGCGCGCAAAATTTTTCGGCGCAACCGGCGGCGCCTCGCCGCTCAGCGTCGCCGAGGTGGCGTTGAGCACGAGATCGTAAGCGTCGCGCAAATCGGCATAGGCTGCAAAATCCAGCGCTTTGGCCTCCGGGAACAAAGCGCGCAGCTCTGCTTCCTTGCCGGGCGTGCGGAACGCCACCGTCAGGCGCGCTGGCCCTCGCGCCAGCAGCGGACCGAGCGCGCCGCGCGTCGCCCCGCCCGTGCCCAGCACCAGCACGTTTTTGCCGGCCACGGCGAAACCCAGATTGGCCTCGATGTCACGGGCGAGGCCGATCCCGTCATAATTGGCGCCTTCGGCTGAGTCGCCCTCGAACGTCAGGCAGTTGACGGCGCCGGCTTCTTCCGCCGCCGAGTCGCGCCGCGTGGCGTAGGCGAAAGCGTCCATCTTGAAGGGCACGGTGATGTTCAGTCCGCGTAGGCCTTTTTTCCGCCATGCGTCCACGGTCTCGGCGAAGCGGCCGAGCGGTCCCTCGATGGCGATGTAATCCAGGTCCTGGCCCAAAACTTCGGCAAAACCCTTGTGGATCAGCGGCGACTTGCTGTGCGAGATCGGGTTGCCGATCACGGCGTAAAGTTCGGTCATAAAATCCTCTAGAGCAGGCGGCGGGCGATCTTGCCGTTGCGGGTGCGCGGCAGCGCGTCGAGAAACACATATTTCTTCGGCTGCTTGTAGCCCGCGAGTTTTTGCGCGCAATGGATTTTGAGCGCCGTCTCGTCCACGGTGGCGCCGGGCGCGCGGACGACAAAAGCGCAGATCACCCGCACGTCCGCCCGCACCTCGCGTTCGGCTGCGGCCGCATCGGCGACGCCCGGCGCCGCGCAAAGGACGGCCTCGACCTCGGCGGGCGAGACGCGAAAACCGCCGGCGTTCATGAGATCGTCGGCGCGCCCGTGCAGCCAGACGTAGCCGTCGTCGTCGACATGCGCGACATCGCCGCCGACAAACCATTCGCCGCGAAAGACCTCGGCCTCGGCCTCGGGATTGCGCCAATAGCCGAGCATCAGGCCGGGATCGGAGCGATGCACGGCGATCAGACCGCTCTCGCCGGGGGGCAGGGGCGTCTCCCCGCTTTCGAGCGGCAGGATTGCAACGCGTCGCCCAGGCTGCGGTTTTCCCGGCGATCCCGGCCGATAGGGGACGGAAGGCCCGGTGGAGATGTAGGTCGAGATTTCGCTCATGCCCAAGGCTTCATAGAGCGGCTTGCCGGTTTTTTCCCAAAAAGTTTGGGCGAGCGCGGGTGGAAGGGCTTCGCCGGCGACAAGGCCATGGCGCAGGCTGGCGAGGTTTTGGGGGACAAAATCATCGTGGCGCAGCATCTGGCGGTAGACGCCGGGGACAGCGGCGAAAACCGTCGCGCCGAACCGGGCGATCAGTTTTGGCCACAGGCTGGCGTCGGCGGGACCGTTGTAAAGCACGGATGTTGCGCCCCGCCGAAACGGGTCCATGAGCCCGACGCCGAGCGTGTAGGTCCAGTTGATCGCGCCGGCGTGCAGCACGATATCGTCTTCGCCAAAACCTTCCCAGGCGTCGAGCATGGGGTCGCGTCCGAGCACGACGCGCTGGGCGTGCAAAACCCCCTTGGGTTTGCTCGCCGTGCCCGAGGTGTAGATCAGATAGGCCGGGTCGTCTGGGTCGGTGTCGGCATAGTCGCGGGGCGGGTGTTGGGCGAGGCGCAAAAGTTCGGGGTCGCCGATCACGCGCACGCCGCCGGCCGCCTGCAGGGTCTCCGAACAGATCAGGAGGTCGGCTTGCGAATCCGCGACGAGATGGCCGACCTCGTCCACGGTGAGCTGGGCGGAGGAGGGCAGGGCGACATAGCCGGCGGCGATGGCGGCGAAAAAGCTCAGGACGTAAAAAAGGTCGTTGCCGCGGCGGATGACGATCCGCGCGCCCCTGGGCAGGCCGAGGCTGGAAAAGCCGGCGGCGAGGCGGCGCACCGCGAGGTCCAATTCGCCGAAAGTGAGGGTTTGGGATCCGTCGGCGCCGGCGAGGATCAGCGCGGTTTTGTGCGGGCGCAGCGCGGCGTTGTCGCGCAGACAGCAGGCGGAGAGATTGAAGGTCATGGCCCTTCGATGGGCGCCATTTTCGGCGCGCGTCAAGGCCTCAGCCGGCGGCGCGGCGCTGCGCGGAGGTTTTGGCGCTGCGCACCACGCTCTTGGCGCGCGGTTGTACCGCCATTGTGTCGGGATCGTAGAGCGCGACCATGTTGCGCCCCGCGCGCTTGGCGGCGTAGAGCGCGGCGTCCGCCTTGCGCAGCAGGTCGTCGATCTCCTCGCCGGGCTCGCCGATGGCGATGCCGAACGAGCAGGACAGGTTGACGGCGGCGCGGTCGAGATCGATCTCCTGCATAGCGATCTGGCGGCGCATCCGCTCCGCCTTGCGCCAAGCCTCCGCGGGATCGCCGATGTCGAGCAGGACGGCGAATTCCTCGCCGCCGAGCCGCCCGACAATGTCGCTCTGGCTCTTCAGGCAGTCGGCGACGGCGCGGATCGCCCTGTCGCCGGCGGCGTGGCCGTGGCTGTCGTTGATCGCCTTGAAATGGTCGATGTCGGCCATCACGCCGGCGAAGGGCGCGCCATGCTCCGCGCACAATGTCGCGGCGCGCTGGAAGAAGGCCGGGCGGTTGTAGAGGCCGGTGAGGCCGTCCCGCGTCGCCATTTCGATGAGCTTGTGCTGCATCTGGTTCAGGCGCTCGGCGGCGCGCAGGCGCGCATAAAGCTCGTCGGCGGAGATCGGCAATTGCAGCACGTCGTCGGCGCCGCAATCCAGCGCCTCGATGAACTCCTGCGAGGACAGCGGCGGCGCGACCAGACAGACATAGACCGGCCGCTCGAAGCTCGACAGCAGCCGCGCGTCCCAGCAGATCTCGGCGCCGGCGCTCGCGTCCGTGGCGTTGACCACGACGAAGGCGTTGATGCTCTGGTCGCGTTCGAGATGGTCCAGCCCCTCGCGGGCCTGCGCGAAGGATGTCACCTCATGGCCGCGCGTCTCGAGCATCGACGTGATCGAGGCCTGGAGATCCTGATCAGCCGCGACGAGAGTGACTTGCATGGGGGGCAGGACCTGGAAAGCTGGCGGTCCGCGCGACCGCCTTCGCCGCAGAAAATAATGAACAATTATGAGCGCGCCGTTAACGCGTTCGTCAGCATGCGGCGGCTCGCCCGGGGGGCGCCGGATGCCAGCTTCGCGCAAGCATGCAAGCGCAAAAAAGGGGGGAGCCAAAGGGCAGGAGCAGCACAATGGGTCTCTATGACGCCATGAACGCCAGTGTGACTGGCATGAATGCGCAATCCAATTATTTGAGCAATATCGGTCAGAACATCTCCAATTCCTCGACCGTCGGCTACAAGCAGGCGGACACTGAGTTTTCGACGCTCGTCAACAGCGCCGGCGTCGGCCAGACGCAGGTCGGCGGCGTGACCACCACCACCCGCGTCGCCGCCGCCGGACAGGGCACGATTTCCGGGACGAGCTCGACGACCGACCTCGCCGTCAAGGGCCAGGGCTATTTCGTCGTTTCCGACAGCTCGGGACAGAACTATCTCACCCGCGCCGGCTCTTTCGTTCCGGATGCCAGCGGCAATCTGGTGAATGCGGCGGGCTATTACCTGATGGGCTACAGCCTTGCCAATGGAACGCCGACCATGGCGTCCAATTCGCTCGACGGCATGCAGGTCGTCAATATTGCGTCCTCCGGCCTCTCGGCGACGCCGAGCACGACAGGGACCTTCACCGCCAACCTGCCGTCCACGGACACGGCCGGGACCGGCACGGCCAGTTCGAGCAATTACAACGAAAAAACCTCGATCGTCATGTACGACAGCCAGGGCGCTGCGCAGACGATCAACGTCTATTTCCTGAAGACGGGCGCGAACAGCTGGGACGTCCAGGCCTATGACGCGAACAATCTGGCCACGTCGATCGGCAATACGTCGCTGTCCTTCAACGCGTCCGGCAAATTGTCCGCGGCGGCCTCGCTGAGCATTTCGGTCCCCGGCTCCGGCGGCAACACCATGGCGCTGGACCTCTCCGCCATGACCCAACTCGCGGGCGCCTATACGGTGTCGACATCGGAGGTCAATGGCAACGCCGCCTCTGCCGTCAAGTCCGTCAACATCGGCACGGATGGCACCTTGTCCTACCAGCTCGCCAATGGCTCGACCATTCCCGCCTACACGATTCCGCTCGCCAATGTCGCGAGCCCGGAAAACCTTCTGGTCGGCTCCGGCAATGTGTTCTCGCCCAACCTGCTGTCGGGACAGGCGACGGTCGGCACCGCGGGCACCGGGCAGTTCGGCTCGATCAAGTCGAGTTCGCTCGAGCAATCCACGGTCGATGTGGCGACCGAACTCACCAACATGATCGTTGCCCAGCGCAACTACCAGGCCAATTCCAAGGTGTTCTCGACCAGCGCGCAATTGATGGACACGCTGGTCAACCTGCAGGTCTGACAAAAAGGACGGATGAAAAGCCATGTGGGGAGGCCTCACCAACGCCCTCAACACCGCGACGACGTCGCTCGCCACCAATGCGGGCTTGCAGGCGGTCGTCGCGCGCAATGTCTCCAATGCGCAGAACAAGACGGGCTATGTCTCCGCGAAAGTGGCCAATGTGGTCACCGTCTATGGCGGCGCGGGGGTCATCCAGTCGGTCAGGAACCTCACCAGCGCCTCGCTGTTCAACGCCATGCTCTCGGGAACCTCGAGCAGCGCGGCGGCGCAGGCGCTGTCCGACGGCGTGACGCTTCTGCAAAAGACCGCCGCCGACGCCACCACCACGACGGACTCGACCACGGCGGCGCAATCGCCCTCGACGCTGCTCCAGGCGTTGACCTCGGCCTTGCAGACTTATTCGTCGTCGCCGAGCAATGCGTCGGCCGCCGCGGCCGTGGTCACCGCCGCCGACAGGCTCGTCAACGGGCTCAACGACGCCACCACCGTCACACAGAACGTGCGCAAGACCGCCGACCAGAACATGGCCACCTCGGTGGGGACCATCAACACGCTGCTCACGCAGTTCCAGTCGGTCAACAGCGTGATCGTCCAGGGAACCGCGAGCGGCGCCGACATCACCGACGCGCTCGACGAGCGCGACACCATCCTGCAAAGCCTGTCGAAGGAAATCGGCATCACCACCGTGGGCAATTCCAACGGCTCGATGTCGATCTACACGGACAGCGGCGTCACCCTGTTCGAAACCACGCCGCGCGACGTGTCGATGCAGGCGACGACCGCCTATTCGGCCTCGACGACGGGCGCGGCGGTCTATGTCGACGGCGTGCCGGTGACCGGCGCAAACGCCGTCATGCCGATTCAATCCGGCGCTCTGGCGGGCTATGCGCAATTGCGCGACACGATCGCGCCGACCTACCAGTCGCAGCTCGACGCGCTCGCCGGCGGCCTCATCAACGCTTTCGCCGAGACCAACCAAAGCACGGGCGGCCAGCTCGCCGGCCTGTTCACCTACAGCGGCGGCCCGGCGCTTCCCGGTTCGACGGCCATTCCCGGGCTGGCTGGCGACATCTCGGTCAGCACCGCGGTGGACCCCGCCCAGGGCGGCAGCTACAACCTGATCCGCGACGGCGGTATCAACGGCGCCGCCTATGTGCAGAACACGACGGGCGCCTCCGGATATAATGCGGCGCTGCTCGCCGACATCACGGCGATCAGCGCGTCGCAAACCTTTCCCTCGGGAACGGCGCTCTCGACCGCCAACAGCGTCAAGACCTATGCCTCGGAATCGGCGAGCTGGCTGAACGCCCAGTATCAGACGACCTCCAATGACGCGACCTATCAGGCGACCTTGCTGTCCCAGGCGTCGCAGGCGCTGTCCAACGCGACCGGCGTCAACATCGACTCGCAGATGTCGATGATGCTCGAATATGAAAACTCCTATCAAGCGTCGGCTAAATTGATTTCCACGATCAACAACATGTTCGGCGCGCTTCTCCAGGCGGTGTCGTGACATGACCGTGAACTCCGTTTCTAGCGCCACCCTGGCGAACATCCTTGCCAGCAGCGTCACGCGCATGCAAAGCCAGATGACGGTGCTCGAGGTGGAGAATTCCACCGGCCGTCTGGCGGACATCGGACTGTCCTTGGGCGCGGGATCGGGCGCCGTGGTGGCGCTGCACCAGCAGGTGGCGGATCTCGATGCGCTGACGCAATCCAACGCGCTTGTGTCCACTCACCTCGACACCGCTCTGAGCGCGCTGGGAAACCTTCAGCAGGTCGCATCGACCGCGCTGGCGCAGTCGGTGAACGCCACTTCGGTCCAGCCGTCCACAACCGGCTCCTACGCCTTGCAGAAGGCGGCGCAAGGCGCTTTGGACAGCTTCACCACCAGCGCCAATTCGGACGCCGGCGGGGTCTATGCGTTCGGCGGACAGAACACCGATACGGCGCCGATGAAGTCCTACACGGACAGCGCCCAGGCCTCCGTGCGCGCGGCTTTCCAGGCCACGTTCGGCTTCAGTGTCAACGACCCGCAGGTCAGCACGATCACCGCGACGGACATGACCAACTTCCTGAATGGCCCGTTCGCCAATCTGTTCACCGGCGCCAACTGGTCGCAGGACTGGTCCTCGGCCTCGGCGACGCCGCTGACCAACCGGATCAGCACGAGCCAGACGGTGACCACCTCGATCACCGCCAATGATCCGGCGTTCCAGAACACGGCCAAGGGCCTGGTGATGTTCGCCGAATTCGGCAATCTCGCCCTGAACCAGACCACCTATTCCGCGCTGGTCTCCGCGGCGCAGAAGACTTTGAACACCGGCAACAACCAGTTGATCGAAGCCAATGCCGCCTTGGGGACGATGCAGAACACGCTCAAGCAGGCGAATTCCTCGATCAGCCTCCAGCAGGATGTGTTGACCACGCAGATCAACGCCAAGGAGACGGTCGACCCCTATCTGGTCGGCACGCAGGTCAATGCGCTCTCGAACCAGTTGCAGGTCGCCTTTTCGCTGACCGCGCAGCTGCACAAGCTGAGCCTGGTCAACTTCCTATAGTTTGAACGGCGCAGGACTGATCGATGTACCAATTCACCTATGCAGAAGTTGTCGAAGATTCTCCCCAGGAGATGCGCGCGCGCGAACGCGATGCGCTCGATCGCGCCGTCGAGTTGCTGCGCCGCGCCGACGAGGCTGGCGTCCGCTCGGCGGAAGCGCAGGATGCGCTGGTCTACACCCATCGCCTCTGGACCATTTTCCTCGACGACCTCTCGAGCAATGGCAACGACCTGCCGGAGGCGCTGCGTGCGCAACTGATCTCGATCGGCATCTGGACGATCAAGGAGATCGAGCGCCTGCGCATCGGCGCGGCCGAGAGTTTTGCCGATCTCATCGAGATCAACGCGATCATCCGCGACGGACTGCTGTGAGGGACTCATGCTACTGAAGTTGCGCGCGGGCGAAAAACTCTACATCAATGGCGCCGTCATCAAGGTCGAGCGCAAGGCCACGATCGAGCTGCTCAACGACGCGACCTTTCTGCTCGAAGCCCATGTGCTCCAGCCCGACGACGCCAACACGCCGTTGCGCCAACTCTATTTCGTGCTGCAAACCCTGCTGATGGAGCGGGATTCCTCGCCGGAGACCCTGCGCCTGTTCAACGAAATGTCGGCGGCGACCCGCGAGGCGATCGGCGGCGGCGCGCTGGCCGACGGCCTGCGCGGCGCCGACGCGCTGGTCGATGGAGGGAGGGTCTTCGAGGCGATGAAGACGATCCGAGGCATGTTCGCGCTCGAAACCGAGTTGATGAAGGACAAGGCGCCGGCCAACGCGGCCTGAAGCGCAGTCGAGGAGCCCGCACCATGACCGTACCCGCCGTTTCCAACACCACCAACACGACCGGAACGAGCAGTTCGACCTCGAGCGCCGCGACGACAGCCGCCGCCTCAAGCACGATGAACTACAACCAGTTCCTGCAACTGCTGATGACGGAGCTGAAATATCAGGATCCGACCTCGCCGATGGACCCGACCCAGCAATTGTCGCAACTCGCCTCGTTCTCGGCCGTCGAGCAGCAGGTGCAGACCAACACCACGCTCACCTCGCTGCTGAACAACACGATGATCAACCAGGCGGAATCGGCGATCGGGCGCACGGTGCAGTCTTCGGACGGCTCGGTCAGCGGCGTCATTTCCTCCGTCACGGTGAGCTCCAGCGGCTCGACGGCCACGCTGACCAACGGCCAGACGGTCACGCTGGGAACCGGCGTCACCATTTCCTGATCGAACGCCATGAACGAAGCTGACGCCCTCGATCTGCTGCGCGCGTCCATCTGGACGGTGCTGGTCGCGACCGGCCCCGCCGTCGGCGCGGCCATGGTGATCGGCATCGCCATCGCGCTGTTCCAGGCCCTCACGCAAATCCAGGAAGCCACGCTGACCTTCGTGCCGAAGATCGTCGTGGTCCTGGTGGCGCTGGCGCTCAGCGGCCCGCTGATCGGCGCGCAGGTCTTCTCCTTCACCGAACAGGTCTACGGACGCGTCGAGAAGGGTTATTGAGCGGAAGTTTGACGCAAGCTTGCCCGTCCATCTTCGGTCCACCGATTCAACGAGGATGAGACATGACGCAAGCAGCCGCGATCGCTCCGGTTCAACCCGCCGGGAAGGGCGGGCGCGATATCGCCTTCGCGGCGGCCATCATCTGCATTCTTTGCGTCTTCTTCCTGCCAATTCCCGCCTTCCTCATCGATATGGGCCTGGCCTTCTCCATCGCCCTGTCCGTGCTGATTCTCATGGTGGCGCTGTGGATCGAGAAGCCGCTCGAGTTCACCTCGTTCCCGACCATCCTGCTGGTCTCCACCATGTTGCGGCTGTCGCTCAACATTGCGACGACACGCCTGATTCTCGCCGACGGCGCCCATGGCGTGAACGCAGCCGGCTATATCATCGGCGGCTTCGCCAAGCTGATGATGGGCGGCGATTTCGTCATCGGCCTTGTCGTCTTCACCATCCTCATCACCATCAATTTCATGGTCATCACCAAGGGCGCGTCGCGCATCGCCGAAGTCGGCGCGCGCTTCACACTTGACGCCATTCCGGGCAAGCAGATGGCCATCGACGCCGATCTCTCCGCCGGCCTGATCAACGAGAAGGAGGCGCAGCAGCGCCGCCGCGACCTCGAGGAGGAAAGCTCGTTCTTCGGCGCGATGGACGGCGCGTCGAAATTCGTGCGCGGCGACGCCATCGCCGGCCTGATCATTCTCGCGGTCAATGTGTTCGGCGGCATCGTCATCGGCGTCACCCGCCATAATCTCGAGGTCGGCGCGGCGGCGGACGTTTATACCAAACTGTCGGTCGGCGATGGCCTGGTGTCGCAGATTCCGGCGCTGATCATCTCGCTCGCGGCGGGCCTGCTGGTGTCCAAGGGCGGCACGCGCGGTTCGACCGAAAAGGCCGTGCTCAACCAGCTCGGCAATTATCCGCGCGCCATGCTGGTGGCGGCGGCGCTGCTGTTCTTCCTCGGCTTGATGCCGATGCTGCCCTTCCTGCCCTTCGCGGCGCTCGCGGGCGCGCTCGCCTATCTCGGCAAGACCATCCCGGAAAAACTCGCCAAGGAGCGCGCGGCGCACGAAGCGCTGGCGCGCGCCCAGGAGGAGGCGGCCGCCGCTGAGGCGAAGAATTCGGTCAAGGAATCGCTGCGCACCCACGAGATCGAATTGGTGCTGGGAAAACAGCTCGCCGCCCGCCTGCTGCTGTCGCAAAACGAGCTGTCCACGCGTGTGGCGCGGATGCGGCGCAAATTCGCCATGCAATACGGATTTGTCGTGCCCGAAATCAAGGTTTCGGATTCGCTCACTGCGCCGCCGAAAAGCTATCAGATCAAGATTCACGGCGCGGTGGTGGCCTCGCAGGAGGTGCGCATCGGCGAATTCCTGGTGATCAGCGGCGACGGCCGTCGCCCCGACACGCCCGGCGAGGAGGTGCGCGAGCCCGCCTTCGGCATGCGCGCCTGGTCGATCGCCGAAGCTTTCGTCCCCGAGGCGAAGCGGCTCGGCTTCAACCCGATCGACAATATGTCGGTACTGCTCACCCATCTCTCCGAAGTGCTGCGCAACAATCTCGGGCAACTCCTCTCCTACAAGGACATGCGCGCGCTGTTCGACCGGCTCGGCCCCGAATACAAGCGTCTCCTCGACGAGATCAGCCCGGCGCAGATTTCCTATTCGGGCTTGCAGGCTGTGCTCAAACTTCTGTTGCAGGAGCGCATTTCGATCCGCAACCTGCATCTCATCCTCGAAGCCATCGCCGAGATCGCGCCGCATGCGCGTCGGGCCGAACAGATCGCCGAACATGTGCGGGTGCGCATGGCGCAGCAGATTTGCGGCGATCTCGCCCAGGGGACGGTGCTCAAAATCCTGCGGCTCGGCAATCGCTGGGACATGGTGTTCCACCAGAGTCTCAAGCGCGACGCCAAGGGGGATGTCGTCGAATTCGACATCGATCCGCGGCTTGTCGAGGAATTCGGCGAACAGGCGTCCAAGGCCATTCGCAAGCTCATGGACGCCGGCGAACAATTCGCGCTGGTGGCTGCGCCGGAAGCGCGCCCCTATGTGCGCATGATCATCGAACGGCTGTTCGCCACCCTGCCGGTGCTGTCGCATCTGGAGCTGGCGCGCGGCATCGAGATCAAGTCGCTGGGGACGATTTCGTGATCGAGACCGCGCCGGAGATGCTCGCTTCGGTGTTCGTGCTGTTCTGCCGGATCGGCGCCTGCCTGATGACGGCGCCGGGATTTTCCAGCCCGCGCACGCCCGTGCGCGTCAGATTGTTCATCGCGCTGACGCTGACGCTCGCGCTGGCGCCGGCGCTCACCGGCGGCAAGCCCTTGGCGCTGAACGGCCTCGCCGGGCTGGTCGGCGCGATTTTCTCGGAGCTGATGATCGGCGGCTTTATCGGCTTGCTCGGGCGGCTGTTCTTTCTCGCGCTCGAGACCATGATGATGTCGGCCTCGATGAACATCGGTCTGAGCAATCCGCTGGGCGCGCCGATCAACGAGGCGGAAGCCCTGCCCGGAATCGGCGTGCTGGTGAGCGTGACCGCGATCTGCCTGATCTTCGTCATGGGCCTGCATTGGGAGCTGATTCGCGGCCTCGTCGCCTCCTATTCGGTGATGCCGGTGGGGACCGTGCTGCGGCCGCAAGCGGCTTTGGCCTCTTATTCGGACACTCTGGCGCGCACCTTCGTCATGGCGCTGCGCGTCACCAGCCCTTTCATCGTCTATGGCGTGATCGCCAATTTCGCCGTGGGTCTGCTCAACCGGCTGACGCCGCAGGTTCCGGTCTATTTCATCTCCGGTCCGTTCCTGGTCGCCGGCGGCCTGATCCTGCTCTACTTCATCGTCAATTCCATGATCCCCGCCTTCATGGCGGATTTCGCCGACTGGGCCGTCAAGGGAAGCTGATGCGACAGAGACACAAAAGCCTCAACCGCCTGCTGCAGGTGAAGAAACAGCTTCACCAGAAGGAGGAGGCCGAGCTGGCCGAAATCCAGCGCAAGAAGAGCGAAATCGAGGCGGAGCGGCGCGAAGTCTTCGAAATCCTCGGCGCGCGCGACGATCCGTTCATCCTCGGCCTCGCCTGCCGCCACCTCATCCAGACGCAGCGGCGCGAACACGAGCTGAATGAGCGGGAGAAGGAACAGAAGTCGCAGCTGATGAAGCGCACGGCGCAGAAGAAGGCGCTGGAGAAGATCGTCGACGAGGCGGCGCGCCGGATCGCGCGCGAGGACGAGAAGCTGGAGTTGCTGGAGATCGGCGAGCGTCTCGCGGCCAAAGCGTTTTCAAGCGTGGATGCCGGTTCGCGTGAAGAAAACGCGCAAAAGCAAAAATTGCGCTCAAGCCTCCCGTAAGTTTAAGCCGCTAGTTTGGTCAAGGTTCGAGGGCGCGCGAAAAGAAATGGCGATTTCACCGGTATCCGATCTCATTGTCGACGTGGCGCGCGCGGCCGATCCCCAAAAAGCCTCCGCCGCCTCCCGCGCCCTGGAAACAGGCGCCGCGCCCGAGATGTTTTCGGCGACGCTGAGGCAGGCGGCGCCGCCCGTCGACACCGGCAGCTACGCTTACCGCAATCCGGCCGCCACCGTCACGCCGGCGATGACTCCTGAACGCAAGGCGGCGGTGGGGCTGGAGAGTGTGCTGCTCAAGGGCATGATCGAGGAAATGCTGCCCAAGGACGCTCCCGATGTCTACGGCTCCGGCACGGCGGGCGACGTGTGGCGTTCGATGATGTCGGAGAAGATCGCCGAGGAAGTGGCGAAATCCGGATCGCTGCACATCGCCGACCGCCTGTTCGCCACGCATCAGGACCTGTTGCAGCCCTCGACCGTCAACAAGATCCAGCCGGCCCCTCCGTTCGTCGATTCCAGGATGAAGATCTAGCCCGTGAAACCATCGAACCTTCCCCGTCACGCCATTGGCCAGATCAATGTCCAGGCCGCCTTCGCCGATGTCATCGCCCGCGTGGAGGCCGTGATCGATCAGGAGACCGCGCTGCTGCGCGAGAACCGCGTCGTGCAGCTCGCCGAGTTCAACACGCGCAAGCATCAGGCGCTGCTGGAGCTCAACCGCGTCCTGCGCAATGTCGCCCAAGGCGATCTCAAGCGGCTCGAACACGACGGCGTCGAGCGCCTCGTGCGCAAGCTGGAGGAAAACCGCCAGTTCCTCGCCCATCATTTGCGGGCGATGGACGAAATCTCGGCTCTGGTGTCGCGCGCCCTGCAGGAGGCCGAGTCCGACGGGACCTATGGGCGCGAAGGCGTCTGAGCGAAGGGAGCGGATGCGATGATCAAGATGCTGGCCCTGGCGGTGTGGGCGAGCGCGATCGCGGTGCTCGCCGGCAACGCCGCGTCGAAATGGCAGGAGGCCAAGGCCTCGCCGCAAAAGGCGGAAGCGGCGGAACACGCCTATGAATACCGGAAGTCCAAGGTGATCAACGTGCCGGTCATCGCCGACGGCGCGCTGCTCGGCTATGTGCTGGTGCAATTCCTCTACGGGCTCGATTCCAAGGCGGAAAAAATCGCCATCAGCCCCGACGCGGTGCTGATGGACGAGGCGTTCCGCACGCTCTATGGCGACCCCCATCTCGATTTCCGCCATCTGGAAAAATACGACATGGACGGGCTGACGAAAAAGCTCGCCGTCGCCCTCAATGCGCGGCTGGGCGATGGCGTGGTCAAGGATGTCTTGATTCAGGATTTTTCCTACATGCCGCGCAACGAGACGCCGCGCTGAGGCCGATCTAAATCACTCAAAATTAATAAAGTACGTCATGCCACGCCGAGCCACAGGTCATCATCCTGCGGCCGCGCCCACTGCGGCGCCGCGTCGATGACCGGGACAAGTCCGGTCATGACGACATGGAGCGGTTTCGACATCGGGCTGCGCGCGTTCTCGTATCGTACGGACTTGCGCCGCCCTCTCACTGCCGCAGCGGCCGCAGCCGCGCATCAGCCAGCGCCGAGGCGAAGCGCTTCGGCAAATCCTCCGGCGCGCCCGGCGTGTCCAGCGCGAGATGCTGGATGTCGATCGCCGCGCTGGCGCCGTCGAGTTGCAGCCGGAAGAAGGCGGTGGCGCCGCGCCAACGGAATTCCATGCCCAGCGACACGCTGGGCGGCGCATTCCATTTGACGTCGGCTTCGGCGGCGCAGGCATAGCGCAGCGCGCCCTGCTTGAAATAAAGTTCGGCCGAGGAATGGACGAGGTCCTCAATATTGGCGGTGCGTTCGCCATGGACATAGCCAATCAGGTCGATGACGTTCACCAGCCGCAGTTCCGTGGCCACATCGGCGAGCGCTTCGGCGAGGGCTCGCTCGCACGCGCGCGGGATGGGGGTTGGCTTCATACGCTTGCCTTTACTGTTTTCGGGCCGCTGCGCCGGTCCTGTTGAGGAAGTGAATCAATTCCGCAATGACGCGGTAGAATTCCGCAGGGATCATCATGTCTACTTCGACACGGTCGTACATGGACCTTGCGAGAGCCTTGTCTTCAATAACTGGAATTTCATGTTTTTCAGCAATTTCGCGAATCTTGAGCGCGATCAGGTCCTGCCCCTTGGCGACGACTTTCGGCGCGCCGCCTTCCTCGCGCACGTAGCGTAACGCGATGGCGTAATGGGTGGGATTGGCGATCACCATGGTCGCCGTGGGCACCGCCGCCATCATGCGCTTGCGCGAGCGCTCCATGGCGACCGAGCGCTGCCGCGCCTTCACCATCGGGTCGCCCTGCAACTGCTTCATTTCGTCCTTCACGTCCTGGCGGCTCATGCGCAGGTCGCGCCGCCAGTGGATGCGCGTCCACACCAGATCGGCGGCGGCGAGGACGAAAATGGCGAGCGTGACGCCGCCGAGCAGCTTGCGCGCCAGGCCGAGCAGGCGATCGCCGAGGCCGGCGGGGTCGGACTGGATGGTGGCGATGGCGCCGCCGATCTCGGCCTTCAGCAGCACGAAGGCGATGACGCCGACGACGAGCAGTTTCAGGACGCTCTTCAGCAGTTCCGTGAGGCCGCGAAACGAAAACACCCGCGACCAGCCGGCGATCGGCGAGACGCGGTTCCATTTCGGCGCCAGGCGCTGCGGCGAGATGCGCGGGACGTTCTGGCCGAAGGTCGAGACCAGCGCCATGGCGATGATGAGGATCACCGCCGGCAGCAGGAACAATCCGGCGACCTGCATGCAGGCGTTGAGCAGGTGCAAGGCGTTGCGGCCGGCGCCGACCTGGTATTGGCCGCTCTGGTCGAGCAGATTTTGCAGCGCGGCGATCAGCGGTCCGGCGCCCGAGCGCAGGAAGAAGGTGAAGAACAGCAGGCTGGCGAGCAGGCCCGCGAACAAGGTCACTTCACGCGAATGCGGCGTGTTGCCCTGCTCGATGGAATCGCTGATGCGCTTTTCCGTCGGTTCTTCTGTCTGGCTTTCCTTGTCGGGCGCGTCTGACATCGCGCTTACTCAAACACGGCGTCGCTTTCGCCGCTGGAATTGATCTCGATCTCGTTGCGCTCGGCCATTTCCAGAACCATGTCGGCGATGGCGCGGCGGGCCTTGAGCACGTCGCGCTGTTGCGCCGGGCCGCCGCCATTGAGTTCGCTTTCCACCATGCGCCGGGCGCGCGCGCCCATCGAGGACAGGATCATCTCGCGGAACGTCGCATCCGTGCCCTTGAGCGCGAGCACCACGCGGTCGGCGGGCGCCTTGTCGAACACGGCGGTGCGCGCCTTCTGCGACAGCTTGGCGATGTCCTCGAAGGTGAACAGCAGGCCGCGCAGGGTTTCCGCGTCCTTGGGCCGGTCCTCGGCGAGCGCGTTGAGCACGTCGTCGATCTGGTCACGCTCCATTTTGTTGATGATGTCGGCGATCTTGGAATGGGTGTCGCCGCCGGTGTTGCGCGCGACATTGAGCAGCAGGTCCTCGTGCATGGTGCGCTCGAGCAGGCGCATCATCGGGTCCATCACCGGACGCGGCGACAGCATGCGCTTCATCAGGCTGTTGCGCATCTCGCGCGGGGTCAGCGCCATCACCTTCGCGGCGGCGCCCGACGACAGTTTGGACAGCACGAAGGCGAAGGTCTGCGGGTGCTCCTTTTGCAGATAGGCGGCGAGCGCGGCTTCGGGCGCCGCGGACAGGCGGTCCCACATCGCCTTGTTGGAATTGCCGAGCACGTCGGAGAGGATTTCCGCCGCCTGGTCCTCGGGCAGGGCGCCCGCGAGCAGGCTTTCGGCTTCGCCCGCCGACCCCAGAAGCTCGGCGCCGGCGGTGAACTGTTCGGTGAAATCCGCGATCAGATGTTCGATGGTCGCGGGATTGACCGAGCCGAGTTCGGCGGCCGCGCGCGTGACCTGGCGCAGTTCGAGCGGATCGAAGCGCTTGAGCAGGCGCCCCGCCACCTGTTTGTCCATGGCGAGCAGCAGCGCGGCGACCTTCTCGGCGCCGAACAGCGGGCGCGCGACTCCGCTCGCCCGGTGCGGCGTCGGATAGCGGCCGGAATCGTCAGTTGAAGGCGTCTGCATCCGCCGAGCCCACAATCTCCGTTAGGGAAACGCCGAAGCGTGAATTGTCCTCGTCGACCACGACCACTTCGCCGCGCGCGACAATGCGGCCGTTGACGACGACATTGACCGGTTCGCCGACGCGCTGGTCGAGCGCCACAACGGCGCCGCGGCCAAGCTTCATCAGATGCGCGACCGGCATTTTCGCCGAGCCGAGCACCACTTGCACGGTGACGGGAATGCGCAGGATCGTGTCATGGCGGCTGAGGTCGTCGACCATGCCCTGATGCGTTTCGGCGATCGTGCTCTGCTGGAAGTCGTCAGTGTCGGTCATGGAATGTTTCGCCGTTTGCTTCTTGAATCAGTTTGCATTCTCGGTCACCGCCGTCGTCTTGAGGAATTGCGCCAGCGGCATTTCCTCGACATTGACGCGGTCCGCGATTTTCAACGTGTACAGCCCCTTGGCCTGCCCCAGTTCGCACCAGAACAGCGGCTGGTTCTTGCAGTCGAAGCGCACCTGGGTGAGGGCGCTGGGTTTGAGCGGCAGCACGTCGCCGACCTTCCAGTTGGAGATCTCGCCGAGCGTCGCCTCGGATTCGTCGAGCACGCCGACCACCTTGACTTCCGCCTTCTGCACGCCCTGGCGCATCATCTTCAGCCAGCGCGGGTCGCTGGCCGAGCCGTCGCTCGACAGGTCTCGCGAAAGCTGCTGGCGGATCGGCGTGAGCGCGGGCTGGGGAATGACGACGAACATCTGTCCGCCGATGTCCATGGCCTGGATCAGGATTTTCGCGATCACCGCCAGCACGTTGCGCCGGCCCATGATGGTGAAGTCCATGCGCGTTTCCACCCGCTCCAGCCTGAAGGTGGTGTCGATCACCGGGCCGAAGGCGGAGCGCAGCGCCTCCGAGGCGATCTCGAACACGGTCTGGGCGACGCGCGTCTCCAGCGTCGAGAAGGCGCGATCCTCGTCATAGGGAGCCTCCTGCGCGTCGCCGCCGAGCAGCACCTCCATCAGCGAGAAGATGCAGCGCCGGTCGAGGCCGATCAGGATGCGCGCGTCGAGCTCGGGCGAGTAGAAGATGGCGGCGATGCTGCCGTCATAGGCGTCGAGCGCGTCCCAGACGTGATCGGTCGAGATCGAATTCACGAAGCAGGAGACCACGGCCGGCGCATAGGGGCGGATGCCCTCGGCGCAGGATTGCGCCAGCCGGTCGAAGATCATGGTGAGCATCGGCAGACGCTCGACCGTCAATCCGGGATTGTCGAGCAGCCGGTCCGCGGCGCCGCGGGTTTCCGTCGTGTTCATGGATCAGGCCGCCGCTTTCTCGCCGCCGCCGGTGGTCTCGCTCTCCACCTCGTCGATGGTGGGGCGCTCCTTGGCGGGGATGGTTTTCCGGCCGAACTCGACCGCGATCTGCGGCATGGCGCCGTTCATGTAGGCGAGCAGGGTCTGCTTCACCAGCACGAACTGCCTCAGCATTTTGGTTCGCGTCGTCTTGATGAGAGCGGCCAGCGGCCCGAGGATGCCATAAGAGGCGAAAATGCCCGAAAACGTGCCGACCAGCGAGGCGCCGATCAGGCCGCCGAGCACTTCCGGCCCCTGGTCCAGCGCGCCCATGGCGTGGATGATGCCGAGCACCGCCGCGACAATGCCGAGCGCGGGAAAACCGTCGCTGACGCTGGTGAGCGAGTTGTACGGCTTCAGCTTGTCATAGGTCAGCGTCTGGATTTCCTCGTCCATCAGCGCCTCGATCTCGAAGGCGCGGGCCGTGCCGATGATGATCAGGCGGGCGTAGTCGCAGATGAAATTCGTGAGCAGCTTGTTGGCCAGGATTTTGGGGTGCGCCTGGAAGATCGGGGATTCCGCGGGATTGTCGATATGGGCTTCGACCTCGCCGCGCGACTTGCCGCGCATTTCGCGCATCAGGGCGTGCAGAAGGGTGAGAAGGTCCAAGAAGTCCTTCTGTTTCGGGCCCTTGCTGAGAATGGCCTCCATGATGGCGGAGCCGGAATCCTTGATCACCGGCATCGGGTTCTGCACCACGAAAATGCCGAGCGCCGCGCCGCCCAGAATCAGGAACTCATAGGGCTGCATCAGCGTGTGCAAATGGCCGCCGATGGCGACGTAGCCGCCGAGCATGCACCCGAATGAAATGGCCAGACCGATGACGAAATTCACGTGGGCTCTCCGCTTGAAGCTTGGCCTCCATTAGTGCCTGCCCGGGCTGGCGCGAGGCTGACGCCCGGGGAGTCAGCCTCGCGCCAGCGCCATGGTTAATGTTCGGCGCAAGCACGCGTTTTCGCATTCACCAAGGTCGGACTTCGGCGTCATGCAATCGAGTCTTTACGTCACGCTTTCGGGGCAATCGGCGCTGCAAAAGCGCATCGACACGATCGCCCACAATATCGCCAACGTGAACACCGCCGGCTTCCGCGCCGAAGAAATCAGCTTCGCCTCGCATCTGTCGCGCCACGCGCCGACGCCCGTCGCCTTCGCCGTCACCGGCGACAGCTATATTTCGCGCAAGACGGGCGAGATCCAGCGCACCGGCGATCCGCTCGACATTGCGGTGCGCGGCGAGGGCTTTTTCGCCATCAAGACCCCGGACGGGATCTCCTATACGCGCGACGGGCGGATGCACATGGATGCGACCGGCGCGCTGCTCACCGTCAACAATTATCCCGTGCTCGACGCCGGCGGCGCCGGCATCACGCTCGACGGCTCCGCCGGCGCGCCGGTGATCGCCTCCGACGGCATGATCAGCCAGAACGGCCGCCAGCTCGGCGCCATCGGCCTTTATCTGCTCGATCCCGAGGCCAAGCTGACGCGGGTCGACAATTCGGCGGTGAAGTCGGACCGGCCGGGAACGCCGGTGCTCGATTTCAACAACAATGGCGTGCTGCAGGGCTCGACCGAGGGCTCGAACGTCAATCCGATCCTCGAGATCGCCCGGATGGTGAACATCCAGCGCGCCTTCGAAAGCGCCGCCCGGGCGGTCGAAAACACCGAGACCAATCTGAACGACGCCATCAAGAGCCTCGGCTCGCCGAACGGAGGCTGAGCGCATGGAAGCCCTGGAGCGTTTGCATCGCGAGGTCCTCGAAGCCGATCTCCGCCTCGATCCCGTGCGGGTCGGCGGCGTGGTCACGGAGGTCGGCCCGTCGGCCTATCGGGTCGCGGGCCTGTCGCGCTATCTGAAACTGGGCGATGTCGTCGGGCTCGACCTCGAGGGCCGGACCTCGCCCGGCGAGGTCGTGAAGATCGACATGGACGGGGTGACCGTCAAATCCTTTGACGCGCGCGTTGAGGGCGGGGTGGGCAATCTCGCTTTTCGCACCCGGCCTTTGCGCCTGAAGCCGCATCATTCCTGGAAGGGGCGCGTCATCAATGCGTTGGGCGCGCCGATCGACGGCGAGGGGCCTCTCATGGAGGGCGAGCGGTCGCTGCCCATCGATGCGGAGCCCCCGGCCGCCATGCGCCGCGAACGCGTGCAAAACCCGATCCGCAGCGGCGTGCGCGTCATCGATTTCTTCACCCCGCTCTGCGCGGGGCAGCGCGTCGGCATTTTCGCCGGCTCGGGCGTGGGAAAATCGACGCTGCTCGCCATGCTCGCGGGCTCCCCCGGCTTCGACAGCGTGGTGATCGCGCTGGTTGGCGAGCGCGGCCGCGAGGTGCGTGAATTTCTGGAAGAGGCGCTGGGCGACAATCGCCGGCTGGCGATCACCGTGGTGTCCACGGCGGACGAAAGCGCCATGATGCGCCGCCTCGCCCCCAAAACCGCCATGACCATCGCGGAGCATTTGCGCGACGAGGGCGAGTCCGTCCTGTTGATCGTGGATTCCATCACCCGCTTCGCCCATGCGGCGCGCGACGTGGCGCTGGCGGCGGGCGAACCGGCGGTGGCGCGCGGCTATGCGCCCAGCGTGTTCACGGAATTGCCGAAACTTCTTGAGCGCGCCGGGCCCGGGGAGATTGGCGGCGGCGCCATCACCGGCGTGTTTTCGGTGCTGGTCGACGGCGACGATCACAACGATCCCGTCGCCGACAATATTCGCGGCACGCTCGACGGCCATATCGTGCTCGACCGCGCCATCGCCGACCAGGCGCGCTATCCCGCCGTCAATGTGCTGTCGTCGGTGTCGCGCCTCGCCCATCACGTCTGGACCAAGGACCAGCGCGCGCTGGTGATGCGGCTGCGGGCGATGATTTCGCGGTTCGAATCCTCGCGCGATCTGCGTCTGATGGGCGGCTACCAGGCGGGATCGGACCCGCTGATGGACCAGGCGGTCGGGTTCACGCCGAAAATCTACGAAGCGATGAACCAGTCCCGCGAGGACCCGCCGAGCCTGGATGCGTTCCGCGAACTGGCCAATGCGCTGCAGTCGGACAAGCCGGCTGGTTGAACCCTTTCGAGAATTTTGGAAGATGGAGCAATGAAATGACGAGCGATTTGGCGCTCAAGGGCGTGGGATTGGCGTGCGCCGCCGGTTCCGTCTGGTTCGCCGCCTATATGGTCAACCATCAGGGCGAGGCCCCGCGCGTCAATGCGATGGAGGAATTCGCTCTCTTCGCGCAGCCCAACCGGGTGCGCGCCGTCGAGGCGGCGCTGCGCGGCGCGCCGGCGCAGAGCGATCCCAAGCGCACCGGCAAGGTTTTGGAGATCGACATGACGCCGATCGGCGCGACGCAGATTCGCGCGCCGGCGAAAGCGGAAACCGCGCGCCGCGACCTGCGCATTGTCGAGCTCAACCCCGACAGCGCGCTGCTGGAGACATCGGAAGGCTATCGCCGCATCAGGGTCGGCGACGACATGCCGGAGATCGGCAAGATCATCGCGATCCGGCGCATGGCGGAATATTGGATCGTGGTGGCGAGCGTGCGCTCGCTGGCGCAGGCGGCGCCGCCGGACGCGAAATAGGGGCGCCCTTTTCCCTCGAGGGCGAAGGCGGCTTGCGCAAAAGGGCGTCGAACGACGCCCTTTTTATTCACTGCGCGGCCCCCTCATCCAGCGCCAAAGCCCGTCGAAAGACGGGCGCCTTTCGACGCCCTTCGGGGCCAGCTTCTCCCGCGAGGGGAGAAGGGATTTTTCTTCACGCCAGACCGAACATCGTCTTGATGCGCTTGCCGATGTCGCCCACCGGCAAAACCTCGTCGGCGCAGCCGTTCTCGGTCACGGCGCGCGGCATGCCCCAGACCGACGATGTCGCCTGGTCCTGCGCCACCACGAAGGCGCCGCCGTCCTTGAGTTTGCCAAACCCTTTGGCGCCGTCATTGCCCATGCCGGTCAGCATGATGGCGAGCACCTGGCCGCCATAGCCCGACGCCGCGCTTTCGGCGAGCACGTCGACGCTCGGCTTGTAAAGGCTCTCGCCCTGCGCGGGCGAAATCTTCGTCTTGCCGTTGACAATGCGGAACATCATGCCGCCCGGCCCGACATAGGCGACGCCGGGTTGGAGCGGCATGTCGTCGGCGGCCTCCACCACGCTGATCGCGCAGACGTCGCTCAGCCATTTGGCCATGGCCGCCGTGAACTGCGGCGGCATGTGCTGGGCGATGACGATCGGGGCGGGAAAATTTTTCGGCAGGCCCTGGAGCACCTGGCACAAAGCGCGCGGGCCGCCGGTCGAGGAGCCGATCACCACCAGTTTCGGCTTGCTGTGCGTGACGCGCATCGGCAGCGCGCGGCGCGGCGCCGGGGCCGGCGAGGGCGCGACCATGGGGCGCTGGCGGGCGCGGGTGGCGCCCACCACGGCGTGCAGCTTTTCGTGCAATTGCTCGAAGCCGCCGGCCTTGGGAATGAAATCCATGGCGCCGAGCTGCAGCGCCTGGATCGTGGTCTTGGCGCCGGCGTCGGTCTGCGACGACACCATGATCACGGGAATCGACGATTTCGCCAGAATCTGCTTCAGCGCGTCCAGGCCGTTCATTTCCGGCATTTCGACGTCCATGGTGATGACGTCGGGCTTGATCTGCTCCGCCTTGGCGACGGCCTCGCGGCCGTTGGTGGCGGTGTCCACCACGCGGAAGCGGGCGTCGCGATGGATGTGTCGCGTGATGGCGTTCCGCATGAAGCTGGAATCGTCCACGACGAGAACGCGAATGGGCTGGGTGGCCGGCTGTTGCTTCAGCATTTTGGCGGCTTCGCTCCTGATATTTTCATTGACGTGTCTCCCGCCATCGCTCATCCGGCGCCGCCGGCGTCGCGCGCCTGATCTGCATCTTCATCTTGGCGTGACTTTGTTAACAGATGCTCAACGCAGAGTTGCATGTGTTGGTCGCGGTCTTGCAACAATTTTGCAATTTACAACCAGGAGGGTGTGTTCGGCGCGTCTATGGTAACCGTTTATTATCGGTTTGCGAGCAAATCATCTTGAACACAACTTATGCGGGTGTCGCGGAGTGGCTATGCTTCAGGTGAAGGACGACGACTTTTCAGCGCCTGCCCCGGTCGCCGAGCCCGCGCTCGGGATCGTCAATCCGACGACCGGGCTCGCGAACGATTACCTCAATGTTTTCAATGAAATCCTGCTCCTGCTCGAATTCCTGCCGACCATGCCGGAGATGACCGAGGAGGCGCTCGCCTGGCAGCCGCGGACCTATACGGAATATTTCGCGCAGTCGACCCTGCCCGACGCCAAGCACGCCCTGGAGGCCTATGAAAAGGTCGATCCGGCGCTGCGCAAGAAATTCGAATCCGTCCTCATGCGCCTGAACGAGATCGTCGTCGACGCGCAGCGCACGCTGGCGGAGGAATCCACCCGGCCCGACTATCCGGATTCGATCGTCGGATCCTGCGAGGCCACCGCCGAGCAGATGCGGATCGGCCTGGCCTATGTGAACCGGCTGATCAACGAGGGCGGCCCCTCATCCGCGGGCGCGTCCCGCTCCCGCAACAAGAACAGCTGATGGATTGGCGCCATGGATGAAATGTTGATGGAATTCCTCGCCGAATCGGCGGAGCAGATTGAAGCGGCCTCGGCGCAGATCGTCGAATTCGAACGCAATCCGGAAGATGCGGCGCTGATCTCCAGCATCTTCCGGCTGGTGCACACCATCAAGGGCACCTGCGGCTTCCTCGGCCTGGAGCGTCTGCAGCGGCTGACCCATCACGCCGAAAGCCTGATCGGCTGTCTGCGCGAAGGCGCGACGGCGACGCCGGATGTCGTCTCCGCCATTCTCACCGCCGTCGACCAGGTCAAGGTGCTGTTGGGCGATCTCGAGGAAACCGGCCAGGAGCCCGATGGCGACGACAGCGAGATGATCGCGCTGCTCGAACGCCAGGTGGCGATCTGCCAAGGCGGCGAAGCCGCCGACGCTGCGGCCTCCGCAGAAGCGCCCCTCGTGGCGGAAGCCGAGCCGGAGCCGGTGGTCGACGAGGTTGTCGAGCCCGAACCGGAACCCGAACCGGAGCCGGTCGCCGCCGCGCCCGAGGAATGGCCGGCCGAGCCCGCGGCGGAAGTCGTCACGCGCCCCGCCACTCAGGAATCGCTCGACGCGCTGGTCGCTTCGCTGCGCGCCGCCAAGCTCGACGTCCGCCGCGAACAGGCGGCTGCGGCGAAAGCCGAACCCGCCAAGGCGCCGGAGCCCGCGCCCACCGCCCCCGCCGCCAAGGGCGCGTCGGATGCGGCCCACCCCGCCGCCGCCAAGGCCGGCGAATCCGGCGAGGGCCGCGCCAAGGGCGCGGACACGATCCGCATCAATTTGAATACGCTCGAGCGGATCATGAATCTGGTCTCCGAGCTGGTCCTGACCCGCAACCAGCTCATCGAGCTGACGCGGCACAAGGAAGACGAGACGCTGAAATCGCCGCTGCAGCGGCTGTCGACCATGACGACCGACCTGCAGGACGCGGTGATGCGCGCCCGCATGCAGCCGGTGGAGCGGGTGTTCTCCAACCTGCCGCGCATGATCCGCGACCTCGCCAATGATCTGAACAAGAAGATCAATCTGGTCACCGAGGGCGCCGACACCGAACTCGACCGCCAGCTCATCGACCTCATCCGCGATCCGCTGACCCATCTGGTGCGCAATTGCGCCGACCACGGCATCGAGACGCCCGAGGAGCGCCTGCGCGTGGGCAAGCCCGCCGCCGGCACGGTGCGCGTCTCCGCCGCCCATGAGGCGGGACAGATCACCATCGAGATCGCCGACGACGGGCGCGGCCTCGACATCAACAAGATCAAGAAGAAGGCGATCCAGCTCGGCGTCGCTTCGGCCCAACAGCTGGAGCGGATGAGCGACGAGGAGATCTACCGCTTCATCTTCGCGGCCGGTTTCTCCACCGCCGAAAAGGTCACCAATGTG
Source organism: Rhodoblastus acidophilus (assembly GCF_025961575.1). GTDB lineage: Bacteria > Pseudomonadota > Alphaproteobacteria > Rhizobiales > Beijerinckiaceae > Rhodoblastus > Rhodoblastus acidophilus_C. Next base: position 26,087 of record NZ_JAOQNX010000015.1, on the reverse strand, counting down.
TCCGGGCGCGGCGTCGGCATGGACGTGGTGCGCGAGAACATCCAGGCGATCGGCGGTTCCGTCGCCTTGACCTCGACGCCCGGCAAGGGCGCGAAATTCGCGCTGAAGATTCCGCTGACGCTCGCCATCGCGCCGGCGCTGATCGTCGAGGCCAGCGGCCAGCGTTTCGCTTTGCCGCAGCATTCCGTGGTCGAGGCCGTCGGCCTCAACGGCGGCGAACACAAGATCGAACTGGTGCAGGGCTCGAAAATCCTGCAGCTGCGCGAAGCGGTCCTGCCGATCGGCAGCCTCGCCGAACTGCTGCATCTCGCCCCGCCGGAAAACCGCACCGCCGAAGCCGAGCAGCTCGCCGTGATCATGCGCGTCGGCGCCCATGCTTTCGGCATCACCGTCGACGCGGTGGTGGACGTGCAGGAAATCGTGGTCAAGCCGATGGGCGGCTCGCTGTCGCATCTGTCCTCCTTCTCCGGCCACACCATTCTCGGCGACGGTTCGGTGGTGCTGATCCTCGATCCCAACGGCGTCTGCCAGGCGCTCGGACTCGAGCAGTCGCGCGAAGGCTCGGCCGCCCATGTCGAAAGCGGCTCGCTGCGCGTCGGCGACCGGACGAGGCTGGTCTATTTCCGCGCCGGAACCGGCGTGGACAAGGTCCTGCCTTTGTCCAACATCGCCCGCATCGAGACGGTCTCCTCGGAGAAGATCGAATTCTCGAACGGCATGATGCTGATGCAGCACCAGGGCCGCCTGATGCCGATCGTCTCCGCCGCGCCGGACGTGATGGTCAAGGAAGGCGACAACACCGTGTTCGTCGTCAGCCCGGATGGCGAGCCCTTCGGCCTGCTCATCGACGCCATCGTCGACATTATCGAGGAGAAGCTCGACGTCGAGATCGCCGGCGACCAGCCCGGCATTGTCGGCGCCGCAGAGATCAACGGCAAGGTGGTCGAACTGCTCGACATCGCGCATTTCATCGACATTGTGCGTCCGCAGGCCGAGCGGCCCAAGGACCGCAAGAGCCGGCTGCTGCTGATCGACGACGCCGCCTTCTTCCGCGACATGCTCGCCTCCACGCTTCAGGCGCATGGCTTCGAAGTGGTCAAGGCCGGGACGGGCGCGCAGGGCGTCTCGGCGGTCGGCCATTCCGGTCCCTTCGATGCGGCGCTGATCGATGTCGAGCTTCCCGACGTCGCCGGCTACGAACTGGCGGAGCGGCTGCGCGAAGCCGGCGCCGCCTTCCCGATGATCGCGCTCGCGCCCTATGCGACGCGTGAGATCCAGCGCGCGGCGGCGGCCGCCGGCATGGCCGGCGCGGTCGGCAAGTTCCAGCGCAATCAGTTGCTCGATCTGATCCGCGCCTGCATCGAGCAACAGAACGACATGCAAGACGAAGATCTTTTCGCCGGAGCGGCCGCATGAGCTACGAACCCTCGAAAGTGTTGCGCGACGGTCTCCAGACCGCCGGGAATGCGCTGGATGGCTATTTCTCGATCAAGGTGGCCGGAGACACCTTTGGCCTGCCGGTCACCCAGGTGCAGACCATCTTCCGCATCGGCTCGGTGACGCCGGCGCCGGGCGGTCCGGCCGACATTGTCGGGCTGGTGAACCTGCGCGGCAAGATCGTCACCGCGGTGAGCCTGCGCCGCCGCCTCGGCCTGGAGCCGGAAGCGGGCGGGCCGGGAAGCCTCGCCATCGGCATCGAACATCACAAGGAGGCCTTCGCCCTTCTCGTGGACGAGGTCGGCGACGTGCTGACGCTGACGCCGGACAACGCCATCGCGCCGCCGCCCCATATCGGACGGCAGCGGGCGAAATTCGCCTCGGGCTACAACCGGGTCGGCGGACAGATCCTGCCGCTGCTCAATGTCGACGCCGTCTTCGACTTCTCGGACGACAAATAGCCGCGCGAAGCAGAGGCGCTTCGCGCGACGACGCGCGGAAAATGCAGGCAAGCTTGTTTTCGAATTGCAACGGAGCTGAACGATGAAGAACGTGCTGGTGGTTGACGACTCGCCGATGATCCGGCGCATCGCCAAGAAAATCCTGGAAGAGCTGAACTTCAAGACCTGCGAGGCCGAGGACGGTCAGAAGGCGTTGGCGGCGGTGAACGCCGACATGCCCGACGCCATTCTGCTCGATTGGAACATGCCGGTGATGGACGGTCTGGAATTCCTGATCAACCTGCGCCAACTGCCCAATGGCGGCTCGCCGAAAGTGCTGTTCTGCACCACGGAAAGCGATGTGAAGCACATCACCAAGGCCATGCAGGCCGGCGCCGACGAATATATCATGAAGCCCTTCAACAAGCAGATCGTGAAATCAAAATTCGAGGAAGTCGGTCTGTGCTGAGCATGATTCGTTGGCTCGCCAACGAATCATGCTCAGCCTTCCCTGTGTTCCTGCAGGATTGTTGATCCGAGAACCGGCCGCCACTTTTCGGAAATCCTGCTTGGAGCGGGGAAAGAGGCGAGCCCATTGATCGCGCCTGCGGTCATGGGTTCCAGGCGTTTGTGTGTCCTTGAGTGAGTATGCGTCATGTCCCAGGCCTTTGCAGCGTTACAAGCCTTTCTGCTGAAATCCTCGGGCCTGTCGCTCGACAAGGAGAAGAAATACCTCGTCGAGGCGCGGTTGACCCCGGTGATCGAGCAGGCCGGCCTGAGCGATCTCGGCGAACTCGTCACCATGATCGAGACCGACCGGACGCTCGCGAAAAAGGTGACGGAGGCCATGACGGTCAACGAAACCTTCTTCTTTCGCGATCGCCAGCCGTTCGATGGATTTCGCAACGCCATCCTGCCGGAACTGCTGAAGCACCGCTCCCGGCAGAGAAAGATCCGGATCTGGTCGGCGGCGTGCTCGACCGGGCAGGAGCCCTATTCGCTCGCCATGATCGTCGATGAGGAGGCGCGCAATCTCGCGGGCTGGACGGTGGACATTGTCGCCACCGACATCGCCGAAACCGTGCTTAAAAAGGCCAAGGACGGGGTCTATACCCATTTCGAGGCGCAGCGCGGCCTGCCCGCCCAGCATCTCGTGCGCTATTTCACCAAGCGCAAGGACAATTGGGTGATCAGCCAGCACATCCGCTCCCGCGTGGACTTCCGCCAGCAGAATCTGATGGCCGACTTTTCCGCGCTCGGCCAGTTCGACGTGATCTTCTGCCGCAACGTGCTGATCTATTTCGCGCCGGACCAGAAGCGCGACGTGCTCAACCGCATGGCGCAAAGGCTCTCGCCCGACGGTTTTCTCGTGCTCGGCGCGGCCGAAAGCGTGATCGGCTATTCCTCGGAATTCAAGCCGCATTCGGACAATCGGGTCATTCTCACGCGGCGCGCGGCGACGCCGCAGCACGAGCCCTTGCGCACGGGCGCCAGCCTGGAGCAAGCCCGCGCGGCAAAATAGCGGAGGGCGCTGCGACCGTCGGAGGCCCGATTCTGGAGCTTCCTGATGTCCGCCTCGCCTTGCGCCTCGTCTTCCGTTTCAATCGAACCGCCGCTGATCGGCCTGGCCGCGCTGACGCGCCGCGCCATGCGCGGCGAATCGCTGGCGCCGATCGCGCAGGCGCTGCAGGCGCGAATCGCCGCCAATCCGGATGACGCCAATGCGCTGATGGATCTGTCCACGGTCGAGCTGTTGCGCGGGTCGCGCGCGGCGCGGCTGCGCGTGCAGGGCGAGGCGCTGGCGCGCCGCAAGCTCTACCCGCAAAACGCGCGCATCCCCGGCGCGACCCGTCTCCTCGTCCTGCTCGCCCCCGGCGATTTCATGGCCAACACGCCGGTGGAATTCCTGCTGGAGGACGCGCCGATCAATGTCGATTTCCTCTATGTCCAGAGCGAGGCGGATTTCCTTCGGCTGCCGCCCCATGACGTCGCCCTGGTCGGTGTGGCGGAATCCTGCGCCAACCAGAAGATCCTGGGCCTGATCGACGAGGCCGCGCCCTATTGGCCGAGCCCCATCCTCAACCATCCCGCCGCCATCGCCCGCCTGACGCGCGACGGCGCCTGGCGTTTGCTGCGCGAAGTCGAGGGGCTGCATTTCCCGGAAAACCGCCGCATCGCCCGCGCCGCGCTCGCGGCCGGGGAGGGCGGTTCATATCCGCTGATCATCCGCCCCGTCGATTCCCATGCCGGCGAAGAGCTGGAAAAGATCGAAACCGCGGCGGCGCTAGGCGCCTACCTGCGCGGCCATTCCGGCGACGAATTCTATGTCGCGCCCTTCGTCGATTATTCCGGCGCCGACGGCAAGTTTCGCAAGATTCGAATCGCCCTGGTCGACGGACAGGCTTGGCCGATCCATTACGCCGTGTCGTCGCGCTGGATGGTGCATTATCTCAACGCCGACATGCTGCACAATCCCGCCCATCGCGCCGAGGAAGAGATGTTTATGCGCGACTTTGAAGCGTTTGCCGCGCGGCATGCGGCGGCGCTCGACGGGCTGAAGCGGCGCCTCGGTCTCGACTATCTGCAGATCGATTGCGCGGAGGCCGCCGACGGCCGCCTGCTGATCTTCGAGATCGGCACCGCCATGATCGCGCACGATCTCGATAATCCCGTCACCTTCCCCTACAAATCCGCGCATATGCGCCGTCTGTTCGACGCCTTCCGCCGCATGGTCGCGGCGCGCGGCGCCGACCACGAGCAGACCCCTGAGCCAGCCTGAGGCAAGATTGCGCGCCTAATCTTCTGTTCAGCTTAACAAACATCAGGAGGGTGGTTCGTGGAGACCCTGGCGCTGTTTTCGCTTGCGTCGCAAAGGGCGAGCTGGCTTTCGACACGGCAGGCGACCATTGCCTCGAATGTCGCAAACGCCAATACGCCCGGTTATCGCGCGCAGGACGTGACGCCCTTCTCCTCGGTGCTGTCGCATCTGCAATTGCCCATGGCGGCGACCGCGCCGGGCCACATCAAGCCGGATGCGCTGGCGGGCTCGAAATCGCGGGTCAAGCCGACGGAGAGCTGGGACGTCGTCTATTCCGGAAACTCCGTCAACCTCGAGCAGGAAATGCTCAAGGCCGGCGAAGTCAACAGCGCCCACGCGCTCGACGTGGGCGTCGTCCGTTCGTTCCACCAGATGCTGATGAATGCGGTGAAGGCCTGACCATGGCGATCGATCCTCTTGTCTCCTCCATGCATATCGCCAGTTCGGGCCTGCACAGCCAGTCGACCCGTCTGCGCATCGTCGCGGAAAACATCGCCAATGCGCATTCGACCGGCTCGACCGCCGGCGCCGACCCCTATTCGCGCAAGACCATCACTTTCGAGAGCGAACTCGATCGCGCCAGCGGCGAGAACCTGGTGCAGGTCAAGTCGATCGGCGCGGACACCACCCCGTTCCGCACCGAACATCTGCCGGGACATCCCGCCGCCGACGCCAGCGGCCATGTGAAAATGCCCAATGTCGATCTGCTCTTCGAAATGGCCGACATGCGCGAAGCCAATCGGTCTTACGAGGCCAATCTGCAAATCGTGAAGCAATCCCGCCAGATGCTTTCCGCAACCATCGATCTCTTGAGGACCTGACATGATCGGAGCTTTGTTGCCTGTCGCCATGGACGTCGCGCGCGGTCTCGCCCCGTCCTCTCCCGTCACCGCCGCCGCCTCCGCCAGCGCGGGCGCCGATTTCGGCCAGGCGATGGCCGCCGCCGCCGGCGACGCAATGAAAACCTTGAGAGGCGCCGAATCAGTGTCGATGTCGGGCATCCAGGGCAAGGTCAGCGTGCAGCAGGTGACCGAGAGCGTGATGCAGGCGGAGCGCACCCTGCAAACCGCCGTCGCCATTCGCGACAAGGCGGTCTCCGCCTATCAGCAGATCAGCCAGATGCAGATTTGAGAGCTTTTACGTCTGACGCGTTTTCTTAACGCGAACCGGAATCCACTTCGCTTGAAAACGCTACGGAGTCATTCATGCGCGCCCTTGTGATCGCCGCCACCGGCATGAACGCCCAGAACCAGAACCTCGAAGTCATCGCCAACAATATCGCCAACATCAACACCACCGCGTTCAAGCGGTCGCGGGCGGAATTCACCGATCTGCTCTATCAGGCGGAGCGGCTTCAGGGCGTCGCCAATCGCGGCGCCAATTCCGTGGTGCCCGAGGGCGCGCAGATCGGCCTGGGCGTGCGCACCGCCGCGATCAGGCCGCTGGAGATCCAGGGCTCGATGACCAGCACCAACAACCAGCTCGATCTCGCCATTTCCGGCCGGGGCTGGTTCCAGGTGCAGTCGCCCAGCGGCGAGACGCTCTACACGCGCGCGGGTTCGCTTTCGACCAACGCGCAGGGTCAGATCGTCAACACCGACGGCTATCCGATCATGCCGAACATGGTGGTGCCCAACAACACCACCGCGATCACGGTCAGCGAAACCGGCATCATTTCCGCGACCATCGGCGGCCAGACCAATCCGCAGCAAATCGGCCAGTTGACCCTCGCGACCTTCGTCAACGAACCCGGCCTGATGGCGCTGGGCAGCAATCTGTTCCAGCCCACGGCGGCCTCGGGCCAGGCGGTGACCGGCGTGCCCGGCGACCCCGGCATCGGCAAGATCAAGCAGGGCTATCTCGAGGCGTCCAACGTCGATCCCGTCTCGGAAATCGCCACCATGATCCAGGCGCAGCGCGCCTATGAGATGAATTCCAAGGTGCTCGAAGCCGCAAGCTCGATGGCCGGAACCATCGCCAATCTGAGGACCTCTTGACCATGATTCGCCTCGCGCGGCTCGTCGTCCTGGCCGCAACGCTTGCGGCGCCGTCCGTCGCCGGCGCCGGTCCGCGCGACATGGTCGTGCCGGCCCAGGTGATCTATCCCGGCGACCGCATCACCGAGTCCATGCTGAGCGACACGCCGGCGCCGAACGGCGATCTCACCGGCATTCTTGTCGAACGCGGCCAGCTCGTCGGCAAGGTCGCGCGCCGCACGCTGCTTCCGGGCAAGGCGATTCCCGCCGTCGCCGTCGAGGAGCCGCGCGCGGTGTCGATGGGCGGATTGGTCCAGCTCGTCTACCAGGCGGACGGGCTGACCATCGTCACCAACGCGCAGGCGCTGCAAAATGGCTATGTCGGCCAGGTCGTCCAGGTGCGCAACATCGAGAGCGGAATCGTCGTGTCCGGCGCCATTCAGGCGGACGGAACGGTTTTGGTGAACGGCGGCTGAAATGAAATTTTACGCGGCGCTCCTGGCGTTTTTCCTGTCGCTGTCGTGCGTCGCCCATGGGGCCGTGCGCATCAAAGATGTGGCCTCCGTCAAGGGCGTGCGCGAAAACCAGCTAGTCGGCTACGGCCTCGTCGTCGGCCTGCAGGGCACCGGCGACAGCTTGCAGAATTCCCCGTTCACCGGACAATCCCTGCAGGCGATGATGGACCGCATGGGCGTGAACGTGCGCGGCGTCAATCTGCGCACCCGCAATGTCGCCGCCGTGATGGTGACGGCGGAATTGCCGCCCTTCGCCGCCAAGGGCACGCGGCTCGATGTCACCGTTGCGTCTCTGGGCGACGCCTCTTCGCTGATGGGCGGCCAGCTGTTGCTCACCACCTTGACCGCCGCCGACGGGCAGGTCTACGCCGTGTCGCAGGGCGCCGTGGCGGTGACCGGCTTCGCCGCGCAGGGGCAGGCGGAATCGCTCACCCAGGGCGTGCCGACCGCGGGCCGCGTGCCCAACGGCGCAACGGTCGAGCGCGAGCTGATGACGCGGTTCGGCGACCAGGCGACGCTGAGCCTCGAATTGCGCAATCCCGATTACAGCACGGCCGTGCGCATCGCCGACGCCATCAACGCCTATAGCGCCGCGACCTACCGCCGGCGCACGGCGCGCGAGGACAGCCCGAGCTCGGTGACCTTGCAGGTGCCGCCGGGCGTGGGCGCCACCCATTTCATCGCCGAGATCGGCGACCTCATGGTCGAGCCCGACGCGCCCGCCCGCGTCGTCGTCGACGCCCGCACCGGCACCGTCGTCATCGGCCAGGACGTGCAGATCACGCCGGTCGCCGTCACCCAGGGCACGCTCACCGTGCGCATCACCGAGACGCCGCAGGTGTCGCAGCCCGGGCCGTTCTCGCGCGGCAAGACGGTGGTGACGCCGCAGACGCAGATCGACGCCAGCCAGTCCGGCGGCTCCGTCGCCATGATCGGCGGACGGTCGCTGCGCGGCCTGGTGCGCGGCCTCAACCAGATCGGCGTCAAGCCGCAGGGCATCATCGCCATTCTCCAGGCGATCAAGTCTGCGGGCGCGCTGCAGGCGGACATCGTTATCCAATAGTTAACAGGATGGCGATGCGCCAGCGCGGCGCAAGCTTGCAAGGCGAAAGTGCGGGCGAAGGAAGACCCGCTCCATGAACTGCAGAAATCTCCTTGCTGTCTTTCTCGCCTGCGCCCTCGTCGGAGCGCCGGCCCTCGCCGCCGAGCACGGTGGCGGCGGCGGCGAACATGGCGGCGCCGGCGGCGAGGACAAGAAGAAAGAGCCGCCGAAAACCGATCCCGATCTGCCGGGCCTGCGCAAAGTCCAACTGAAAAAGCCGGTTCCGCCGCAGCCCAAGCCGCCCGTCGTCGAGGGGCCCAAGGGCGCCGAGAATTTCTGCGGCGCCGTCGCCAGCTCGGCCGCCGCGACCCGGCTCGCCTGGCAGGAGGAGCGCATCAGGGCGCTGCAGGCGCAGATGGTCGTCAAGATCGCGGAACTCGAGGCCAAGGAGGCCGAGGTGCGCGACTGGGTGCGCAAGCGCGAGGAGCTTTTGGCGCGCGCCAATGACAGCCTGACCGCCATCTATTCGAAGATGAAGCCCGAGGCGGCCTCCGCGCAGATTTCCGCCATGGACGACGATTCCGCCACCGCCATCCTGCTCAAATTGAAGCCCGCGGTCGCCAGCGCCGTGCTGGGAGAAATGAACGCCGAGCGCGCCGCGCGCCTCAGTGATCTGCTGTCCGGCGCCGCCGCCAAATCCGACGAGAAGAAATCGTGAATCGCATCGCCATCGCCTTGACCCTGCTGCTCGCCGCGAGCGGCTGCGCCCGAAAATACGACCTGTTCCAGGAGCCCAGCATGTCGCCGGTCGGCAGCGGTCTCACCGCGCGCACCGATCCCTCGGTGATGAACATCGACATGCCCAGGGCCAGCAACGGCAGCTCGCTGTTCCAGGACGGCGCCGCCAATCTGTTCACCGATTCGCGCGCCTCGAAAATCGGCGACGTCATCACGGTGAGCATCCTGATCAACGACAAGGCGAGCTTCGGCAACACCAGCGGGCGCTCGCAGACCGCCCAGGAGACCGGAAGCTTCAACTGGGCGTTCGGCCTGGATTCCAACAAGCACAAGGTCAACGCCGCCGGCGACCTCAATGCGTCCTCCTCGTCCAACGGGCAGGGCACCATCGATCGCTCCGAGAAGATGCAGCTCGCCGTCGCGGCCGTCGTCACCCGCATTCTGCCCAACGGCAATCTGGTGATCAGCGGCACGCAGGAGGTGCGGGTCAATTTCGAGATGCGCCAGCTGGAGATCGCCGGCATCGTCCGTCCCCGCGACATCAGCGCCAACAACATGATCTCCTACGAGAAGATCGCGGAGGCGCGCATCTCCTACGGCGGCAAGGGGCGCATCATGGACGTCCAGCAGCCCTCCTGGGGGCAGCAGCTCTTCGACGCCGCAAAACCGTTCTGAGGGCGCGCGCATGGCCGAAAAAAAGCCGAAGCCGCAAGACGCCGGCAAGGAAAAGGGCGGCATGACCATGGCGCAGAACGCCATCGGCTTTGTCGTCGCCGGGGTGATCGCCGGCGGCGTCGGCGCGGGCGTCGGCATGATGAACAAGCCCGTCCCGCCCGGGCCGGCCGCCAAGGAGGGCGCCAAGCCCGTCGAACGCAAGGAGGAGGCGGCGCCGCTCGTGCAGATGGGCAGCCTGGAAGTGCCGCCCGCCGTCACCAATCTGGCCTCGCCCAAGGAGGTCTGGGTGCGCATCGAAGGGGCGATCCTGTTCGAGGGCAAGACGCTTCCGCGCGGCGACGCGCTGGCGGCGGAAATCTCCGCCGACATCCTCGCCTTCCTGCGCACGCAGACGCTCGAGCAGATCCAGGGCGTCGCCGGCCTCGAACATCTGCGCGCCGACATCAACGAACGCGTGCAGACGCGCTCGCAGGGCGCCGTCAAGAAATTCATCATCAAGGCGCTGGTGGTGCAATGATTCGCCGTGTCCTGCCGCTTGTCGTCCTTCTCGCCTCCGCCGCGACCGCGCTCGCCGCGCCGGCCGCCGCCCCCGCCGCGACGCCGCCGAGCGATCTTGCTTCCGCGCTCAATTCCGTCGGCGGCCTCGCCAGCGGCCGGATCATCCAGCTCGTCGCTTTGCTCACCGTGCTGTCGCTTGCCCCGGGCCTGCTGATGATGGTGACGAGTTTCACCCGCTTCGCCGTGGCGCTCTCCTTTCTGCGCTCCGGCATCGGCTTGCAGAGCGCGCCGGCCAATCTCGTGCTGATCAGCCTCGCTTTGTTCATGACCTTCTTCGTCATGGCCCCGACCTTCGACCGGGCGTGGAAGGATGGCGTTAAGCCGATGATGGACAACCAGATCACCGAGGAGCAGGCCTTTCCGAAAATCGTCGAGCCGTTCCGCCAGTTCATGGCGAATCAGACGCGCGAAAAGGATTTGCGCATGTTCGAGGATCTGTCGAAGGGCTCGTTCGAGATCGCCGATCGCACCAAGGCCGATTTGCGCGTGCTGATTCCCGCCTTCATGATTTCCGAGCTGCGGCGCGGCTTCGAAATGGGTTTTCTCATCCTGTTGCCCTTCCTGATCATCGACATGATCGTGGCCACGCTCACCATGTCCATGGGCATGATGATGCTGCCGCCCTCGATGATCTCCCTTCCGATGAAGCTGTTGTTTTTCGTGCTGATCGACGGCTGGAACATGCTCATCGGCAGCCTGGTGCGCTCGGTGAATTAAAGCGCAACTTTTGGGAAGGCGCCGCCTGCTCCTGCGTCGGTCACGGCGCGGGCAGAGTTAACGATTTTGGGCCGCTCGGCGGGCCCTGACGGCGCATGCGGCAAAAAACCGCGGGTTTTCCAGGCGTTTGGCCGGAAGTTGCGAAACCTTCCCTGCATTAACGCCTTGGCAATTTTTCCCGGTTAGGTTGCAACTCATGCACAACGAGTTGAGCCCATGTGAGGCTCGAAGGCATGAGGCCGCCTCTGTTGTTCCGGTCAGCCCGGGATGTTCCTAGCAAATTTCAACCAACGTACAGGAACAATCCACAATGTCGTATTTGCTCACCAACGCCTCGGCGATGACCGCCCTGCAAAACCTGGCTTCGACTCAGAAGAATCTGTCGACGACGCAGAGCCAGCTCTCGACCGGCTTGGCGATCCAGAATGCGTCCGACAATTCGTCCTACTGGTCGATCGCCAAGACCATGGATTCCGACAATGGCGCGCTCGAGGCGGTCGGCGCCTCGCTGAAGGTCGCCGGCCAGATGGTTTCGACCTTCACCACGGCCATGACCCAGGCCATGTCGGTCGTCAACAAGATCAAGAACGACCTTGCCGAGGCCCAGACCTCCGGCGCTGACCTGACCCAGATCGGCACCGACGTCGCCAACCAGGTGGCCTCGCTGAAGACCATCTTCGGCGGCGCGACCTTCAACGGCCAGAACTGGCTCGACGGCACCACCACCACCGCCAATATCGCCAACGCCTATACCAACAGCAATGGCGTGACCGGCATCGCCATCGACGCCACCACGATGGGCACGCTGCAGATGACCGACAGCGCCGCCGGCACCGCGGGCGTCCTCAACACCACCCAATCCGGCGGCGCTTCGGTGACCGCGGGTCTGTTGAGCATCACCGTCAGCACCAGCGACACCCAGGACACCTATTCCGGTTCGACCCGGACCAAGGGCACGCTCAGCGAGAAGCTCGACGAAGTCAACGCCGTGATTTCCAAGATGGAATCGGCCTCGGCGACGCTGGGCTCCTACACCCAGACGATCGAGATGCAGCAGCAGTTCATCTCGACCATGCAGACCAACCTGTCGAACGGCGTCGCCTCGCTCGTGCAGGCCGACATGAACCAGGTTTCGACCCGCCTCCAGGCGCTCCAGACGCAGCAGCAGCTCGGCGTGCAGTCGCTGTCGATCGCCAACCAGTCGAGCCAGATGATCCTGAAGCTGTTCCAGTAATCGGGACCCTTTGCTTCCAACATCAGGGCCGCGCTCGCGAGAGCGCGGCCTTTCTTTTTGGCAAGCGACTCAGCCTCGCGCCAGCTTGTCGTGGTTGTTTTCGTCGCATGCGTTCGAAAATCCAATCGCGGCGCGCGACGTCGCCCTCCTCTCCGCGCGGCGCAGCCATCGGCGCGCCGGACCATCTCTATCGCCTCGGCATGGCCGAACAGGCGGCGGGCCGCCTCGACGCCGCCATCGACCTGCTCGACCAGGCGCTCAGGCTGCGGCCCGACTTTCCCGAGGCCCTGTTCGCCGGCGGCTGCATTCTGCAGCGCAAGGGGCGCGCCGCGGGCGCGCTGGCCTTCTACAATCGCGCTCTGGAGCTGAAGCCCGACGACGCGCTGGGCTGGTTCAACAGCGGCGTCCTGCTGCTGGAGCATGAGCATGTGGAGGAGGCGCTGGCGCGGCTCGAACGGGCCTGCGCGCTGCGGCCGACCCACGCCGGCGCCCATTGCAACCGCGGCGCCGCTTATTTCGCGCTGGGACGGCTCGAGGAGGCGATCGAGGCCTACGGGCGCGCCATCGCTTTGGACGGCGCCATGGCCAACGCCCATCTCAATCTCGGCAATGCGCTGATGCGCCTGGGGCGTTATCGCGAAGCCCGCCAGGCCTATCTGCGCGCGGTGGCGCTGCGCTCGGATTACGTGCTGGCCTATTGCGGGCTCGGCATCGTCAACAAGGAGCTCGGCCTGTTCGACGAGGCGATGCGGGCTTTCGACCGGGCGCTGGCGCTGGAGCCTGAGTCGGCGGAGGGCCAGAGCAATCGCGGCTGCCTGCAGCTGCTGCTCGGCGACTTCGCCGAGGGGTGGGAGGGCTATGAATACCGCTGGGACAGAGGCCGGCGCCCGGTTGCAAGCTCGCCGGCCCATTTCGATCTCGCCGATCCCGGCAGCCTCGCCGGACGGAAAATTCTGGTCGTCAACGACCATGGCCTCGGCGACACCATCCAGTTCTTCCGCTACATCGTGCTGCTCGCCCGCGCCGGCGCCGCCGTGACCTTCGCGGGACCGGCGAAAATGCGCCGGCTGCTGGCGTCGAGCGGCGTCGAGATCGCCTGGCGCGACGAGCATGATCTCGCGGGGGATTTCGACGCGACGCTCGCCATCAGCAGCCTGCCGCGCGCCTGCGCGACGCGGCGCGACTCGATTCCCGCGCCAATCCCCTATCTGCAAGCCGAACCCGAGCGGGTGGCGTTCTGGCGCGAGCGCATGGCCGGCGCCGGGCCGAAGATCGGCCTGTGCTGGCGCGGCAATGTCGACTTCCGCGTCGATCCGCGCCGGTCGATTCCCGCCGGCAGACTGTCGCCCCTGGCGACGGCGCCGGCGCAGTTCTTCTGCCTGCAGAAAGACCCGGGCCAGGAGGAATTGCCGCAGGCGCTGGCGACGCGGGTCCAGCTGTTCGGCGACGCCTTCGACGCCGGCGCGGATGCGTTCATCGACACCGCGGCGGTGATGGCCAATCTCGACCTCGTCATCACCTGCGACACCTCCATCGCCCATCTGGCGGGGGCGCTGGGCCGTCCGGTCTGGGTCGCCTTGCGCCACATTTCCGAATGGCGCTGGATGAATGCGCGCTCGGATTCGCCCTGGTACCCGACCATGCGGCTGTTCCGCTGCCCCGACGGCGACGATTGGACGGCGCTGTTTGCGACGATCAGCGCCGAAATCGGCCGGGGGTTCGGCCGCTGAACCTCGGCGCGGCCGCCCCGGAACATGAGGCAAAACCTCCACGCAAGTTTAACCGCCGATGATGCGGATCGAAAATGACCTTTCATTGGAATAGGGTATGAGCGCCCGCGAACAATTCGACCGATTAATTTCGAACCTGCTTGCGCTCGGGCCGCGCCGCCTGTCGCTGCTGGCGGCGATCGGCGTGATCGTGTTCGGGCTCATCGGCGTCGCCGCCTATTATCTCAGCCGTCCCACCAACGAGATCCTCTACGCCGGCCTCGACAAGCAGGACGTCACCCGCATCGGCGCCGCGCTCAAGGAGTCCGGCGTCAATTTCGACGTGTCCGCCGACGGCGCCACCGTCTATGTGGCCTATGGCGACACCGCCCGCGCCCGCATGCTGCTCGCCGAGCAGGGTCTGCCGCGCTCGGGCGGCACCGGCTACGAATTGTTCGACAAGCTCGGCTCGCTCGGCCTCACCTCGTTCATGCAGGAGGTGACGCGGCTGCGCGCGCTGGAGGGCGAGCTGGCGCGCACCATCCAGACCATGCGCGGCGTGAAGGCGGCGCGCGTGCATCTGGTGATGCCCGACGAAGGCTCGTTCCGCCGCGCCAAACAGCCGCCCTCGGCCTCCGTCGTGCTGCGCACGGAGGGCCAGGACAATGCGATGATCGCCCAGGCGGTCCGCCATCTCGTCGCCTCCGCCATTCCCGCCATGACGGTCGACCAGGTGACCGTGCTCAATGTCGACGGCACGCTGCTGGCCTCGGGCTCCGACGGCGCCGACGCCGGCCCGGGCAAGATGCTCACGCTGGAAAAAAGCGTCTCCGCTGAGATCCAGAACAACATCCGGCGGACTCTGGCCCCCTATCTGTCGCTGCGCAATTTCCAGATCAGCGTCGCCGCGCGGCTGAACACGGATCGCAAGGAGACGACGCAGACGACCTATGATCCGGATTCGCGGGTTGAGCGCTCGGTGCGCACCATCAAGGAAACGCAGAATTCGCAGAATTCTTCCACGCAGTCGCCGACCTCGGTGGGCCGCAACGTGCCGCAGCCGAATTCCTCCTCGGGCGACGGCAAGCAGGCCAATGAGGAAAGCAACAAGAAGGAGGAGCTGACCAATTTCGAGCTCTCCTCCAAGGTCACCAACACGGTCTCCAACGGCTATGCGATTGAAAACCTTTCGGTCGCCGTCCTGATCAACCGCCAGGGCGTCGCCGCGACGCTCGGCGACAAGGCGACGCCGGAGGCGATCGACAAGCAGGTGGCCGAGATCGAGCAGCTGGTGTCGTCCGCGGCGGGCCTGCGCAAGGAGCGCGGCGACGTCATCAAAGTCTCGGCGGTGGATTTCGTTGACAGCGGCAAGGAGCTGGAGCCCTCGCCGCCGCTCGGGATCGTCGACGTGCTGCTGCGCCAGTTCGGCAGCATCATGACGGCGCTCGCTCTGCTCGGCGTCGCGGCGCTGGTGGTGTTCGTCGGCCTGCGTCCGGCCACGCGCGCCTTGATCGAGCTGCGCGAGCCGATCGCCGGCGAGGGCGCGCTGGCGCTGGCGGGCGGCCCCGCACTCGCCGGTCCCGACGGCAAGATCGAGCCCAATCTGATCGGCGAGAGCGCCGAGGAGCAGGCGTTGCTCGAAGATCTGAACCTGAAGCGCGGACGCAGTCCGCAGAAGCGGCTGGAACAGATGATCGAACTCGATGAGGCCCAGGCGGCCGCAATTCTCAAACAGTGGATCCGTCACGGAGAGCGTGCATGAAGCCGGTTCCGTTCGCCGAATATCTCGCGCGACAGCAGTCGCCCTCCGTAGCCGAGACCGCGCCGTCTCTGCCCTGGCCGCCGCCGCGCAAGCGCACGGCGGACGAACAGGCGGCGCGGGTGTCGCCGCTGTTGCGCCGGAAGGAGCCGGCGCCTGAGGTCGCGCCGCCGGACGAGCCGCGCCCCGGCGTCGCCGCCTCGCCTAAACTCGAACAGAGCATGCTCAAGGCCTTCGAGGAGGGGCGCGAGGCGGCCCGGCGCGAATGGGCGGAGGAGCGCGCGCGGCTCGAGAGCGGCCGCGCGCTGGAATTCGCGCGCGAGCGGGCGAAATGGCAATTGGAGGAGGGCCAGCGCCTGGCGGAGGCGCATCGCGCGGCCATCGCCGATTTCGAGGCCCGGTGCGCGCAAGCCGTCGCCAACATTCTGCGGCCGTTCCTGACCCAGGCGGTGATCGCGCGGGTCACCGATTCGCTCGTGCAGAACATCGAGGTTCTGTTCTCGTCGCGCCGGCGCTCGCTGTTCGAAATCAGCGGTCCGCAGGACCTGCTCGAGGCGCTCAAGGAGAAATTCGCGGACCAGCCGGCGTCGATCGTCTATTCGGTGAGCGACGGGCTCGACGTGCGCGTGCGCGTCGACGACACGGTGATCGAAACGCAGCTCGGCGCCTGGATGCAGGCTTTGGGCGCGCTGCCCGCCGATCCCGACGCGCCCGCGGAAAAGCCGCCGGCCCGGCGCCGGAGCCGCGCCAAGAGCCAGGACGTGAGTCCGGACGCCAGCCAGGACGTGACTCAAATCGCCGGGAGCGCGCCGGGTGAGTGAAGACGCGGAACAACAGGAAATCATCATTGTTCGCCGCCACGGCGCGCATGAGGACGGCCATCACGGCGGCGCCTGGAAGATCGCCTATGCCGACTTCGTGACGGCGATGATGGCGTTCTTCCTGGTGTTGTGGATTCTCAACTCGACCAACAAGGACAGCCAGACCATCATCGCCCGCTATTTCAATCCGGTGAAGATGGAGGATTTCGCCAAGAACAAGCGCGGCATCCGCGACGAAAAGCCGACCGACGACAAGCCGCCCGTGAACGAGGGCGAGCCCGACATGGCGCCGCCCCAGGGGCAGCAGCAGGGCAAGATGGAGCAGAAGGGCAAGGAGCCGCTCAAGGACATCAACGCCAAGGCGCTGATGAACGAGGACACTTTGTTCCAGAACCCCTATGCCGCGCTCGAGCAGATCGCCGGCAAGGCGCCCATGGAAAGAAAGAACAAGGCGGGCTCGGCTGCGGAAGCCGGATCGGCCGACGCCTATCGCGATCCGTTCCGCGCCGCCGAGGGCGCCGCCGACGACGCCGAGGAGCCCGAGGACGAGACGCCGCCGGCGCCGCCCGCCCCCTCCGGCGGGAAATCGGAGTCTCCTGTCAAGGCGGAGAGCGCCAAACCCGGCCAGAAGACGGCGCAGACGCCCGCGCAGACGCCGGCGCAGCAGGCCGCCGCCGCGGAGGCCGCGCAGGAGGCGGCGGAAAAAGCCGACGCCGAGGCGCTGCAAAAGCAGCTCGCCGTCGCCGCCAAGGACGAGATCGGCGACAACCAGCCGCGGTTCGAGGTCAAGGCGACGCGCGAGGGCCTGCTGATCAGCCTGACCGACAATGACAAGTTCGGCATGTTCGAACTCGGCTCGTCGCAGCCCAATCCGAAAATGGTTCATCTCATGGAGCGCATCGCGCGCATGCTCAAGAACCGGCCCGGCGGCGTCGTCCTGCGCGGGTTCACGGATTCGCGGCCGTTCCGCACGGGCGCGTCGGACAATTGGCGGCTCTCGGCGTCCCGCGCGCAAATGGCCCAATTCATGCTAATTCGCGGCGGTCTCGACGCCGGGCGCCTGGAGCGGATCGAAGCCTATGCCGACCGCAAGCCGGTGAACGCCGCCAAGCCCGAGGCGCCGGAGAACCGCCGCATCGAAATCCTGCTGCGCAAGGCGTCGTCATGAAGCTGCCGAAGTTCTCCCTGCCCAAGATTTCGCTGCCGAAGATTTCGCTGCCCAAGGTCGCGCTGCCGAAAATCGCGTTGCCCAAGATCGCGTTGCCGAAAATCTCCGCGCCGAAAATCTCTCTGCCGAAATTCTCCCTGCCCAAATTTTCGAAGAAGAAGGCGGCGGAGGCCGAGGGTGCGAAGCCGGAGGGCGAGGAGAGCATCGAGGCGCCGCGCAAAGGGCTCAAGCGATTCATTCCGCGGCTGAAGGGCAAGGCCCGCATCCTTGTTCCCGCGGCGGCGGCGCTGCTGCTGCTCGGCGGCGGGGGCGGCGGCTATTTTCTCTGGAGGATGATGCAGGCGCCGCCCCAGGGCGGAACGCAGGTCGCGGGGACCAATGCGAATGGAGCGCAGCCGGACGGGACCCAGCCGGCGGCGCCGGAGGGCGGCGGCGCCGACAAGGGCGCCGCTCCCAAGCCCGAAGGCGAACATTCCGAGGCGGGCGCCGCGCCGAAGGAGGGCGAAGCCCATGGCGAGGCCAACAAACCCGCCGAGAAGGAAGCGAAGGACGGCGAAGCCGCCGCGGGCGGGCATGGGAAAGCCCCGGAAGGCGGCGGGCATGGCGGCGGCGGCGGCGGCAAGCAGAAGGTGGTGATCGAGCCGCTGCCGATATCGCCGCCCAGCGAAATCGAACTCATGGTGCGGCGCCTGCAGGACCTGCAGGAAAAAGTCTCCGCCGGCGACGGCGAAGCTTTCAAGGAAATGCCCAAGCATTTGCGCCGGCTCGGCCGCGTCATCTTCGAGGCGCCCGCGGAAACCTGGGAGAAGAAAGACAATGCGCGCGCGCTGATCGTCTATCTTCTCAGCGGCGGCAATCCGACCGCAGGCCGCAAGGCGCTGGCCTCGCAAAAACTCCCCGCCTCGGACGCGCCGGTCGTCAAGGCGGCGGTGGCCTATCTCGAAAATGTCGAGGGGCCGGACCGCGACGTGATGCTCACGCTCGATCCGCTGGCGCTCGATCCCTCCCTGGGCTCATCCGTGGCCTTCGTGCAATCCGTCCTGATGACGCCGCGCGACCGCGATGGCGCGATCGCCAAGCTCGACATTGCGCGGCTGCTGGCGCCGGGCGGGCTGGTGGAGGAGGCGGCGCTGCGCCGCGAAGTGGGCCTGCTCGCGGAGGAGCGGCAATATGAAAAATTCGCCGCGTTGGGACGGCAATATTGGGCGCGGTTCCGCGCCTCGCCCTATGCCGAGAATTTCCTGCGGCAGTTCATGCTCGGCGTCGCCCGCGTCGCCGTGTCGATCAAACTGTCGGAATGGAGCCAGCTCGACGCGTTCATCGAAAGCCTCACGCCAGAAACCAAGCGCAACATCTATCTGACGGTGGCGCAGAATGCTTCGGTGGTTGGCAATGTCGATCTGGCGCGGATGGCGGCGCGCCGCGCCCGCGACCTGAGTCCGGAGGACTCGCAGGAGCGTCAGCGCGCGATCGTCTATGGCGCGCTCGCCGCTGTCGGCGACGCCGATCCGGCGACCAGCGCGCGGCTCCTCGACGGGGTTGATCGCGCCAAACTGCCGCCCGGCGACCAGCCGCTCCACGACGCGGCGGCCTATGTGTCCGGGCGCATCTATCGCCCGCCGGCCAAGGGATTCAAGGAAGCGCCTCCCGGCGACGCCACTGCGGTCGACGCCGATCTGACGCGGGCGGAACAGCTTTTGACCCAGGGTGACGCGGTGATCGCCAGCGTCAGGAAGACCATGACGAGGCAGAGATGATGAGGACGGCGGAGACGATGTTGCAGGACGCCGGCGCGTTGGCGTTGTCGCGCAAGACGTCACGCGACGCTTTTGCCGATGTCTCCGCCTTCGACGCGGCGCTGGCGCAAACCGCCGAGGAGGCCGACGCCTCGACATCGACGGCAGACCCCGGAGAGTCCGGAGCCTTCGCGGCGGCGGACGGCGACTCCGCAGCCTCATGCCTGTCCCAATTGCTCGACGTCCAGGACAACGCCAAGGCCTCTCCGCTCGCCGCCAGCGGGCGGCTGGTCAGCCGCATGGCCGTCGCCTGGCTGGATGCGACGGCGGCGCCCGCGTCCCCCGCCGTTGGGGCCGGCCAGAGCGAGGCGCCGACGCTTGCGTCGGCCGCCTCGACGTCCGACGCCTCAACCGCCGCCGCCTCGACGTCCGCCAGTGCGTCGGCGTCAACGGCGACGGTCTCGACCGCCGCTGCGGCTTCACCTCAGATATTTTCCGGGACTTTGGCGCCGGGGAGCGCGGCGCTGGCTCAGACGACGCAGGACACGGCGAGCGCCGAGCCCGCGCCCCGCGCCGATGCGCCGGCAAAATTCTCGGTCCCCGCGTCCCGCCAGGATGCGGCGGTCCAGCAAGAGGCGCCTTTCCGGGCCGACTTCTCGGCGCGACCGTCCAACGCGTTTGCCGCGGCTGTGACGCCCACGGCGGCGCCGGCCAAGGCGATATCCGACAGCGATTCGGGATCGGGCGCGTCGGCGCCATCGGCTTCGACCACGGACCCCGCCACCGGAGGTCTTGCGCCGCCGGTTCAGGCGCCGGACGCGGCCGTCGCGACGGCTCAGCAGGCTGCGGCGCAGATCGCGCAAGTGCTCGCCGCGCCGGCTTCCTCGGTTGCGGCCGCCGCTGCGGCCGGCTCCGCGACGGCGCTTGCCGGCGCAGCCGCCACGCCTTCGGCGAGCGATTCGGTCGCGCGCATCGGCGCCGCCCTTGCGAGCCCCGCGAAACCCCGGACGGAGGCGACGGCTTCGGAGCCCGAGCCCGCCGAGACGACGTCGGTTCACGTGGTGTCGCAGCAGAGCTGGTTGCCTCCGGTCGACGCCAAGCTCAGCGGCGCCGCTTCGTCGCCGTCCTTTTCCGGCAGGAACGCCGGCCCCGGGGACAACACGCCCGGCGGGAGCGCGTCTGGTGGGAACGCATCCGGCGAAGATTCGTCCGGCGACAAGGCGTCGCGCGAAAAAGCCTCTGTTGAAAAGACGTCTTTTGAAAAGGCGGCGTTGCAAAACGCCAATGTCCGGGGGCAGGCGGCCGAGCCGCTTGCGTCTTTCGCGCAGGTCGCGTCCTTCAGTCTCCCCGCGGCGGCGCAAGCGCCCGCTTCGAGCGCGGCCGTGCAGGCTTCGGCTTCTTCGGCTGCGACGCAGTTGCGCGATCCGCCGCCGACGCCCACGCCCGCCCTGCGCCGCGACCTCGAGATCACGCTGACGCCGCAGGACCTCGGCGGTCTCCAGGTCAAGATGAAAAGCTCCGGCGACCGGTTGGAGCTGTCTTTTGTCGCGGATCGCGGCGAAACCGCCCGCATGATTTCGGACAAGAGCGTCGCGCTGGAAAGCCAGCTCCATGACGCCGGCCTCGGCCTCGGCGGCGTCGCGATCAGTTCGAGCGCCGCGGGCATGTCCGGCGACTCCTCGTCCAGCGGCGCGCAAGGCGGGCCGTCGGGCCAGGGGGCTTCGCCGCAAATGTCCGGCTCGTCCTTCGGCGCCTCGGGGGGGCAGGGCGAATCCGAATCGACCCGGCAGCGTCAGACCTCTTCGGGGCGCCAATCTCAGGACAGTGGGAATGAACCGAGCGATGTTTCCCGCGATCCGCGCGGCTCTGCCGGCGATCGCGGTCTTTATCTCTAGCGTGGCGGCGGCGGAGCCCAAGCTCGGCCCCTGCGAGCGCGAGATGGCGCGCGCCGCGCGCGCCGAAAACATTCCGCTCTACGTGCTCTATTCGGTGGGTCTCACCGAAACGGGCGCGCGCGGCCAATTGCAGCCCTATGCGATGAATGTCGACGGGGTCGCGGTCTCCTCCGCGAGCCTGCCGGAGGCCATGGCGAAATTCAGCGAGGCCAAGGCGCGCGGCGCGAAATTCATCGACATCGGCTGCATGCAGATCAACCACCGCTATCACGGTCAGAATTTTTCCTCGCTGGCCGCCATGTTCGACGAGCGGCTCAATGTCGCCTATGCCGCGCGATTCCTGAAACAGCTTTACGCAAAGGAAACGAGCTGGACCCTCGCGGTGGCGCGCTACAACGCCGGGCCCGACAACAATTACGCGCAGAAGAAATATGTCTGCGCCGTCATCGCCAATATGGTGCGCAGCGGTTTCGGCGGCTGGACCGACAATGCGCGCAAGTTTTGCGGGATGGGCGGGGCTTAAGTGCAGGCGAGCGCTTCGTCGATGGCGGCGTTGACCCGCGCCATCAGCCGCTCCGCTTCCGCGCGTCTTTCGCTGGGGACGCGATCCGGATGGGCGGCGCGCGCCATCACCCTGCGCAACCGGTGCAGCTCGGCCGCGTCTCGGGCGGCGGCGATTTCCGCGGCGATCTCGGCGAAATCGGGAATGTCCGGCCTGTGTTCGGCGACGGCCGGTTGATGCTCGGCATAGGCGCTGGCGATGGTCGCCGCGTCATAGACCTCGCCGCAGCTCTTGGTCCAGAGTCCTCCGACGCCGGCGACCGGGCGGAAAAAATCGCGCGTCTCCCCCTCCAGCGAGGCCAGAACCGACGCGAAATCGCCCTGGTGGGGCGAGGAAGCGGAACGCGTACGCATAAACACAACCGGCAGTTAGGTGTGGCGCCGTGGGCGGTCACCGGAAACCTGGTGAGAATGCTCCAAAAAATATCAACCAAATCATAAGGGAGCGATCCTAGCGTGCCCTTTTATGGGACAGCTTTGCCATTGTTAATCCTTCGTTAACCATATTGCCACAACTTGAGCGTGTGTTCGCTGCGGCGCACGCGGGACTGAAATGGATTTTCGGGAACGGGGGATGGCATGTTCGTCATTGTGGATGATCGCGAGATCGTAAAGTCGGGTTACGCGACCAGTTTCGACCGGGAAGGCGTGGCTTCGACGGGCCTGCGCCCGGACGAATTCGAGGAATGGGTGTCGGGCGCCAACAAACCCGATCTCCAGGCGGTCGAGGCCTTCCTCATCGGGGACTGCTCCAACCGCGAGGCCTTCCCGCGCCTGATCCGCGAACGCTGCGTCGCGCCCGTGATCGCTCTGAACGACTCGCCGTCGCTAGAGCAGACTCTTGAGCTGTTCGCCGCCGGCATGGACGATGTCGTCCGCAAGCCCGTTCATGTGCGCGAGATCATGGCCCGTGTCGGCGCCATCCGCCGCCGCAAGGAGGCCCAGCCCGAATATAAGATCGTCGGCGAAATGCGCGTCTATTTCGACGGCCGCGACCCCGAGGTCGGGGGCACCGCGCTGCCGCTGCCGCGCCGCGAACGCCGCATCCTCGAATATTTGGTTCAGAACCAATCGAAGCGGGTGACAAAAACCCAGATTTTCAATGCGATCTATGGTCTTTTTGACGATGAGGTCGAAGAGGATGTGGTGGAAAGCCACATCAGCAAGCTGCGCAAGAAATTGCGCCACCGCCTGGGTTACGACCCCATCGATTCCAAGCGTTACCTCGGCTATTGCCTGACGCTCAACTGACCGGGGCATCCCGTTTGCGAAAGGCCGCGCCTCCCCCGCGCGGCCTTTTTGCGTGATGCGGGCTCAGGTGGCGCTGGCCGCGCCTGGCGAGGTCGCGGGCCGTCAATCCTTGATGGCGTAGAATTTTCCGCGCAATTCGATGATCTGCCGGCGCGTCGCCGGAATGGGGCCGCCCGGCAGCATGCGGGCGCCCAGCGTGTTCTGACGTCTCCAGATCACGCGATAGGCGAAGATGCTCTCGGTTTCGTCGTCGAACAGATGAAAGATCTCGGGCGCCTCGCAGTCGCGCGCCAGGCGGAGGCGCAGGCCGCCGGCGGAGCGGTCGAGGATCGAGGTTTCCACCACAAAGGCGTTGGCGCGGTCCAAAACCTTGCCGGAGCGCAGGCGCGTCCGCCGTCGCGGCGCGTCGCGGCGCTCGTCCGCGAAGGCGGCCGGTCCGTTCGAAAGCACGCTATACGTGACTTCGCCGCGCGGCTTGCGCCGGAACAGGTCGAAAATGGAGGGGCGGCCGAGCGAGATTTTCTCAGCAGTCAGGTCACGCGGGGCCATGGGGCGCTCGGATTAGGCGGCCGGCTGAAGCTGGCGCGCCTGGTCGCGAAGGTCGGCGAAGGCGTTGCGCATCATGTCCAGTTGCGAATCGTCCGCCCGTTCGCCGATGCCGTCGCGCCGCAACTCGTCGCAGGTTTTCAGCTTGGCGACGACATCGGCGAAGCTGAGGCAGGGCTTTTCCGCAATGGTGCGCTTCAGCGCGCCGATCAGGTCATAGGTCGATTGACGCTGCGACTCCGGCAGCGGGCCGGCGGCGGCGAATTGCATTTCAAGCAGGCGCAGGCGCAGAATCGCGGGGCTGTTCGCAACGACTGAAATGTCGTCCGACGCAGAGAAACAGGTGGCGATCATGAGGTCGGCGGTCCTTTGGGCGGCTTGGACGGGCTCATCCCGTCCGTTCCAGTAAAAAACCGAATCCTTTTGCGAAGCTTTCGTAGGAAACGAAAGCCTCGCGCCAGTTTTCACGCGGATTGTTGGGGCGTCTGATACGGAGGATTGATTCGATGCCCCACGAAATTCTCGAGTCCATGCGCGCGCTTCGGGAGGAAATGCGTCAGCGCCTGCTCCAGGTTCCTGAATATCGCGCGCTCGTTTCGCTGGATCGCTCCATCAACGAGCTTTGTGACATCTTGCAGAACACCATGCCGCAGCCGCAGCCGCGCGCGGAATACGCCCAACCGGCCGCCGCGCCGGCGCCCGTCGCAGCACCGGCCCCGCAGGCTATGGATGTCGCGCAGCCGCGCGCGAGCGGCATCGCCAGCGCCTTCGCCGAAACCTTGGCGGCCAAGATGGACCAGCGCAATCTCTCCCGCGCCTCGGCCGTTTACGCTCCGCCGACACACCGCGCTCTCGGAGCGTGATCGAACGCATTTTCTCGCGGAAGTTGAAGCGAAATTAACCGGGCTTGCGGAAGCTCCGTCCAGAAGAACAGGACGGACGCCGTGATGGAAAAAATCATCAATCGCCTGGAAGCGATCCACCGAGCCTTGCGCAATGCGCCGATTCAGGGGCGACGCGACATGCAGGTGGCCGATTCCGTGGCGCTCTGCCTGCGAGAGCTGCACGCCATAGCGGCGCAGGCCTCTGCGGGAGACCGGGTGCGTGGGCCAAGCCTGCGGTTGATCGATTGCACGCCAGTTCCGCAGGAGGCCTTCGGTCTGTCCTTGACCTCGCGCGACCCCGTTGCGGAGACCCCATCGTGAGCACCTTTATAGATTACCTGCAAATCTCCAAAAATCTTTCCCGCTATCAGAAGCTGACGGCTGCGGACCCCGTGGTGTCGCAGGCGACCAAATATTACCAGGCCAATATCGGCAAGGTCACCAGCGCCGAGCAATTGGTGAAAAACACCCGCCTGTTCAATTATGTCATGAACGCCTTCGGCCTTGGCGACATGACCTATGCGAAGAAAATGATCCAGACCGCGCTTGAGCAGGGTTTGTCCGGCTCCAAGGCGCTGGCCGTCAAGCTTAACAATCCCAAGATCACCGCTCTGGTGAAGGTTTTCGATTTCGCCACCCTTGGAAAAGCCACCACCCAGCAGACGGCGGCGCAGCAGGGCGTGGTCGACAAATATGTCATGCAAACGCTGGAGACGAATCAGGGGCAGACCAACCCCGGCGTGCAGTTGGCCCTCTATTTTCGCGACCATGCGTCGAGCATCACCGATGGCTACAGTATTCTCGCGGACACGAACCTGCTGAAGGTCGTGCAGACGACGTTGGGCATTTCGTCCTATACGTCGGTGCAGAACGTCGACACGCAGGCGGCGCGCTTTGACAAGCTGCTCAAATATTCGGATTTCAAGGACAGCGCCAAGGTGCAGAAATTCCTTGAGCGCTTCACGGCGCAGTATGACGTCCAGAACCCGGGGGCGGGGACCTCAAGCGCAAATCTGGTGCTCAGCTTGTTCGACTCCTCCAGTTCCTCCGGCACGATGATGAGCTCCAGCACGCTGATGAGCCTGCAGAACCTCAGGCTTGGCGGTTACTGAACGATCCCGATCGCTGATTGATCCGGCCGCTGACGCGGCCGTTTTTTTTTGCGCAGCGGGAGCGTAAGGGCTTCATGATGTGCGTAAGTGCATGTTTCCAAACGCATTAATCTGCAAATTTCGAAATAATGCAACTTTTTTGAAAAAGGCGCTTGACGGTTCGATCGGGGAGGTCCTATAAGCCGGACATCGACGGCGTCGCTGCCGGTCACTGGCGGCGGACGCTGACGCGTCTTCAACTGAACCTTCTTGGTTTGGCCGGCTAGGTCGCCGGGGATGACGTGTCGCTGAAGGATCGGGTTGACACCTTAGGGTGTGAGGCTTAAATTCTTTGGCCCTGCTGTTTGACAATCGCATCGGAAGAAAGAGAAACGTGGACGGCGGAAGTCCTTGCGTTGATCTTCGAGGAAACTTGAAGGTCTTTCATGAGGAACAAACCGACGATCACGTATCTTAAGTTCATCGCGATACTTTTGAGCTGTGAAGCTCGAGTGT